>CAZPQU010000012.1:0-34855 GCA_964589075.1 uncultured Candidatus Izemoplasmatales bacterium | reverse complement strand
ATTGCAGACACTTTTATTGCCTGTATCTGAAATTATTCGCTTATAACACCATTTATATTTGCAAGTATCTGGTTTTTCATAGCAAATACTTCCCATTTGTGTTTGTTATACAGCAGTATTTGCTCTATAATAATAGTAACAATTGAATATATATTGATTTTGGGAATAATTCTTATAACTGTCTGTAAAACCACCATTTATAATTTATTGTCTATAAACTACTCGAATTTATGACACAAGCAAAAAATTAGACAATTTAACTTATAAGAATGAAATCTCTTTACGAGATTTTTTTTCTATTATATGGGTATGGTGATTTACTACATACTAGGTACTCGCTCGTGCACCTTTTGATCTCGGTCCTTACTTCCTCCGGAAGAACGGACACGCAAAAGGTTACTCGCTTTATTCCTTACCTCATCAGTTCTCTCTTACCTTCTAATAGGTAAGATCTTTTTTATTTATAAGATTTACCCCCCTGCTTGTTTTAGAATTTCATAACAATTACTAACTCATAATCTGAATTTACTTTTAATTAAATGGTGTTATAATACTCTTGTGTTTAAATCTACATAAGGAGGATTCTTTTATGTATGGAATTATTGGTGCAGTACAGTATGAAATTGATGAAGTTGTATCTCAGTTAACCAATTTATCAGAAAAGAATATCAACGGGGTAAAATTTTATTTAGGGACATATAAAGCCTGTGAATTCGTAATTGCTTACGCAGGTGCAGGTAAAGTAAATGCATCTATAACAACAACCTTGATGATTAGTTCTTTCAAAATTAATTATATCCTTAACATTGGAATAGCTGGTGGTCTTAATGGTGCAACTCATTTTGATGTAGTTGTTGGTGACAAAATCGTTTATCATGATTTTGACAACACTATTTCTAAGAAAGGATACGTATTCGGACAGGTACCTGGTCTAGATCCTTACTTTAAGACTAACGAAAGCATTGTGGGAAAATTATGTAATTTCTATAGTAATAATGGAATTCAATTCAAGAAAGGCACGATTGCATCAGGAGATCAGTGGATTTCTAAATTAGGTGCACTCAATAATATAAGAAACATATATGACGATATATATGCAGTAGATATGGAAAGTGCCGCAATCGCACATACAGCCACCATATTTAACATCCCATTCGCCATTGTCAGAAGTATTTCTGATATTGTAGAGGAGGAAAATCAAATAGATATCGTCCATAAACTGAACAGAGAGGCTGCTATAAGGGTTTCAAAATCAATTCTAGAAGCATTAACTACAGATTAATTGACATTCAAATTGTATAGGGGGATTTCAAATGAGGAAAGCAGTTTTCATTGACTTACAAGGAACACTAGGTGGTAATGGAATTGGTGATATAAGAGATTTTGAGTTCTATAACTATTCAATCAAGGCGCTCAATTTATTTAAAACTAAGGGCTACTTGGTTTTCGTGGTAACTAACCAGAGCAGAATTGGTAAAGGGTTGTTTACCTATGATGAATATTTGTACCATCAACAAAGAATATTTAAGGATGTTTCTGTCGATGGGATTGAATGCTGACCTCACACTTCAGGAGTGAACTGTAACTGTAAAAAACCTAAAACAGGTATGATTAAACAAATCCAACAGAATTATCAGATAGATTTTGACTGCAGTTACGTAATCGGTGACATGGGTAAGTCCGATATGATGTTGGCAAACTCAATCAAATCAAAAAGCATTCTTGTTCTTACGGGAGTTGGTAAAGAAAGCCTTGAAGAATTTAGACATACTTGGGCAGATGTTGAACCAACACATATTGTAAGCAATATCTTAGATGCTTCAATTCTGGTCGAATAATTATAAAAGGCATTACAATTTAAAGCAGATTTTTAACTCTGCTTTTCTTTTATGATTACTATCCTAGTATTTCTACTTTTAATTCTACATAACCATTTACTTTAAGCCCTGCATCCTCCAACCAATTACCTTGTAATTTAATAACAATATACTTTGTATTACAACTCAAGTACCTACTTTTAGTTTTTTTACTACAAAACTATGTCACTTATTCTTTTATAGGAGTTTTGAACACATGAGTATCTATACTTTACATTATCGATAGTTGTTCCAAGGATATATGCTAACCCTACAAAGTCCCCAGTTGACTGTAAGTAATCCATTGCGAATGTGTCTCTAAGAATAGTAGGTTTGATATCAAATCCTATTATCTTTGACTTCGATGATAGCATCCTTGTTATTGTTCTAGGATCATATTTATTATTGTTACTATTTTGAAACAATGAGTCCTCATTACAGTTGTCTTCAATATAATGTTCAAGTAATTTTTTAGTGTTCTCTGATATATCTATTTCTCTGATACCGTTACTACTTTTGATCACTATTGATTGTAGCAATACATCCTCATTCCTAATATTTACCAGTTCACTTACTAATAGTCCCGTATCTAATATTAGTAGTACAAACAAAAGATTTCTCAAACCCATGTTCCTATTCTTGTTAAATAGATTTATTAGACTAATTATCTGGTTGTGACTAAGGACTCTCAACTCTTTTCTTGAGTGGTTCTTCAGTTTTATATTATTGACTGGATTACTGATGATTAGTCTATCCATTTCGAGATAATTAAAGAGAGCTCTTATAACTGAATAGTAACTGCTTACAAGTACAGTACTGTGTCTATTTCTAGTCGATAGGAAATCATTTATTACTCCTTCTGTTATTAGTGTTATATCGTTATAGTAACCAACATCATAATTGAATCCAAACGAAAGTGGATGCTTCAAAAATTTCTTGAATGATGCTAGTTTATACTGCTTATTTCTTATAGTGACTTCCTTGTTATTACGCTTAATTGAGTAATCAATAAAAAAGTTGTAAGCATCAATAAATGACAGTCCACTTTTTACTGCTTCTCTTTTTCTAGAATCACTAATAAACTCATAATGTTTCTTCTCAATAGTTTCTTGTTCAAGCTTTTCCTCTATTTCGATATCATTATTTAAGTACTTCTTCAATATGTCTTCTAGCGCTAGAATCTCTTTATTCATTATTCTCCCTCCTTTCGGATAAGAGCGAAGATTCCAAATTTGCTTTGTTTATCCCTTAATGCTTCTTTACTATAGTGAACATATTTACTTGTACTTCTTATATCCTGATGCCCTACTAATTCTTGTGCACTCGCCAAGTCTCCACCATTCATCAGGTGTTGAGTTATTTTTGTTCTTCTTATTGTATGAGTGTTCAAAGTGAAGTCAAACCCTGCCCTCTCGCTTGCTTCCTTATATATTCGACTAATATGTCTATCTTTAATCTTCTCTTTTGATATCACTTTTCCATTGTTTGATGTATTAACAAACAACCATCCTTTTCTTTTTCCCTTTAAAACATTTTTGATGTATATCTTTAAAATGAAAATAGTGATAGGTGATAGAGGTACACACACCTCTACCTTATTCTTTGTTGCATAGTATTTAATCTCCCCTTTGGCCAAAGCAACATTCTCAACTCTCATACTGCTAAGTTCGCTAACTCTGCATCCCAGGTCATTATGAACCATAAATATAGTCAACCCCACGAAATGGGTGATAAATCTTAAATCAAAAGACAGGATGAGTTGTTTGATTTCATCTAATGATAAGATTCGTTTTCTCTTTCTGATTTCCTTATCTCTTTTCACTAATCTAGTAGGATTTTTTTCTAACTTATCTCTCTCAACTAGAGTCTTAAATAGTTGTTTGACCATTGTCATTTGTGTGTTGATAGTGACACTGCAAATTCCACTTCCTCTTAAGTGTATCAAGTAGTCCTCAATATCCTCAACAGTAACTTTTGAAACATCTCGATCTTTCCCTATAGAAATAAGGAAAGACAAGAATTTCTTGAGACTACTATTAAATAGTCTAATAGTGTTTTCACTATTCCCCATACTCTTTCTTCTATAATGTTCAAGGTCATACGCCTCTCTAAAAGATAAAGTTGGAGTGAATCCATATCTCTTATGCTTTGCAGAAGACTGACGATTCACTTCAACTGCTATCATACTTGCTAATGCTTCAATTCCAGTTTGTGCTAATTCATTCATACAATCAAATCCTTTTCTTAGATTCAATTGAATATACAGATTGGGAAGTGTTCACTGTCTTAGGTGTGAATACAGTCCAGTTAGATATGCTGTCGTTCAGCCATTCTTACGATTACCAAAATCTGTGAGTGTCATTGATTTTCTAAGAACCAGCTTCCTACTTTAGATTAATAAATATAATCGTTTGTAGCGTATGCGCAAACAGGCGGGGGGAGTTAGTAGCCAACCACTAGTTACAAAGCCTACAACGAAAGACACTCCATTCCTTGAACTAAGCCAAGGGTACCTTAAGTCTCCACCCTTGGTGATAGTGAATCAGATTCATCCTAGAATAGCTAATGAGTAGTCAAACTTGCATAAACTGAAAGTTTATCAAGTATTGAAAATGCTCATAGTTATTCGGAATACCCGAAAGGTAAGAGAGAACTGATGAGGTAAGGAATAAAGCGAGTAACCTTTTGCGTGTCCGTTCTTCCGGAGGAAGTAAGGACCGAGATCAAAAGGTGCACGAGCGAGTACCTAGTATGTAGTAAATCACCATACCCATATAATAGAAAAAAAATCTCGTAAAGAGATTTCATTCTTATAAGTTAAATTGTCTAATTTTTTGCTTGTGTCATAAATTCGAGTAGTTTATAGACAATAAATTATAAATGGTGGCTCCAGTCGGAATCGAACCAACGACACATGGATTTTCAATCCATTGCTCTACCGACTGAGCTATGGAGCCACAAATGGCGGTCCAGACGGGAATTGAACCCGCGATCTTCGGTGTGACAGACCGACATGTTAACCGCTACACCACTGGACCATTTGGTTGCGGAGGATGGATTTGAACCAACGACCTCCGGGTTATGAGCCCGACGAGCTACCTGACTGCTCTACTCCGCGATATGTTTCAATGCCTAATAATAATAACAAACTATATGCTAATAGTCAAGAATATTTACACTGTTTTTAAATAAAAAAGTGGAGAGGGTTTTCTCCACTTTTATTTAGCTAATTTCCAAATAAACTTTTAATCCAATTCCATATTTTTTGGAAGAATCCAACCTCATCATCTGGGTCAATTGGCTCTTCTGGACCTGGGTCAATTGGGTCTACTGGATCCGGTTCATCTTCTACTGTTATTTGCTCAGTAGAGTCTGTCGCTGTACCAGTTTGTTTAATAGTATTATAACTCATGTTTAGTTCTATTGTATTTATTTCATATGGTAATACAAGTGACAATCCTGTTTCAAGAATACTTACATTTATTTCTTGTACAGTACACAGTCCAATTTCATTACATGTTCTTATTTGAACTATTTGACTAGTAAGTGCATTGTCAGGATCATTTACTTCAATTTTTAATGTGACAATATTTCCTTCAACTGTCTCTTCAACTATTTCTAGTGTTGGAACAATTAACTCTAAAATACTATCTGTAAGTATTTGATACTCCCAAAGGTCCTTAGTACCATTTGAATACTCAACCTTGATTGTATAAACTGTATCTGGTTCTAAGTCCTGGAACACAACGTCGTTGTCTCCCGCTACCATTGCTACAGCACTACCTACTAAATCGTCTCCACGATATAGTTTTGCATAAATATTCTCACTTAAGAAGTTAAGAACATTTGCACTGAAGCTTACTTGATCAGTTCCACCGTCAATGGCAATAATATCGATTGCGATATTTTTCTTAGTAATCACTTCTTTTGTATAAATAATTAGATCGAACATTCCTTCACCATCATTCAAGTCAATTTCTGCATCAACTTTAATTCGGTAAATCTTATCTGGATCTAAATTTGAGAAAACAAATGTTTTTACACCTGTTCCACTAAATGTAAACATATCTACTGGTGGAATCTGTGTATTTGAGAATAATTTAATAAGTCCATTTTCATAAGAACTGTTATCATCAATTATTCTAGCCACAACAGTAATTGAACTGTTATCAGATGTTATAGATGTAACTTCTACTGATGGTAGAGATTTTAATGTAATTGCATTAATCCCATAGAACAGTTCATTAATTACATGTCCGTTTCCATCTTTTAAATCGTAAACTATTTCAATATTAATTCTATAGTTAGTTAAAGAATCTAGAGAAGAAAACTCTCTATTTCTTAAAGTACCTTTATTCAGTAAAATTTCTTTTCCAACAGCATTAATTCCTTGGTATAAAACTGCTTTTACAGAAACTATAGAATAATAGTCATCATCAATGTATGAATCAAAGACAATTGAATTATCAGTGATTTCAACATTTCTGAATTCAACTTCAGGAGCTTCTTTTGCTGTTGATACCATATATAAACCAATTTGATCATTAGTTATCTTACCTCTACCATTGCTTAAATCGTATGAAGTAAATATTTTAATTTCATATTCAGTATAGAAATCTAAGTTAGTGAATGTAATATTATTACTACCAACACTTAAGCCAGCTATTTCTTGTATCATTTCACCATCTAGATATATTCTTGCATATTTGCTGTCAGCACCACTAATAGCTCCGTCATCATCAGAAATTGTGATTCTAACTGACATTGCTTCACCTTCAATTTCAGATGCTAAGAATTTAGTAGTAGGCACATCTTTTTGTGTAAAGAAATTTGCCGTCGCAATAACGTCTGTTCCGTCTACAACTCTAATTTGATACTCCACACCAGTTGTTAGTGAAGTGAAATTTAAAGCTCTTACCGTAGTTAATATATCAGTATCTAAGTCTACGTCAATAGTTTGTTCTAGTACATTATCTGCATATATTTTTACATCAAATGACTCATCAGAAACACTTACTTTAGTTGTATCTAATTCAAATGTTACTGAACTTTCATCAACATTTATAATTATAATGTTAGCAAGTACATCGTTTGATGATGTAAGCGTATCAAGATTGTATAAATCAACTTCATTTAAAACATCATTGTCGTATTCAACACTATTGAAATCGTAGTCAGCCTCTATTTTAATTCTATAATCTGACTCTCCATCTTCTAAGTTACCAAAGTAATAAGTGTGAACTCCAACAGTTACTGGAATTTTCTCGATTAATTTAGATCCTTTATATAATACTGCATTAACATCATCTAAGATTCTATTAAAATCAACCAAATCTAACATGAAACTAATTTCAGTTTCTGTTGATGAAGTAGTAAGTATTCTTGAAGCAGGTTTAACTAAATCCTCAGTAATATGTTTTCTAATATCATATGAACCGTAGTTACCTATATCATCATAAGTTCTTACTTCATAATAATTTTCAACATCTCCATATTTAATAGTGTCTAGAGTGAACTGATAATTTACAATTTCTCCTACTATTCCACTATTAGTAATCCCAGTCGCTACTTCTTCTCCGTTTATAAACAACTTGTAATGATCTAAGTCACTATCCGTAGATTGTACCCAAGAAACTGAAACATTACTTTGAACACCAATTAGTTCCTCAGTATCAAGTGATGTAATAGTTAAGTTATCATTTGAAGGTATCGTTGGAAATTGTTGTGCTAAATGGAAAGTGTAAAACGCTTTGTTTCCAGCTTCATCCATTATATATACATTATATAAACCATCAACAGAAAGATTTCTTAAGAACTCTTGCAAATCATCTCTGTCTCCTGAAACATAGTTTTCAACTGCAGCAACACTAAACTTATCTATATCATTTAAAACATTGTTAACACTAATAGTTTTCTTTTCAACAAAGTTTAATACTCCTGAATGAATATCTGTAACTATTTGGTCTTCACTATTTATAAATGTAACATCAAATATTGGAGCAACAGTGTCTAAGTTAAACTGAGTTGTAATACCAGTTGAATTGTTTCCAGCAATATCTACTGCAGTAACTTTGAATGTAATTTTACCATCTGTATCATCTACTTCTGTGTTTCCAGGAAAATTATATTCTAAGACTCCAGAAACAGTAGCTAATCCTGAAAATCCTCCTGTATCTAATTTCCAAGATATATTGTAACTTGTTGCATCCCCTGTAGAAGGAGCTAACCAACGAAGTTTAGTAATTGCATTTGAGAATTCATCATAGCCAATTTCAGTAGCACCATTAACTATTTCTAATTCTCTTACCTCACCAGGCACGTTTGTATCTAATGTAAACGATACTTCCTCAACAACAGATTGATTATACGCTTCATCAGTTACCGTTACTTGGAAGGTTATTAGTGAATCAAGGAAATCGAGTCCACCTGGTCCTATATTTATTAATCCTGTAGCATCCCCAGAAATGTTAGCTATATCAGTGATTTCTTCAGGAGTTCCATTTGGTTTAATATAAAATACTCTATAAGGTTGGTCTCCACTAGTACCATCTGTCCACTCAAGTTTAACTTGGCTGACATTCTCAATTGAATCTGTAATGACACTTCCTTCTGAATTCTTGATTAAAAAGCTCGTTGGTGCAGCTGGAGTAGTTTTATCTATAACCAACGTCACAACTTGACTCTCAAACCCCGTAACTCCCGAAGTAGATATGTCATACGCATTTACTTGCAAATGGTATGTTCCTTCATCAGGTAGTCCCGCAGCAAGAATAGTCCACGAAGTCGACTGTATTCTAGATGCATTTAACGGAATTGATATTCCACCTGGATTTGCAAAATCACTTAAGACTTCAAAGTAATCAAAGTCACCAAAGGTACCTGCATTCCATTCTATTTTCACATTGTTATCCGCATTTGTATGTATCACGCCTGATCCAGTTACAGTATTTTCAGCATTATTGACTTCAAAAACTGTCAAATCAAACGATGTTGCCCCACTTACGATAGGTAAAATTAATGTACTAATAACAATTAATGTAATTATCATAAATCTTTTAATATTCTTCATAGTACTCACTCTCCTTAAATTGACGCACCTTATCACCTTATATAATACTATAAATAAAGGTTTTTAGCAATAATTTTGAAGGCTTCTAAACACCAAAAAGAGCAGCCTTAAAGCAGCTCTTTAGTGTATATTTTCTTGATTATTAAGTTCGTTAATGTCTCTCCAGTTATCCACAGATAAGCACTACTAATAATAGATAACCCTATTTCATGGGAATATGACGCGATAACCATCACAATAAAGAGTACTAAATAGAACTGCAGTCTTTGATGACTATTGTGATTAAACTCAAAAGACATGTTTATTATTAGTGGCAAATATACCAAAGTGATCAGAATTCCGAACGTGATTAAGAACGTATTAATCTCAGATATATATCTTCCGCTAGTGAGTGAATTGGCAGAAAGTAACAAAATTGCTACAAAGCCAATTGTCTCAACTGAGAAAATCATCATCTTCTCTGCGATGGTCTGCTTGCTTAAAGTTGCTCTAACGTTATTAATAAACGCATAGGCAAAGTGAGCAAGTATTACTATTAAAACAATCCATCACTTTGGTGTAATTGATCCGAAAACAACAAAAAGTGCAAATATGTACGTCCCTAACTCCAATACTTACGAACATCGATGTCCCTTTAGTCCCACTTATGTAAGACGAAACAACTCTCTCAAAGAATCTAAACAATTTCCTTATTATATCTCTAAACATCAGATCACCTCTTCTTTGATTTTATTAAAAAAAGAAAAGAGGTCAAAGTTGAAGTGAACCCCATAGAGTAGACACAATAAAAAAGAGTGCCTTGATACAATAGTTGTATGGAGGTGCTTTTCTTATGGCTAAAAAAGGACAAGTGTTCAAGAAACTAGATAAGGAAACAAGGTTAAAAGCAGTAAAAGAGAAACTAATAGAAGGTAAAAGTTATGTTTTTTTAGGTGAGAAATATGGGGTAAGTTGGAAGACGGTTGAGACGTGGATTAGAATCTACAAGAGAGATGGAAGTTTAGATGTCAAAAAGAAAGGAAGACCCTCAAGTGATGAAATAGATTATAAGGAACGTTACGAAATATTAAAGAAGTATCTGGAATACTTAGAGGAGGTAGATCGAGAGAGAAAATAAACTTTATCGATAAATACAAACATGTATATCATCTCAGATTAATGCTTGAGGTGTTGGAAATTTCAAGGTCTACTTATTACAAATATAGACACACAACTGATCCAGACTATAGTGATTATCTACTCATTAAGAAGGTGTTTGATGACAACAAGAGGACCTATGGTTATCGAAGAGTGTATGATGTATTGCGAGAAGATTATGGGTTATACATCAACCACAAAAAAGTAAGTAGGATAATGAAAAAGTATGATGTTAGAGCATTATATGTGAGACGAGCAATGAAGACACGTGGAACAACTATACCAGATGAAAACTATAAGGATAACCTACTAGAAGGTGATTTTAAGCAGCCTGGTTGGGTTACTGATATCACTTATTTAATATGGAACAATAAAAGAGCATACTTATCAACGATTTTAGATTTGGAGACTAGAGATTGGATAGCTTATAAAATTAGTTTTAGAATCAACAACACTCTAGTAATCGACACATTGAAACAGGCAATCAGTAAAGTTAAAGATCCGAAAGGAATTATACTCCATTCGGATCAAGGTTCTCAGTATCTTTCAACTGAGTATAAAATCATCTGCGAATCAAATGGTATTCTAATTTCCCATTCAAAGAAAGGAACGCCATTAGATAATGCAGTGATTGAAAGTTTCCATTCTGTATTAAAGAAAGAAACTCTCTACAATAATAATATCACTTCACTAGAGGAATACATAAAACTAGTTCATGAGTGGATGTATTTCTACAATACAACAAGACGAAGAACGAAAAAAAGGTAGACTCTTTTTTCATATGTCTACCTTTTGGGGTTCACTTCAAAGTAACCTCCTAAAAAGTTTGAAAAAAGTACTTATCAAAAAACTTCAGAATAACTGCTTTTTGCTACATATCTGTAAACCATATTAACTCAGGAAACACTAGAACAGTTATCAGGATGATTAACACAACAACACTCACAATTCTGCTTTTTCTAAAAAACGTTTCACTCGGTTCACTTAACTCATTTCTACTAGCAAGTTTCTCCCAAATGTATCTAGGAACCAATATGTTAACAACACAAATACTAATCATAACTAATAATATTAACAGGTAAAACATTTCTATAATAATCAATTCCATATTACTCTCCTCCTGATACTGATTTACTTATCCTAAGTGGACTTTTGCAATTAAGTTGTGATAATTATTCTGAAGACATAAAAAACCTCATAAGTGATAAAACTCATAAATAACGCAACTATCAACAGTATATAAAACATAACTCTGTCATTCTTGTAAGTATACTTAATCTTCTTAAAGAATCCCATCTTTATCTATCTCCTATTTTTACTCTTGTCTATAATTAAAAAACTCGACATCTTCAATTACACTAAATAACGTTCTTATATCTTCTTCGGTTGCAATGTTACCAAATTCACCCATTGAGTAAATATTTCCATTCTTAAGTATAAAATATGTGCATCGAGCATTTTTCTCTTTAAGATTTACGTGAAGTTTGCTGTAGCAAGGCAATGGCACTTCTATAGGGTTCTCTGGATCGTTAGGATTAGGGATTTGTAATGCAACATTACAAAATTCTTCTGGTGTTTCCATAATGTAATAAGAAACATATTCCTCAGTAATTACTTTTGTGTCGTTCCTCACTTCGATTAAAGTGATGTTGTCATTTTCATTTATCACCCTATAGTAATTATCTAACTCCTCAGAGTAAGTCTCATATCCTAAAAATTTAGCATAAGAATCACTTTGGCAGCCCGAGAGCAGTATCAATAATATCAAAAACGTTTTTTTCATAAGCTATCTCCTATTCAGACTCCGACTTAATAATAACATTATATAAGCATGAACAGGGTTACAGTATTTTCACTTTTGGTTGTATGTAAATAAAAAAGTCTGAATAATCAGACTTGAATTATTATGGCGGAGAAAGAGGGATTCGAACCCCCGCGAGGTTTAACCCTCCTGCTGGTTTTCAAGACCAGTCCCTTCAGCCGAACTTGGGTATTTCTCCGTAGCTGTAAATATAAATGGTGGACCTAGCAGGACTCGAACCTGCGACCAACCGGTTATGAGCCGGTTGCTCTAACCAACTGAGCTATAGGTCCATCAGCTAGAACTTTTTCGTGCATGAATATTATATCATCTTTTATTTGAAATGCAATTAAAAATCCATGTTTTTTTAACTTTATTTTATATAAAACTGGTTTCTAAAAAGAAACCAGTAATATTATTTATTTTGTTTTCTTAAAACTTCATAAAGCATGATAGATGTAGCCACTCCAACGTTCAATGAGTCTGCTTGTCCAAGCATTGGAAGTTTGATTAATTCTGTATTTTTGTAGTTATACCAAGCCTTCATAATCCCGAATTTTTCACTACCAGCAATGACAGCTACTCTTCCAGAATACTCAGGTTCATCATAATTTTGTTCTGCTCTAGTGTCAGTTAGATATAGTTTAAATCCATTGTCTTTAAGCCATTTTATCGTTTCATCCATTTCAGCTATTGCGATAGGTACATTTAATACAGTCCCCATACTCGCTCTAATAAACTTAGGATGAGTTACTCTTATTCTCTTATTTGTAAGTATAACAAGATCAGCTCCAGCTCCATCAGCTGTTCTTATAATAGTTCCAACGTTTCCTTGTACTTCTAATCCATCTAATATAACAATTCTCATTGAATCTTTAAGTTCAAATGTTTTAAGTTCAACTTCAGGAAACTTAACAATTGCTAGTACACCAAAGTTAGAACTTTTATCAATAATAGAGTCATACGTTTTTTTACTTACTAGGTATCCTTCTTTAGTTAACTTATTAATCCCAGTTACCACTTTTACAGCTTCTGAAGTTACTGCTAATTCAGGACATACTACGATATAGTCAAACCTAACATTGTTCAATAATGCTTTTCTAATTGAATCGTATGATTCAAGAACAATAAATCTGTTAGGATTCGGTTTTTTATTATTATTTATGTTATAAACATTTCTAATTTTCTTGTGAGTCTTACCTAAACTATATAACGAAAACTCTTTGTAAAAGCTTTCTCTTTCTTCTATTTCCATATTTCTAAGTTCCATATCATTCACCTATTTCTTCAATCTATGTATTTTTGTTATTCTTTCAAATCCTAATTTTTCAGCTATTTTAATTGAGCCAACATTCTCGTAATCGGCTCTATATACGCAAATTTTATTATTAATTACATTATCAATTAATACTGAAACAACACTCGTCCCAATTCCTTGTCCTCTATAATCTGTAGCAATTATTAGACCAATATCAACAAGATTGTTTTCCCATTCCCAAGTTGATGAAACACCAATGAGTTTAGCTCCATCAAATGCTCCAATTGCAAATGGATCCTCAATAGAAACCGCACCTGATTCTAATTCGTCCTTGCTGAACTGCAGTTTAAATTCAGTAAGCAGTTTCGAATCATTTACTGTTAAAATCCTGTAATTGTATTTTTCGTTAACTATTCTTTTGTAAGATTTTAATTGAAGAGCAAATTCATTATCATACTTTTTCTCAAAGTTGTCATTAAGACTATTTGATAACATCTTCTCTTTAACAGATGCACCGTACGTAATAAACTCGAGGTTTTCCATTTTGAAGTAGTATGCTTCACTTCCATATTTATCGCGGAGAATCATATTATTGTTTTTATGCAATAATTCTCTTGTAATGTTTCTGAAGGCCATTAATCCATCCTGTATACTTTTAATATTAAACTCCATACATCTGTCCTCCAACATATAGATTATAGCACATATACTACTTTACTAGCCCAGATATTATATGCAATTATCGCTTTATGTAAGGAGAAACGCAACATAAATTGTATTTCTCATAAATGGCTAGTATAATAACTTGAGGTGATCTAATGAACAGTAATCAGCAACAGGTGAAAAAGTTTATTATAGAGAATGATTTAGATACAACTATTGAATTAAGGCTTTTAGATCTTGTATCTGAATTAGGTGAATTATCCAAGGAAATAGTTACAGGAAGTAATTACGGTAAGACAGTTTTCACTCAAACATCCGAGACTATGAATGAGCTTGGAGATGTTTACTTTAGCTTAATTGACCTTGCAAATAAGTTAAATATCAATCTAGATGATGCTCTTAAGTCAGTACTGAATAAATATAATACTAGAATAAATATCGCAGGCACTCCTGGTTCAAAATAAAAATACATTCCTAAGAATGTATTTTTTTATTATCTAGTATAAATAATCGCTTCACTTGTGAAGCTGTTCACGTCTTCTAAAGCAGTATCAAAGAACAGTTCAAACTTAATCTCATTGTTTTCCAATACTTGAACTAACAAAATACTATCAACGTACCCCATATCTCCAACTTTAATTTCTCTAATGTCTGAAAGTCTATCCCACTGAAGTCCATCAAGTGTGTAGTAATCATACATCATGAGTTCATATTTAATTACGCCTGACCCAACTCCAACATCCTTTGGATTTGGATAATTTCCTCTTACAGTAAGTTGTCTAGAATCTTCTCCTAAATAACCACCAATTGAAAATACTATTGCTTCAGGATCAAGGTGGTCATACGCTATAGCTAAGTGCCCCATCCAATAACTTATAAATGGGTCAGTTCCACCTGAATAACCATCAGTTCCCTTCAAGAACCAATTACCAACAAGTTTCCCTTCAATATCATAGTCTATTTTCCCTACAATAGGTTCAGCAATTCTCTGACTAATACTAATGAGTTGTTCTCTCACTTCATCTGTGAAGTAATCGTATGTATTAGGAACATGTATTTTCCAAGGCTCTCCCCTATAACTTTCAGGTCTAACGAAACCTGTCAAAGTAAAATTAAGGTCAACAATATTATAATCTACATTTCTTTCATAGTATCCGAGTAACTCTCCAGCCTCAATAACTTCATTAACACTTGAATTTTCCTTACCAATCAGCTCAGGAGCAATGTGCTTGAACTTCTCTGCTAAAGTCCCTAAGTGAATATATATACTTGATACACCACATCCATGATCGATAACAACTCTGTAGTCTTCACCGTCAGGATGTCCTGGCATATGTTGAATACTGTTGATAATACCCGCTGCAGGAGAATAAACCTCAATATTATATCCTACATTTTCGAAATTTTGAAAGTAATGATGATCTATCGGAGTTACATGACTACCTGTCATTAACCCCAGAGGTATAAGCACTTTCGTTTTTTCTATATTTACCGGGGAATACTCAAACAATGGTATATCAGTACAGACAATATAATCATTATTCTGTACATCACCTTCATTTTCATCCGTATTAACGTTTCCATCTACCTCTGATTCCTTCACTTGATCATTTTGAACAAGTTCAGTCTCTTTACTAATTTCCTTACTACATCCTGCAAGTAACAACATCGTTACCATCACAATTAGCCATTTTTTCATAAAATCACTCCTAAAGTTTTTTATACTTCAGTAATTCTAACTTGCCAACGCCAACTAAGATTCAGTTCACTTATAATAATTATATCATAACAAAAGATGCCTATAATTATCATAGACATCCTTAACTGGCCTAAAAACACTGTGTTTTACCTTTTAGCTGAGCGTAACCAAATTATTCACATTTAGCACGCTGACCTATAAATTTTCTTATTTAATAGTTTTACCGAGTCTATAACCTATATCATCTAATACATAAGCTACTCTAGTTAGGTCTACCGGGTGTTCTAAATCTAACTCAGCAATTCCCTCCGAAAGATCTACATCAACACTAATTACACCTTTAATTTTTTTTAGTTCAATCGCAACATGGCGTGAACATTCACCACATGTCATTCCTTTTACTTCAATAATCTTTTTCACTATTTCTCTCCTTCTTTTAAACTGATAATATCCATATATTGATTTGGGTAAATTTTCTTATTTCTTCTGTAGATAAACCACGCCACTCCGGTTAGAGCTAATACTACCGATATTAACTGAGCTACCCTTATATCAGTACCCCAAACATACAAACTATCTGTTCTCATTCCTTCAATAAAGAATCTTCCAACTGAGTACCAAACTAAGTAAAATGATAATGACTCACCAACCCAGTATCTCCTAATTTTTCTAAGTACAAAGAACATAATAATAAATCCTGTCAAATTCCAAATTGACTCATACAAGAATGTTGGATGATAGTACTGAAGACCATCTGGACCATACAAGTACATTTGATCAACAATAAAGTCTGGTAGTTTTAATAACTCGCTCAAAAAACTTCTTTGAGCATCTACATTTATTCCTGGAACGAGTCCACCATGGGCTTCTTGGTTCATGAAGTTACCCCATCTTCCAAATGCCTGAGCTAATAAGAATCCTGGAACCAGTACTTCAATAAACTTGTAGATATTTAGTTTCTTCTTCTTTGTGTATAAATACAAGAAAACAGCTACTGCCAAAATGGCTCCATGAATAGCCATCCCACCTTTCCAGATGTATAATGCTGAAATAATATCATGTTTATAGTGGCTCCACTCATATATGACATAATAGAACCTCGCTCCTAATATACCAATAATTAATCCAATTGAAAAACCATCAGATAAATCATCAGGGTTCATTTTAAGCTTTTTCACTTCTCTGTATGCCATCCAAAGAGCTACTAGGATTCCAGTAAGGATTGCTAACGCATAATATTGAATTGTGACTATACCAAAATCAATACCTTTTGGCAATGGTTGAAAAACATGTTCTAACATAAACTTCCTCCCCTTTTAAACTTCCTTATTATACTCTCAATAAATTGTGGATATATTATGTTAATGGCGATTTTCCACTTATTGCTGATGAAAAGCTGTATATAAAATAGATTTACTCTCTTAAAAGACTGTTATTTCATGAAATAAAAGGACGATATGAAGTGATATGTGGTACTATGTTATTAAAACATTATTTTTTGGGGGAGATTTTATGATTAAAGAGTATTCACAAAACAGGAACAACGTAGTAATAAATTTCAGTAAAAAGTATTGTGACACATCACAGGAGCTACTAGATAGTACTGGATTTAACAAAGTTCTATCAAAATATATAACGGTTCTTAAGAAAAAAGATGCGTCGCTTATAGATAGGCTACATAAAATTATAGATGAGGATTGTTTAGCAACGTCCTTACTTAAACTATTCAAGCTTCTTTTGGTACTAAACTCGGGTGAAGTAAAACTAATAAGTACAGAATACAAGACTCTATTAAATACAAGTTCAGACCTAATAGAATTTGTAGAAGGATTTTATAACTACTGGCGAACATTAGAGAGATATGCATTAATTCAGTCCACTTCTACTGCTGAAGGAATTGAGAATGTTAACTTTGTTGAAGCTAATAACAATTTCACTAATCTAATACTGAAAGTGTATAGAGTGATCGAGGAAAATATTCTTGGATATACTCATAATGTATATAGACAATTAAATGCAGGAATAAATGTTGGTGTTGTACTTAGTGAAACTTATGCAGATATACCTACTGAATATGAAAGTCTGAAAGATATTCTTTTCATAAAATCAGTTGTCATCACACCTCCTTTTATTATTTATCCTAAAAGAAATAAAAGATCAGGAGTTTTTAAAGAGGTTTACAGTAATCCTCTAAGTGAAGTTAAGATTAACAAATCACACTATTTTTGTTATCCAGCGAAAGTTGGAGAATCATTAGCATTTATTTATTTCCACAGAGATTACATGAATCACGGTATCTCTTTAAGTAACTTGTTTGAACTTGCTAAACCAAGTGAGTGCGAAGGGAAATCTCCTAACATAGTATATGTTTTCGGAGCTAAGTTACCTAACAAAGAAGCTAAAACAGTATTCTACTCAGACAAAAAGAACGACCTATATGTTGGTTTTGCTAGTAGTAGCGATGAAATAGACTATTTTGGCTACATGAAAAAAATGATACTAACTCTTCACAATACAAGAATGATAGACAAAGGTCATTTGCCAATTCATGGAGCAATGGTAAACATTACTTTAAAAAATGGTAAAACTTCTAATGTTGCTATAATAGGTGATAGTGGAGCTGGGAAGTCTGAGAGTCTTGAGAGTTTTAGAAAATTAAGCAAAAAATATCTAAAAGAGATGAAAATCATCTTTGACGATATGGGTATATTTAAAATTGAAAATGGGGATATTATTGGTTACGGTACAGAGACAGGTGCATTTGTTCGCTTAGATGATTTGGAGAACGGATTCGCGTTCGGAGCAATTGACAGAGCTATTGTAATGAACCCGAACAAAATTAATGCAAGACTTCTGTATCCGGTTTCATCATTTAAAGACATTATAAAAGGATACAAAATTGATTTGTTATTGTACGCAAACAACTATGAAGATGCAAAGGATGAAATGGTATTCTTCAGCGATAAAACAAGTGCAGTAGACGTATTTAAACGCGGACTAAGAAAAGCAAAAGGTACAACATCAGAGACAGGAATCGTTGAATCATATTTTGCAAATCCATTTGGACCATTACAAAGAATGGCTCAAACAGACCTTATAATCGACTCAGTATTTAGTAAACTATTTGAAAACAAAATTCTTGTTGGTGAACTTTATACTAAACTAGGTATAGAAGGTAGGGAACAAAAAGGTCCTGAGAATGCAGCAAAAAGAATATTCGAATACTTAATGAAGGAGTAATTTAGCAAAAAAAAGTGCTATTCAAATAAAAATGGCATCAAGAAATTTGCAAAAAAGTAATATATAGTATAAAATACTTGAAACGTTGAAGAGGAAACTTAGAATTGGAACAATTATAGCGAGTAGACGATGGTGGAAGGTCTACATTGAAACAATTCATGATAGAACACCTCTGAGTGTCCACCGAAATTATAGTAGGCTGGAACGGTAGCTTTCCGTTATAGAAGCAAAGGTTTGATAGAACCTTGACAAGCGATCAATTACAATTGATAATTTGGGTGGTACCGCGGATTACACAGAGTCATTCGTCCCTAACAGGAAGAGGACTCTTTTTTGT
The DNA here is from genome assembly GCA_964589075.1 of uncultured Candidatus Izemoplasmatales bacterium. Classification (GTDB taxonomy): domain Bacteria; phylum Bacillota_I; class Bacilli_A; order MAG-NZ; family MAG-NZ; genus CAZPQU01. The sequence continues at coordinate 15,795 of CAZPQU010000012.1, read as the reverse complement.
TTACCCTAAGGAGGATAACATGTATAAAAGTAAATTGACTTTATTAGAAACAGAACGCGCTATAAAAAAACTAAAAGACTATTTCCAGGAGGGGCTTGAAAGAGAGCTTACTTTGGAGAGAGTTTCTGCACCACTATTCGTTGAAGCAAGTACCGGATTAAACGATGATCTAAACGGCACAGAACAACCCGTTGGTTTTGAGAAGTTTGGAAAAACTTTGCAGATTGTCCACTCACTGGCAAAGTGGAAAAGAATGGCCTTAAAAAGATACAACTTTAAAATAGGACAAGGTTTATATACAGATATGAACGCCATAAGAAAAGATGAAGAATTGTCCCCAATTCATTCGCTTTACGTTGATCAATGGGACTGGGAATTGGTAATTGAAAAGAAAATGAGAACAACTAAGTTCCTAAAAGAGACTGTGAACAAGATATACAATGTCTTCTTGTCTACATCTAAATACATTAAAAGAGATTATACAAATCTATCAAACTGGTTACCTAGTGAGATTTTCTTTATCACGAGCGAGGAATTATTACAACTGTATCCAAATTCGTCACCTAAGGAAAGAGAATATAAAATCGTAAAGGAACATAGAGCTGTCTTCATTAGTCAGATTGGAAAATCACTATCTGATAATACCATCCATGACGGTAGAGCTCCTGATTATGATGACTGGGAACTTAACGGAGACATCATTTTTTACAATGAGGTATTAGACATTGCTTTTGAAGTGTCTTCGATGGGAATTCGAGTAGACGAGAAAGCGCTAGACACACAACTTTCAGTTAGAGGAGCAGACTATAAAAGAGACTTTGAGTTTCACAAACTGCTACTAAATGGTGAATTACCATATACTGTAGGTGGTGGAATAGGTCAGTCAAGATTATGTATGTACTTCTTGGACAAAATGCATGTCGGAGAGGTTCAATCCTCTTTTTGGTCTGATGACATTATTGATGATTGTAATGAACTAGGAATCGAGTTGTTGTAGCTACGCAAATATATAAAATATGGAATTACACTTGGAAAAGGGAGTATAACTCGCTTCCTTTTGCATATGCACTAAAAAAAATCGCATTCCTGAACTCTGAATATTCGTTACTATAATTGAAAATCTAGTAGGTAAATTAGAAGTGCAATTGTTTAGTAAAACTTTTTAGCGGATTTACTTAATCCAGATTTAATTTTTGAATCAAAAGAAAAGACTGAAATCTCAGTCCTAAATTTTTGATACAGCTTTGTTTTTTAAGGCCATGTACGATGTAATGAACATCGCCGTACACGCAATTAGAAATAAATTATTCATACCTAAATAAGTAATTGCTACACCTCCAATTGCTATTGCAATCGGTGTAACTCCGTTACTTATTATTGAAGTAACACTAAATACTCTACCCAACTTATCCTTTTCCACACTCTTCATTATTGCTACACTAAAGGGAACGTTTACGAATCCGTTGAAGAACCCTGTAATTACAGTAGCTACGATTGCAACAATCATGAATAGTAAGAATGAAATAGAATCATTAAGCAACAAGTATGTTGTTACAGCAAATGCACTAAATGCAAAACTCATTCCAAACAAACCTTTTACCATTAATGGACTGACTCTTTCCTTCTGCTTTTGTGAACCTAGAAGTATACTAGAAATAATTATACCAACCGGGAATGACGCCATAACCATAGAATAGTACATCGGGTTTACACCTAGTTCAATTGTGAATAGATATGGAAATCCATTAACAATCACTGGAACAGTGAAGAAGTTAAGAATAGCCGCTATTAACAACATATTTCTAATTCCTTTTAAGTTCCATAAGTAATTAAAACCTTCTTTTATATCTATGACAGTATTCTTAAGTGTAATTTTGTGATTAGAAGTTTCGTCATGTGTTTTGACTTTAATGAACATCTCGGAAAGCCCTGACAAAATAAATGATATACCGTTTATCCAAAAAATAATCTCAATATTTAGGAATCCATAGAATACTCCACCTATTGCTGGACCAAGGATCCCATATAATGCAAACATCCCTTGTGTCATTGAGCTACTTTGTTGTAGTTGTTCTTCTTCTAGTATATGTACTGGTAAACTTCGAACTGCTGGATTGAATAAAGCAGCATTTACTCCCAGGACTAGACTTGTCAAATATAGTACCAATATAGTCCCTTGCACACTTAAACCGGAAAATATTGCATAACCTGCTAGTAAGATAGCTACTCCATTTAGCAAGTCTGTAAGGTATACAACCTTCACTTTATCAAGCCTATCAACGATTGCCCCACCGAATGGAGTCAACGCAAAGAAGACTACTGCCCCAAACGCCATATATAATCCTGCTTGTATAGCGTTTCCTCCAGTAAGAAATAAAATATATAAACTCATTGAGAAATTAAATATTTGCGTACCTAAATTTGAGACTAAGTTCCCTATAAACAATAGTAAATAGTCCTTATTCTTTAGTATAAATGTTCTTTCCATTAATTCATCCTCATCTTTTTTCCTATAAATTTGATAGTAAATCCTTCAATACTGTAAGAGCACCAATGCTCTTTACTAAGCCGAAAGTAATTGCACCTATAGCTACGACTCCTAGGGCTATTGCACCAATAGAAACAAGTCCAAGAGAGATACCTCCAATAGCAATCAATCCAATTCCAACTCCTCCAATAGAAACAACTCCTATACTAATACCACCTATAGCTACGACTCCTGTAGCAATGTCGCCAATGGCTATAATACCCTTAGCTCGCTTAATGTTGGATGTTCCTCCCGTGTTTATATGAATAAGTGGTATCCCAAAAATAGCTTTCTCACTTTTATACTCGTACCTTACATTATAAAAGTATTTTATATTAAGATCAGGATATCTAGTATCTAAATTCTCAGAAAACTCTTTTGCCACTTCTTCTGGAGAACCTATATTTACATAAGGGTCAAAGAAAGGATCGTAGTCTTTTCCTTCATCTATTCTGTTAGATAAATCCTCTGCTATTCTATTTTTTGTTTTTCTATCAACATCTATCTTTGAAATAACTTTTGATATATATTTTTCCATACTATTTTTCCTTTCTCAGAATATTCTTGATTCCTCTGGTAATCTCTTCATAATCATTAAGCATAACTTCAAGTCTCTCCGTGCCAAAAGCCATAATCTTATAGTATTTTCTTGGCTTTCCTCTTCCAATTGCTTCTTTCCAATATGACTCAACGAATCCATTATCCTCAAGTCTATATAATATTGGATATAAAGTTCCATCCTTCAACTCGAGTTTTCCTCCGCTTTGTTTTTTGATTTCTTGAATTATTGCATAGCCATACAAATCAGTGTCATTGATAAGTTTTAGAACAGCAAGTTCTAGGACTCCTCTATTAATTTGTTTTTTAAAATCCGTCATAGTCCACTTCCTCAAAACATATTTTATACTATGTACTACAAGGTATATTGTAGTACATTAAAATAAACTTGTCAACTATTCACTTCTATTCATATTATCAATTTCTTTAGATCGTAAAAAGCGACATACACATAGTTTAATCATCAAAACGACTTCTCATCTCACAACTTGAATTATATTGAACACAAGGGTATAATAATGTAAGCGTTTTACTTAATTTTAAATTACAAATAAAGGAGGGGTTTAGTTGGGGTTACTGTATAGAATTACACTTTTGAGTACCTCTAGTACTGGTGGGGACTCTTTTTACGAACTACTTCAGAGTAATATTCTTTTTATGTTAGCATTATTGATAATCTTCGGTGTTGTAGGAGGCTCTATAGTTTCGAAGTTTAAATTTCCCAAAGTAACAGGATACATCGTAGTTGGTCTTATTATTGGGCCTAGCGTACTAGGTATATTTAATCATGAGATGGTTGAGAATTTTACAATTATTAGGCAAGTTGCAATTGGATTCATTGGATATACTATAGGACTAGAATTGAGATTCTCAAAACTAAAGAAAACAGGGAAACAAGTTACTGTTATAACGATAGTGCAAGCTGTTTCTACCGCACTACTTGTTACTATAGCAATATTATTTTTTGTACAGGATAGAGAACTTAAATGGACTTATGCACTTATATTAGGAGCAATAGCTACAGCCACTGCTCCAGGACCTATCATATCTGTAGTAAAAAATAATAGAACTAAAGGCCCAGTAACAAATATATTGTTGCCGTTAGTAGCACTAGATGACGCAATAGGTATAATGTTTTTTGCAGTTATGTTGTCCGTAGGAGTTACCTTACTTAATTTGGGCGGAGAAGTACTAAGCATAGCCGAAATTTTGTGGGAGCCGGTCAGAGAAATAGGTGTTTCCATCATTGCAGGTGCAGTAATTGGTTTAACATTATCATTCATACTAAATCACCTAAAGAAAAGGGATGCCTCAGAGGATTTATATTTGCTAGTCATAATTGCATCATTATTTTTAGGGATTGGTTTTGGTCTTGCAGTACATGCATCAGCGATACTATTACCAATGACGATTGGTGTTGTTATTACAAATACTGTTTCAGATGAATTCGAGCATAAACTTACCAGAATTTCAGATTTATACAGTGCACCAATCTTACTAGCATTCTTTATGATAGCAGGTATGGAGTTAAACCTTGCTGTGTTAAGAGTAATCGGTGTAATTGGTGTAGTATATGTTATCGTTAGAGTTGTAGGTAAAGTATCAGGAGCGTATGTGGGTGCGAAATTAGTCAATGCGCCACCGACTGTAGTAAAATACTTGGGGTGGACTTTGATCCCTCAAGCAGGTGTTGCTATAGACATGGCGTTAACTGCTGACTTGAGATTTCAAGCACTAGCGGCCGAGCATGGAGCTTGGATAGGTGATATTGGATCTACCATTATGACGATTGTTTTGGCTGCAACATTGGTCTATGAAGTATTTGGATTGGTAATTGTCAAGAGAGCACTAGCAAGTGCTGGGGAAATTGGACAGGGTTAAGTATTTAAGTACTACAATAAATATTACAAACAATCCTGAAAGGGATTGTTTTTCTTTGGAAACCCTATTTTTTTGGCCCAATTATTGGCATAAAAAAAGTGCCTCTTCAAAATGAAGGACATCAATATATATAAACTAGGCAAGCCTAGGATATGTAAATGGTAGCGGCGGAGGGATTCGAACCCCAATTGTCAATTTTTATCTAATACATATCTATTATTAGTATAATCAAATTTAATCTTTTCAAAGATGAAGCAATCAGCTAGTAAGCAGTTAACATCTTGGATGTACTTATTAACCATTCTTGGTGAAACATTGAACTTTCTCGCAACAGATACTCTGTTGATTTCAATCCCATGCATCAAGCAAATATAAATATATGTTTTAGTATCTGACTTCTTCATATTTCACCTTCAAGTAATTATATATATGCACTAGGAACAATAAAGTTCCTTCCTAATAAAAAAAACGAAATTATTTCGTTTTTTTTTCAATTAGATAATCAATTGATCCTTCAAAGTCTCTGACAATGCTTTTTGAAGCTTTTCGTTTGAACCCTATATCCATTACTTTCTCATTTAGTCCTTCTATGAAATGATTAATTTCTACATTATCCATACATCCATAGACGCTCTGGAGTAACACGCGTAGTTTTTCAAACTGCTCAAGTGAATACCAAGACAGTCTTTTCTTTTTAACATGTATAAAAAGATCAATCAAGATGGTTCTGTGCTCATTTGTTAATTCATTAAACATCAATCCCACTCCTTTCTTTTCAATTACTTCTAAAAACTCAAACTTTACTTTTGGAAATAGTGTTTCTAAATTAATATTGGCAATAAAATTTCTTGGTATATTTTTAATTACTTCAAGTTCTGTCAAATAGTCTATTCCTTTATCATCCCTAGATAGCCTTCCCAAATCAGACATTGAGTTTAGAACTATCAGTGCTTGTTCAATAACTGAAAGGTGTGTCCTTAGCAACCTTCTGTACTTTACTTTGAAAGTATTATCATTCTCCAAATATATCATTCTATATGTCTGATACAAATTTCTAAAATATCTGCCTAACATTTGCTGGTGACCTATCAACACTTCGAATCCTTCAGCTGATTTTGAGTAGTAAGTGTTTTTAACAATGTCGATTACCTGGTTCTGAATTTTTTTACTATATTTATTAAGATATGGTTTTAGTTGCTCCAGGCTATAATCGTCACCCCCAAAGTAGGTAACAAGAAAGGAAATATTCATAATATCCCCAAAATCTAATTCAGCTGTGCCCAAATAGTCTAGTAGTTTAGCTGATACCATACCGAAGTCTGCCATAAATCCATGCAGTACTTTCCTTCCTCTTATTACTCTCTCAAATTTCCCTTTCTTATCGTAAACAGCAATCTCAAGTTCACTGATTATGAGATTGTGGTGCTTAAGTCTTGAATCTATTTGACCATTGATTTCATTACGGCTTATTATATTTCTATTCTGATATATGCTGGCCAAGTACAATATTGCAGCTGTAAATGTAAAGTAGGGTGTTATAATACCACCTATAAATGAACCATAGTCCGATGCTTTTACATGGTTCAGAGTAGTCCCATAAAATGTGTTTGTTCTAAACACAATGAACAGGAAGGTCAAAAAGAAGATTGTTACTATTAACCATATTATCAATACTTTATTCGATAACCATTTTTCAATTATTTTCATTTTATTCACCTTATTCCCATAGACACTTTATATTCATAAACATATTTGATGAATACAACCTTCTACCCTTTTAATATAAATCTACCAACTACGTTTGACTCTTGGACGATTTTTGTAAGAATATTAAATTTGGGTATTGAATCGTCTATATGCGTAATTCTATGATATCTAATTAATTGTAATTCTGTAAAGAGTGACACCGTAATATAGAGTCTGATATGTTTTTCATTTTCTATAACAGATACAATCATTCCAAAATAGTCAAAACATCTATAGTTATATTTCTTCTCATCTTTGTTTGAATTTTCAAGGTAGAGCCTTATAGGATCCTCCTTAAACAAGAACTTTCTCATGTTATTGTACTCAGCGACCAATATAGTATTCTCTCTGAAAGGAATATCTAATAAAGAAAAATATACTAATAGCATCACTATTGAACCTAAGATAATTGTAATAACTATCAAATTATCTTTCATTTCCGAATTCCACTTCCAATTACTAAATTGGTAAACAGATAGTAGTGTGTACATTGTAACTGAAATAGTTACGTTTCCAGTAACTCTAGTAAAAATCCCAGGTTTAACATACTGATAATAATTTCTAAGTTTTCCTTTTCGATTTATCTCCTTGCCAAAATTCTTTGTGTGCTTTAGCGTTTTTTTTAACTCTCTGTATCTTTTTTTTGTCTCATCACTCATTGAGTTATGAAACTTCACATTTGAAGCTAAGGACTTATTTATAGTTAGAATAATCTCATATGAGACAATAATCAAAATGATTGTAAGAACCAATGTTGATGTATATCCTAACTCATCCAAATTGGATATGTATGTCATAAAAATCACTGCTACAACTCCTAGGAATACTGTGAATCTAATAACTTTTACTGCAAATTTTTGCTTTATGTACGATATTCTATTTATATTCAGCAAGATTATAGTTATTGAAAGTAAAGTGCTAATAATTATTTGTGTACTCTCCATATCATCCCTCAAATCCTTTTTCATTCAATTTTGTTTAGAACAAAAGCGAAACCATTTTTATTTCTTTCTGTTATCGTTTACTGTTCGTACTTGGTGAATCCAATTAGAAATTAGCGTTACAAACTCAGCCGACTCAAAAACATCATCTGATGATCCCATTGAAAATTCTGGCATGTAAAATCCTGTAACTCCTTTTTCCAAAATCCCTTCCGCAATAACACCACTCTCCTTGAATACTAAAATAGGCAACTCGATTTGGAAAGCCATTGCAGCCTCAATTTGAATAAATGGACTTGAAAACCAAACTGATTGCAATTCTATTTCGCCTCTTTTTGAAATGTTGCTCCCTTTATTTACAGTGCATTTCTCTACAAATGTTCGCTTGAATGCAATCGATAACAACCCAAAGGAATCATCCATAATCTTTCTTATTCCATTGAGAGGGGCATTGTTATTGTACTCATTAACACCCAAGGTTAACGTCCTTATCCCTCTATTCTCTAAATACCTATTCAGTTTATTTATGAACGCCTGCTGATCCTCTTTATGTGGCTGAGGGTAACTCAAAAAAACATTAATCATATTATCTCTCCTTTTTTTTTATGATGTTCTATATTCAAACTTCTATCATTATCAAGGTTCTTAAAATAGCCTTAACTTGTAACCTCAAATAACTTTAATGTAATTAGGTATAAATCCTTAATAAGGAAGAAAGGGAAAAGAACTTGCGCAGAATTCATTTCCATTTGATTAATTCTATGCATAGTTGCATTTCTACTTTTATAAAAATTACCGAAATACTCTAACTTGGAATCGCTCTTGAATCTTAATTTCTGATAGAATTTAAAAATTATTTTTAGAGCTGTCAAACTTTCCCTATCAAACTGATCTCCATTATACTTATTAATAGATTCGATACAGTGTAATATCTTTATTTTATTGTCGTCTATCTTTATAACGCCTAGTCCCTTGGTTACAATGAAAGCTACTTTTTCAAAAACGCTATTTAGCTTTACAATCAAATAATCATAATCTACTTTCTTATTGTAACTAGGAATAAATTCTATTTCCTCAAAACCTTTATCATATTCAAGCTTATATAAATCGTGACAGGCTGAATAATATGTATCTCTTATTTGGTGAATAACAGTGTATTTTACTGTGTCTTCTAATTCTGTAAATTTGATATCTGACGTATTATTTAAAAGAATCAAGTTAGTAGTATATAAAAAGTGCTCAAACTTATTTTTATACTCTAACACATCATTTCCAATATCCTTATCCTTTTCAGACTCACATCTCCTTATCAAACTATTCATGAATAATTTCACTCCAGTGTTATGAAATGAATCATTTCCGAAAAAATTAAATTCAGACCATCCTTTGTCAAAAGCTGTTATTGTCAAATAGATTTCTGACAAGACCCTAGATTCTTTTATCTGACTCCTTTTGTTAATTGATATCATGTTTTTGAATTGAACTGTTAGAGCCTCCATATATAATTTTTTTGAACTAGTTGTTAGATAAAAAAAGAATGAAGTGTAGTGCAATCCATATCTATAAAAGTGTAGTTGTAAGTTATAATCAATATTGTGTTCAAAAAATTCCCTTGCATGTTCTGGGATGTCTTTGTCCTTAAGGAGTATTAAACTATCATAATAATTTTTGATAAATAAATCCTCTGAATTTTCACCAATATCAATAATATTGTCTTTACCAATTAAAATCTTTAGGTAGTTGAACAATATAATATTGTACCTAAGAGTATAGTCTATACCATTTTCCTTTGAGTAACGATTTATTTCATTCGCAACTATTTTGGTAGTACGATCAAACTCTTGTTGAGTTTTCACAAATCTAATACTATTACATACCTCAGTTATTTTTTCCATATTCACCTCTCTATAGTATAGCAAATAAAGTTACTATAAAAAGTTACAGATATTTCACTATTTCATCTCAGATGATTAAAGATAAACCTATTATTGACATATAGTTCTTTTAACATATATAGAGTAATCACCTTAATCCGTAAATCATTCCTAATAAACATCCTCACAATTATTAGTAAGACCTCTTTGCGATATCTATAAAAAAACTAACTCTAGGTTAGTTATAATGTATATCCTGTTGAATGTATTACTTTAAGAAAGTTCGTATAATTAATACTCTACCATATTAGTATCCTGTAAATATCTTTCTAATATGTCTATATTGACTAGAACTTTATCACATTTCTAGGCGCATAAATAGTTCCAACGAGAAAACCGCCCTTAAGGCGGTTTTCTATCCAACCTACGCTGGATTTCTCTATGAATACATTATACAGTAACCTAACCTAGGTGTCAAATTATCAGACTAATAATAATGTTACAACTCCCCAAGAATTAAGTAATTTATTTCTTTAACATTTTTATGTAAGGTATAAAAGTTATCAACACTCTTTACACCCAACATTGAGCGAACTTTTGTAAATACTTGCTCTCCTAATTCACCTCTTAATACTCTAAGTTTATCATTTATCTTTCCTGTTACTTTTTGATAATCACTGGTTGAAAGAAAATACTTCAAGTAAATAATAAGATCCATAATCGACTTGTTAATCCTGTTATTTGAATAAGATGTAGTCAAAGTTCTATGATAGTTACTTACTACACGGTTCGTGTTACACCTTATTTCATAAACTCTTTCATTATGAGCACAAGCGTTCCTAACTTTTCTCATCCACTGCATAGCTCCAATAAAAACTGTGAACTTGTTTATCTTCTCATCAAATTCAATGTTATAGAGACAACACAACTTTACTCTCAGTTCTTTTTTTGAAAGCCTCACTAACTCAATAAAAGTTGTGAATTTAATTATTTTAATCATAGCCCAAGTTGGTACATATCCTAGCTCATGATTATAATGAGTGATATATGCATTACCGTATGAGTGAAAATCGTCAATTTGCCCTTTAATTGAATTTATCAAATTCTTAATGTCACTTCTTTTTCCTCTATCATCATAAGAACTTTCTTGCTTCCATGTGGGCAAATCATTTAGACCAGTAATTGAATCAAAAATATGACTTGTTATTGTTCTAATTTCATCCTCAATTGAAGCGATTGTTTCAAAGAGCACTCCTCTCAAAAAACTATCGAATTCCTTGAGAGCAGCAAAGTCCCTTATTGATGCATTTTTTATGTATTTATGCGGTTTTCTCTCTGTTTCTAGAAACGCCCTTTTATAACCATTTACTAAATTGAAATATCCATGCTTTATTAATAATTCCTTATCCTCATTAAGATTGCATATTATGCCTTTGCTTTCAAGATGTCTAATCTGATCCTTATATTCGAGAAACGGTTTTTTTGTATCCATCATCTTAATCCTTTCATCAATTACAATTTCTAATTTTTTCTCTCATTATACTAGATAAATATTTATTAAAACAGTGAATAGAACCCGTTGTGCGGTTAGTTACTCATAACTATTATAAGATAATTTTCCCCACAATATATGTTCCATTAATAATATTTCTTGAACATTATTTTATCATTAACAACTTTTTTATTTTTTTACTCAAAGTATCAACTACATGTCTGTTTGAGTACACCTTTCTATTAAACAAATTATATATGGCATTCATATTGAACTTCTGTGTCCTAATTTCCTCTACATTGTTGCAGAAAAAGTTCTCTAGAAAATCCTTAAGGACTCCTGTAATGTTTTCATAAATAATTTTGTCATATTCTCTAATTAATATATTCAAGTTTGAAGGTACAAACACGTTGTCTAAGTATTTTTTAAGTTCATTTTTATACTGCAAGTACTCATCCCCAAACTGTAATAATTGAATGTTCACTTCCCCTTGAAGTAATTTCTCGTATTTGTTCTTGGAATTTAATTTGAAATGATCAATGTCTTCATCCTTTAAACTGATTACTTTCACATCTTCTAATAGTTCACCAGGTTCAGCAACTATTAATGCCCCTCTTCTCAGTTTTTTGTTGTTTAAATATGTCTTGGAATCACTCAAGATAAACCCAAAGTTTTCTAACTCAGAAATAAAATTTATACTCACCATTTCTAGGTAAAGTTTATGAGGAGTGAACACTTTAAAAAACTCCAACATATCTGCATATAATTTTGATTGTCGCTTAATAACTTCTGAACGTAGAGGTTGAAAAAGTGTTTGTCTCGCTTTTATGTATGTAAGCACTCCCAATATTGTAGCAATTGCAGAAAACAATATTTTACTTGCCAATTCGATTATTGTAATACTCTCGCTTGTTAAATTTATCCCTAGTAACATGTAGTTTCCCCTATCTTTCTCTATTATTATAATGTTATCACATATCTACCAATATTACCTTATTTTAAAAGTAACAATAAAGTAATTCTTAAAGTCTATAATTCGTGTACGGATGATTAAAGATAAACCTATTATTTACATATAGTTCTTTTAACATATATAGAGTAGACAACCTTAATAGTTAAATCAAATCTTAGTAACCCTCCTTAGATATCTTAGTAAGTCACCTTACAATCTTAATAAACAGCCTTGTGTTATCAAGACAAAAAAAATAAGCCTTCAATATAGGCTCATTATAAAGTGGAATCCTTGGAGTAGGATCCATTTTATATATTAGTCGTTTTGGTAATGGTCTAAAGAGTTAACATCATACTTAGCTCCTGGTGTTTCTACCTGGAACATATCGTAATATGTAGAATCTCTTTTAATGCTATCGTTCTTCAGTACCTGGTTAACATACTTGATTGATTTAACCTTGTTCTGAATAGCTACGAGTACAGCTGACTTGACGTCTTCGTAAGGATGATGCCATGACATGATCATACTAATCTCTTTACCAGTAGGATTGCCTTTAATCTCTTCCTTAATTAGTTGTACGACTTTTGAATTATATTGTTTGACCGAAACAATATCTTGTATCTTCTTAACTCTTAACTGTCTTAATACAAACTCATGATAATTTAGTATTTTCTTTTTAACTGAAGCTAGTCTTGAGAACATTCTATTCTTGATCATCTTTTTAATAACTATCATCAGACCTCTATTATCAGTCATGTTGATAGTAACTCCACCAAGCTCGAACTCTCTGAACGATAAATCGAAACAGGAAAGTAACTTGTCTATTTCTTCGATGTTTAATCTAATTGATCTCCTAGAACCGTGCCTATCAGTATTGTGCTTTTGAGTTCTCTTAATAAGTAATAATTTATGCTCTAGGACATTTAATCCTTTTTGAATGGAACGAGAATATCGTCTATTATCTACACACATCTCCTGGTATCTTGCCTCGAGGTCTTTTTTATCTCTCAGCTCTTTACCCATACGTTTAAGTATTCTGAACTCAGTTACAAACTCAGGAGTAGTAAGTCCAATTCTAGCTGCTAAAACAATTGATTGAGCTTCTATTAGTTCAATCTTTCTGTTAAGCATCCAGGGAACTAGATAGTTAAATAACTTCTCAGCTACAGTGAAGCCTTGTAGTATGTATTTATCAAGTGGTTTATCACCGATGTTATGATACTGAATAACATATTCCATAAACTTACTCCTCTCTTTTGTTTTACTGGGCACTATTGTATATACGTTTATGCATACAATCATTGTGCCTGGTGTTACTAATAGACTGAATATTGGTACGAAATCATCAATTACTGTTATGATCTACTCTCCATGTGTTACCAGGATAGTATAATCAAGGATATTTACTTCAGTACTTTGTATATACAAATTGAAATCAAAAGTCTGAAGATTGAGTTATATAATGAATCTTACCTTCAAACTTAGATACTTTCATCTTAGTTATTAGTTCTTGTTTACAATGTCCACACGGTATTACTCTGTTATTTAACTTCTCAGTACTAAACTTAATTGGTTGTGCAGAGAAACAGTCATGTACAAGAGTCTCACTATCGCACTCTGGGCAAGTTGTTGTTATCTTAGCTGAGTGGAATTCTACTGAATGTATCTTAGACTGTGATTGCATAATCTCTACAAAGTCACCTCTAGTAATCTCTCTTTTAAAGTAACTGAAGTCCTGGTAATTATTAAAGACATCTATGTACCACTTATCATCTTCTCGATAAACTGATATTAATACCTCATCAATCTCATATAAATCTCTTCCGAACTTCTCAACAATTTGCAGTTTCCTTAGTTTCAATCGTTGTTTCATTATAATGTACTTATTGAAGTTCCTAGCAAGTATGATTCCAACTACAAGAACACTCGTTTGATGAACTATCTGAATGACTCCAAATAGTAATCCGTTATGAGTAAACGATATCTCACTCACGTTATCAGCTATGAACCATGCTCCAGTATCGATGTGATTATTAACTCGGTTCTCCAGGTAAATGAAACTAATCATCACTGCTCCAGTTATTAATAAAGTAATTAAACCTATATTCAATAAAATACGAATCGCTTTCTTTTTATTCACTGTCATTTTCTCCTTAATTTTAGTCACTTTGCTTGGCTAGTATCAAGACAGTTTTCTAATATCTTTTAAACTGTCTATAGATATATGTATTTGTTACCAGTTCTTGCATAATAGAATGCCTTATATTCAAGAACAATTTTTTTTACATATGATAGGCTACAGTCCAACTCCTTAGCTACTTCAGTATGTGACATACCTTCAATTTGCTTCAACCTCATTATGTTAAACCTGGTATTACTACTGAAGGGTGCATCCTCAATAAAGTCTGAGATTAGCTGTTCAACATTTTTAATTGCCTCTTCTGTAATCTTCAGTTTCTTCTCTATCTTCTTGATACTAGTTTTCTTTGTGTTCTCTCTTCGAGATATGGTTATCATCTCAACCTTCAAACTAAAGATTTCTAGCTTTAACTCAAAGTGATTCTTAAGCGGTAAATATATTGATTCAATTGTCATCAAAACACCTCATTACTCTTCGTCATACCAAATTGTTACTTCGGACCTATACCTTTTCTCTCTAGGAAACTCGGCAAGTCCTTTTACTGCTACAAAGATACCTATTATTCCGATTATTAAAAGTGGTATATTTGTTCTAACTATAAAACTGATCATCGTAAACATCAGTGGAAATAGAATCTTAATGTATCTCATTATTGATAGCTCTTACTTGGGTATTAAAGAGACTCGCAATCTTGAGTGCTTGTCCCTTAGTGTCAGCTCCTTCGATAGTCAGAATCCTCTCAATTTCAGAAAGACTCTCCAAGGCACTTGCGAACATTCTAAGTACTACATCTTCAGTCATGACTCTAGGGTTATCATCTTCAAATACATCATGTGTAAGTCTGTTCCCTTGTCCATAATCGATTGTGGCCACAAACCTACTTCCAGTCTGTTGGACTACTTTTCCAAATCTAAGTTTCACTGATCCTAGACATTCTTTCATATCAGCTAATAGGTACGTTGACATTATATTTCCTCCTAATGTATTGAGTTATTTCTTTAACCTTAGAACATGCATTACCTTCGGCTAGACACTCCATGCATACAAACGAGTATATCGCACACTCTCCTGTATCAGTTTTAGAGGTCTTAATCTTGATAGTTTCATTTCTTTTAAGTAACTGTGATAACTCTAGTTGCTCCATTACAAATGGCTTCATTTAACTTCTCCTCTTTTATTTGATTATGAATAAGTTAATAAGATCATTACTTAATTCTTTAGTTCTAAATATTTCTCTTCCGTAATTGATATATACTTCTTACCTTTTGCATAATCCTTTAGCCCTCTACAAACCTTACTAATTGCACTTGAACAAGTATCATTACGAAATGCAGCATCTGACTGCGATTCATATACTCGGAATATTGATCCCTCTGAGTCTAGTAACGCTACACGCTTACGCTTTGGTTCTAATATATAATTACTTCTCATAGTAAACTCCTCTTATAAGTACTCATACTATTATTCGATTGATTATATTTGATACCCATTATCTCAAAACAATTAGTACACTTACCCTTACCTTTATTGAACTGACCCTTCAAATGAAGGATACTTGCATGACTGATAAGCTCATGACCGCAATAAGGACACTTGATTGAATACTCTTCAGTAGGGTTTGGATAATAAACTGTTGCTGATTCAGTTAGTTCTAGTCTTTTCATTTATCTACCTTTCATACTTC
>CAZPQU010000011.1:0-61102 GCA_964589075.1 uncultured Candidatus Izemoplasmatales bacterium | reverse complement strand
AGTAAGACTACCCTCTACAAGAGAGAGGTGAAGTCAAGAATAGTCTACTTGACATAATATGAAAGTGTTAGTAGTAAATGATGATGGAATAGAAGCAAAAGGGTTAAAAGTGTTAGTGAAACATCTAAAAAAGGTGGCTGATGTTTATGTAGTTGCTCCTTTACACGAGCAGTCTGCAAAGAGCCACAGCATCACAATTAAACAATTGTTTGAGGTAGTAAAATATGACGAAAAAACATTTGCAGTAAACGGAACTCCTGCAGATTGTGTGAAGTTTGGAGTTCATCAGTTTGGAAGTGATTTTGATGTAGTATTTTCTGGAGTTAATGATGGACCTAATCTTGCTAATGATATTTTCTACTCAGGAACGGTTGCAGGTGCTAGCGAAGCTGTCTTTAATGGAATACCTGGAGTTGCGATATCTTGTGGGCACAAAGAGGACTTTGATTTAGTTGAAAGAGAACTTGATATGTTAATTCAATATGTTCTTGAGAATAAATTGTACAACAAGGATATTGCACTTAACATTAACTTCCCTGCTAAAAAGTTTGAAAAATCGCTGGGGATTATGTTTACTAAGCAAGGTAATAGAGATTTTACAAACACGTTCGTTGAGGAAGAGAATGGTTATCGAAATATTTATGAAGTAGCTCAATCGACTCACGAAGAAGATACTGACATGTATGCTAATTTAAACGGCTTCATCAGTATCACTCCGTTAATAATGAATAGAACTGATCATGAGTATTTAAAAACAGCAAAATAATTTGCTGTTTTTTTTATATAACTTCATCTAATTGATCGATTTTTTCAAGGAATCTTTCCCCAGCTTGTAATACAATCTCTCCAGTTTCCCTCATTTTCTTAAGATTAAGAAGTATTGGAACTGAGAACTGTATTAGAATAATCATCATTAGGATACCTCTAACACTTAATTCATTTATTGGCACTTGGAAAGCGTCAGATAAATATATAAGTGCTAAGGAACTTGATGTAAGCATTGATAAGAATAGAACAGTTCTATACTTATTAAATGGCTGACAGAATAGGAATAACATAATTAAGCCAGCTATTAAAGTTGTAACAGCTGAAATTGTAGATACTTCAGTATGAGTTAATCCAAGAGTATCTTGGAAGAAGTATAGTATTGATATATTCAAAAATACAACGATTGATCCAGGTAATGCTTTCTTTAAAGCTTTTTGTATAAATTTTCCAGTTACAATATCTGTGTTTTTCTCAAGTGCTAACATGAACCCCGGAATACCAATAACTAGTAACTCTATAAGTGTCATTTGAATTGGTCTAAATGGATATGGTTTAAGTACAATTAATGTTAAAAGAACTAACATCAGTGAATACACTGTTTTCATTAAAAACAGTGATGCAACTTTCTCTATATTATTAATAACTCTTCTACCTTCTTTAACAACTCTTGGCATATTAGAGAAGTTTGAGTCCATAAGAACCAGTTGTGATACGTTTCTTGCTGCCTCGGAACCAGATGCCATCGCAATTGATACATCAGCTGCTTTAAGGGCTAAAATATCATTTACTCCATCACCAGTCATAGCTACTTTTTTACCACTAGCTTTCAATGTCTCAATGATTAGTTTTTTTTGTTCTGGAACTACACGGCCAAACACCGTATATTTGTCCGTTGCCTCTATTACGTCTTCGTTAGATAAGCCATCTAAACTAATATAATTTTGATAATTTTTGATTCCTGCTTTTCTTGAGATTTCTGAAACAGTTACTGCGTTGTCACCAGAAATAACTCTTATATCAACTCCATTTGTATTGAAGTAGTCAATAGTTTGTCTTGCATCGTCTCTAACGTGGTCATCGATGATAATGTAAGCCTCTAAGGTTGTTTTACCAGATATTTTATCATTAACAATTTTATCTGCTTTAGCTAACACTAAAACTCTCTTACCTTTTCCAGAGTACTTATTTACTTCAAAGTAAATCTCAGGAGTCATCTTTAGAATAAACTCAGGTGCACCAAGAACGTATGTTCCTATTCTTTTGAATCTAACTGCAGAATACTTTCTTTCAGAAGAGAAGGGTAATAGTTCCATTTGATCATAATGACTATCAGAACCGAAATATTCTTTTAATGCATCTGCCGTTTGATTCGAGTCGAGTAAATGATGCATCATTGAACTAATTAATTTTTCACTTTTGCCTTTAGGTTTCACTGGAATAAATTCTTCAACAGACATTGTTCCATCAGTTATTGTTCCTGTTTTATCTAAACAAATACAATCAACTCTTGCTAGCATTTCAATACAATAAAGATCTTGAACTAAGGCATTATTTTTAGCGAGCCTCATACTGCTAACTGCAAGTGCTATTGATGTTGTTAAATATAATCCAGCTGGGATTATCCCAATGATTGATGCACTTGTTTTAACAACCGTCTCAACTGATGACAACCCTAGCGCTAAACTGTTTCTGTAAGAGAAGTAACCAATTGGAAGAATGATTAATCCAACTATTCTAATTAGATAATTAAGAGCAGTTAATATTTCAGATTTTGGTTTCTTAAGGACTTTACCTTCTTTGGTTAGTTTACTTACGTATGTTGACTTACCACAAGCGTCAACCCTTGCGTAACATATCCCACTGACTATGAACGATCCAGCTAGTAAAGTATCTCCTAGAGTTTTTTTAATTAGGTCTGATTCACCTGTTAACAGGGATTCATTCACTTCCACAGTTCCAGATTTTATTATTGAATCAGCTGGGACTTGATTTCCTGCTTGTAAGATTATGATGTCATCCAAAACAACTTCTTTGGATGGTATTTGTTCCGCGACACTATCTCTTACTACATGAGCAGTTGGAGCATTCATTATTGAAAGTTTGTCTACAGTTTGCTTTGCTCTCACTTCTTGGAAAATCCCGATAGACATATTTAATAATACAACACTCATAAATACAAGGTCTGAATAAGCTCCTACACTAATTAACCATATTGCTAGTCCAACGAATATGAAGTTGAAGAAAGTGAAAACGTTAGAAAACACTATGAAGAAGTAACTTCTAGTGTTGGATTCAGTATCATTTATTAAATTCGCCTGGATTCGTTCAGTAACTTCTGTCACTGATAAACCTTCCAAGTGTAGCTTATCGTATCTTGTAATTTTCATTTTTTCACCTAGTTGAGTATTGAGTTTATATGAGTCATCTTGCCAGGATGGTTACATTCCAATCCTGTGTTGTAGTTTGTGTTTTCAATCTTGTTGAAGATGTTACTAGATTCCCCATTGAATAACATAATTGTGGAATCTAATAATGAAACTGCTTTTTCTACTGCTTCATTATATAAATCATCAAAAGACTTGTTGGATTCAACTCCTGTTACAGGATGCTTCCATGTAGTATGCTTAGTGTTCATGTAATCGTATTTTGTAAGGTTGGCATTGTATGTTAGATTTTTGTACATCATAGTACCTGAGGTAAACATATCTACTATTGAGTAAAAAACTTTCTTAATACCCAGTGGATCATAAACTAATATTTTAAAGTTTGATTGAAAATCAGTATAAGAATGAGAGTAAATTTCACCCATATTGTTCATTTGGTATGTCTTTTCATATATTATGTTCAATTTACTAATGAAATCATCATTTAGAAACTTGAGGCTGAAATATCCATTTAAGCGATAAAATCTTGGGTTTATGTTTTTTCTTTTTAAGAGTATCGCGTCAATTCCTCGCTCTAATTTCAAATGATTCCCACGGTATTTTTTAGTATTTTTATCGGTATAGTTACCCGTCACGTTATATATATAAGGATGAGCTGTTGTGTCAAGAGAATAATGGCACAAGAATCCTAGGGCGTAACTTTTGAGTTCAACTGAACTATTCGTAGACACTTTTATAAGATTTTCTAGAAACAACTTTGTTTTGTGTTTATGCATTTTTGAACCGAACTTATCGATGTTGTTTGTCTTTTTCCAAGGATAGTAATTATAATAGAAGAACGGGTCCGGACCTTGAGAACCTAGAATAAAATAATCAAGATTAAAGGCAAAATCAGCTTTGATTTTGCGTTTTACATCCTCAGCCATAAATATGTGTGTTAAGCAATCAGGCATAAAAATACCTCCAGTCTCATTATATCATCATTTTCTTTAATGATAATATAATCGCTATGGCCATATGTTATAATCTATTTAGAATATGGAGGACATAATATGTTTAAATTTGCAAAACTTTCTAAGTCAGAACGAAGTTGGGTTTTATATGACGTTGCTAATTCTGCCTTTATTTTAACTGTTATTACCGTGTTGTTTCCAATATTATCAAAAGCTATCGCTGCAGCAGAGGGATATGAGTCTAGGTTCGTAAGTTCTACATTCATGTATATTACTGCTGGGATTGCATTAACTGTTGCATTGATTTCACCAGTGATTGGCTCAATTGCGAATTATGATGGTAACAAGAAAAAGTTCTTTAAAATATTTTTCGTTGTTGCTATTGTAGGGGGAATTGGGATTTCAATTCCAGGATTACAATGGGTAACATTGTTAGTATTATTTGTAATATCATCAATCGGGTATAATACAACAAATGTATTATATGATGCGTTTTTAATCGATGTAACTGAAGAGGATAGAATGGATGAAATATCTGCTCTTGGATTTGCTTGGGGTTATATTGGTAGTATGATTCCGTTCTTCATTGGGATTATTCCATTCGCATTAGTTACTTTTGGTGTAATTGATTCAAAGTACTTCAATTATTCAATAAGTTTCGCATTTATAGTAGCAATGTTATGGTGGATTTATTATTCGATTCCATTATTTAGAGACGTTGAACAAAAGTACTCTATAAAAGGTGAAACACAACAACTGAAGAAAGCGTTTGAAAGTCTTGGTACAATATTCAAGAACTGGAAACAGTATAAACATATCTTCATTTATTTATTATCGTATTTACTTTATATAGATGTTGTTAATAGTGTTATTAGGTTAGCAACAACTATCGGAACTGATTTACATGTTAGTGATTCGATGTTATTAGCTGTTATTGTAATAGTTCAGTTTGTTGCCTTCCCGTTTGCTATTATATTCGGTAGGTTAACAAAAGTGTTTGGTTCAAAAAAAATGTTGTTTACAGGAATTTTTGCATATGTGATAACAATACTAGTTGTATCTCAAATCCAAGAACACACTACATGGTTAATGTTGATTGTTGCTCTTTTAGTAGGAATGTCGCAAGGTGGTATTCAAGCCGTTTCAAGAAGTTTCTTTGCACATATGGTTCCTAGAGAAAAAGCTAACGAGTTCTTTGGATTCTTTAGCGTATTTGGAAGATTTGCAGGGATTTTCTCACCATTCTTATTAGCTACACTTTATAGAATTGATTCAATAAGTGTTAATACTGCGGTATTATTTTTACTTATTCCATTATTATTAGGTGCTCTTTTATTAACTAGAGTTCCGGAAATTAAGAAAGTTTGATTTTAGCTAGTGGGTCACCTCGCAGAAGCGAGTTGCTAACTTCAATTGGAGTTAAGTACAGAGTAGTTGTTCCAAATATAGAAGAGATACTAAATACTAGTTTAAGCATACCTGATCAAGTTATGGATTTAGCTGTTCAAAAAGCGGATGCAATTAATGTAGATAATGAATTGATACTAGCCGCTGATACGATTGTGGTAATTGAGGATGTAGTTCTCGGTAAACCTAGGGATAACGCAGATGCAGTAAGAATGTTAAAAATGCTAAGTGGTAAAACTCATAGTGTCCTTACTGGAGTGTGTCTTAAGAATGGATCTACCTACGATGTCTTCTATGATGAGAATATAATCACGTTTAAGAAACTATCTGAAAAGGAAATTACTGAGTATGTAGAGACTGGTGAGCCTTTAGATAAGGCTGGATCTTACGGAATTCAAGGTCTTGGAGGAAATTTTGTAGAGTCATTTACTGGAGATTATAATAATATTGTGGGCTTACCACTAATAAAATTAAAAGAACACTTATAAAGTGTTCTTTTAAAAATTAAGGGAGATTGAATTTATGAAAAATTGTGAGTTATCGTAATTAGGATGGTTTACGACTCACGGATTACATTAATTCGTAACACCTAAGACAAATAGTCTTTGATGCAAGTTTATATTAGCAATAGTTAAGGTATCCTAACAAGCAATATACATTTAGTGAATATGTTTTATTGAATAGTTGTGAACTTTAGTATAATATACATATGAGGTGAGATTATGAATAATGTAATTGAAGCAGTTATTGAAATACCAATGAACACTAAAAATAAATATGAAATTGACAAAGTTAAAAATAGAATTAAGTTGAATAGAGTGCTATATTCTCAAATGACTTACCCTGCAGAGTATGGGTATATTGAAGACACATTAGCATTAGATGGTGATCCGTTAGATATTCTAGTATTAGCTACTACACAAACATTTCCAGGGTGCATAATAGACGCTAGAATTGTTGGTTATTTGGATATGGTAGATAATGGAGATCAGGATGAAAAAATTATTGCTGTTGTAAATGATGATCCGAGGTTAGTTCATATTCAGTGTTTAGAGGATATCCAATCACATACATTGAGAGAGATTAAACATTTCTTTGGTACTTACAAAGACTTGCAAGAAGATAAGCAAGTTACAGTAGGAAGTTATCATTCTAAAGAAGAAGCAATCGCGTTGATTGAGTTGTACAGAGTGAATTATAAGAAATAATATTGAAGAGCTTATGCTCTTTTTCTTTTATTTAGAGACAACTAAACTATAAAGCATATACCTTGTTAGGAACTCCTAACAAAGATATAATTAAGTCAAGTTGGAGGTATATATGGAAATCAAAAAAGGAAATGTTAATGAAGAAAAGCATGTACCATATGTTGAAGAATTAGAAAATGGATATAGAGTAACTATTGGGAAACCTGCAATTCACCCTATGGTTGAAGGACATTTAATTGAATACATTGAACTTTATGTAGATGGAAAATTTGCGGGAAGAAGAGATTTTAAACCCGGAGAAACTCCTATTGCAGAGTTTGAGTCAGTTAAAGGAAAAGAAGTTTATGCACTTGAGTATTGTAATATACATGGAGTGTGGCAAGGGGAACTATAAAAAAAATAGGGCTAAAAGCCCTATTTTACATATTCAATTAGCAATTTAACTGTGTTCTCAATTGCTTGATAGTGTGTTCTTTCCATACCATGTGAAGCGTGTACTCCAGGACCAATTAATGCTCCTTTAATGTTATTTCCACCCCTTAAAGCGGCAGACACATCTGAACCATAATAAGGATAAATATCAACTGCAAATTGCAAGTTGTTTTCTTTTGATAGTTTAACGAGTTCATTCGTCATTCCATAATCATAAGGACCACTTGAGTCTTTAGCACAAATACTTACATCGTATTCAGTACAACTTAAGTCATCTCCAATACAACCCATATCAACAGCTATAATTTCTTTGATGTCTTGGGGTATCCATGCAGCTCCATGACCTACTTCTTCATAAGTAGAAATTACAAATTTCAAAGTATGTTTTGGAGTGATTTTATGTCTTTGAAGATACTCGATTAAACCAAATAGACTAGCTACATTTATTTTGTCATCGAGGAATCTTGATTTAATAAACCCGGCTCTTGTTATTGTTGTTTTTGGATCTATTGAAATAAAGTTACCAACCTCAATACCAAGTTTTTCGATATCTTCTTTTGATTTTACTATCTCATCTAATCTAACTTCCATAGATTCAGGTTTTCTATCTTTTGAATTTGCATCTTTGTAAACGTGAACTGCTGGACTAGTAGATAAAATTGTTCCAGTATACTCTCGACCGTCTCTTGTATGGACTATGCAATATTCTCCATCTAATGTCGCCCAAATTGGGCCACCAATAGAAGTGAATTTAAGTGTTTCAGTTGAGATGCTTCTAACCATTGCACCTAATGTATCTACATGAGCACTAAGACCAACTGTATAATCATCTTTTCCTTTTATAGTAATAATTCCATTTCCTTTTGGAGTAATGTCGAATTCTAGACCGTATTTTTCTGCCTCTTTTTGAACTCTCTTAATTACTTCACCACAGAAACCACTTGGAGATGGGATAGCAAGAATTTCTTTTGCAAAATCTAATATATACTTTTTATTTGGCATTTTTCTCCTCCATAATTTTTATTATTTCCTCTTTGGTAAATGAATATATTTCTCTACAGAACTGACAATTTGTTTCAGTTGTTTCGTCTTCTAATAATTCTTCAAGGTCTTCGATTGGTAATGTTTTCAGGCCGCGCTCAAATTTTTCCTTTGAACAATTACACTCAAATTTTAAATCTAATTCTAACAGTCTTTTCCAATCACCATCCGACAAGATTTCAATTATGTCATCAGGAGTAGCTCCTGCATCTAATAAAGTGTTGATTGGTTCCATAGTACTGATTATTTCTTCTATTCTATCTAATGACTCAGGTTTACAACCAGGCATTACTTGCAATATAAAGCCACCAGCACATCTCACTGTGTTATCATCATTGATTAACACACCGAGTCCAACTGCACTTGGTATTTGTTCACTTGCAGCAAAGAAGTAAGTGAAATCTTCAGCAATTTCTCCTGTTTGTAGTTGTGCACTACTTGTAAACAAACTCTTCATTTTTAAGTCTTTAGTTATATGAATGAATCCATTTGTACCTACAGCTTGTCCAACCGCAGACTGACCCTTTTTAGGACCTTTATCGTAAATCATATTAACACCAGTGTGTTCTATATATCCTCTAACGTGACCTTTTGCATCAGCGTCAACTAGGATTTTACCAACAGGTCCACCACCGTCAATTCGTACTGTTATCGTTTGATCATCATCATAGAATGATCCTTGTATCACAGCAGCTGTTAGTGTTCTACCTAAAGCCTGTGTAGATGTAGGCCAAGTTTGATGTTTTATTTGTGCTTCTGCTACAATTTCTGTTGTTATTGCAGCGAATATTCTAACGGTTCCTCCATAAGCAAACCCTTTAACTAAGTAGTCTTTCATAATATTACCTCCACTCTCAAATATTTTAACATATCTTGTGAAATAATATTTATAAATGGTAAAATAGTTTGAATGAGGTGTTATCAATTATGGAATGGTACATTGGAAATATAAAAATAGAAAACAGGGTAGTAATCGCTCCTATGGCTGGAGTAACTAATATGGCTTATAGAGAAGTGTGTAAAGAGTTTGGTGCAGGGCTTGTTTGTGCAGAAATGGTATCAGACAAAGCATTAATGCATAAGAATGAAAAAACTTGGAAGATGCTAGATGTTAGTCCTTTTGAGCATCCAATAAGTATGCAGGTTTTTGGTGGAGATATTGATTCTATTGTAGAAGGTGCAATGATCATAGATAAAAATTGTGATGCTGATATTATTGATATTAATATGGGTTGTCCAGTTACTAAAGTTATAAAATCTGATGCGGGATCGAAACTATTAAAAGATCCTTCAAAAATATATGAGATTGTTAAAAGAGTTGTTGAAAGTGTATCTAAACCTGTGACGGTTAAAATAAGGTCAGGATGGGATTTAGATTCGATTAATGCTGTTGAAGTAGCTAAGAAAATCGAGGCAGCCGGAGCTGCAGCTATTGCGATTCATGGTAGAACTAGATCAATGATGTATAGTGGAAAAGCTGATTGGGATATCATTAGACAAGTGAAGGAAGCTGTTAGTATTCCTGTAATAGGGAATGGGGATATTAAAAGTGGAGCTGATGCTGTCAGAATGATTAAAGAGACTGGTGTTGATGCTGTTATGATTGGTAGAGCTGTTTTAGGAAATCCTTGGTTAGTGAAGGAAGTTTCAGAAGCATTGAAAGGTAGAGTCTTTAGTAAAGATGTTCCATTTGATGTAAGAAGGAAAATCCTTATGACCCATCTCAAAAAACTTGTTAAGTTAAAGGGTGAAAAAGCAGCATGTTTAGAAATGAGAACTCATCTTGCATGGTACGTTAAGGGTCTGAGACACGCAACTGTATTTAAGAGAAAGTTGAATGATATTTCTACAATTGATGATATAATTAATCTAATGAATGAATATGAGGAAGTATTAGAGGGTGAGTCTTATGGTGAGTAGAAGGATAACAGCATATTTTATTGATTTAGCACTATTTACAGGAGTTGTGTTCTTGTCGATTTTAGTTGGTGGATTAATAACAAATTCTTTCACAGAAAATTTAATCGCAAGGGTCATTATTTCAATACCTCTTTTTATAATACTTGTTTTTATAACAAGTGGATTACTTGGAGTATTCTTTAAAGGCTCAATAGGAAAGAAATTTATGGATTTAAAAGTTACAGCTACAGTTGGATTTGTAACAGCATTTAGACTTTTATTTAGAGATTTGATGAAGTATGTAGCGTACTTACCATTCTTGATAGGTGTATACGCACTGTTAGAAAATAGAATTGAACATTTTGATTTCTTCATGACAACCTTAAAAGTATCAGGAGCACTACTACTGTTTGTGATAATAGCTCAAGGGTACTATTTTATGAAGAAGAGAATAATGATAGGAGATCAGTTGTTCTTTACTCTAGTTGAGAATGACATACCTACCGCAACTGAATATGATGATTTGTTGGAGTTTGTAGATTCCAAAAAAACAATAAAAAAATAACTATTAGATTTCTCTAATAGTTTTTTTTATGAAATATCTTCCCCAACCATAAGTAACAAGTAAGTATCCTACAATAGGAATGAACCCCATTGCGAAATATCCTATTGTTATAAATGATAATGGGACAGTGTATAAACTTCTCCTTGAATTCATGTAACTATAGATGATTAAGAAGAATATATTTATCATTGTAAATTCTGGAAAGACTAGTATAACACCGATCATTACTAAAAATAGTATAGGGAATAGTCTTTTCTCGTTGTGATTATAAGAATCAACTACTAACATCAATATATATGCTATCAGTAATCCTACTAAAATAATATTTGGAAAGAAGAACAAATCAAATCCAAGATAGAATCCAAGTATTGCTACTACTCTGTTGATGTAATATAGACTAAATAGTAGGCCAAAGGCCTTATGTAAATATTTCATGTTACCACCTCACTAGAGCATGTTGGCTATTACCAATTAGGTCTTGTCTATTTGCTTTTACAAGAGCCTCAACAACTAATTTTCTGTTTTTTGGATTTCTGTACTGCATTAATGCTCTTTGCATTTTTTTCTCTTTGTCTGTCTTTGGAATATAGACTTCTTCCATCGTAATTGGATTTACCCCTGTATAGAACATAACAGTACTCAAGGTACTTGGAGTTGGATAAAAATCTTGTACTTGTTCTGGATATTGTCTTGATTTATGAAGATATTCAGCTAATTCAATTGCACTTTCTAAAGTACTTCCTGGATGGGAACTCATTAAGTACGGTACTATGAACTGTTTTTTGCCTATTTTATCATTGTAGTTATTAAATTTCGTTACAAATTGTTCGTATATTTCTTTATTAGGTTTCCCCATAACTTTTAACACTTCAGGACTAATATGTTCTGGTGCAATTCTAAGTTGTCCAGATACATGATGTTTAACAAGAGCTTTAAAGAATGATTGATCTTTATCTAGTAATAAATAATCATATCTAAGACCACTTCTGATAAACACTTTCTTGACTTCAGGAAGGTTTCTCAAGCTTGTTAGCATATCTAAGTATAATTTATGTGACACTTTAATTTGATTACATACGGGCGATAGACATTGTTTAGTCTTACAAGTTCCGTATTTTATTTGTTTTTCACACATCGGTTCAAGGAAATTGGCTGTTGGTCCACCAACGTCATTTATATACCCTTTGAAATCAGGTAATTTTATTATTTCATGGGCTTCACATAGCACTGAATCTTTACTTCTAGCTTGAACTGTTCTACCCTGGTGATATGTTAATGCACAAAAACTACATCCTCCAGAACATCCTCTATTAGCAATTATTGAGTGTTTAACTTCATCAATCGCTTTGATATGTCCTATATTTTTATAGCTTGGATGATAGTCTCTTTCGTAATGAAGATCGTATACTTCATCAAGTGCTTGTTTTGTTAAAGGCAAGCTTGGAGAATTTTGTACAATGTACCAGTCTCCATAAGGTTCAACTAAAGTATCTCCGTTGAGAGCATCAGTGTTTTCATTTTGTGTTTTAAAACTAAGTGCATAATTCATTTTGTCGCTTTTCAACTCATCAAAGCTTGGTAACATTGTATGCTCGATTGATGAAACATCTTTTGTTTTAAATACGGTACCTTTTATATAAGTTAAATCAGATATCCCGATTCCGTTATTTAGAGAGTCCGCAATTTCAATAATACTTTGCTCTCCCATTCCGTAAACGATTATATCTGCTTTTGAGTCTAGTAATATTGAACGTCTAAGTTTGTCTTGCCAGTAATCATAATGAGCTAGTCTCCTCAGACTTGCTTCTATCCCACCTAAAATAACTGGAACATCTTTATAAGCTTGTCTTGCCATATTCGAATAAACAATTACAGCTCTATCAGGTCTTTTACCTGCTTCGCCGTTTGGAGTATAAACGTCAAGTCTTCTCTTCTTTTTACTAACAGTATAGTGATTTACCATTGATTCAACGACACCAGAAGTGATTAGGAATCCAAGTTTTGGTTTTCCAAACTTTCTAAACTCCTCTACATCTTGCCAATCAGGCTGCGCTAGTACACATACTTTAAATCCATGACTCTCTAATATTCTTGATATAATTGCCGCACCAAAAGAAGGATGATCTATGTAAGCATCTCCTGTTATTAGAACGAAATCGGGGGCTTCCCACCCTCGATCAAGCATTTCAATTTTAGTCATAGGTAAAAACATATTATCACCAATAAGAGTATAGCAAAAAGTCACTGTATAAGCGACTTTATAACATATTTATATTATATTGTAATTCAACATGTGCATTCGATTAAATAGGATAGTATAGTTGTTAGATACTTTGCCTGTTTATTTATGTTGACCGAAAAAAAAGAAGACAATAGTCTTCTCTTATAAACCGCATTTTAGTTGGACATTACAGTTGTTACAAGTGTTACATCCTCCAACTTCCATTACAGTTCCTTCATTACAAATAGGACATATATCTCCAATTTCTACACCGATTTCTCTACCTTGTCTATCATTCTTCAAAGGTTTTGATACGGCTGATTTATCTTCTCTTACAGGTCTTTTATGATCTACTTCAAGGCCGAAGTCGTCAATTAAGTCAATTTGTTTAGGCGAATCTTCTCTTGTAAGTGATAATACTTGAGCATCTCTAGAACCGTCTACGTACACAGTTCCTCCTTTTGCTCCACCTTTGTATAATCTATAATATACTTTTTCAACATCAGCTACAGTAAATCCTTTTGGTGCATTTACAGTTTTTGAGATTGATGAGTCAATCCATCTTTGAATTGCACACTGTACGTCAGCATGTTCCTCAGGAGATAACTCACTTGCGCTTACGAAATAGTCAGGTAAGTTTCCATGTGAGAATTGAGGTTTTACTTTCCCAAATTCAGCAACAATCGGAGCATCTACTTCAATGTGTCTACCTAGTCTACCACTTCTAAAATATTTGAATGCGAAGTATGGTTCAAGTCCTGTTGAAACACCAACCATAGTTCCAGTTGAACCTGTAGGAGCAATCGTTAGTAAATGGGAATTTCTAATCCCATACTCTAATATGTCTTCTCTAATATCAAGTGGAAGATTTTTAATATATCCACTATTAACTAATTTTTCTCTTGAACCTGGTTCATCCAAGAATGGGAACGATCCCTTCTCTTTTGCTAACTCAATACTTGCTCTGTATGCTGTAACAGCGATGAATTCAAACAATTCATTGATTATTTTTAAACTATCAGGTGAACCATATCTTACTCCACACCATATTAATAGGTCATGAAGTCCCATAACACCCATACCAACTCTTCTTTCACCTAGAGCTTGTTTCTCATTTTCATCAAGGAAGTAATGAGTTCTATCAATTACATTGTCTTGCATTCTAACGCTTGCTTTGATAGTTCTTCCAAGTTTCTCATAATCTACTTTTCCAGTATTTTTGTTTACCATGTTAGCAAGGTTAATTGCTGCTAAATTACATACTGAATATGGAGCTAAAGGTTGTTCACCACAAGGGTTAGTACAAACAACTTTTTGGTCATATCCAACTGCGTTTGTCATTTTGTTTGCATTATCAATAAAGAAAATACCAGGCTCAGCAGCGTACGTTGCACAGATGTTGATTAAATTCCATAGATCTTTAGCTTTCATTGTTTTATATACTTTAACACCGTGTCCCATTGCTTCCCATTCTCTAACATCACCAGAGTCTTGCCATTTAGCGTTGTAAACAGCTTTTTCCTCTACGGTATAGTTATCAACGTCTGGGAACTTAAGGTCGTAGTATTCATCATTCTCTACTGCCTTCATAAAATCTTCAGTTATTGCTACTGATATATTTGCTCCAGTTAAGAAATCTGGACTTTGAACTTCATATCTTCCACCTTGAGAAACTAACTCTTCAGCTTCATCAATAATTTCCTTGCTGAAACTCACAACATGTCTAGACAAATCAATAATATTTTCGTACATGTCTCTTTCGGCATCTCTTAATGGTAAGAATTTAAGCTTTTGTTTAGCTTGAGCGATAATATCTTCATCCTCAATTGTATCAATTAGGAATTTTAGAATTTTTGGATTTTGCATTTTTGAAATTATAAATTCAATAATATCAGGATGCCAATCTGCTAACATTATCATTTGTGCTCCACGTCGAGAACCACCTTGTTCAACTAAATTCGTTAAACTAGAAAGATCATTTAACCAACTTACTGATCCAGAACTTTTCCCGTTAACTCCTTTTGCTAGAGAGTTCTTCGGTCTTAGAGTAGAACCATTTGTTCCAACTCCACCACCACGGGACATAATTTCCATTACTTGTTCTCTGTGTTTAGAGATACCACCACGAGAGTCGTGGATAAAAGGCATAACGAAACAGTTGAAGTAAGTTACTTCACTATTTGAACCAGCTCCGAACAATACTCTTCCAGCTGGAACTATATTTAAACTTTTTATTTCTTCATAAAAGTCTTTTGCAGATTGATCACTATCAGATAAGTTTTTTGAAACTCTTTTAGCAATTTGCTCAAAGTATAGTTCCATTGGTTTATCTATTTGAGTAAGTTTTCTTTTAATAACACCATCAACTTGGTCAGGTGCACTCATTGTGTACTCGTCTTCAAGTTTAATTGTAGCGTTATTTCCAGAAATAGATTGAATGAATCCAACTCCTCTTGCAGGGAATTTTGGATCCTCTTTTGCTACACAGACTACTAAATCACCAACTTTTAATGTAATCTGGCTTACGTCTTTTTGGGTGTACCTATCAAGCATTACTAATCTAGAAACGCCATCAAATGTTTTGTTCATACTGTTATCTATTTGATGAACATAAGAGAAGTGCTCCAAAATGTCCTTGTTTAGACTTTCAATATGTTTCGTAGTATATTTATTCAAAATAATCACCCTCAGTTTTCTTCTTTTTATTATATCTAATGTAACATCAATTATACTAAATATAAATCGTTATTTAACTATTGATTTATCATTTAAATTTGCTATTCAAACCAATAGTTGGAATTATATATCACTATGTCTAATCAACACGGGGAAAAGTGGAGTTATGAATTTATTCGAAAAAAATCCGACTATTGATGTATTAAGAAAATCGTGTATCATATAACATGCTTTAATACATAGATAAAAAGTACATATTTGGGTATAATTGTATTAATTGGAGGTGATGATGTGAACGATTATTATGTTAATCAAATAGATGAACGACTAGAGAACATACAAAGAGACGATTTTGATTGTTTTACATTTGATGCACTTTCTATAAGTAGTTTTAAAAGAATCTTAAATGGTAAAAGTGTAAACCTAAGAGAATTCTTACTTAGTGATGACTTGGACGCAAACGTGAAAGAAAGATATATTTTATCAAAAGTAAGACTAATCGATAACATTGTAAAGAATAATCCCTACACAAAATCATTTTTGGTTTTTCAGACAATAAGCTGGAAAATTAAAAAGACGAAAATGCCGTTTATCCTAATACCTGTAAGAATATTTGATGGTGGCGCACGTGTTGTTAAAGACGGGGAACCTTTCATTAATCCGGTATTAGAAGAGTACATAGATGAGTTTGAATATACAATCACTGATAAGACGATTTTTTCACTTGATAATTCAGAAATTAGTAAATTTATTGAAGAGGCAAATGGAAGAATCATTTATGAGATGTACTTGACTCATTTTAAAGTTACGTACAATTCTCAAAAAGTAAAAACTAATAAAAAATTTGTTAAATTAGAAAACAGTTTTGATTATCTTGAGACTAATAGAGATCTAACTCCGATCGATTTTGAGCTAATAAATATCAAGAAAGCGGTAATGGATGGCAATAATACTCTAATCAATGCTGGACAAGGAACTAGAAAAGTTGCTTTGATTGTTAATCTAATTTCCGAGTTTATCTATAAAAGTAAATCAATTCTTTATATATCTGAAAAGAATTACCGATCATTAAGAGAAGAAATAAAAAGGGTAGGATTATCTGCCTTTATTGACGATAAACTTGATACAAATTATATAGACACTGAAGTTGAATTCGAGAGCAATGTAGACAGCAAACGTTTGCTTAGAGAAACGGTTCAATTGTTAAAAAGTTATCAAGAAAATTTTTCAACAAAACATAAGGGATTTTTATTGTCAAAAGTTTTTTCTGAGCTAATTCTCCTTGATGAAATCGAAGAGAAGAAAGTAGAAGTTGAGTTCTTTGATGAGATAGAACATTCAGACGTTGAGAGCATTAGAAAAACTCTAATGAAAATTCAATTGATAATTGACCGAGAAAATTACTCGTCTCCAGCTGATGAAGTATGGAATGAACTTGATATTAGGTCAATAAGATATCGAGAAAGTACTGCTATAAAGGATATACGATTAGCCATATCTGAGCTTGATACTGTACAAGATACAATAATGAAATTGAAATTGGAGCAGGGTATCATTTATAGTAATGATACATCATTGTTACCTGAAGAGTTATCGAATCTTGAGTTCATGAATTTACTTCAGTACCCACAATCGTGGGTTGTTGGGGATAATTTTGTTGAAGCAAAAGCGACTATCAATAAAGCTAATTCACTAGCGGGAAGAACACAAAGTTTATTTACTACTATTAGGATGAGTTTTAAAGAAGAGATTCTGAAAGTAGAGACTGACAAAACCAAGTCAAAGCTATTTGGTAATTATTTTTCAGACTCTGATTATTCTATAATGAACAAGATTCTTAAAAATAATGATGTTAGTAAGAAAGCTATTCAAAAAATACAAGAGGAGCTAGAACGCCTACTTTATTTTAAAGAGCAGTTTGAGTTACTAATGAATGTAAAACTTAAGGAATTTATTACATTTATACCTGGTGCGAGTTCTATTTTGCTAGACAAGAACCTAGAACTTAAATGGTTAAATTATACTAAAAAGAAAAAAAACACTATTCTGGACTTGCTTAACGAGGAATCAGAAAATATTAATCAATTTATTGATATAAAAGAAGAATTAAGTCAATATTTTTCTAGTGACATTGAAGAGTTAGAAGAAGAGTTTATCACTTCATATGTTACAAATTTGATTAAGAACAGTAGAAAATCACCTGAAACAGTTAGTGTTAACACTCTTGTTGAGCAATATGCGACTAACAAGTATATTTCGCTTGGTAAGAAGAGAAAAATCAATGTTTCAGACAAACTACTTGAGTTAACTCAAATTCTCCCACATATTAAAAAAGTTAAAAATGATTTGAATGAGTTACTTGAAGTAGAAGTATCCTTAAATAAAATCAGCACTATAAAACATCTATTTGAGCAAATGGTTGTTTTGAAGGGTTCACATAAATTTAGGATAGAATTCAGTCACAGTGATTTAAAAGAACTGTTAACGGAGTTCAATACTACTGCGGAATCTTTTAGCGAGTCTATTATGAATCCACTATTTGATTCAATTAGAAAAATTGATATATTAGATTTAGAGACTGAATTGGATGAGTTCAGTATAAAAAGCAAGACTCTGCTGGAGACTGCAGCTTACATGAAATCTTTTTATAAATCTACTCCAAATAATCTTAGTATGCAGTCAATGATTGCTACCTTGAATTCTGTTAGAAACTACCAATACAATTTTGAACAATTATCTATTAATGATTCTACATACAAACGATTATATGGTGATTACTATACTGGTATGGATACTATTTTCAAAAGCATCAGGATTGTTCTTAAAAATTTTAATAAGTATTTAGGTACATTTGGATCAGATAAAACGGCAGTCAAATATTTTAAAAAACAAGAATTTAAGTATGTAAATGAGACGCTCTACCAAACAAGAATAAAAACGAAGTCATTAAACAAATGTATTAGCAGTGTAAATAAATATTTTGTTAACAACATTACCTTAACTAACTTTGATGAGCTTAGAGTATTCTTAAATCAATTTACCAATCACTATTCGATGGTTAAGTGGGTTGAGTTTGTGGATTCTTTGCAGAACTTAAGAAACTACTCTCAGTTAAGATTAGCAGCAAACATCAACAATGGATTTTTGAAGAAAAATCTTGTTGATCAATTTAATTATGGTTTTTATAAACGAATTATACACTCTTATCATTCGAAGTTTGACTCTCTAGATATAATCAATAAAATGAAATCGTTCAATGATTTGAATAGAGACGTTCACATGCAGAGAAGAATTGAAGTTCAGGCACTTAAGCGAAGAAAGAAAACTGTCTTATCAAATGTATCTGGAATTGCTAACAGCAAGGTTATATATGATTTAATTATAATTGATGGGGCTGAGAGGGTACATAGCTCATTAATGCAAAAGCTATTGTCTATGGGTAAAACAGCAATGGTTGTGTTTGATGAGGGAAGTTCTAATATTGATGATAGTATGTATAATTACCTAAGGCACCAACCGATGTATAATTTAAAGAACAATTATAGGTTAAGTCCATTCTTACTTAATAACCACGATATTGGAGTTCTATATAAACAAAAAATTGAAATTAGAAATATGATGAATATTGTTGAAAAGGTAGTAACAATATTAGATGAGACAAATCAACGAGTAAATGTTATATGTTCCAATAACAGGGAAAGAGTGGATATCTTTAACTTAATTAACAGTAGGATGATTAACACAAAAAACTCTGATAATGAAGAGTTTGCGAATAGACTTTATGTATTGATCTATGAAGAGTATCTTCCAAGTTCAGATGTTACATTTCTAATTGTTAATGAAAGTAAGAGGAGTGGACTGATTAATGCTATAAACACTGCTCTTAGAAATTCTCGCAGGCTAGTAATTTTAGATGAGAGTGATTATTTGAAAGAACAAAATCTTGAATCTAAACTTAAGAAAGACCTGTTTGATATGTTTGATGACACGATTGATAGATTATCAAAACATGTTTTTTCAAAACTTGATATTGAGTATCAAGTTAGAAGAATGGTAAGTCCATATGATTTTGTGATTGGTGAAGGAAATAAAATATATTGTTTAGTTAAAATTACTTTTAACAACAATACTATGAATGATATACTAGAAGAGACTTTGATGTTATTTGATAAGGAGTATGAAAATATTCCTAAGTTTATAATATCTATTGAAGACTTATACTTTAAACAAGATAAGATATTAAATGAATTGAAAGAAGTGATTGAAGATGGAAAGAGGAAACAAAACAAGAGTTAGACTATTTTTCAGAGTAGTTAGACGCCATAAAGACAGTTACAGTATTGTTAAAAGGGAGTTAGATAGATTACTTGATATACCTGAGATAAATATTAATACTCAAGAGTATCGTGATTTTACTCTACTTCATTTAGTGACAAGATATGACAAACCTAAATTGATTGAGTTGTTTGTTAATGCAGGGGTTAATGTAAACATATCTGGTGCTTCCGGAGAGTCTCCTTTACATTATGCTGTTGTAAGAAACAAAATTGATTCAGCAAAAAAACTTATTGAGATGGGTGCAGATGTTGACTGTGGAGCAGAGAATGAACAAACACCGCTTCATTACGCTGTAAGTAACAATAGAATTGATTTCATTAGTTTACTTGTAAAAAGTGGAGCATTCATTGACCTTGCAGACGAAAATGGTTCTACACCATTGCACTATGCTCTTGATGATGAAAACGTTGATATGATGAATAAGCTGCTTGAACTTGGAGCGGATGTTTATATTGAAGACTATGATGGTAAAAGCGTTTATGAACAAGCAATGAACCATGAAGTTGTAGACATTAATAATATAGTAAGTGAGATGGGGTAGATTAAATGGTGGAATTATATGAACTTATTGTAAGTTATTTAGATGCTAATCCAGTATATATTATACTTGCTGATTTAGCTGTTATCGCATCAATTGCTGCTGTTTTTTATTCAGTAGTTAGAAGAAATTCTAAAGCGAAAAGAAAATTTATGTTAGTTTTATTATTTGGACTTGTTTATCTAGTAATAAAAATATCAAATTTACCAATTGCGAATATAATATTTGATGGAATTATGAGATATTGGGTTTTACTAGTTATTGTTATATTCTTAAATGAATTCAGAATTTTATTTGAGAACTTTGAGCTTAGATTTTCAAAAGGAAGATCAGAAGCCACCGAGGGTCAGTTTATGAGAACCATTATGGCTAGTGTTGAAAGTTTATCTAAAGCACGAACTGGAGCGCTTATTTCTATAGAAAGAAATCAGAGTCTAAACGACTACATTGAAAAAGCAATCGTACTTAATGCGGATATCAGTGAAGAACTGATTGAATCTATATTTAATACCCAAGCACCTACACATGATGGGGCTGTAATAATCCAGGATGGTAGAATTGCCTGTTGTGGTGCATATTTCCCATCTACATCAAGTGATAAAGTAGCTAAAACAATTGGGTCAAGACATAGAGCAGCACTTGGTATAAGCGAAATATTTGATTGTTTAACAATAGTAGTTAGTGAAGAGACTGGAAGAATATCCGTTACTATAGATGGATTTATCGAAAGAAATTTAACTAAAGAAGGCTTGCAAAGTTTCTTGATGAAATATTTAGATTAATCGGCACATTAGTGCCTTTTTCTTTGCGAGCATTTTGAACAGGTTATGATATAATTACCTTGGAGGGGATTAGATGAAAATTGCACTAATTGCACATGATAATAAAAAGGCTGATATGCTTGAATTCGTTAAAAAGCACAGAGAGAGATTCAGCAATCATCAGTTATTTGGAACAGGAACGACTGGAAGAAGAATCACTGAAGAATTAGGCTTACCGGTTCACTGTTTTAAGTCGGGACCATTTGGAGGAGACCAAGAGATAGGGGCAAAATTGTCTCAAGGTGAAATCGATATGGTTATATTTCTAAGAGATCCTTTGACATCTCATCCACATGAACCAGATGTATCTGCATTATTAAGGTTAGCTGATATATATGAAATACCATTGGCTACTAACAGAAGAACAGCAGAGTATTTAGTTGATAAAATTTAGTTAGGTTGTGGGTTTATGAATCCAATTTATTTACTTTTACTAAACATTTTTGGAGTATTTTTGATTATAAATGAAAGTATACTTATAGAGAGGGCTAACAAATTTAAAATTGTTATCCTTTTCGTGACTCTTACTGTGTCCTTTGGAGCAGTTACAACTTATGAAACCGTCATTGCTAATCAGACACTTGCGATGGCGTACAATGCGTTCGTATTGCTGAACCTTGTTGCATTCGCAACTGAACTTTATCTCACATATAAAATTTCCAGTTTGAAGGGAAGTTATTTTCATATTTTTATGAAATCTCTTCAGGAGATTAAAAGTAGTGTTCACCTGATAGTAGATGAAAAAGAGAGAATTATGGAAATTTCGAATTCATTACTAGAGGACATCGGCCTTAGAAAGGCGATGGTGATTGGGAAAAGATATATTGATATTATAAATAACTCATTAGAATTTGTGAAGATGAATGAAAAAAATATTGACAATAACTTTATTGAACAGTATTACTTAAGGTATACTGCCACAGCGAAGTCCCAAAAGACAATGGCGATTGAGTTTGAGTATTTTAGTTCGAAGAACAAGAAAGAAGTTTTACACGTAGTTGAAAAACCTATTTTTATCAATAACAAGTACCGAGGTAGAATTATGATTGGTGATAAAATCACAAATACCAGCATGGTTAAATCAAGAAGAGACTATGAAGATGTTAAGTCTGAATTACAAGATTTACAGCATAGGTTCCAAGTTACTTTAGGACTTTCTAATGAGGGGTTATTTTATCTCACAGAGGGGACAGACGATGTCTGGGGTACTGATAGATATAAGGAAATACTTAAACTGGACTCAAACGTAATTAAACATAGCGTTGTTAGAGAAAAAATAAACCCAAATGACTTGAAGACGTATGATCAGCATATGAGGATAAAAGAAGCTAAGGGTGTGTATAAGGTAAGTTATAGATACAAAGTCGGTGAACTAGATAAATGGGTTATCGAAGAAGGAAAGACAATTGAAACAACCGATGGTCCATTAACTGTAGGACTAATTAAGGAAGTTGATACAAGAAGTGGAATTAAGAAAATCTCCTTCTTGGATGAAATAGATTATAAAGTTAACGTAAAAAGATCGATAGATGAACTTAAACCGTTTTGGATAATGAGAATTAATTTCGATAAGTTAAGTGACTATAACGCAAATTATGGTAGAGAGATTACTTCGCATACTCTAAATGAGTATCTTAAAAAAATGAAGAGAAACTATGATAATAAGACTTCTATGATGTTTGAACTTAGTAGAAGTGAATACGCTATTTTACTTAAAGATCCAATTGATTTTAGTATCGTGAAGAAGAGTCTTTTATCAGGAAGCGATTTATTCGTGATGAAAACTGTTATGGGCGGTATAGATGTTGAAATTACTCCTAGTATTGGGATTGTTGAGTATCCAAAAGATACTATGGATTATGATGATATAATTAAGTCGGTTGAAAAAACTGTAGGAATAGCAGGGAAAGATTTTAATAGACATTACTTCTGCTTCTATGAGGACATTAAAGATGTATTCTAAAAGAGAACTAAGAAAAGAAAAATTAGGTATTCGTAGAGCTATTCCAACAATAGAAATTGATAGAATGAGTTCGATCATTGTTGAAAAGCTAAAAGATTTTATTGGAGAAGAAATGATAGGGTTATTTCATCCAATTAAGAATGAAGTAAATCTCTTAGAGTTATTAGAGAAGAATGTTGCTTTCCCAAGAATAATAGATGAAATGGATTTTTATAAATACACTGGAGAATTTGTTCCAGGGAAATTTAATATACCAGAACCTACTGGTGATATAACTGAGGTAAAGACCATAATTGTTCCAGGGTCAGTTTTTGATTATAACGGTTATAGAATTGGGTATGGTGGTGGATATTATGATAAGTATCTTAAGAAGAATCATTTGAAAATAGGAGTTTGTTTTGAATTTCAGTTGGTAGATAAGTTACCAATCGAAAAACATGATGTAAGATTAGATATATTAGTAACAGAAAAAAACATATATAGGTGGTAAATTTATGTATAGTGTTGTAATTCCTTGTGCAGGAAAAGGAACAAGAACTAAACTTAGTGTAAACAAACTATTATATAAAGTAGATGGTCTACACTTGATAGAATATACAATTAGCAAGTTTATTTATGATCCAGATTTCACTGAAATTATATTAGTAGTATCGAAAAGTGAAGTTAGCAAGTTTGAAATGTTTACATCAAACAAAATTAAAATTGTTGTTGGTGGAAAAATGCGTCAAGATAGTGTGTATAAAGGAGTATTAGCTGCTACAAACGAAATTGTATTTGTTCATGATGGAGCAAGACCACTTCTTTCTACTGAAATCATTAATAAGTGTAAAGATGCCATGAACTATCACGATTCTTGTGTAGTAGGTTATCCACTTAATGATAGTCTAAAAGAAATTGAAGATGGTATTGTGACTACTGTGTCTAGGAATAACAAATTTCTAGTACAGACTCCACAATGTGCAACAAAGACATTGTTGTTAAAATGTTATGACCGCGCTAAACATGACAATTTCCACGGGACTGACGAAGTTTCTCTGATAGAAAAATACAGCAACGCATCTATAAACTTAGTCAGAGGAAGTAAAATGAATATAAAAATAACTTATAAAGAAGACTTTGAAATTTTTGATAAATTAAGGAAGTGATTTAATTGAGAATTGGTCATTCAATAGATGTGCATAAATTCACTGATGAAAGAAAATTAATTCTTGGTGGGGTGAAAATCAATCATAAGGGATTAGCAGGTCACTCAGATGCTGATGTGTTACTTCATTCTGTAGCGGAAGCAATACTTGGTGCTTTGGCTTTAGGTGACTTAGGAAGTCATTTCCCCGATACTGATGATAAGTTTAAAGGTATTGATTCAAGACTATTAGTGTTATCCGTTATGAAATTAGTTCATAAACATGGATATAGAGTTGGAAATATCGATTGTCAGATTCTTGCAGAAGCTCCAAAAATGTCTCCATACATAGTTGAAATGAGACAAAACATTGCTGATATATTACAGGTTAATATAAATCAAGTGAGTGTGAAAGCTACTACTACTGAGAAGTTAGGTTTTATTGGAAACTCTGAAGGCATAGCTGCAGCATCCACAGTTCTTATGGAGGAAGTTTTATGAGAAGTGGTGCGATAAGAAGGTTTGGTAGTTATTTTATAGATGATTTGTTTTTAAGCATCTTTGAGTTTATCATCATGGCTTTTTCATGGAGAGCAATAATCTCATTGATAGAATTATCAGAGGACTTAGAGGTCGGATTACTTACTTTTAATGAGTACATGAAAGAGTATTGGAGCGTATTTGGACCAATCCAATTAACTGCTGTTATAGTGATATCTGTCCTTAGTGTGTGTTATATGATAATATTACCTTACTATTGGGATGGGA
Source organism: uncultured Candidatus Izemoplasmatales bacterium (assembly GCA_964589075.1). Classification (GTDB taxonomy): domain Bacteria; phylum Bacillota_I; class Bacilli_A; order MAG-NZ; family MAG-NZ; genus CAZPQU01. Next base: position 35,997 of record CAZPQU010000011.1, on the reverse strand, counting down.
AAACTATCGGGAGAAATCTTGTTGGTGTTAAACTTCAGTCGATAGATGGTTCTAAATTAACAATTGGTAAACTCTTTTTAAGAGAGTTTGTATTTAAAGTTTTATGGTGGATAGTTACGCTTGGAATTGGAGCAGTAATTGATTTCATAATGATAGCAGTTAGAGAAGATAAGTTTGCTATTAGGGATATTGTAACTAAAACTGAAATAATTGATGCAGAGGGAGAAAGCGTTAAAGAAGAGTACTATGACTTCTAGCCAAAATAAAATATGAAAAAAAGTAAAAGACAACCACATTTTAATCCTTTCAAAGTTGCAGGAGATGCAAATGTGGAATACAATTTTGAAGGAAAGAACTTAAGAATATATTTCTTTGATGACTATGAGTTTAAAGAGGAGGCTCTTAAGAATCAGATTTTCCACATACATACTGAAAGAGATAAGTTTCATATATTTTTAGAAAAAGAAGCTTATGAGTTAGTACCTGAACTTTTCACGAAGGAAGTAATGGCAGCTCAATGTACCTACTTCCAACAAACTCCAACTAAAATTGGTGCAAAACGTGGTTTAATAGGGTTATTTATTTTTGTAGCAGGAGCAGCTTTGATAAATTTATGGCTGTTATTTAGTACGGCGTTATTTATCTCAATGTTCATAGCTTCTATATACTATATAGTTATTATGATCAGAGGACTACAAGATAGTGTTGTAGCGAGAAGAAAAAAATTAAGAGCAGATATGATTACTATATTAGGTGAACAGAAACTTGATAAGTTGCTGGATTTACAACAAAATTATGCAGAACACAGAATGACGGAGTTAAACTAAACACCTATGGGTGTTTTTTTTAGAAATGTGTAGGTGTATATTAATTGAATATAGTGTGTATTTTGTTAAAATATAGTGTGGATAAAGGTGAAATAAATGAACGAAATTAAAGGGAGAAAATTCGAGATAGTAAAAGAGTATCGCGAATGTTTTGATTTAGAGGCTTTAGACGGAAAATATATCGAGGAAATATTTGATAAGTATGATTATATAGTTGGAGATTATTCAGCGGGACTATTACGTATTAAGGGCTTTTACCACAATAACAAAGAAGATAATTATAAACACATACCAGACTACTTAAATGAGTCGTGTGCTTTTGGTTGTCCTTTCTATATCCTTAAAAGAATTAAAGGAGGTAAGAAACATGACAGAAACTGAAAAAACAGTTAGAGAATTGATTCATAAATTACGACCATATATGCAAAGAGATGGTGGAGATCTTCGTTTTTCTAGGTATGAAGATGGTGTAGTTTATGTAGAATTATTAGGAGCTTGCGTTGGATGCGCCTCAAGCGAAATTACTTTAAAGCAAGGAATTGAAGCAATTATACTAGAAGAAGTACCAGGTGTACTTAGAGTGGAACACATTTAATGGCATATGTCGATTTAACTAATCGTGATAAAGCTATAGAGATAATTGAAAAAAGAGGAGTTAGTATTCGTGATATTGCGAATGTTACACTTATAATCCAACAAGAGTATTACGCAGCTCTAACAATCGAAGAATGTGAAAGAAATGTATTACGTGTATTAGAGAAAACAGAAGTTCAACATGTAGTATTTACAGGAATAGCATTAGATGAATTATGTGAACAAGGTCTTCTACCTGAACCGCTTCAGAGCTTAGTGAAAAGTGATTATTCACTTTACGGGGTAGATGAAATATTAGCCCTTGGAATAGTTAACGTTTATGGAAGCATTGGGTTTACTAATTTTGGATACGTTGATAAAGCTAAAATTGGTATTATCGGAGAAGTTGATAAGCTTGGTAAAACCAGTAATAAATGCATGACGTTTTTAGACGATATAATTGGAGCTCTTGCGGCTGCAGCTGCAAGTAGAATTGCTCATAACATTATAAATAAACACCAATAATATTGGTGTTTTTTATTTGGAAAATAAAATAGAAATTACAAACGTGTTATAATAATATCGAGATGAATCTTAGGAGTGTATAAAATGAAAATTGGAGATGTAGTAACAGGAACTGTCACCGGATTGCAAGAATATGGTGCTTTCGTTAAAGTGGGAGAATATGATGGTTTGATTCATATTTCTGAATTATCAGATAAGTTTGTTAGAGATGTAAGAGACTATTTATCTGTAGGAGACATCATTGATTTAAAAGTATTAGAAGTGGATGAAAAACATTACAAATTAAAACTTAGTTATAAAGCAATTAGAGAGAGAAGAATTAATCGTAAATACCTTATTGGATTTAAGTCATTGGAAAATAAACTTCCTAAATGGATTGAATCTAAAATGAAGGAGATTGAAAATGAATAGAATTCTTTTTAATTATCGTGGGTTTGAACTAGATTTTAGTGCTTATGAAAAAGCAGTTAAACTTAATCATGATTCGCTTCACAATAGGACAGGTAAAGGGTCTGATTTTTTGGGATGGCTTGAACTTCCAATTGAAAAAAGAGAATCTGAAGTTGATGAAATCAATAAAACTGCCTCGAGATTAAAGAAAAATTCTGAAATTGTTATATGCATTGGAATTGGTGGTTCATATTTGGGTCTCAAAATGGGACAAGAATTTTTAAGAAAAAACTATAATGACGATGTAGAATTGATTTTCGCTGGTCACAATATTTCAAGTGACTATTTAGATAGACTATTAAGATACGTAGAAGGTAAGAGATATTCATTAATAGTAATATCTAAATCAGGAACAACTACTGAACCTGCATTAGCTTTTAGAATTTTCCAAAAGCATTTAAAGGAGAACTTTGTTGACTACAAAGAGAGAATTGTGGCGATAACCGATCCTGAAGCAGGCGCACTCAGACAACTAGCTATAAATGAAGGATATGATACGTTCAGTATTCCGAAAGATGTTGGAGGTAGATACAGTGTTTTAACTGCTGTTGGTCTACTTGGTTTAAGCGTTTTAGGGGCTGACATAAGTTTAATACTTAAGGGGTCTGCAAAAGCTTACTATGATTTGCTAACTGATGAGTTGTCAGAAAACATAGCGTATCAGTATGCAGTTGCTAGATATAAGTTGTACAAAGAAGATAATTTATCGGTAGAATTGATGGTTTCTTATGAACCATCATTACTATATTTGAATGAGTGGTGGAAGCAATTGTTTGGAGAGTCTGATGGTAAGAACAATAAAGGACTATTTCCTGCAAGTGCAAGTTATTCTACTGACTTGCATTCACTTGGTCAGTTTGTTCAGGACGGTAGTAGAGTAATGTTTGAAACTGTTGTAAATGTTAATAAAACAAATACAGAAATCCTAATTGAAGAAGATGAATTAGATCTTGATGGTCTAAATTACCTTTCTGGTAAGTCTATTAACTATGTAAATAATAAGGCTATGGAAGGAACAATGAAAGCTCATCTTGATGGGAAAGTCCCTCAGCTAATTATTGATATTGAAGACTTGTCAGAAGAAACATTTGGTTATCTTGTTTACTTCTATGAAAAGGCATGTGCCATGAGTGGGTATTTACTAGGAGTAAATCCATTTGATCAACCTGGAGTTGAACATTACAAAAAGAACATGTTTGAACTTTTAAGAAAGCCAGGCTACTAAAATGAAGAAATTTTATATATTGTTAGTATTTTTACTTGTTGGATGCACTTCTATTAAAAATGAATATGAGAATGTTGAAGGAAAAGTAAATGTTAAACAGATAGATGAAAAAGAAGTTGTTGAGTTATTAGAGTCAGGTAACGGGGTATTATTGTTTTCATTTCCGGAATGTGATTGGTGTCAAGAATTAATGCCGGTATTAAATGAAAGAGCATTAGAATTAGATATTGAAGTTTATTACTTTAATGTAAGAGATATTAGAGCGAGTGAGACTGATATCTATTCTGATATCTACTCTGAAATATCAGAATACTTAGTGTCGATTGATTATGACATGATGGTTTATGATAAGTTGTATGTTCCTACTATAATAGTTGTGGAGAATGGGAACATTGTAGACTTCCATTTAGGAACTACGAATGACCATCTAATGAAAGTTGATGGGTTACCAAAACTAAACTTATCTCAGGTTAAAGAATTAAATGAAATATTAGATAGAATGATAAAATAACTTTCCTTTATTGGAAAGTTTTACTTTTGTTGATTTGTGGTATTATAATTAGCAACTTGCTATAATAAACTATACGAATAATTAAGGTGATGAAATGAAAATAATATATACAACTGAAGTTGAAGAGACTATAGAGCTAGGGGAAAGAATTGGTTCTATTTTATTTCCGGGAGCAGTAATTACTTTGAATGGTGATTTAGGTGCTGGGAAAACTACTTTTACAAAAGGTATTGCTAAGGGATTAAATATTACTAGAGTGGTTAATAGTCCTACTTTTACAATAATGAAAATCTATGAAGGTGATTTAATTCTTTACCATATGGATGTTTATAGACTAAATGGAATTGGATTTGATTATGACCTTGAAGAATACATTTATGGTGAGGGCGTTTGTGTCATCGAGTGGAGTGAGAACATCAAGGATAGTATTGATGAGTATTTAAGAATTGATATTACTTTAAAAGATGGAAGAAGAATGTTTGAGATTAGCTCAAATTCCACTAAATATCAGAAGATTATGGAGAGTTTATAATGAAATTATTTATTGATTCAGCAACTAAAATATTGCATGTTGCACTTATGGATGAAAAGTTAATAGATATTCATTCTCACGTGGGGAACAACGATCACTCTATGACTTTGATGGTTGAAATTGAAAAAATGATGTTAAAAAACAATGTTGATGTTAAAGATTTAACTGAGATAATTGTTGGAGAAGGTCCTGGCTCTTATACAGGAGTTAGAATTGGTGTGGTAGTAGCTAAAACGTTGGCTCACTTTTTAAATATACCTCTAAAAAAGGTTAGTTCTCTTAAACTGATGGCAACTTCCAAAGGCGGTATAGTACCAGTCATGATTGATGCAAGAAGAGGGAATGTATTTTCTGCAGTTTATGATGCTGATAATAATTATGAAATAATAGTTGAACCGAAGATGAGAAAGATTGAAGATTTTATGGAACTTATTGACTCGGAAGTTATAACTATTGAAAACTTGAATATAAATCCATTAGTCTTAGAGACTGAAGTGGTAGATAATCTACATACATTTACCCCTAACTATTTAAGAGAATGGGGAGAATAACTATAAGACCAATGGTTTCAGGAGACATCGATACGATTGTGTTACATGAAGAGATTGTGTTTCAAAATACATTGGGAAAAGAGTTACTGAATAGAGAATTAACCAACAATCAGTTTGCTGAATACTATGTAATGTTAAATGATAATAGCCTTATTGGATATATTGGGTTATGGTGTATATTTGGTAATGGTCAAATTACAAACTTCTATATCCATCCTGATTTTCAAGGAAGAGGGTATGGAAAACAACTTCTTGAGTTCGCTCTTGAAATCTTTAATAGAAAAGTTGAAGTAATAACATTAGAAGTAAGAAAAAGTAATATAAAAGCTCAAAAATTATACGAAAAATATGGGTTCTACATTGGTGGAACGAGAAAGAACTATTACAAGAATTCTGAGGATGCATTGCTAATGGTTTGTGATATTGAAGGTGAAAATAATGATAATATTAGCAATTGAATCTAGTTGTGATGAAACTAGCGTTGCTGTTGTAAAAGGCAGTAATGAAATATTAAGTAATATCGTAGTATCCCAAATGGATATTCACAGTGAATTTGGTGGTGTTGTACCAGAAATTGCGAGCAGGCACCACGTTTCTTCAATAACGAAAGTTATGGATAAAGCTATTCAGGATGCTGGAATAACTCAAAGTGAGATTGATCTTGTTGCTGTTACTAAAGCTCCGGGATTGATTGGAGCGCTATTAGTAGGGATTAACGCAGCAAAAGCATTTGCTTTCGCAAACAAATTACCGATTATCGGTATCAATCATATTAAAGGACATATTTATGCGAATCAGATTGAGAATGAGATGAAGTTTCCTGCTATTGCACTTGTAGTTTCGGGTGGACATACAGAAATCATCTTAATGAAGGGTCATAATAGATTCGAACAAATAGGCGCAACTCAAGATGATGCAGTAGGTGAAGCTTATGACAAGGTTGCTAGAGTTCTTGGGTTAGGTTATCCAGGAGGACCAATTGTTGATAAACTGTCTAACGAAGGTATTGATAATTACAAGTTACCAAGAATTTATCTGGACAAAAAAGAATTTAATTTCAGTTTTTCTGGACTTAAATCGTCAGTAATCAATACTATCCACAATGCGAAACAACGTGGAGAAGAAATTAGAGTTAATGATATGTGTAAGTCTTTTCAAGAAAGCGTTACAGATGTGCTTGTTTATAAAGTCTTGCTAGCAGCTGAAACTTATTCAGCGGTACAGATAATTGTTGCCGGTGGTGTAGCTGCAAATAGAGGATTAAGAAAGAAACTTAAGGAAAGAAATACTAAGTTTGACATTGTGATACCGCACATTAAGTATTGTACTGACAATGCAGCAATGATTGGAGTTGCAGCTCATTATCAATTTAGTGACGTTGGAACTCAAGATGACATGTCTTTAAATGGGAAACCATACAATGAATTAAGTCGTTATTAGGAGGAAAGAAATGTTAAAATTTTTATTAGGATTAGTTATTACAATTATTGGAATACCACTTATTTCAATTTTATTACTGTTGGACTTTAGTCCAGATATCCCTGTTGATGCTTTTGAAATAGCAGCAATAGAGGAAGTGTTTCAAGAGGAAATCAACGCAGCTATTGCTGGGATTGATGATGGTAAATTAGCATTAAGTATTAGTGAAGGAAATTTGAATAAAATTATTTATAATTCAATCAAAGATCTTTATCCAAATTACAGACCAACCGGTGCTGAACAAAGCAATCCACTTTATACTGATAAAGAGTGTTTAGATGATGATTGTAATTTTATTCAGTTTACGGAAGTTACGATTGGAAATGATGTTGCTGTATTTGGACTTACAGGTATTTGGGTAGAATTTTATGATGATGTTATCTCGCTTAACATGTCAGTTCAAGGAAATTACAAAATAGATTTTTCAACAAGACTTAGATTAGAATTTGAAATAGAAGATAATGAAGATGAATATAAAATTAGTTACCACAGAATAAAAGTTGGTAACATTCCACTTCCTAAGTTTGTAGTAAAACCTATTGTTAATGCGATATTCAATAATACGGACTTAAATGCAGATGGTATGAGTGGTGATTTATTCAACGTTGATGTTGAAAACTTATCCGCATCTATCAGCAAAACTGCTTTAGTCGAACAAATGGCTACTGAGCCTAGTGCTCAAGCAGGTCTCAATTTGATTTTTGATAATAGATTAATACAAATTGACGTATTTGAAGATCCGTCTAGAGTTGAAGTTTATGTTGATATAAATAAACTAAGTGTAGATTCTGCTCCAATGGAACTTTCAAATGATGATTTCAATATAGAAGATGAAATAACAAGACAAATGAATAATATTATCTTGAGTGTATTTACGGGAGACCCACAAATTGTTGTATCTGAAGAGTTACTAAATAAATTAGTTTCTTCTACCATGGGAGATATGGATGTAAATCAAATTATCCCGATGGGTGATATTGATCTAGATATTTCGATAGAAGGAATTTGGGTTGAACTGAGTGAGGGAGAGTTTGAATTTAACTTCCAAATGAGAATCAACAATAACCACTTGTTACTTGAGCTTAATATGCTAGCCGAAGAACGACTTGGTGACCTTGTGTTTGTTATTAACGAGGCATATCTCGGAAGAGACCAAGGGGAATCAGCTGCTGATTACATTACTATATCTGCTGAAGACATAGCACAAATGGCTGGAGGCTTAAGTGTATCAAACGAACTATTCACACTTGATCTAAATGTCGGAGAAATAGTTATATCTAAAGCGTCTATTTCAGAATTGATATCTGCTTCGTCTACTGGAATCACTATTGATTCAATTGGAGTGAGAGATTCAGCACTTGTTATTGGTATTTCATTACCACAACAAGAATTGATTCAGGAAATAGTTGCAGAGGTTACTGAAATTCTAGATACTCTAGAAGATGGATTAGATTTCATTGATGATTCAAACCCAGTTGAAGTTGCATTCGAAGACAAAGTATCTGAGATTGCAGCAGGTATAGATATTACAACAGGTGATGTTGAAATTGATGAAGAAGATTTAGAAGAACTTACTGAATTATACAACGAACTAGATGAAGATGCTCAGGCAGAGTTTATTGCTGTAATAGAAGCAAGCTTAGATCCTGATTTGTTTACAGACTTTTTAAATAGTTTCGGTAATTAAAGCGCAGAACCTTGTGCTTTTTTTTTTGAAAATGAAAATGCTTTTATTTACTATCTATGCAATTATTGATGACTTTTAGGGTGTTTTTTGGTAGAATTAACCATTGAGAGGGATGATATTATGAGTACTTCAAATTTTATAAAAACTATTATTAGGAAAGACCTTGAGTCTGGAAAACATTCTAAGATAATTACACGTTATCCACCGGAACCGAATGGATTTATGCATATTGGACATGCTTATAGTTTCATATATCAATATGTACTTGCAAATGAAGTTGGAGGATATACAAATCTTAGATTTGATGATACTAATCCGGTTGCTGAAGATACAATGTACGTTGATGGTTTAATTAATGATTTTAAATGGCTGGGACTGAAATGGGAAAATCTTTGTTTCGCTTCTGATTATTTTGATGAAATGTATAAAAGAGCAGTTATTTTAATAAAAAAAGGACTTGCTTATGTAGATGATTCTACTGAACAAGAGATAAGAGATATGCGTGGTAGTTTAACAACTCCAGGTGAAAACTCTCCCTTTAGAAATAGAAGTATAGAGGAAAGTTTAGAATTATTTGAGAACATGAAAAACGCTAAATATAAAGCAGGAGAGAAGGTTCTTCGTGCGAAAATAGATATGAGTAGTCCTAACATGAACTTGAGAGATCCATTATTATATAGAATTCTTTATGCTCATCATCACCGTACTGGTGATAAATGGTGTATCTATCCAATGTATGACTTTGCTCACTCGATTGAAGATGCTATAGAAGGTATTACACATTCACTTTGTTCAATTGAATTTGCTGATCATAGACCTTTATATGACTGGGTTGTTTCTGAAACTGAAATGGAACATACTCCTAGACAAATCGAGTTTGGAAGATTTAATTTAACAAACACGGTTATGTCAAAAAGATTTTTACGTAAACTGGTTGAGAAAAATCTAGTAAATGGTTGGGATGATCCACGTATGCCTACCATCGCAGGGCTTAGAAGAAGAGGATACACTGCTAGTTCTATTAGAGAGTTTACTGGTGCAATTGGACTAAGTAAACAAGGTGGAATTACTGAGTATTCAATGCTTGAACAGTATTTACGTCAAGACTTAAAGTTAACTGCCCCTAGACCAATGGCAGTCCTTAATCCACTTAAAGTTACAATTACAAATTATCCTAAAGATTCTGTTGAGACAGTTTCTGGTGAGTGGAATCAAGAAAATGAAGAAATGGGCTCTAGAGAAATTCCATTTTCTAATGTAATCTTCATTGAAAAAGAAGATTTCTTGGAAGAGAAACCGAATAAAAAATGGAAGAGACTATCTCTTGGGCTAGAAGTAAGGTTAAGACATGCTTACTTTATTAAATGTAATGAAATTGTAAAAGATGAATTTGGTGAAGTAATCGAATTGTTATGTACGTATGATACTGAAACTAAGTCAGGTTCAGGATTTAAAGATAGAAAACCTAATGGAACTATTCACTGGGTTGATCAATCTGGACAAATCGCTGAATTTAGACTATATGATGTTTTACTTAACGATGGTGATGAGGACTTTGCTGATCGTTTAAATAAAGATTCTTTAGAAGTAAAACATGGACTTGTTGAAAGCACTTTAAAAGATATTAAATCAATGGATAAATTCCAGTTCATTAGAAATGGTTTCTACTCTGTAGATTCTGATTCTGATATCGCAAATGGAAAATATGTATTTAATAGAATTGTTGCTTTAAAATCATCATTCAAAAGATAGATTGACTTACTAGTCAATCTTTTAATTATGGGTAGTCAGATATATAATTTAACTAGGAGATTTATATGAAATATAGTAGTTTAAATAAAAAACAACTTGAAGCAACTACTCTAACAGAAGGACCAATCATTGTTATAGCTGGTGCAGGTAGTGGGAAAACAAGAGTTCTTACTTATAGAATCTCTTATTTAGTGGAGCAAGGAATTCCTGTTGATAATATACTAGCAATTACGTTTACCAATAAAGCTGCTAAGGAAATGAGAGACAGAGTTTTTGAGTTAATTGGAACTAGAGAAATTTGGATTTCTACTTTCCATTCAATGTGTATGAGAATCTTAAGAAAACATGCCACTATTCTAGGGTATGATAGAGGTTTCAATATTATTGATGATGGAGATCAAGTTTCACTTATTAGAAAAATAGTGAAAGATAATGATATTGAGATTGTCTTGACACCTAAAAATATAGTATCAATGGTAAATCATATGAAGAATGGGATGGTTTATGAGTTGCCAGATATTGTTCAAAATGCTCTTGATTTTATATATACCGATTATCATAAATACTTGAAGAAGAATAATCTAATGGACTTTGAAGATTTATTGTTAAGAACAGTTGATCTGTTCAACGCATCACCTGATACTCTAGCAATTTACCAAGAGAAATTCCAGTACATCTTAGTTGATGAGTATCAAGATACTAATGATATTCAAAACAAATTAATTATCATGCTGGGAGCTAAACATAAAAACATCTTTTTAGTTGGAGATGAAGATCAGTCTATCTACAAGTTCAGGGGAGCAAATTATAAGAATTTAGCGAACTTTGAAAAGACTCATAAGAAGACTAGAGTAATAAAGTTAGAACAAAATTATCGTTCTACTAAGAATATACTTGATGCTGCGAATGGTTTAATTAAAAATAACTCAACCAAGCATAAGAAAAATCTTTGGACAATTAGAGAACCAGGTCCAAAAATCACTTATTTTAGAGCTATAACTGATGGCGACGAATCGTTATACATTTCAAATGAAGTTAATACTCTTGTAACAAGCGGGGTACATCCTGCGGAGATTGCTATATTATACAGATCAAACTTTATGTCTAGAAAGATTGAAGAGGGAATGAGATTTCTAAATGTTCCATATATTATCTATGGTGGTGTAGGTTACTTTAAAAGGAAAGAAGTTAAGAACATTATTTCTTATCTAAAACTAATAGTAAACCAACAAGATAACTGGTCTCTTTCAAGAATTATTAATGAACCTAAGAGAAAAATTGGGAACGTAACAGTAGAAAGAATGTTAGCTGTTGCCGGTGAGCAAGGAGAATTTTTATTCAACGTCTGTTTGAATGCTAAAGAACATTTTCCTAAAGGTCTGGCTACCAAATTAACAAACTTTGCTAAAATAATATTAGAACTTAAAGATTCAATAGAGAAATTCGACTTAATAGATTTCATAGATCAAATCTTAGACAAAACCGGATACGGAGCAGCTTTACTTTTAGAAGGTGATGAAGGATTGTTTAGACTTGATAATATTAATGAATTTAAATCGATTATATTAAACTATTCATTAGAAGGACTTTCTAACCTTGATAAGTTACAAGTTATATTGGAAGATTTATCACTACAAATAGACAGTGAAGCAACTGTTGAGGAATCTGTTAAACTAATGACTATGCATAATTCAAAAGGATTAGAATTTGATTATGTATTTATCTATGGTGTAGAAGAGGGACTTTTCCCTAGTTCGAGATCGATGGACAGTAATGAAGATATTGAAGAAGAAAGAAGACTAGCTTATGTTGCGATAACTAGAGCTAGAGAAAAATTATATATAACTAATGCTTGCGCAAGAACAGTATATGGACAAGCTACTACAAATCCTGCATCAAGATTTATAAGCGAAATACCCAGTGAACTTATCGATTTTAATGGAAATAGGACCGATAGAACAAAACCATTATATAAGATTGATAGAAAAGTCCAACCTCATAATGATGATACTTATAGGCTGGGAGACAAAGTAAGACATAAAATGTTCGGAGACGGATTAATTGTTTCTTTAGATACTGACAATATATCGATTGCATTTAAAGCTCCATATGGAATTAAGAAATTGATTAAAAATCATCCAACAATAGAGAAAATTGATGGTAAATAATTTTTCTAAATTTCCAGTACTTAGAACAGAACGACTTGTCTTAAGACAACTCATTCAAACTGACGCTGACGAAATTTTTAAGTATCAATCGAAAAAGAGCAATTTCCCATATGTGGATATGCCAGTATATAAGTTTATTGTTGAGGCTGAAAAATTTATTGATAAAATGAATGCAGGAGTTAAAAGTAATAAATGGATAAAGTGGGCGATTGAGTTCGGCGGGAAACCCGTTGGAACTATTTCCCTGTGGAATTTAAACTTAGATACTGATGCAGCCGAACTTGGATATGGTCTTTTTAGTAACCGTGGAATTGGACTAATGTCAGAGGCTATAAACGCAGTTAAGAAATATGGATTTGAAAGTATGAAACTTGCGTGTATTGAAGCTTATACTAACAAAGAGAATACAAAGTCAGTAAAATTATTAAATAGAGTTGGTTTCACCTATACGCGCGATTTTTTGGAGGAACATACTTCTTCAGGAAAGCCTATGCAAATGGTGATATACAAGTTGGAGGTTAAATAATGGATCCAATTAAGAGAATGGAAGAACTAGTTGAAATTCTGACTAAACTAAATCGAGAATATTATATCTTAGATAAACCTTCCCATAGTGATCAAGAGTATGATAGGTTAATCGGAGAATTGATAGATTTAGAACTTAAATTCCCAGATAATAAAATTAGTAATTCACCAACTGACAGAGTTGGTGTAGTAATTTCTAGTGGATTTACTAAAGTGACTCATACACACCCGATGTTATCCTTAGCTAACGCTTTTAATGATAATGACTTACAAAGTTTTAACGAGCGTGTTTACAATGAGATTTTCTTTAGTAATTCGTATGTCGCTGAACTGAAAATAGATGGACTTGCTGTATCGATTGAATACGTCGATGGTGAATTTGTTAGAGCTGCAACGAGAGGTGACGGTAGTATTGGTGAAGACATTACTCAAAATGTTAAAACAATCAAATCTGTACCAATGAGATTATCAAAACCTATCACTATCACTGTAAGAGGTGAGATATTTATGGGAAGAAAGAGTTTTGAAAATATTAACGCCAAGAGAGTATTAGCTGACGAAGCTGAGTTTGCGAATCCTAGGAATGCTGCTGCAGGAACAATTAGACAACTTGATTCCAGTATCGTTTCAAAGAGAAAACTGGATACGTTTATTTTTCAGATAGTTAATCCCGATTCATATGGACTTGAAAATCACGATGATACTTTGAAATTTCTAACTGAAGTTGGATTCAATGTTAATAAAGAGAGTAAGCTTTGTTCATCTATTGAAGAAGTTGTAAAGTACATTGGTGAGTGGACAGATAATAGAGTTAATTTACCTTACGATATTGATGGAGTAGTTGTATATGTTAACGAGTATGCTTATTATGATCAACTTGGAAGAACTGCTAAGTCTCCTAAATGGGCGATAGCATATAAGTTTCCAGCTGAAGAGGTAATCACTAAAGTTACATCTATTGATTTCCAAATTGGTAGAACTGGAAATGTAACGCCTGTTGCTAATTTAGAACCAGTTAGAGTAGCTGGAACGGTTGTTAAAAGAGCAACTCTACATAACGAAGATTATGTAAAGGCTAGAGATATCAGAGTTGGTGATTTTGTTGTCATTAGAAAAGCGGGAGATATTATTCCCGAGGTTGTAAAATCACTTACTGAAAGAAGGGTGACTGATCTTCCAGAATTTGAGATGATTCAGAATTGTCCTAAATGTAGTTCAGAACTAATTCAAAAAGTTGGAGAAGTTGATTATCGATGTGATAATTTAGAATGTCCAGCAAGAAAAATTGAAGGATTAATTCACTTTTCATCTAGAAAAGCCATGAATATTGATGGTCTTGGTGAGAAGATAGTTGAACAGTTGTTTGAAGAGGGTATTCTAAGTAACATTCAAAGTATCTTTACTTTAGAAAAAAGTGCTGGAGAATTACTTGAAATTGAACGTATGGGAGCTAAGAGTATAAACAATTTAATCAGAGCGATTGAAGATTCTAAAAAGCAAGGTTTAGAGAAACTCCTATTTGGACTTGGAATAAGACATATTGGAAGCAAAGTTAGTGATGTTCTAGCAAAAGAATTTAGAACAATCGATTCACTGATAGAAGCTACCTATGATGAGTTAGTTTCAATTGATGAAATAGGTGGAGTGATTGCGAACAGTTTAATTGAGTACTTTACTAGTTCTGATAATTTAAATTTAATTACAGAATTGAAACTTGTAGGTGTAAATACAGAGTACCTTAAGGAAATTACTGGAGAACAAATCTTTAGTAACGTAACATTTGTTATAACAGGTACTTTAACTAAGCCTAGAGACTACTATAAATCTATCATCGAGGACTTAGGTGGTAAAGTAACCGGAAGTATAAGCAAGAAAACAAGTTACCTTTTAGCTGGTGAAAATGCTGGGTCAAAGCTTGATAAAGCAGTTAAATTAGGCCTTAATATCATTGATGAAGTTGAGTTTTCGGAATTATTAAAATAGGTTATGAAAAAGACAGATAATTAACTGTCTTTTTATTTAGGAAAGCCTTTACTTGAGGAAAACCTAAGAGTATAATGTTTTTGTATCCACTAAAAAAGATAAAAGAGAGGGTTTACTAGTGAAAACAATAGTATTAGGCGTAATAGGCGCCGACGTACATGCTGTAGGGAACAAAATATTAGATTACGTTTTCTCAAACGAGGGTTACAATGTGGTAAACATTGGTGTTTTATCCCAACAAGAAGACTTTATTAATGCTGCAATTGAAACTAATGCAGACGCAATTTTAGTATCATCTTTGTACGGACATGGAGAACTTGACTGCCGCGGGTTTAAAAACAAGTGTGTAGAAGCAGGTTTAGAGGGTGTCCTTTTGTATGTAGGGGGAAACATCGTCATTGGTAAACAGAATTGGAAAGAAGCAAAGCAAAGATTTTTAGATATGGGATTTGATAGAGTTTACCCGCCAGGTACAACTCCAGCGAAAGCGTTATCAGATTTGAAGAAAGATTTTCGCAAATGAAAAAAATATTGTTGACAGATTTTGGATCAACATATACGAAGCTTACACTCATTGATTTAGAACTTGAGGAAGTAATTGCTACTTCTCAAGCTATTACGACTGTTGATACAAATATTTTAATTGGCTACAAGGAAGCATTCGAGGATCTTGATTATCAGGGAGATATTCATGAAAAACTCGCGTGTAGTAGTGCAGCAGGAGGGTTAGTCGTTGCAGCAATTGGATTGGTAAAACAATTAACAGTTGAAGCAGCTAAAAGAGCCGCTCTAGGTGCAGGTGCGAAAGTTGAGTATGCTTACTCAAATTTCCTTACTCTAGATGAAATAGATGAAATTAAGTCAAATGACATCGATATAATTTTATTAGCTGGTGGAACTGATGGTGGAAACACAGAGTCAATTGTACATAATGCAAAAATGCTTACTGAAGCGAAATTGGATATTCCAATTGTATTAGCAGGGAATAAAATGACATATCGTGAAATTGAACAACTATTTAAGGAAAATAACATTTACTATGAAAAGGCTGATAACGTTATGCCTGATATCAATGTTTTAAACGTTGAATCAGCAAAGGCTATTATCAGAAAAATATTTATTGAGAAAATCACTTTGGCAAAAGGAATCAAAGAAGCTGAGAAACTTGTAGATGATGTAATTATGCCTACGCCAGCTGCTGTATTGTATGGACTTGAAATTTTTAGTCAAGGAACTAAGAATGCAGAGGGTATAGGTGATTTGATTTGTCTTGATATAGGCGGAGCAACTACTGACATTCATTCAATCGGAAGAGGATTGCCGTCTAAAGCGGGAGTAGTATTTCATGGACTAGAAGAACCTCTAGCTAAAAGAACTGTAGAGGGAGACTTAGGGATGCGTTACAGTGCGAATGCATTGTATGCAACCGTGGGAGAACTTGGATTTAAGAAACATGGATTCGAAGGCGTTGAAGATAAAATACTATTTAGAAGAAAACACACAGAATTTGTACCAGAAAGCGAATCGGATATATTATTTGATGTTGCGATGGCAAAAATTTGTGCCGACGAGGGTATGACGAGACATGTTGGAACTGTTGAAAATGTATATTCTCCGATGGGAATGATGTACCTTCAAAAAGGTAAAGACTTGTCTAGAGTTAAGTACATTTTAGGTACAGGTGGAGTAGTAGTTAATAATGACGGAATCGTAGAACATATATTATTTAATAATGAGAAAATCACCGAACTAAGACCGAGTGATTGTAAAATATTAATTGATTCAGGATACATATTCTCATCACTAAGTTTGATGAGTGTAAGGTACCCTAATATAGCACTTAGAATGATGAAGAAGTATCTACTTTAGGAGGAATTATGAAACTTAGGAATAGGCGAATTCGTGAAGACGAGTTTCTTGCCATGAGAGAAGAAGTTCTCAGTGCTTGGCCAACAGGTCAAGAGGTTGATCTCGACGAAGCTGTTGAATATTTAAAGAAACTGCCAGACCACCGCAATTTTGCAAAAAAATTATATAAAGCTAGAAACTTAGAGCGTGTTCTTATACAGCCAAGAGCAGGTGTAGCTACAGAAAAAGAACATATTAAACTACTTAGATACTTAGAGAAAGTTGGAGGGGCAGATTTCTTGCCTACCACAATCGATTCATATACGCGTCAAGCTAGATATGCAGAAGCTGAAGTAGGAATTAGAGAGTCAGTTGCTAATGGGAAATCAATGTTAAATGGGTTCCCAGTAGTTAATCACGGTGTAGCTAGTTGCCGTAGAGTTGCTGAGTCATTAAACGTTCCCTTGCAAGCAAGACATGGAACACCTGATGGAAGACTTATAGCTGAAATTATTCATGCTGCTGGATGGACATCAAATGAAGGTGGAGGAATTTCTTATAACATTCCTTACGCTAAAAATGTTCCACTTGAAGATACAATTAAGCATTGGCAATACTGTGATAGATTAGTTGGATATTATGAGGAAAGAGGTATCTCTATTAATAGAGAACCATTTGGTCCATTAACTGGGACGTTAGTACCTCCTAGTATTTCAAATACTGTTGCAATTATAGAATCATTATTAGCTGCTGAACAAGGAGTTAAGAATATAAGTGTAGGTTATGGACAACTTGGAAATGTAATTCAAGATGTTGCTGCAATTAGAGCACTAAGAGAGCAATGTAATTATTATTTAAAAGCATATGGATACAATGATGTTTATTTATCAACTGTATTCCATCAATGGATGGGTGGATTCCCTAAAGATGAAACTGAAGCATTCGGTTTAATAAGTATGGGTGCTACAACAGCTGCTTTAGCAGGTGTTACTAAAATGATTACAAAGACTACTCATGAATCAATCGGTATTCCTACAATGCGTGCGAATGCAAAAGGGTTAAAAGCTTCTAAAGAGGTTGTTATGTTATTACGTGGTCAGAAATATGCAACCGGTATTAAGTTAAGAAAAGAAATTGAACAAATCAAATCTGAAGTAGATTTAATTATGGATAAAGTAATGGAATTAGGTAATGGAGATTTAGCTGTTGGTACAGTTGAAGCTTTCAAAGCTGGTGTTATTGATATCCCATTTGCTCCGAGTGTATACAATGCAGGGAAAATCTTAACTGCTAGAGATGCTGAAGGTGCTGTTAGAATATTGGAGTTCGGTAATATTCCATTTAGTGAAGAAGTAAAATCATTCCACTTCCGTCGCTTGAAAGAAAGAGCTGACAACGAAGGTAGAAAAGTAGATTTCAATATGACAATTGATGATGTTTATTCAATTAGTGATATGAAGAGTATTATTAAAAAGGAAAATGATTGGTGGGAAAATGGAAATAGTTAAGGTATTAGCGTCAAAAGGATACACTGGTTTCTATTTTGATGATCAATTAGCAATTAAATCCGGTGCACAAGTGGATGGATCAACTTATTTGGGTGAACCTGTAACTCCTAATTTCACAAGTATTAGACAAGCTGGAGAATCAATTTCAATAATGCTAGTAATGGAAGATGGTACAGTAGGGATTGGTGATGCAGCTGCCGTTCAGTATTCTGGATGTGGTGGTCGTGACCCATTATTTATAGCTGATGAATTTATGAAGGTAATTGAGAATGATTTAAAACCCTTATTAGTCGGAAGAGAATTAAGTGCTTTTAAAGAAAATGCTGAGTTCTTCGACAATTTAGAGCTAAACGGGAAAAGACTTCATACTGCATTGAGATATGGGATTACACAAGCTATATTAAGTGCTGTTTCTAAAATAAAAAAAATGACTATTGCTGAAGTTATTCAGGGAGAGTACAACATTGAAGGTCCAATTGTAAGACCCGATCTTTTTGCTCAAACTGGGGATAACAGATATGCAAATGTAGATAAAATGATTCTTAAAAGAGTTGAGGTTATGCCTCATGGACTTATAAACCATGTTGAAACTAAACTTGGATTAAAAGGTGAATTATTAAAAGAATATATCGAATGGATGAGGGAAAGAGTTCTTAAGTTATCAAAAGATTATTATCCAATATTCCATTTAGATGTTTATGGAACAATTGCAATTATTTTTGATTATGATATGCAAAAGATCACTGATTACTTAAAGACTTTAGAAGAATCTGCTAAGCCTTTCAAACTTAGAATTGAGGGTCCAGGAGATTTAGGAAATAGAACTGATCAGATTACGTTCCTAAGTGATTTAACTAGAATGTTGGATGAACAGTCAATCGATGTTGAAATAGTTGCTGATGAGTGGTGTAATAATCTAGAAGATATTACATTGTTCGCTCAAGCAAAAGCAGGACATATGTTGCAGATAAAAACTCCTGATTTAGGTGGAGTTAATAATATTGTAGATGCTATACTAATTTGTAAAAAATATGGTGTTGGTGCTTATTCAGGTGGAACTTGTAATGAGACTAATATCTCAAGTGAGATAACAACAAACATTGCTATGGCTGCTGGTGCTGATCAAGTACTTGCAAAACCAGGAATGGGAACAGATGAAGGTATCATGATCGTTAACAACGAGATGAACCGAGTAATGGCTTTAACAAGAAAGTAGGAACTCTAATGAAATTTGCTCAAGCAGGAACTATTGAAAGTAATGATTGTTTAGTAATGATTTCTCCAAGTGAGAAACTTGTTATTGAAATTGAAAGTATTGTTTTTGAGAAGTTTGGAAATGCTATTGAGCAAGTTGTACGCGATGTGTTAAGTGAACAAGAGACAATTTGTAAGGTTAAGATTGTTGATAAGGGTGCGTATGATTATACCGTTAGAGCTAGAGTTATTACTGCATTAAGGAGGGCAAAAGATGAGTAGTTATTTATTTATCCCAGGGAACAATCCAGGAATGATTCAATCAGCTCATGTATTCGAAGCAAAAGGAATAATATTTGATCTTGAAGATGCAGTTAGTTTAAACGATAAAGATAGTGCTAGAGACTTGTTGTTTGAGTTCTTAAAGGATTCAAAGTTACCAAATGTTTACATTAGAATCAATGATATTTATATTGATGGTAAAGATGAAATTACTCGATTTGATAAGTTAAATATTAAAGGGTATATGATTCCAAAGGCTAGTGTTAATGTTATGACTGAAGTTAAGAAATATACTAACAAGGAACTGTTACCAATTATAGAAACACCAGAGGCTGTTTTAACAATGAAAGAAGTTGGAGAGTTTTCCAATGTTGTTGGAATGCTTATAGGTGGAGAAGATCTAACGGCGAATATGGATATTATAAGAACTGAGTCAGATGTTGAATTAAAATATGCTAGACATAAACTTGTTATGGTTTGTGCATACTTAGATATTGATTCAATTGACACTCCGTATACTGATACTCTAAATGAAGCTGGATTAAAAAAGGCAGCAACCGAATCTAAAGAAATTGGAATGAGAGCTAGATCTAGCATTCATCCTAATCAAGTACCAATTATAAATGAAGTGTTTAGACCAAGCGATTCTGAAATAGAATTCGCTCAAAAAGTAATTAAAGCAAGTAAGTTAAATGATACGGGAGTATTTAGTGTAGACGGTAAGATGGTAGATTTACCAATTATTATTAGAGCTAAGAACATCCTAAAGAAGGCTGAGTATTATGAAAATAATTAAATCATATGATGAGTTATTTAACTTATTGGATTTACAAAATTCTATTACTGTGTCATTCCATCACCATTTAAGAAACGGTGATTATGTACTTAACAATACTATGCTTAAACTTGCTGAATATAATATAAAGGATATTACACTCGCTGCTAGCGGTGTTTTCCCTTGTCATAAACCAATTGTTCCATTAGTAAATAATGGAACAATTTCTTCTATATATTGTAACTACTTAAATGGACCTGTTGCTGAAGTTGTTAGTAATGGGGCCTTAGAAGGCAAATTAGTTATGCAAACTCATGGTGGACGTCCAAGATCGATAGAAACTGGTGAACTAGTAATTGATTATGCATTCATCGCTGTTAGCGCTGTTGATAAATTAGGAAATGCTAATGGAGTAGACGGGAAGACTGTTCTAGGGCCGATAGGATATAGTATAAGTGACTCTATATATGCAAAAACCACTATTTTAGTGACTGATAGCATTGTAGACAAGTTGACATTTAAGGAAATCGATTCTAAGAATGTAGATTTTGTATTACTACTAGATGAGATTGGAAACCAAAACTTAATTCAGTCAGGGACTACTACAGTTACGAGTAATCCAGTTAGTTTAAAGATTGCTAGAGATACAATCAAAGTAATTGAAGATGCTGGATACCTTAAAAATGGACTTAGTTTTCAAACTGGTGCAGGTGGTACTAGTTTAGCTGTTGCTAAATACTTGAAGGAAAAAATGTTAGATGATTCAATTAAAGGATCATTCGCATCAGGCGGAATAACAGGATACATAGTTGAGATGTTAGAATTAGGATTGTTTGAAGAGTTGTTTGATGTTCAGTGTTTTGACTTAGATGCAGTTGCGTCTATCAAGAGAAATAAGAATCATCATATAATGACTGCGAGTGAATATGCTAATCCTGACTCTAATCCAATTGTGGATAAACTAGACATAATGATATTAGGTGCAACTGAAATCGACTTAGATTTCAATGTAAATGTTACAACTGACTCATATGGTAATATTATTGGAGGTTCAGGGGGACATTCTGATACTGCTGCAGGTAGTAAACTAGCTATTGTAGTTACGAACCTAGTAAAAGCTAGAACTCCGATAGTTGTGGACAGTGTACTTACAAATACTACACCTGGAAGTTCAATTGACATCTTAGTTACTGAGTACGGTGTTGCGGTTAATCCTTTAAGAAAAGATTTAATGCTGAAACTTTCAAATAGTGATTTAAATATTATGCCCATTCAAGAACTTAGAGATATTGCTAAGGGACTTGTTGGTAAAGAATCTACGTCTAATAGAGATGGGAAACTTATTGGTTATGTTGAGTACAGAGATGGCTCAATAATTGATAAGTTATACAGCGTATGAATATTGAAATAGCAGTACTAGATAAACAAAGAGATCAAGCAAAAGAGTTACTACTTGCTAACGGTTTGAGTTTCGATTCAGATATTGACTTTACTCTGTTGGCAATTGAAGATGAACCGGTTGGAACTATTAGTCTTAGTTCAAATGTTATTAAATGTTTGAGCGTGTCAGAGGATTTCCAAGGTATGGGAATTGCTCTAAAACTTGTTTCAAAAGTTGTGGAGTATCTTTTCTCGAAAGAGATAATACATTACTTTGCTTATACGAAAGCTAATAATTTTGAGGTTTTTAGGGGCTTAGGGATGACCGAAGTTGTTACAGTCGATGGAATTACACTGTTTGAAGGTGGATTCTATAATATAACTAGTTACTTAAAAGAGTTTAAGACTGAACATTCACTTGATAAAGAATATGCTGCTCTAGTGATGAATCTTAACCCGATGACTAATGGTCATTTATACTTAATTGAAAAAGCTGCTAAAGAGAATGATAATGTAATTGTCTTTGTTGTTGAGGAAGATAAATCAATTTTCCCATTTGAACTCAGATATAAGATTGCTAAGGAAGCATGCTCTCATCTTAAAAATGTTAAGGTACTTCCAAGCACAGAATATATGATTTCAAAAGCTACATTCAGTACTTATTTTATAAAAGACCAAAAGATAATTAGTGAACTATTTGCTAAGATTGATTTTGAGATTTTTACAAAATATTTTGCTAAGATACTTGGAATAACAAAACGTTATATTGGAAGTGAACCTTACTGTGTAGTAACGAGTGCTTATAACGATGTTATGTTAGACAGCAAATTTGAAATGGTTTTAGTTGAAAGAAAAACGTATAAAAATAAATCTATTAGTGCATCACTGGTCCGAGAACTAATGGAAAAGGATATTACTTTGATTCAGGAATATGTTCCTGAATCAACTTATAAGTATTTAATTGATTTTAGAAGATAGAGAAGCAAGATACTATTTACAACGTGACTTATCTAAAGAGTATTCATTACCTCTTATTGTTGCGAGAGTAAATTATCCTGGGAATAAGAATAATATAATAGTTAACTCGGCGTTTAAGTTCATTAATCTCGAGTTAACTTATCTATATAAAAAGGCTATTAATAAATCCGAAGGGCCTGTTTTAATCGGAGTTGTTGATATGGATCCTTTTGAATTAAAAAAGATAGCTATTGATATAGAAGAGAACCATCCTTTAGGTAGGATGTTTGATATTGATGTCTATGACAATTCATTTAATCAAGTATCGAGAAGTGACGTAGGACTTGAGCCGAGGACCTGCATTATTTGTGGAGACGTGGCACATAACTGTATTAGATCGCTTAATCATAGTTTAGATGAGGTTAGAGATAAGTATAATGAGATATTCTATAATCATATATCAGATATAATTGGAAGATATGCAAGGGAGAGTCTTATTGAAGAATTGAATTTTTCTCCTAAGCCAGGACTTGTAACGCCAACTTCTAACGGATCACATCTTGATATGGATTACGATCTGTTTAAAAAAAGTATTGCAGCAATTGATTTTACAAAGCTAGCTAGAGCTAGTTTTAATAGTTTTGATGAGGCTAAGAGAACTGGATTGTTACTTGAAAATGTAATGTTCAAGGCTACTAGCGGAGTAAACACTCATAAGGGTGGTATATATTTACTAGGCACTCTAATTTATGCATTTATTTATTCTCTAATGAATAAACTTGATTACCAAGATTCTATCAAGAAGGTAAGTGAGAATGCCACTGATTTATATAAAAAAGTAGATTACTCTTCTCATGGTAAAACTGTGTTTATCAAGTACGGAAGTAAAGGTGTGTTAGGAGATTCTGAAAAAGGATTTCCATTAATATTCAAGAACATTCATTTATCTGGAGAGGTTCTATTAAGAAAACTAATGAGTGAGTGTGAAGATACTACAATTTTACATAGGCATGGACGAGACACTTTAGATTATGTTCATAGTCTAAGTAATTCTTCGGTTTCCTTAGAAGAAATGAACAACATATTTGTTAAGAAAAATATTAGTCCAGGAGGAAGTGCTGATTTGTATGCTGGAGTGGTGTTTGTTAATAAACTAAAGGGTCTATTTATATAACCCTTTTTCATTCCTTATAACAACTTATATAATTCAAAGTATGCTAAAATAATAAACGTATAGGAGTGTGTTTATGGATAAACTTAACGATGCAATTGATAAGTTCAAGAATAAGAAAAACAGACTGATTATCGGGATAGATGGAAGAGCTGCATCTGGTAAATCAACACTTGCATTGGAATTGAAAGATAAGTACGATTGTACTGTGTTTCATATGGATGATTTCTTCTTAACAGATGAACTTAGAACTGTTGATAGACTTAATACTCCTGGTGAGAATATAGATCATGCAAGGATGTATAAAGAGATATTCAGTAAACTATCTAATAGTAAAGTTGTTTACAATAAATATAATTGTAAAACAAAAGAGTTTGAAGAGAAAAAAGAAACAGTTAACGATATTATTGTGATTGAAGGAGTTTATGCACTCAGACCTGAATTCATGAGGTATTATGACATTACTGTATTTGTAGATGTTGATAAGTCTGTCCAGCTCAAACGACTTAAGGATAGAAACGAATCACTTCTAAGTAGATTCATAAATGAATGGCTTCCGATGGAAGAAAGATACTTTACCGCATTTGAAATTGTCAAAAAAGCGGAAATTATAATTAATTAATAGGTGAGTTATGGAACAAAAATACATAGTAGTTAAAGGTGCGCGTGAGAATAATCTTAAGAATATTGACATTAAGATTCCTCGCAACAAATTTGTAGTTATGACTGGGCTTTCCGGATCTGGAAAGTCATCTTTAGCGTTCGATACAATTTATGCTGAAGGTCAAAGAAGATATGTTGAGAGTTTAAGTGCATATGCAAGACAGTTTTTAGGTAATATGGATAAGCCTGATGTTGATCAAATAGAAGGATTATCTCCAGCAATAAGTATTGATCAAAAGACAACTAGTAAAAACCCTAGATCTACTGTTGGAACAGTAACAGAGATTTATGATTATTTACGTTTATTATATGCTCGTGTCGGCGTGCCATATTGTCCGACGCATAAAGTACCAATCACTTCTCAGTCAGTTGAACAAATGATTACGAAAATATTTGAACACCCTGATGGAGCGAGAGTATTTATTTATTCTCCAATTGTAAGTGGTCAAAAAGGAACTCACGCAAAAACGTTGGAACAAGTTGTTAAAGATGGTTATGTGCGTGGTCGTGTTAATGGTGAGGATGTAGAGTTTGATGGGAAAATAGTATTAGAAAAAAACAAAAAACATAGTATTGAAGTTTTAATCGATAGGTTGAAACTTAGTTCAAAGAATAGATCAAGAATTTATGATTCACTTGAGACTGCTCTAAAATTATCTGAAGGACTTGTATATGTAAATATAAGTGGAGAACAACATGTATTCAGTGAGAAGTTTGCATGTCCACATTGTGATTTTACAATTCCAGAACTTGAACCAAGATTCTTCTCGTTCAATTCTCCATTTGGGGCATGCCCTGAATGTAAGGGGATTGGAACTCATACTGAGTTAAGTGTTGAGTTAGCGATTGATTATGACAAAACATTGTTTGAAGGTGCATTTAGACCTTGGGGTCAAAGTATTGATAAGTTATCAATGTTTGGTCAACAATTAGTTATTGGGATGAAACATTATAAAATTGATACTTCTAGGAAATTAAACAAATACACTAAAAAACAATTGAATTTACTCTTCTACGGAGGAACTGATGAAATAGAATTTAATTTCCAAGCTAAGAGTGGAATGAAACATGAGAGATTCCGCAACTTTGAGGGAATTATTGAACACATGGAAAGAAGGAAACACGAAACTTCTAGTGACTGGGTGATGCGTTGGGTAGGAAACTACTCTACTGAAACTGAATGCCCGGTATGTAAAGGTAAAAGACTATCAGCTGAAGCACTAAGTGTTGTGGTTGGAGATATTAATATAAATGATTTCACAAGTATGGCAACAAGGCGTGCTCTCGAATTCGTTGGAGAACTAGTATTAAGTGAAAAAGATACTCAGATTGCTTCAATGATCATTAAAGAGATTACTGAAAGATTAAGCTTTTTAGTAGATGTTGGACTTGATTATCTAACTCTAGATAGAAGAGCAGGAACACTTTCAGGTGGAGAAGCTCAAAGAATTAGATTAGCAACACAAATAGGATCTAGATTAAGTGGAGTATTATATGTTCTTGATGAGCCTTCAATCGGGCTACATCAGAGGGATAACCGTAGATTAATTAAGACTCTTAAATCGATGAGAGATTTAGGAAACACTTTAATTGTTGTTGAGCATGATGATGAAACGATGTTAGCTTCTGACTATATTATAGATATTGGTCCGAAGGCAGGTATTGAGGGCGGAGAAATAGTATTTAAAGGAACTCCAGCTCAAATCCTAAAAAGCGCAAAATCAATCACAGGTAAGTATTTATCAGGAAGATTAAAAATTGATGTTCCAAAAACAAGAAGAAAGCCATCAACATATATTAAGATTAAAGGCGCAAAAGAGAATAACCTTAAAAATATAAATGTAAATATACCAATAGGTTTATTTACAGCTGTAACTGGAGTATCAGGAAGTGGGAAGTCTTCATTGATCAATGAAGTGCTTTACAAAGGAATATCTAAAGAGATTTATAAAAGAAAGATAATTCCAGGGAAGTTTAGAGAAATCCAGGGTGTTGAGCAAATCGATAAGGTAATTGATATTGATCAATCTCCAATCGGAAGAACACCTAGATCAAATCCTGCAACATACACTGGGGTATTTGATGATATCAGAGACTTGTTCGCTATGACTAATGAGGCGAAGTTAAGAGGTTATCAAAAAGGTCGTTTTTCATTCAATGTTAAGGGTGGAAGATGTGAAACTTGCCGTGGAGACGGTGTTATTAAGATTGAAATGCATTTCTTACCGGATGTTTATGTACCATGCGATGTTTGTAATGGTAAAAGATATAATTCTGAAACTTTGGAAGTTAAGTATAAAGGGAAGAACATTTCGGATATACTTAATATGACGATAAGTGATGCAGTTGTATTCTTTAAGAATCATCCGAAGATACACCGCAAGCTTGATACCATTGAGCATGTTGGGTTAGGTTATATTAAACTTGGTCAATCAGCTACAACGTTGTCCGGGGGAGAAGCTCAAAGAGTTAAACTTGCAAGCGAGTTACATAAAAGAATTACAAATACAACTCTTTATATTCTAGATGAACCAACTACAGGACTTCATGCAGATGATGTTAAGAGACTGTTACTTGTTCTACAGACAATTGTAGACAAGGGTGCAACAGTAGTTGTTATTGAGCATAATTTAGATGTTGTAAAAGTTGCAGATCACATTATAGACCTTGGACCAGAGGGTGGAGATTTAGGAGGCTATATTATAGTCGAAGGAACTCCTGAAAAAGTGGCTGCTTGTAAAGAGTCATATACGGGTCAATATTTAAAGAAAGTTTTGGAGGGTTAGAAGTTGAATAAGGGAAGACAATTTGTACTGGATTTATCAAATAACTTCTTTCGAAATCCTTATCTAAATAATTTTGTTAAAGTTTCAATTACAGTAGCTTTATACGTTGTGATTTTATCTAATGCAAATATCATTACATATGGGACATTATTTGATATAGTAATATTTGCGATGTGGCATGCAATGTTTGAAAACATTCTTGTCAAACTGATGTATAGGCATGCTACAAAATATATTGTGTTAACGTTTGGATCGATAATGATAATACCAGTAATCATAGCTGCTACATTAGCTTATATGGTTAATCTGAATACGATTATGATTGGAACAACAGATATGTTTTTAGGATTTGTTGTAATGTTTATGATTAGTAGAAAAATTATTTCAGTATTACTACAAGGATTTATTAAGAGAAGAAGATATGAAAAGTTACTTGAGAGGATGAATGAAGATGTATAATCACATGTGGGACCCACTTAAAAACAGTCTAGACTTAGGACCACTTAGTATTCAGTTTTATGCACTGGCAATATTAACTGGAATCTTAGTAGCTTTAGGACTTGGATATTTAGAAATTAAAAAATTGAGAATGAATCCGGATGACTTATCTGATGGATTTAGTTATGGATTAGTTATAGGGATTTTAGGAGCTAGATTTTATTATGTTATCTACGAATGGAGTAGTTATAAAAATGACATAATTTCAGTTTTCTATATTTGGAAAGGTGGAATGGCAATTCATGGGACTATTGTCGCAGTTGCTGTATTCCTGTATTTCTATACTAAGAAAAAAAATATTAGTATATTCAAATTTATCGAAGTTTTAGTTCCAGGATTCTTACTTGCACAAGCATTTGGTAGATGGGGAAACTTCATGAATCAAGAAGCCCATGGTGGAATTGTTCCTGGATTAACGCTTGATTTAAGAAGAGAGTTTTTAAGTAATACATTAAAATTACCTGAATTCATTGTTAATCAGATGTATTTATATGGTCCTCAGGGACTAGATTATTATCACCCAACATTCTTATATGAGTCAATGTGGAATGTATTAGGATTTTTAATTATGTTTTTCATTCTTAGAAAAATCAAAAATTACTGGGTTGGAGAAGCTTTATCGTTTTATCTAATTTGGTATTCACTAGGAAGATTCTTTATTGAAAATATGAGAACAGATAGTCTAATGGTTGGAGACATTCAAATCGCTAGATTAACTTCAATAGTATTAGCGTTAGTTGGAATTGGCTGGTTTGCGTTCAGAAGAGTTAAAAAGATTTATCCAATCAGATACAAAGAGTATATTGAACAACCGGAGGAATAAATATGTTATATGATGTTATTGTAATTGGAGCTGGGCCTGCGGGGATGAATGCTGCAATATACGCAAATAGAGCTGGATTAGATGTCCTTATGCTTGAAAAAGGTGCTCCAGGAGGGCAGATGGTTAATACGGCTGAGGTTGAAAATTATATCGGTTTCAGTAAATTAAGTGGAGCAGATTTATCACTTAAAATGTTTAACCACACTCAAGAACTTGGAGTGGAGTATGGTTACGGTGACGTAACAGGTATCGAAATTGGCGATATTAAAAAAGTTATCACGGAAGATGCTGAGTACGAGGGAAAGACAATTATTATTGCGACTGGAACTTCTCCAAGACCACTAGGTGCGATTAACGAAGATCGTTTTGCTGGTAATGGGATAAGTTGGTGCGCTATTTGTGATGGACCATTGTTTAAAGGTAAAGAAGTTATTGTTATTGGTGGAGGAAACTCTGCACTTGAAGAAGCAGTATATCTTTCAGGTTTAGCTGCAAAAGTTACACTATATGCTAGAAAGACTCTTAGAGCGAATCCGGTGTATATTGAACATGCAAAAGGCAAAAACAATATAAAGATAGTACTTAATACTTCTATTAAAAAATTCCTCGGAGAAAATACTATTAGTGGTGCTGATATTATTAATAATGAAACTAAAGAAGAGAAAAGTATTGATTTTGACGGTGCGTTTATATTTGTCGGATTTAATCCAAAAACCGAAGCGTTTACTGAACTTGGAATTTTAAATGCTAATAAAAATATTGTTGTTAATCAACATATGGAAACGAGCATTCCTGGTGTGTTTGCAGCAGGTGATGTATTAGATAAAGAATTAAGACAAATCGCGACAGCAATTAGCGATGGTGCTATTGCAGCGATGAGAGCAAGTAAATATATAGAAAATATGTAGGTGAAATATGAGTTTTGCTTCTGATGTAAAAAAAGAGCTTACCATGTTAAAAGGTGAACCATGTTGTCAAATGGCTGAATTATCAGCCCTTTTGCGTTGTAATGGAGAAATTTTTATATCAAATGAAGGATTAAAAATAGATTATTTAACACAAAATCCAACGATAGCAAAACGAGTTGTTAAACTACTTAAAAGTGTATACAATACTAAAATTGAACTTATTACTAAAAAAGTAAATAGACTTAATAAAAGAAATACTTACATAGTTAGAGCCACTAAAGATGTTGAGTACATTATTAGTGAGCTAGAATTAATGAAGGGGTTAATCTCTATAAACAAAATTCCTTTAAGTTTAGTTAACACTGAATGTTGTAAGAGAGCTTACTTAAGAGGTGTTTTTATCTCAACTGGTTCTGTGAACAATCCTAGAACTTCAAACTATCATTTAGAACTTCTACTAAAAAATGAAATTCATGCGACTGATGTACTTAACCTAATTAATACATTTGGTTATAATGCAAAAGTAATTGAAAGACATAAAGGTTGGATGATTTATATTAAAGAAGCAGAAAAGATTTCTGACTTCTTAAAATTAGTTGAAGCGTATGGTTCGGTACTTAAGTTTGAAGATGTAAGGATATACAGAGATATATTGAATTCAGTAAATAGAATGAACAATTGTGATATTGCTAATCAGAGAAAAGTATTAGTTTCCGCAAATAAACAGATTAAGGATATTGAACTTATAGAGGAGACGATAGGACTTGAACACATACCTGAGCGTCTTAGAGAAGCAGTTATACTTAGAGTTGAAAATCCAGAATCTTCAATTACAGAACTATTAGATAAAGCAGAAGAAATTATTGGAAAAGAGATATCTAAATCAGGATTAAATCATAGATTTAGAAAGATTAGAGAAATAGCTAACGAAATAAGAGAAAATTAGTGAGCCTTTGGCTCTTTTTCTTTTATAAAAAAAAGACGACCTAGTCGTCTATGGTAAACAATTCTGCAAGATCGATATCTAATGCTTTAGCGATCTTCTCAATTGTATTGATAGTAATATTTTTTTCAACTCTCTCAACACACCCGATATATGTGCGGTGCAAACCTGCCTTGTAACCAAGTTCCTCTTGAGATAAATTCTGTTTTCTTCGCACTTCTCTAATCTTGAGAGCTGCTCTTTCTAATGCTTTCATGTAAATCACCTCATAATTTAGGATAAGATATTTAAAAGTAGAACTCTACACTCTAAAGGTAGCGATTTTTAAGCAGTTGTAAGATATTATCTTGTTAATAAGTACAATGTGACCTATAATTAAGAGAAGGTTAATATAGGAGGATTTATGGAACATATTAATGAGCAATTAATTAAAATAATAAGTAATGAGCATGGAATCAGTATTAAACAAATTAACACTGTTTTAGAAATGCTTGAAGAAGGAAATACAGTACCCTTTATTGCTAGATACAGAAAAGAGCAAACTGGTGCATTAGATGAGGAACAGATTCGTTTAGTATCTAAAGAATACGAATATGGGAAGAACCTTAAGAAAAGAAAAGATGATGTAATTAGATTGATTGACGAAAAAGGGATGTTAACTCCAGAACTGAAAATCGACATTGAAAAGTGTTCGAAACTTACTGAAGTTGAAGATCTTTACCGTCCGTTTAAAGAGAAGAAAAAGACTAGAGCTACTGAAGCTAAAAGAAAAGGACTTGAGTCACTTGCTAATTCGATATTATTAGATGAAGCTAATCTTAAAGTTCTAGCTGAGAGTTATATTAATGAAGAAGTTGAGTCAGCTGAAGCTGCTTTAGCAGGAGCGATGGATATAATAGCAGAAGTGGTATCTGATAATCCTAAATATAGAAAATTCATTAAGAACACTATTCGTAGAGACGGAAAAATGGTTACTGTCTTGGTGAAGAAAAATGTTGATAAAGATGAAAAAGGTGTATTTGAACAATACTATGATTACTCTGAAGGAATATCAAAAATAGTTCCTCATAGAGTATTAGCTATAAACCGAGGAGAGTCTGAGAAAATAATCAGAGTATCTATTGCGGAAGATAAAGAAAATATTATTTACTTTCTTAAAAAAGATTTCATTAGACAAACTGGTGAAGCGGTTGAATATATTAATCTTGCAATTGAAGATGGATATAAGAGATTAATAAAAGGAAGCGTGGAAAGAGAAATTAGATCCGAATTAAAAGAAACTGCTGAAGAACAGGCAATTTCCGTATTTGGTGAAAACTTGAAAAACTTACTACTTCAACCACCAATGAAAAACAAGAAGGTTTTAGGAGTAGATCCTGCTTATAGAACTGGTTGTAAACTAAGTGCTTTAGATTCAACCGGTAAAGTCCTTGAAATAGGAGTAATATATCCTCACCAGAAATATATTGGGGAGAATGTAAATCCTAGAAGAGTATCTGAAGCAAAAGCTATGGTTACTAAAATGGTTACAAAATATAAGATTGATCTTATAGCTATAGGTAATGGTACTGCATCTAGAGAGACTGAAAGTTTCATTGCTGACTTAATCACAGAAATGAATTTAAAGTCTGCTTACGTTATCGTTAACGAAGCAGGAGCATCTGTTTACTCAGCAAGTGATAATGCAAGAAGAGAATTTCCAGATTATGAAGTTGAGGAAAGAAGTGCAGTTTCAATTGGTAGAAGATTACAAGACCCATTAAGTGAACTTGTAAAAATAGATCCTAAGTCTATTGGAGTTGGACAGTATCAACATGATGTTCAGCAAAAGAAACTTACTGATCAACTTAATTTTGTAGTAGAGACTACAGTTAACAGAGTTGGTGTTAATATTAATACTGCATCATTAGAACTACTTCAGTACGTATCGGGGTTATCAACAGCTGTTGCTGGTAATATCGTTAAATACAGAGATGAGTTCGGTAAGTTCAAAGTAAGAAGAACTCTTAAAAAAGTTGCTAAACTTGGTCCAAAGGCTTTTGAACAATCTGTTGGGTTCTTAAGAATAACAGATGGAACTGAACCACTTGATAAAACAGGAATTCATCCTGAAAGTTATAAAATTGCAAATGAGATTCTAAAAGCAATTGGTTCAAGTACTGATGATATTGGAAAACAAGATTTAATTGATAAAATATCTGCACTTGATAGAGAAAAATTACTTATTGAAATGGGAACAGACGAGTATACACTAAACGATATCTTAGATTCTCTAATTGCACCTAATAGAGATCCACGTGATGAGTTTGATGCTCCTGTTTTAAAACAAGGAATTCTTAAACTAGAAGATGTTAGAGAAGGTATGGAATTAACAGGTACTATTAGAAACGTTGTTGATTTCGGTGCATTTGTTGACTGTGGAGTTAAAGAGGATGGACTAGTTCATATTTCAAAACTATCTAGAAGATACGTGAAACATCCGATGGATGTTGTACAAGTAGGACAAGTAGTTAAAGTGTGGGTAATTAATGTTGACCTTAAAAAAGGAAGACTTTCATTATCTATGGTAGATCCTAATAAAGCTGACTCTTAGGAGGATATATGGGAAAAAAAGGAATTCTGTTTATTATAATATCGTATTATGGGTTTATAACATATCAAATTTATAAGTTTTCAACTTCATTTGATTTTTATGTAAATAAGCTTCCATTACCTCAGTGGCAGTTTTTAGATGGATTTGAAAGAGTTATTCTAATGGGCGTTTATGGGCTATTAGTGCTACTGACTTTTTCGCTTATATTTGGGATAAAACCAAGAGGGATATTTAATAAAATATTCAATATAGCACTGTTAATAGTAGTAGGATTATTTGGAATAGAAATAGTAAAACAATTTAACTTATTCGGAGAAATCACCACTGATGTAGACTACACAGTTGTTGCTACGAATTTCGTAGGTATATTCTTTCCATTCATACTATATTTAAAGAAAAGAACACGTAAAAACGAAAATAAATAAGAGGATTTTTAATTAAATCCTTTTTTTGTTTTTAGATGAATTGAAATGTGTCTAAATTATTGACATAGGTTCAATAATATTATAGAATGAGTAAGCATTAATACGGAGCAGTACTCAAGTGGCTGAAGAGGTGCCCCTGCTAAGGGCATAGGTCGGGTAACTGGCGCGAGAGTTCAAATCTCTCCTGCTCCGCCATTTAAATCGCATAGGTAAGGGAAAAATCGTAACTCGGATGTGAGAGAGGAACGAAGTCTCCCCTACCTATTTTTTGTTAAAATTCTATATTGCCTACTGGAGCGTACTTCTTATGATCCAATAACATCAAGTCTTTAGGCTTGTGTAAGTACCGTTCCGTAACAATTAGGTTACAATGTCCCAGAGTATTCCTTATAAATTCAAGGTCTGCTCCAGCGTTGTAGCACATTGTTGCATATGTATGTCTGAATTTGTGAAAGCTGATACTTATCTCTCTTGGTAAGTTCAGCTTTCTTTTTATTTTAGAAATAACACTATCTAGCGACTGGTTAGCCATTTGCTTACTTCCATCCAATGTAGTAAAAATATACTTATTAGGATGGATCACGTTTATATAATCTCGTAAAACTTCTTTTGTTTTATCAGATATGAAAACAGTTCTATCATTCTTAGTCTTTGTGAAATCAAGTTTAATCATGTTGTTTTCCAAGTCTAAGTTATTTATTGTCAGATGTCTAAGCTCGTTCTTACGAACACCAGTGTCCAGTAAGGTATAAATGATTGCTCTTGCTCTTATTACTTCAGTCTTTGATATGTTGTTCTCTAAATATCTGAGGATCTGTTTAATCACTTGTTCATTGATAATTAGTATTTCTGTTTTTGTTTCTTCCAGCGAATCAACATTTATTAACTTATTCTCACTTATATATTTGTTTTTATAACAATAAGTAAGAGCTTGTTTTAAAGCGTTAATGCGTTTATTAATACTGATATTCTTCAAACCACGGTTTCTCTCATATGCTATGTATAAGAAAATAGCGTTGTTGTCTAGTTGGTCTGAAGTTCCAATATCTATTGATTTCATAAAATTGATTATATAACCTAGCTGCTTATCATAATAAATGTAGGTATCGTTTCTGTTAGATACTTTAGATCTAGTTAAGTATAGTTTCTTAATTTGTTCCAAAGATAAGTAAATGTTTTCGTTCTCTATAATTGAGCTTACTAACTTCTCAAAGTTGTTCATTGTATCACTCCTTTTAATTCTTATTATAAAGAATCAATAGGTCTTCTAGCTGTCCTTGTAGGGAAAACAGATTATTACTTAGTTAAATCTTGTTGAACAAGTTCGGTGCATGTTATATTGAAAAAGTCAGCAATTTTTAAGATAGTATCCAATCTCGGATTAAGAGTCTTACCATCTCTTAAATCTCTTAAATTTCTACTATCGATGCCTAATTTTTTAGCTATTTGGTTTTGAGAGTATTCTGAGTGCTTAATCAAAAACCCTAAATTAGCTGCTAACATACGAATTCCCCCTTGACTAAGGGTTGTAATACCCTTATACTATAAATGGCTAGATGAGGGTTACAATACCCTCACAGCCTTAAATAAAAAGAAAGTTGCTCTTACCAGCAACAGTCTTTTAGAATATAGTCTTCCCTACAGGTTGATTATATCATTTAGAAGTATTATTTTCAATGACATTGACTTGTACATGAAGGTAATCAAAGCTCATTATTATAGGATATGGATTATCGAATAATTTCAATGGTCCCTAACTGTTCATGAGCAGGGTATTGCTTCAGCTTATGCTGAAGCTCCTTAAATAGATCCTGGGTTTTTCTCCCTTTCAATATATAGATGACAGCAAACATCTAGAAGACACTTAAATAACTAGTATTTGGTTTTGGTGAACCTATTTCTACTGCTGTCACGGAAGTAGGTTCGCCAAAGCCATTTTATTTGTAAAAGAAAAGAACACTAATGTGTTCTCTATAATGCTACTTTGTCATTTAGCCAAGTAATGGTTGGTGACATTCCTGATACTTTTGAACCAACTTTATACTTACTAACAATCAGCTTATCGCCAGTACTTAATGATTGTTTAAGATGATCTAGAACATCAGTGTAAGTTGTATAGTTTTTAGCAATAAACCAAAATGAATCTAATGCATGATGTCTATACTTATATCCATTTAGCAATGCATAAAGGGGTTTGTAGGGATTCCCTTCTGCTATATCATAATCAATTGTGTATATATCCATTGTAATCACTCCTTCCTAACTAGATTATAGTGTCGAGGGATGAAAGTGTAAACAACTTTGTAATAAATAGTAGTATAGATGTCAAAAGTAACAGACTTGTAATTATTGAGGAGTGTAGATATGGGAAACACAAAGCAAATTAATCTTAGGTTATCTGATGAAGACTATGACATGTTAAATGAGATACCAGGACTTTATGAGAAACTTGGAA
>CAZPQU010000010.1:0-79937 GCA_964589075.1 uncultured Candidatus Izemoplasmatales bacterium | reverse complement strand
CCTAAGCGCCGATGATAGTTCTCAAGAGCGAAAGTAGGACGCTGCCAAGTTATTTCTTTTTATTTAAAAACTTATTTATGGCCCGTTGGAGAAGCGGCTCAACTCACATGCCTTTCACGCATGCATTCACGGGTTCGAATCCCGTACGGGTCACCATTTATAAGCCTTCGTAGCTCAGTTGGTTAGAGCACATGACTGTTAATCATGGGGTCACAGGTTCGAGTCCTGTTGAGGGCGCCATAACAAAAAACAAGACACTGAAAAGTGTCTTTTACTTTGCCAAAAATTAAAGGTCATTTCATTTGTTAGGCAACCTTAACATTGGTATAATAGGATGAACCAAAATAGGAGGTAGTTATGATAGAAAATTATGAAGATTATTTTTTAGTAGAAGCAAAAGTAGGGCATCCTGCACCTGAGTTTGAGATGGATGCAGTATTACCTGTTGGAGAAGGATTAAATAGATTTGGTAAGATTAGTCTAGAAGAAATTAAAGAATCTGGAAAGTGGACAGTGTTATATTTCTATCCACTAGATTTTACGTTTGTTTGTCCAACTGAAATTCAAAAATTTAATCAGTTATACACTAAATTCAGAGAACTCAATGCTGAAGTTGTGGCTGTGTCAACTGATTCGAAGTTTTCACACCTTGCGTGGCAAGATAGAGCAGACCTAGGTAGGTTAGATCATCCCCATGCGAGTGATAATAGTATGACAGTTTCAAGAGCTTATGGTGTTTTAGATGAGGATCTCGGAATTGCATGGCGTGGTACGTTTATTATCACACCTGAAGGGTTATTAAAACATTCATCTGTTAATCATGGTGAGGGTGGTAGAAATGTTGAGGAAGTACTAAGAACGTTAGAGGTCTTCCAAGCCGAAGAACGAGGAGAAATGGTTCCTTGTGGTTGGAATTCTGGAGATAAATTTTTATAGAAAGTCCATTTAATGGACTTTTTTTTGCCCTACGTTATTAATATATGATAAGATAAATTGACTAGGAGGAAGACTATGAATAAAGAATTTTTGTTTGAAATGTTAAAGACAGCTTCTCCATCAGGTGGAGAGCTTAGTTTACAGAAAAAAATAATGAGTTATACTGATGATTTTAATCATAAAACTGACTTTACGGGTAACCTTATTACCTCATTTAATGATGAATCAACTTTTAAAGTTTTACTTGCAGGGCATGTAGACGAGATTGGGTATATGGTTTCTGATATTACGAGTGATGGGTTTATTAAGGTTGTAAGTGTTGGTGGTGTAAGACATCAACTTGCACAGGGTAGAAGAGTTCAAATATTGGGTGAAGAAACAATTTATGGTACATTTGGAATTTCATCAGGTGGTTCTCCAGTGAATACTGAAGCAAAGACACCAGATTTATTTATTGATGCTGGTTTCACAAATAAAGAAGAACTTATTGGTAAGGTTTTAGTTGGTGATTACGTAGTATATCTTGAGGATGTACTTGAATTAACAAATAATAGGATCGTTGGTAGAGCTTTAGACAACAGACTTGGTGCTTTTATCGTAACAGAAGCTCTAAAAAGATCGTATGAGAAAAAAGCAAAAGTTGGTGTTTTTTCAGCAACTACTGTAGGTGAGGAATCTACGATGAGAGGTGCATTTTGGGCAGCTGAAAGTGTTAAACCAAACCTTGCGATAGTCATTGATGTAACATTTACCGCAGACTATCCTGGAAAATCATCACATTATCACGGTGATGTTTCTTTAGACGGTGGTCCTACTTTGGCAAAAGGCTCGATTATTAGTGATGTTGTTAATAAGGATCTTGAGGAATTAGCTAAGAAAATGAAAATTGATATTCAATGGGAAGTAGCTCCAGGAAGAACTGGAACTGATGGCGATAAAATTCATCAATCAGCTGGAGGAGTACCTGTTGTACTTGTTAGCATCCCAATTAGATATATGCATTCACCGAGTGAAGTGTGTAGTTTAAATGATGTTGAAGATATCATTGAATTAGTGAGTGAATTTATATCTAAATTAGATATAAATTATGATTTGAATCCATTTAAATAACCTATTTAAAAGCACTGACACTAGTGCTTTTTGTTTTATATATGTTACAATGATTGTGGATAAAAACACTTACAAAAGGAGAACAAATATGAAGTTATTAGAGAAGTATAAGAGTAATAATTCTAATGAACATATAATGATTGCTGTTGCAGCTCCACACGATATTGAGACTTTAACTACCTTGCAAAAAGCTAGAGAGTTAAAAATAATTGACGGTGGTTTTTTATGTGGTGACAGAGAAATTATTGAGGCTAAAATCAAGGGGAACAACCTCGATATGTCTGGTTATGAAATAGTACATAGCACTGAGCTTACAAAATCAGCTGCTGATGTTGGGGAATTAATCAAAAACGGAAAAGCACATTTTCCAATGAAGGGATTGATAGATACTTCAATCTTCTTAAGAGCAATGTTAAATAAAGATTTGGGATTAAGAACTGGAAAACTATTATCTCATGTAATGCTTTTACATAGAGAGAGTGATGATTTAATATACATTTCAACAGATGCAGGAATGAATATCGCACCTAATCTAATGCAAAAAGCTGATATCATAAGAAATGCAGTCGAGTTAGCTCATGCTATTGGAATTGAGAACCCAGTAGTTTGTCCTTTGACGGCTAAAGAAAAGGTATATGATAAAATGCCTGCTACTGTAGATGCTGATGAACTGAGAAAAATGAATCTATCAGGTGAAATCACAGGATGTAGAGTAAGTGGACCACTACAATTTGATAACGCGATTAGTATTGAAAGCGCTAAAATGAAGGGTATAACGGATGAACTTGCTGGAATTGCAGATATCTTGTTAAGCCCAGATATAGAAGCAGGGAATATATTCTCTAAAGCACTTACTTACTTAGCTGATTTTATTGGTTATGGACTAATACTAGGAGCAAAAGTACCTATGGTAGTAGTATCAAGAAGTGATGGACAGACTGAAAAGTTAGGTTCTATCTATTTAGCAAGATTAATTCATGAGAAGGAGTCAAATCATGCATAAAATATTAGCAATCAACCCAGGAAGTACCTCAACGAAAGTAGGTATATTCTTTGATAGAGAAAAACAAGAGGAAATTACATTAAGACATACTGCTGAAGAGTTAGAAAAATACCAATCTCTAAGTGAGCAATTTGATTTTAGAAAAGATTTAATTGTAAAAGCATTAGAGAAAAGTGGATTTGATTTATCTGAATTCTCTGCGATTTCGTGTCGTGGTGGTTTAATTAAGGCTATTCCAAGTGGTACATACGAAGTAAATGAGTCTGTTGTTTATGATTCTAAAAATTCATATATTGATCATCCGAGTAATTTGGCTGCATTGATTGGTAATGAATTAGCTAAACAGTTTAACTTGAGAGCATTTATTACTGATCCACCTACAACCTTTGAAGGTGAAGAAGTTTCTACAATATCTGGTAGTCCATTAATTAGAAGACATTTAAGATTCCATGCATTAAATCATAAAGCTATTTCTAAACTGTACTGTAAAGAGCATAACTTGGATTATAACTCAGTGAATTTGGTTGTAGCTCACATCGGTGGTGGAGTTTCTGTTGGTATTCATAAGCAAGGTGTTGTTGTTGACGTTAATGATGCACTAGATGAAGGACCATTTTCTCCTGAGAGATCTGGTAGTCTACCAGTATTCCAGCTGGCTGAACTTTGTTTCAGTGGAAAATATACTCATGCGGAAGTTAAGAAATTGTTAAGAGGTAATGCAGGTATCAACGCTTATCTTGGAACAAATGATGTAAGAGACGTTATTAAGATGATCGATGAAGATAAAAATGAGAAAGCAAAACTAATCTATGATGCATTTATATATCAAATTTCGAAAGAGATTGCTGCTATGAGTGTTAATGTAAATGGTAATGTTGATGCAATCATTTTAACTGGTGGAGTTGCATATAATAAAGGTCTAACTGATAGAATAGAAAAACGTGTTGGATTCATCGCACCTGTATTTGTATATCCAGGTGAGATGGAATTAGAAGCATTAACTTACGGAGCATTGGACGTTATAAACGGTGTTGAAGAAGCAAAAGTATATATATAAAAATAAAATGTAGATTATTCTACATTTTTTTTACTATTTAAGACATAATAAAGGGGGAGGGATTGTATGAGTAGAAAAGTTTACAGAATTATATTGTTACTAATAATTGATATAATTATCTATGTTTTGATAGAAAGAGCAATTTCTCTATTAAATGTAAGATTAACTAATACCCTGATTCCTTTTGGTGTTAGGTTTACGATCAATTCTCTAATTGTTTACACTTGGATTACTATATTGTTAAAGAAAGATTACAACGCTTACGATGTATCTTGGCTTATATTGATTGCAGTAGCACCCATCTGGGGATTTATTCTATTCCTGTCAATTGCTAAAGATTTTAGATACTCAAGGAGATATAAAAAGAGACCACTCCTTAAGAATGATTCATACCTAAAATATGACCCAGAATCTAATTTAAATGAGTTAGGTCACAAATATGAAAAACTATTTAAGTATACTTCAAATGTCACAAAGCATTCAGTATTTAAAGATAATTCAGACTTTAAATTACTATCAACTGGTAAAACCTTTTATGATGAACTATTTGATAAAATTAGGAATGCTAATAAGTTTGTTTTTCTCCAATTTTACATTTTTAAGACAGACGCAATTGGTAGAAAACTTATAGAACTACTTGTTTCAAAAGCCAAAGAAGGAGTAGAGGTGAAAGTACTCTATGATTACTTTGGAGGACAAGATTTTGACCGAAAATATTATAAGTATCTAGAGAATAATGGGGTTGATGTGCATATAATTGACAAGTTTATTCTTCCGATTTTAAATACTAAAATCAATTACAGAAACCACCGTAAGAATGTGATTATTGATGGTAAGTTTGGATTTACTGGAGGATTTAACATTGGTGATGAACACTTTGGTACAGTTAAGTACAAATGGAGAGATACTAACCTGTTAGTATCAGGCTCAATTGTTAAATCAATGACCGCATTGTTTGCTAGAGACTACTATTATGTTACAAACAGTTTATTAGAAGATAAGCAGTATTACATAGATTATCCGGTAAAATCTCCAGGATATTCACAACTATTGCAGTCAGGACCGGATACAGAGCCAATTATTAGAAATACTTATATAAAAATGATAAATATTGCACAAAAAAGTGTTAAAATAACTACGCCCTATTTAGGACTTGAATCCGAAATGTTACTTGCTTTAACGCTAGCTGCAAAATCTGGTGTTGATGTTTCGGTACTAATCCCTGAAATACCAGATAAGAAGTCAGTCTACAGGGTAACAGAATCATTTATAGATGATTTACTTAGAAACAATATTAAAGTGTATAAACTAAAGGATTCATTTGTGCATGCAAAAATACTTATCATTGATGATGAAGTTGCGTGTTGTGGTACTTATAACCTCGATGTGAGGAGTGCCCTTATAAACTTTGAAAACACTATATTATTATATAATTCAACTGCAAAGCAATTGGCAGTAGAATATGACGAAGACATTAAAAATTCAATATTACTTGATTTAGATACTTGGGAAGAAAGAAATATATTCCAAAACTTTGTTACAGAAATATTTAAGATTTTTACGCCAATAACTTAGGAGAGAAAATATGGAATTAGAAATTAAAAAATTAGACATTAATGGAAATGGTATTGCATATCATAACAAAAAAGTAGTTTTTGTTAAAGGTGCTTTAGCAGGAGAGAAAGTAGAAGCTCATGTTGTTACAGAGCATCTAAACTATTCTGATGCTGAAATTGATGGAATAATAAAGAAATCAAGAGATAGAGTACAACCTAGATGTAAAATTTACCGCGAATGTGGTGGATGTAATATAATGCATTTGAGTTATAGTAAACAATTGGAGTACAAAAGAAACATTGTTTCTGACTCGTTTAGAAAATATTTAGGGTACAGTCCAAGAGTAAACATGACTATTGGAATGAGTGATCCTTATAACTATAGAAATAAAGCACAATTACACTTAAAAAAAGATAAAACATTTATGATGGGACTTTACAAAGTAAACTCAAACCATGTTGTTGATATCATGGGGTGTGATGTTCAGGATAAATACTTGAATGTATTCTTAAGAAAATTAAAAGATCTAATTCTTAGTTCTCATGTAGATGTTTCTAAAAAAGGACTTAACAGAGTTATGGTAAGAACTAATGGAGAAGAATACCAGGTTGTTTTAGTTACCGGTAGAAAGATTAAGTACGGTAATCTAATTAATGATATTGAGAAAATTGGAGATGTATCCGTATTTGAGAGTATTACAAGATCAAGAAACTTCTTTGATGAACCAGAAAAACTAATTGGTAAGAGTAGACTTCTTAAAACAGTAGGAGACAAACAATTCTATGTTAGACCTAAAGATTTTTATCAGTTAAACGATATTCAAACAAAAAAATTGTACGATCTTGTTAAATTACAGGTAAAAGACGCTAAAAGAATTGTTGATTGCTATTCAGGAGTAGGAACAATTTCTCAGTATATAGCGTTTAATCAAGAGATTAGAGGAATTGAGCTTCTTGACTCAGCTGTAGAATCTGCAAGAGACAATGCTATGGTAAATAAAGTAGAAGCAACTTACCGCAAAGGTAGAGTTGGAAGTGTGTTTAAAAGATGGGTTAAGGAAGGTTACAGACCTGATTTAATAATTTTTGATCCACCAAGAGTCGGACTAGATGAAGAAAGCTTTGTGTCTATTCAAAAAGTAAAACCTAACAACATTATTTATGTTTCATGTAACCCAGCAACATTAGCTAAAGATATTAAGCAATTAGATAAATTATATGAGATTACATATGTTCAACCAATTGATATGTTCCCGCAAACATCAAAAGTTGAATGTGTTGTTAAACTTGAGAGAAAAAGAACTAGAAGATCTTAGTGCAGTTGACAACTACAGACTAAAAGAGCTTAGGCTCTTTTTTTTTGCCAAACTATTGACCACTCTGGTCAGTTATGATATTATTAAACCGACCAGAGTGGTCAGTTAGGAGTGTGAAGTATGTGAATGATGTTTTAAAAGGATTAAAAGTAGAGAAGCGAGATAGGATAATTAATGCTGCCTTAGATGAATTTGCTAAAGTAGGGTTTGAAAAAGGATCTACTAATAATATTGTCAAAGCAGCTGGGATATCTAAGGGGTCATTATTTCATTACTTTTCTGGGAAACAGGAGTTATATGATTACTTGATTGATTTCACTTTCACAAACATTATTGAAAAGATCAAGAATAACCTTGATTGGGATAATCAAGACTTGATAGAGAGATTTAGAGATATCGGTCAAATTAAGTTAGAATTTCTTCGAAATTATCCCTCCCTTTATAAGTTTATGACGGTAGTCTACAGCAACATAGGCTCAATTGATGAAATAAAAGAGTTAGCTGAAACATATGGTGCGGGTATTCTAAATAATGTCTACCATGAGAACATTGACTATGGAATGATAAAGGAAGGTTTAGACAAAGCAAAAACCATTAATACTATTAGATGGGGTATTGAAAAATTCTCGGAAGAGAAGTTCGAACAATACAAGATATCCAGTAGTGAAATGAGTATGCAGGATATAATGGATTCAATGAACGAATATATAGATTATTTAAAACTAATTTTTTACAAATAGGAGGATAACATGATTAAAGTTAAAGGGTTAAACCATTCTTACAATAAGGATGGAAAGTATGCAGTTAAAGACGTATCGTTTGAAGTTAAAGAGGGTGAGATATTCGGATTCCTTGGCCCGTCGGGAGCTGGTAAATCAACTACTCAGAATATTTTAACAGGACTATTACAGTTACAAGATGGTGAAGTTGAAGTAGCAGGGTACAATGTTAAGAATATTCAGAACAAAATGTTCAATAATATTGGTGTTAGTTTTGAACAATCGAATGTTTATAGTAAAATGACTGCTTTAGAAAATTTAGATTTCTATAGTAAGTTATTCGACTGTGAAACAAGAGATTCTCAAGAACTTCTTGATTTAGTAGGTCTTGGTGATAAAAAAGGAATTAAAGCGAAAGAGTTTTCTAAGGGAATGAAGCATAGACTTACATTTGCAAGAAGCATGGTCAACAACCCAACACTTTGGTTCTTAGATGAACCAACAACAGGGTTAGAT
Organism: uncultured Candidatus Izemoplasmatales bacterium; assembly: GCA_964589075.1. Lineage (GTDB taxonomy): Bacteria > Bacillota_I > Bacilli_A > MAG-NZ > MAG-NZ > CAZPQU01. The sequence goes on along the minus strand of CAZPQU010000010.1, from coordinate 71,724 downwards.
CCATCAATTGCCGCAGATATAAAAGACATCATTAGAATGGAAAACAAAAAGGGAGTAACTGTATTTTTAACTACTCATAACATGTACATCGCAGAAGAGTTATGTGATAGAGTAGCATTTATAGTTGATGGAGATATTAAGTTGATTGATTCACCAAAGAACTTGAAATTACAATACGGTGATAAATTAGTTGAGATTGAATACTATGATAACAAGATACTTAAAAAAGAAACGTTCTCTATCATTGAAGAAAAAGATAAGTTACGCATGACAGAAATTATAAATTCGCATGAGATTTCAACAATGCACACTAAAGAAGCAACTTTAGAGGAAATCTTTATCAAAGTTACCGGAAGGGGGCTAATCTAGAATGAAATTATGGTATAGCTTTTTGAAAGAACTTAAAATTTCTTCAAAAGGATTCTATTTCTATATAGAGATGATAATGGCTGTAATTATACTGATTATTATTATGTTTGTAATTCCAGAAAACTTTGACGGTAAGTCTGAAGAATATTTGCATCTTAACGTTTCTCAAGAGGTTAAGGAAGCATATCTGGATAATTTAGCTGAGATAGATGAAGACGGTGTTATTGAAAGCATTACTATTAAGAGTAAGGGTGAGGAATATAATGTCCTTTATGTAGAAACCAACGAACAAGAGATTTATCTTATTAGTGATTTTGATGATTTTTATACAATTGTAGAAAATGAAAGACCATCGCAGGCAGTGTCATTGTCAATGGATGCAGGCGTGGTAATGTATGATTATTATGTTCAAGGATATGAATCAGATAGGTTACTTAACCTATTTAAAATCCTTCATGCAGAGAGTCAAGAGGAAATACTTGTTACATATGATAAAATCCAAGTTGAATTACTTATGAAAGACGTTGATACATTGTCTGATAGAGAAAATTTCTTACCAGTTTTCCTGACATTTAATGGCTCATTAATGGGTATGTTCATTATTTCTTCTTATATCTTTTTAGATAAGAATGAAGGAATAATCAAGGCTTATGCGGTAACCGCATCTAAAGTAAGAACATATTTGCTTAGTAAAGTCGGAGTATTGATTGTGGTTAGTATTTTAACAAGTTTAATAATTTTAGTTCCAGTAATGGGATTCAGGGTTAACTATGGTATGTTCATGATACTTCTAATAACATCAGCATTTTTCTCTTCAGCTCTTGGGTTGTTGATTGCATCGTTCTTTAGAGGAATGATTGAGTCATTTGGTGTTATATATGGTGTCATGATGATCATGATTTTACCAAATATTGCGTACTTTATTTCAAGTTGGCAACCTGCGTTTATCACTTGGATACCAACTTATCCATTAATACAAGGATTTAAGGAAATACTAATACACGGGGATTACTCCTATGTTCTTATGGTGTCAGCAGGGTTCTTATTAGCAGGTATTCTGCTATTTGAATATGCTCACATAAGATATAAAAAGAATCTAGCAGGTTAGGGGGATATTATGAAGAAAATATTAGCAGTCTTTACTAGAGATATAAAAGTAAACAAAAGAGAGTTTTTATCATTATATATACTATTGTTTCCAATAATATTCGCCATTGCAATTAACTTGATAACACCAAGTGTTAATGACACAACGGTAAATCTAGTTTTAATTGATGGAGAAAACATCGAACAATTAGAGTTTTTTGAACAGTTTGCAAAAGTGGACATTGTTGCCGATGAAGAAGAACTGATTGAGAGAGTATCAAGACGTGACTCATATGTAGGAGTTTTACCTAATGAAACAGGGTACTACATATTAGCGGAAGGTAATGAAGGAGATCAATTGATTGACTTCTCTAAAATGTTACTTACAATGTTTGAACTTGATGCTGACATAGATGATTCGAATGCATACATTCACTCGTTTGGAAGAACTGTATCACCTCTAAAACAAATGTTAGTAAACGGAGCACTTATGTTAACAAGTATTTTAGGGGGTATGTTAATAGCTATTAACATTGTTGAAGAAAAAGTTGATAAAACAATTAGAGCGGTCCATGTAACACCAATTTCTAGGTTAGGATATCTACTAGGTAAAAGTATGATGGGATTAGCTCTACCTCTATATGGTGGATTTGCGATTGTATTAGTAACTGGATTTACTGGCATAAATTATGGTCAGTTATTAGCTCTTCTACTAGTTTCAAGTGTCTTAACTATGTTAGTAGGGCTTATTGAAGGTCTAACAAATGATGACGTTATGAATGCTGCTGCAAACATTAAAGTATTGTTTTTACCAATGGCGGCATCTATCGCTGGACTAGAAATTTTAGCAGATAAATGGCAACCACTATTCTACTGGAGTCCGTTCTATTGGGCATACAAAGGTAACAAGGCAATTCTTGCATATGATGCAAGTTGGAGTCAGGTATTGCTTTACGGTGGGATTGTGTTATTATTAAGCGGGATAGTTTATCTATACCTTGCACCGAAGATCAGAAAAGGTCTAGAATAAAAGAAGAAGGAGGATTATTATGAATTTTTATCCATTATTAGGAATCTTAGCATTATTGTATGGGGCGTTTGTATTTTATATCGCAATTACAAAAGTGCCAGCAATTTGGAATATGAAAAAAATTGAAGGTTTTAAGAAAGTACTTGGTGAAAAAGGGACTGTTATATTCTTCTATATTTGGGGTGTAGTATTCGCGGCAGTAGGAATTTGGTTATTTACAATCTAAATAACTAACTATGTAGTTTTCACAAGGTTGTATCTTGAATTTTCAGGAGCAACCTTTTTTATGTGTAAATATTAGGAAGAAGTGAACTATTTACACCATAAGTGGGATGTTTATTAAGATGGAGGTGTTTGTATGAAAGATTTAATTAAAATTGGGAAAGTTGGAAAATATTTATTCTTCATAGGATTATTTTTCACACTAGTACTAGGGGTTACAAGAAGTTATATGCCAATGTTTGTGGAATATCTCGTCGACTCTGTACTGGGTTCTCAAGACCCTAAACTACCAGATTGGATAGTTGGTTTTGTATATCACGATAACTATCGTACACATTTATTATTTGCAGCGGCTGGGCTCGCAGTATTTGCAGTGTTTAGAGGATTAGTAATGATCGTCAACGCAATATTTAAAGCTAAGTTCTCAGAAAAAATCGCAATGAACATGCGTAATAATATGTACGAACATCTACAAAACCTACCTTATCAGTTTCACAACGACGCTGATACAGGAGATTTAATCCAACGTTGTACCACAGATATTGATACGATTAGAATGTTCTTTCAAAACCACGTGTTTAGTTTGTTTTGGATCGCATCATTAGCTGTGGGAGTAGTTATTCAAATGTTAAGAATAAATGTATCCTTAACGTTTATATCGTTAATGGTTTTACCAATAACGGTGGCTATTTCGGTTTATTATTTCAAAAAGATTGAAAAAGTGTTTATTGATGTAGAAGAAGCTGAATCATCATTAACGACTACTGTCCAAGAGAACTTGAATGGAGTAAGAGTTGTTAAGGCGTTTAGTAATGAAGCGTTTGAAATTGAAAAGTTTCATGAGAAAAATGAAGTTTACCGTAAGAAATCACTTAAAATGTATGATAAAATGGCTAATTATTGGTCAATAAGTGATTTTATTACAATTAATCAGTATTTGATAACTTTGACAGTAGGTATTTTCTATAGCTTAAACGGATTACTTACAATCGGAGAACTATTAGCATTTGTAATGCTAGTACAAATCATTGTTTGGCCAATTAGAAACTTAGGTAGAATTGTTGCTGAATACAGTAAAACAGTTGTATCTATTTCAAGGCTTGAAAAAATATTCTCACTTGAGGATGAGTACACACATGATGGAACATTTGATTCTGGTATTGATGGTGGAATAGAATTTAAGGATGTATCATTTAAATTTGAAGACACTGATGCCAAATTAATCGATGGAATGTCATTTAAAATTGCACAAGGAGAAACAATTGCTCTAGTAGGTAAAACTGGATCAGGTAAATCTACTTTAGTAAAATTACTAGTTAGACTATTAGACCACACAGATGGGGATATTCTAATTGATGGTAAAAAGATAACTGAATACAAAAAGCGTTATTTAAGAGATAGCATTGGTGTTATCTTACAAGAACCATTCTTATTCGGAAAATCTGTAGAAGAAAACATCGGTATTACATTAGCAGAACATAGTGAGAAAAGAGTAAGAAAAGCGGCTCAACTAGCAAGCATTGATACGGATATTTCTAACTTTGAAAACGGGTATAATACACTTGTTGGAGAAAAAGGAGTTACGTTATCGGGTGGACAAAAGCAAAGAGTTGCAATCGCTAGATTACTAATTAATCAGAAACCAATTATGGTGTTTGATGATTCACTTAGTGCTTTAGATACTGAGACAGATTTATCAATTCGCCAGGCACTTAGACATGAGTCTGGAAATACAACAATGATTATCATTACTCACAGAATTACAACAGCTATGGAAGCTGATAGAATAATGGTTCTAGAAAAAGGTAAGATTGTACAGAATGATACACATACCGAGTTGATTAAGAAAGATGGTTTATATAAAAACTTGTACGAAATCCAAGCAGGATTAGAACAAGAACTTAAGAAACAAGGAGGTGGGATGTAATGAGTGAGTTTTTAGAAGAAGAGGATTTTAGTAATAGTTTTGAGCTAGAAACCTGGAAGCGAATTCTTAAATATCTACTGCCACAAAAGAAATTACTAATAATTGCTGTCTCAATAGCTACAGGAATCGCCGCTTTAGAAACGATGATGCCTCTATTAAATAGATATGCGATTAGTACATTCCTTAGCCCTGATTTCGATAAGGCTGAGAGTTATAAAATATTCCTATTTGCTGCCGGATACGCTTTATTCATATTTGTGTTTGCTTATATGATCAGAGTATTTATCAAGTATGCAGGAAAAATAGAAACAAGTGTTGCTGCTGAACTACGTTCTAAAGCGTTTAAGAGATTACAGGAACTTCCGTTCTCGTATTATGATAGAACGCCTACAGGGTGGATAATGGCTCGTATGACAAGTGATTCAAGAAAGTTATCAAACATTCTTGCTTGGGGGCTTATTGATGTTGTATGGAGTGTCATGTTAATGATTATCATTACAATTGTAATGTTCTCAGTTAACCCGAAACTTGCTGCAATTACATTATCTGTTGTACCTCTATTAATACTAGTTGCTATGTACTTCAGAAAGAAGATACTGAAACAGTGGCGTGCTGTTAGAAAGACTAATTCAAAAATCACTGCATTGTTCAGTGAAGGAATTATGGGAGCAACTACTTCGAAAACATTAGTTCTAGAAGACAGACAACTTAATGCATTCGGAAACGTTACTTCAAAAATGAGAAGATCTAGCGTTAGAGCTGTTACTATTTCATCATTAATGTGGCCTACTGTACTTGTACTGGGAATGATGGGAACTGCACTTGCATCATATTTTGGTGGAGTTATGGTATTAGAAAACATAATTGGTATTGCAACATTATTCATGTTCATTCAGTATACGTTCCAGTTTTTCGAACCGGTACTTAACTTAACTCAAATTCTATCGGAATTTCAACAAGCACAAGCAAGTGCTGAGAGAATAATCTCTTTGATTGAATCTGATAGTGATATTTTTGATAATGAGGAAGTAATCGCAAAATATGGAGATTTCTTTGATCAAAAAACTGAAAACTGGGAAACATTATCTGGAGAAATTGAATTCAAGAATGTTTCATTCAAGTATAAACAAGGTGAGAAAGTTTTAAATGACTTTAACCTTCATATTAAAAGTGGTATGAGTGTTGCTTTAGTAGGAGAAACTGGAAGTGGAAAGAGTACTATTGTAAACTTGATTAGTAGATTCTACGAACCAACATCAGGACACATTTATATTGATGGGTCAGACTATAAGAACAGATCCCTTTCATGGTTACATTCTAACTTAGGGTATGTTCTACAATCACCACATTTATTTACAGGTACCATTAGAGAAAATATTAGATATGGTAAATTGGATGCAACTGATGAAGAAATTATTAAAGCTGCAAAAACAGTAAATGCTGACAGTTTTATTATTAAGACACCAAAAGGTTATGACTCAGAAGTTGGAGAAGGTGGGAATAAACTAAGTGTTGGAGAAAAACAATTATTGTCGTTCGCAAGAGCAATAATAAGTGACCCTCGAATTCTTATCCTTGATGAAGCTACTTCAAGTATTGATACAGAGACAGAAAAACTTATTCAAGACGCTATTGATAAACTATTGGTGGGAAGAACAAGCTTCATTATTGCCCATAGATTATCGACAATTGTTAACGCTGATGTAATTTTAGTGTTGAAAAGTGGAGAGATTACTGAGAGTGGTACTCACTCAGAATTATTGGAACTTGGAGGTTATTATCATAACCTATATGTTAACCAATTTAAAGAAGATAAAACTAATGCAGTTTTATGATAAATTTGTTATAATATTAACAATAAGGGGGTATATAAAATGATGACAAGTTGTGATGTATGTGGATACGTTGGAGAATATGAAGACGTATGCCCAGTATGTGGTGCTACAGGAGATCACTTACACAAAGTAGAAGAAAACGCAGGGGAATTAGTATGGGCCGATGAACATGTAGTTGGTATTGCTAAAGATGCTCCAGCTGAAATATTAGAAGGACTAAGAAACAATTTCCAAGGGGAATGTTCTGAAGTTGGTATGTACTTAGCGATGAGTAGACAAGCTTTTAGAGAAGGTTATCCTGAGGTTGCAATTGTTTTAGATAAAATTGCACATGAAGAAGCAGAACATGCTGCTAGATTTGGTGAAATGTTAGGTGAGTTAGTTACCGGTGATACAAAAGCAAATCTTGAAAAAATGTTAGCTGGTGAACATGGTGCTTGCAATGGTAAAATGGCAATTGCTAAAAAAGCAAAAGAGTTAAATTTGGATGCTATCCATGATTCAGTTCATGAAATGGCTAAAGATGAAGCTAGACATGGTAAAGCATTAGTTGCTTTATTAAATAGATATTTTAAATAGTAAAAGGGACTTTTAAAGTCCCTTTTTTATATCTTAATTAAGTTGTAATTTCTATTACCTAGACCAATCTTTTCAGCATATTCAAGTGTGACACTACCTTTATCAAAATAATTCCACATTTTCGTCTTAATATTTTTGTGTTTTATAACTAGATCATAGCAGGCTTGATCAATTGCGACAGGATCCGTACTTGCAAGAATACCTATATCCTCAATAACAGGCTTCATCTCAATACCGAAGCAGTCACATTCTTCAGTTATGTTAATTACAAATGAAATATATATGTTTTCCTTGTTAAGTTGTGCAGCATAAGCATACTCAGCCATTTTTTCTAAAATACCCTCATTAGCATTCCAATCAGGGCTAATTGCAGTGAAGTTACAATGAGCTATACATGCAGCACACCCAATACATAGATCAGGATTAATAATAGCAAATTCTTCAACTTCAATAGCGTCTGCAGGGCAGTGGTCCTTACATGCTACACAAGCAGTACATTTCTCAATGTTTATAATTGGAATATTGTTTGAGTGCTGTGCTTGCTTGCCACCTCTTGAAGCGAATCCCATAGACAGGTTCTTAACCGCTCCTCCAAACCCAGCCATACTGTGACCTTTAAAATGACTCATCACTATAAATTGAGAGAAGTTATCATATTCTTTTCCTATATGTGCTTCTTTGAAGTGTTTCAAATTGATGGGTATATTAGAATATTCCTCACCAAATTCTCCGTCAGCAATAATTACTGGTTTTCTTGTGAATCCGTGTTCCTTTGCTACTTTTAGATGTTCAGTTCTAACAGTTCGTGACCCTACATATAATACATTGGTTTCAATGAAAGCAGAATCAGTATTTAATTCGTCTAGTAAATCAAGAACACCATCATAGTATTCAGGTTTATTATATGTTACATTTCCTCTTTCACCAAAATGAACTTTTAAAGGAATAATCTTATTAAGTTTAGGTTTTTCATCGCTTAAAAGAGCTTCGAAAACAGCTCTAGCACTATTTTTCTTAGAGTAAACATTGTCTGTATAATAGACGTTTTTCATGCAATCACCTCGTATTATTATACACCAATATCTTAGGAGGATGCATAATTCTTTTTTGAGATTATATCGTATGTTAAAATATTCTATTGGCTACGAGGAGGTATTACATGAATCTAATATTAAGTTTACACAATACCACAAAATATAAACTAATCAATTTTGCTTTATTTGCTGTTTTCTTACTAATCTATACGGTGTTAGATATTAATGCAGTTGAATCTTATAGTGTCTACGTAACGGACTTTGGAGTTGGTATCCTAATTATGCATTTACTGCTAAACTTTCTGATTTCTGCGGTATCCAGTGTTGTAATTACGTGGAGTTTCATTTCATTAAGCGTATACAAAAAAGACGTAAAAGGAACTAACTTACCGTTTGTTGGTGTAGTTATTGGTTTTCTAACATTTGGATGTACACCTTGCGTGGTTGCATTCTTAGCAATCTTTGGAATTACGTTTGTACCTCTATTATTACCAAATGGAAATTTGCTTTGGAAAGTGCTAGTTTTACTTATTATTATAGTCAGTGGAATAGTAACTATTAGAAGTGCTAATAAGGGATGTACAGTTAAAATTAAAAAATAAATATTGTTGATTTTTGGCGTAAAAATGTTATAATAGTTTTGCGCTTTTTAATGGTCCCGTAGCCAAGTGGCTAAGGCAATTGACTGCAACTCAGTGATCACCGGTTCGAATCCGGTCGGGACCTCCAATTAAATTCAAGTGAAGTCATTTATTAAAATGGCTTCTTTTTTTGTGTGAGAGTTAAAGAATGATTTTTCTGGTTAGAAGCAGTTTGGAAAATTTGATTCAACACTTGGCTAGTAAGAATTCGTCTTATTAATGATGGCCTTGTGTTAAAAGTTGTTCTAAAAAGTGCTTAATAACATTAGAAAGTCGTTCTAAAAAGTGTATTATTAAATTGGGTGATAATATGTTGAATATAAAGATAACAAAAAGTTCCTATATTAGCATGATACTAGAGGCGAAGGAGTTCAACAAATGAATCAAGCGTTCAATGGTTGTTAGATGCTGAAATTGCTTTGAATTGTAATAACTTAAGTAAACCAGAATTACACTTAGTACGTATAAAAGAGTTGATGCCTATAAACTTTACTTATCTGTCGTAGGATTATTAGTTTCAACGTTAGGTAGAAGCACAAACATAAATAATATTTGGCGAGTTAGGTATGAGTAAGGGAGCGTTATTTGAGAATGTGATTGAAATTCTTTTATATCAGTTAGGATATGACTTGTATTATTATGAGAAAGGATCAAAACTAGAAATCGATTTTTATAGTCAAAGACTCACTGGTAATTAGAGTTGAAGTGAAGTCTGCGGATAATACACAAGCTAAATCAGTTAGAAGTTTTCTAGAAAATCAAGGTAGTGAAAAGTAATAAAACTTTCATCGAAAAATTTACATGTAAGAGATAATGAAGCTAGAATCCCTCTATATATGGTTATGTTCTTATAACGAGTAAAGGATGGTATAAATATGGGTATGAATTTAAATAATTTTGAGAAATACATTAATGATAGAATCTTAACAAGAGGAGAGGACTATTTTTTGAGTGGAAGAGTTGAGTTTCTATATAGAACAGATGAGGAATATTTCTACAGAGTTTCCGGGAGCACTATATATAACACATCAGTATGTGTGACTCCAGATAACAACATATATACTACATGTGATTGTCCATATGATTTTGGTCCAATTTGTAAACACGCCGTAGCTGTTATGTATGATATGAAGGCTAACAAAGAGGACTATGCGAAAAAAAACATCAAGAGTATTATTCTTAGTTTAACTAAACCGCAACTCCAAGAGGAGTTGTTGAAACATGCGTCCGAGTGCTACTCTTTTGGAAATAAACTTTTTTATAAATACAATGTAATTAAGAACGAAACGTTACTAAATAAAATCAGTTCTACATTCTACTCATTCTTTGATCCCATTAAGGACGGTAGATTCTACTTGGATGACATGGTGAATTCGATAGAGAATATTGTTAATGATGAGCTAGACGAAAAATTTCTAGGTGAATCAATACTCAAAATACAAGAGATTAAGACTTACTTGGTAAACTTATACATTCTAGTTAATGGGGATAGAAGTATTTTTTCTGAGTATTTAACACAAATAAATGAGTCATATCATTATTTGTTGAACAAGTATTCTAAAGATAAGAATTTAGAGAATATAAATGAGATCGTAGATATTATAAAGGACAATTTTGAAATTCAGGTAGATTATCAGGGTGGAATAATCCCTAACAATATCTTAGAGGAGTTGTTATCTTTATCGTACTGTGACTACGCCAAACAATCGCTAGATGTAATAATTGAAGGAGTTAAAATAGAGTCTGAACTTCATGATTATAACGATGATTTCTTTGATGATGATGATTTGAGTGAATATCAAGGAGATGAGTTGTATCTATCTAACTTAGTACTAAACCAGCTAGATAGATTTATGTATAAGTACTTTCTTTACTTTGATAACAAGAAAGAAGCAGATGAAATCGTTGATAAACACATAGCTGATTTTGATTTTTTTGAGATTAGAATTAAGGAGATGTTAAAGTCAGAACAATTTGACGATGCAAGGAAACTTCTAGAAAAACCATTTAAGGTTCGTTGGTATGATAGGGAAATCGCTAAATTAAAAATACAGTTGTACGTTATGACTAACGATACACATAGTCTTAAACAAATTTATAAAGAGTTGCTAATCAAGTACAAAACATTAGAATATTACAAATGCTTTAAGAGATATCATTCATTAGTGGAGACTAAAAGTTTAGTTGATGAATTGTCAGAAAGTGACTACAATAAATCTCATACCTCAAATAACATTATTGAAATAATGATCTTTGAAGAAAGATATGAAGATGCATTATATATCCTAGATAAACATTCCTATTTGATTTCTCAAAACTATATGAGTATCCCTGAAAAATTCAATAAACTTAAATATGATATATACTCTAAGAAAATTCACATATTAGCAAGCAAATCATATGGGAGAAGTTCTTACAGAAAAATTTGTTATGAAATTAAGAAGTTATGGAGACTTTCCAATTTAAGTGTTAATAGAATAATAAACTATCTAAAACATGAATATAGTAATAGACCTGCATTTCTAGATGAACTAGATAAAATCGATATAAAATGAATTCATATAATGAATTTGTGTCACAATTATATATAATATATTCTTTGAACAAAGCAACTCAGTGAACACTGTTTCAAATCCGGTCGGGACCTCCACATAAACTGTGGGATTTGATGTTAATCTGATCCATTTTTATATCTACTTTATTTAACCTTTTTTTACATATATACTATTTACTTAAACTAGGAGGGCAATTATGGAAGAGAGTTGTATTCTTAAGACTGAGAGACTAATCTTAAGAGAGTTCGAAGAAAAAGATTTAGACAATTTTATGGTATATAGAAACAATTCTGACTGGATGAAATTTCAAAACTTTAAGAACCTCAACAAAAGTACATTCAGATCAAAATTACTTATACCATTAAATTTTGAAAAAGGGTCTCAACTAGTTATCTCTAAGAAAGAAGATGACTCACTTATTGGTGATATCTATGTGATGAGAGAAGGAAAAAACATCTATCTTGGATATGCTATTAACCCTGAGTATTCAAAAAGAGGATTTACTAGTGAAATAGTTATTGCAACTGTAGCGTTTTTGCAAGAAACTTATCCTGGTTGTAAGATTGTTGCAGAGACAGTTCCCAGTAATATTGCTTCAATAAAATTACTTGAAAAAGTAGGATTTATCAAAAGCGACTCAAATGATAGTGAATTAATATACGTTTACAAATAAAGGAGGAGTTTCATGAGTAAGATAGTAGGTATTGGTGGAGTTTTTTTACATTTTAAAGGTGATGAATCAGAGGTTAAGAAATGGTATTCTAATGTGTTTGAAATGAAAATGTCTGAATATGGGACAAGTTTCATAGAAGGTGAACAGTTAGCGCTTATGTCATTTAAAAGGACTACAGTAGATGCACCATTCATCAACTTTAGAGTTGATGATATTGAAGGTGCAATTGAAAATGTCAAAAACAATATGGGAAAAATTCACACTGAGATCGAGGATTATCCTTATGGCAAATTTGCTCAAATAGTTGATCCCTTTGGGAATAGAATAGAACTCTGGGAGCCTGTGGTTGAATATTATAAGAAAATGGTAAATGAAGAAGTAGATGTTTATAAATAATAAGATTGGGCTGATTGAATGAAAGAAGTTATAAGAAAAATAAGTAAATTATTTAATGATAACAATATTGTTTGGGCCCTGGGAGGATCATTGGTTCTGAAGCATTATGGTCTCACAACAATAGCGAATGACATTGATATTCTTGTATCTAAGGAGTCTCTAAGAGATGCGGTAAGATGTATGGACCTTATTGGTAAAGGTGTTAGAATACCAAAGGATGACTTTTACAAGACAAATGTTTTGTATAGATATTTGGTTGATGAAGTTGAAGTAGATATTATTTGTGGATTTAAAGTTTTAAGAGAAGAACTTTTTGTTTATGATTTTGATAAGCACAACATAGCAACTATAGATTCATCACCTGAAGGTGATGTTCATTATTCTTCTTTAGAAGAGTGGCTTTTACTTTATGATGTTCTAGGAAGGGATTCTAAGGTAGAATTAATTAAGACATATTTAGAGAAGAATGGATTCAAGCATAAGGATTTACTAGATGAACTGGTGTTAATTAACAAAAATGTAGTTAGTAAGGAACTACTTTTGTGGCTAGAAAACTTTGCAAAATAAAACTCATTCTTTTGAATGAGTTTTTTATTTATCTTCTCCACAATTTTCGCTTCCATAAGAGCAAACAACACAGTGGTCTGCCTTTCTAGCAGTTATGTCTCTTTTACATCTACCACACCTGTGACTTTGAATAGCTCCAATTTTATCTGTTTCTTCAGCATATCCACAATATGGACACGTGATTATTATTTTACCCATTAATAATACCCCCACTTAATAATACCATAACTGCCCAAAGTAGTTCGTGTTCAAAGATTGTTCATTTCTTGTTAAACAATGGAGAAAGGGGTAATATTAGGTTGAGGTGACATATGAAGAAACTGAAGGCGACTATACTTAGTATCTCTTTATTAACAATTATGGCAAATGCAGCGATTGCACCTGCTATCTCTGTTATAAGTAAACATTTTAGTGAAATAGATGTAATTTATGTGAAGATGCTAATTACTTTTCCGGCAATCTTCATTATTCCGATATCACTTATGTCAGGGAAACTAGTTTCTAAATTTAGAAAGAAAAGTTTGGTTACATTTGGAGTAATAATGTATTTAATAGGTGGACTGGGTGCATTCTTCTTAACAGACTTTTGGCTAGTATTTGGCTCAAGAGGAGTTTTAGGGATTGGTGTAGGTATTCTTACCCCACTAGCAGTTGGATTAATTGCTGACTATTATGAGGGCGTTGAGAGGTCTAAAATGATGGGATATGCTACATCATTCAATAACCTTGGTGGTATCATTGCTACTGTATTTGCTGGATTTTTATCTACTATAGCTTGGAATTATCCTTTCTTAGTATATATATTAGGGTTTTATGTTCTTTACATGATTATTAGATTCTTGCCGAGAGGTGAAGTCTCGAATGCAAAGGATCATTCAAAACTTACTGTAAAAGTACTATTATTAGGACTGTCAATGGCAGGAATAATGATCATATTTTATCAAATACCATCCCATCTAAGCATTTATGTCTTTGAGCTCGGTTTCGGTGGTGGATTAACAACTGGATTACTTATAGCGCTCGTGACATTAGGAGCATTTGTTTTTGGACTAGTGTTTCATCAATTAAAGATGAAACTAGGATCAATGCTTAATTTTACGGGAATGTTACTTTTGTTTGTTGGTACTGTTATTGTATATTTAACTTCATCTATTGTTGTTTTATCAGTAGGATTACTTCTTATTGGTGCTTCATTAGGTATTCTAGCACCAAATATATTTTTAACAGCTACGATAGTTACAAAAGGAGACCCAACTTTTAGTCTAGGAGTTATAGCTAGTGTTTCATTTGTTGGGCAATTCATATCTCCATTAATTATCGATTTTATTACTGAATTATTTAATTTAAACTCAGTTAGAGATCCATTCTTGATTACTTCTGTAATGGCTTTAATTGGTTTAGTATTTGTATTTGCAATAAGAAAAAAAATAGGGAGTGATTACCATGTTATATAGTCCAATATATGATGGAGGTTTAACAAATCATTTGCCGATGATGCTTAGGTCTATGGAAAGACTTGGATTATCAGCTAAAAGAATTCAAGAGGTAAAAAAACTGTACTTAAGCAGTAAGAATATTGAGATTGCTGCTGAAACTGAGATTGGACAGAGTTTTCTAAGGCTAAGAGAAGAAATGAAAGACGTGGACGTAAAGGAATATTTGTCAGATAAACTGCATACATTTCCATCTGCTTTGTTTCATTGCTTGATTAGGTTGTATTTTTCAATTGGCGATAGAGAAGAAGAGATATCTGCCCTAGCATATTATGAAATGGGTAGGACAGAATATAATATAGATTTTAAGGAAACGAATGACATTAAACTTCATATGAAGAGTTTAATTGAAATGAGAGAAGATTTACAACTCAAATTCGTTGGGTTTTCTAGCATGGAAAAATATAGAACTATACTTAGTAGTCCTTTGAAAGAAGCATTTAGAGCTCCTAAGAATCCGAATCCCGTTGACATGCTTAATGTTTTTCTTGATGCATTTAGTAGAACAAAAGATTTTTACATTTTACATGTAATCACTGGCTTTCAAGCTTTATTAGGACTAAAGGATTATTTTGATATTGATTTGGCTTTAGTTGAGTACTATAAACATGCACAAGTGTTTATTGTTCTGAGTAATAATTTTGGTGAAAGACTTCCAAAAGCCAACCATGATTTTGAATATTACTTAAAAAGAGCTGACACTTTAGAAGATGCTCATGATATTAAGTTATTATATTCTTTAATGAAACTAAGAGAGATTGATGATAATGAAGAGCTTACTAGAATCGCTAAGTTTATAACTAAAGGCTGATATAGCCTTTTTTTATGTTTCAAATTTATATTAGTTGTTATAATAGATGAGGAGGTTATTATGTATAAGCCAAATTATAAAAAAAATAACATTGTTAATATCGCTAGTTCTATCTCAAAGATGTTAGGTAATTCAACAGGATACGAATCCTATGACATTGACCTTGCAAAGTATAAAAAAGTTGTTCTAATCGTAGTTGATGGACTTGGGTACAATTATTTGTTAAAGAAAGATTCCTTTCTTAAGACTCATTTAGTTGATAGATTAGAGGGAGCATTTCCGTTAACAACAGCTGCTTCAAATACTGTATTTAGTTTTGGAGTACCACCTCAACAACATGGATTAACAGGTTGGTTTGTGTTTTTAAAGGAGATTAGCACTATCACAACTGTATTACCCTTTATGGAAAGATATTATGGAACAGATTTATCTTTAAGAGGGTTTAGTATTGAAAATATAATTGGTGTAAAACCAATAACTGAAAATACGGCAAGAAAATGTTATAAGATTCTAGACTCAGCCTACTCTCATAGTCCTTTTAGTTTAGCTGCAAGTAAAGGCGCAGAAATATTTGGGGTAAAACCTCTAGAAGGAGTATTTAGTAAACTTGAAGAGCTTGTATCTAAAGATGAATCTAGTTATACGCATGTTTACATTGGTGATTTTGATTCATCAGCTCATGAGTATGGGATTAATAGCTCAAAAACGTATGAAGTGTTTGAAAAGATTGATAAGTTTATCGAAAATATCTCTACTAAGATAAAAGATACTTTAATAGTAGTGACAGCTGATCATGGATTTCTTGATACTAAGGTTGATAAAACAATATGTCTGAACGACTATCCTGAGATATATGACTGTTTATCCATCCCGTTATCTGGAGACTCAAGAATCGCATATTGTTACGTAAAAAGTGGATTAGAGATGAAATTCTTATCATTAGTTAATAAATATCTCGGTGACTATGTACATATTTTTAAGTCTGACTCCATGATTGATAATAACTGGTTTGGATTAGGCGAACCCCACCCTATGTTAAAGCATAGAGTAGGAGACTATACTCTACTTTCAAAAGGCGAATATATTATTTATGATAACTTAGGAAATGAGAACCAGAAACAAGTTATTGGTCACCATAGTGGCATAAGTGATGATGAAGTTTTTGTTCCATTAATATGTATAAAGAAATAAATCAATATTTTAAAAAAAAGAAGACATAAGTTTTCTTTTTTTCTCTTAATGGGGTATTTCATATGATATAATTTTTTAATAGGGGTGACATAAATGAATTTAATAGAATTACTAGAACTTCTAAAAATAAATGACCCAGAATTAGCCGATAATGGTGAATTTTTGGGCGTTGATATAGATGTAATTAAGAATGAGTGGGTATTTAATTTCCACTTTGATGAAGTATTACCAATAGACTCATTTGTACTTCTAAAAGAGAAACTATTCGAGCGTTTTTCAAGAAACTATTCTGTTAGTGTTAATTTCAAATATGATGATAATGTAGTTAAACAAAAACTATTGAGGGATTATTATCATTATGTTTATGAAAAAGCATTAGATGAGTACCCTCGAGTAAGTATGCTTGAGAACTTTAGTAAGAAAATGAATGGATCAGTAATATTTGAGGTTAATAATGAAGACGATGAAACTATTGTCAGAGAGAAATTAAATCTATTAACTTACGAGTTAAAAACTTGTGGAGTTAAAATTGAGTTTGAGATAGATTTGTCAGATGATGCAGCAGGAAGCGCTGATATGATAAAGGAACAACTATCTAAAATAGATAATGCAGCTAATGATTCGCTAGATGATGGTAGTAAAGTTAAAGTAAAATCAACTGGTAAGGTCGGAGGTAAGAAAGTTAAAATCCAAAACCTTCCACATGATGAAGCTGAGTTAAGTGAAAATGCTCATGACTTATTACAAATAGAGGGTTATATCTTTCAAACTAATATTAGAACATTTCCAAGAGGTTCAACTTTGTTTGAAGCATATATAACTAACTTTGATGATTCAATAAAAGTTAAAAAGATTACAAGAGAGAGAAATCCTCAAGTAATCCAAAAATTAACTGATATTTTAACCAAAGGTAACTACGTAAAATGCTCTGGTTATGCAAACTACGATAAGTATTCAAACGATATTGTATTTGATTTAATGGAAGTTAGTACGATAAACAAAGAAGAGTTAGTAGAGAAAGATGATGCTGAGGAAAAAAGAGTTGAACTTCATGTACATTCGAAGATGAGTTCGATGGACGGGATATCATCTATTAAGGACTATGTTGATAAAGCTATTTCTTGGGGACATCAAGCAATTGCGGTGACTGATCACAATACAGTTCAGAGTTTTCCAGACTTTAATTACGCTACAAAAGGTAAGAATATTTTACCGATTTATGGTGTTGAGTTAAGTTACGTTGATGATTCTGACGTTGTTATAACTAGAAATGAAAAAAGATTAAACTTACTGAATTCAAGCTATGTTGTATTTGATATTGAGACAACCGGTTTCAGTGTTAACCACGACGATATAATAGAAATCGCTGCGATAAAAATTGAAGACGGTATGACTACTGAATTTAGTAGCTTTGTATCAACAAAACAAAAATTAAGTGAAAATACAACACGAATAACTTCTATAACTAAAGAAGACTTGATTGATGCGCCTTCTATAAAAGAAGTAATGATTGATTTTAAACAGTTTATTAAAGGATCAATCCTAGTTGCACATAATGCTGATTTTGATATGTCTCATATTTATGAGAACTTTCATAAATTAGGGTTGTTCGATGAGGTTTATCCAACAATTGATACTCTAACTCTTGCTAGAGTACTTTATGATGGACAAATTAAACTATTTAACTTAAAAAGTTTAAGCAAATACTTGAAGGTTGAATTAACTAAACATCATAGAGCTATCTATGATACAAGAGCTACAACTGACGTTTTACTTAAGATGTTAGAGGAAGTTTATATAAGAGGCGTTAAGTATCATGATGATTTAAATAGCCTAATTAAACCAGAACTTATTCATAAGTTCGCTATACCAAACCATTTAACTGTTTTAGCTAAGACTAGGCTAGGACTTAAGAACATGTATAAGATATTATCAGATGCAGCTACAACCAGATTTTACAGAGAACCTAGGGCTTTAAAGTCTGTTATTGAAAAATACAGAAAAGACCTTTTAATTGGTTCATCTTGTGTTAATGGGGAAATATTCCAAACAGCGATGAATAGAGATTTTGGGTCTTTAAGAGAGAAAGCTAAATTTTACGATTACTTAGAGGTTCAACCACCTTTAGTTTATTCACATTTAGCAGAAGGTAACTCTGATAGATTTAGCACATATATTACTGACACAATTAAGAGAATTATCTTGGTAGGGGAAGAGTTAGATATCCCTGTGTGTGCAACATCAGATGCACACCACATTTATAAGTACCAAGTTGATTACCGTAAAATATATTTAAGAACTCCTGTAGTTGGCGGGGGAATGCATAGAATGTCGAGAGTTAAGAATGTTCCAACAATGCATTTTAGGACGACTAAAGAAATGCTGTCTGACTTTGAATTTTTGGCTGATGAAGAGAAAATTAAAGAGATAGTTATTGATAATCCTAAATCAATTATGTTCCAAATAGAACGATTCGATTTATTCCCAAAAGAATTGTTTACACCAAAAGATGATTTCTTTAGCTCTATTGGAGTAGATAGTATTAAAGAGACTGTTGAAGAAATGGTATGGACAAATGCGAAAGCATTATACGGCTCAAAACTACCAAGTATAGTAGATGAAAGAGTAAAACATGAACTATCTACTATAATTGATCGTGGATTTGGGAATGTATATTATATAAGTCATCTTTTAGTTAAGAAATCACTAGAAGCTAAATATTTAGTAGGGTCTCGTGGTTCAGTTGGTTCAAGTTTAGTTGCTACTTTAATGAATGTAACTGAAGTAAACCCATTACCACCACACTATGTCTGTCCACATTGCCAATTTTCTGTGTTTAAGGAATTGGATGCAGAATTTGATCCTAGGACAGCTGCTTTACAAGAAGAGTTAGTCAAGATTGAATCTGGATTTGATTTGCCGCATGCTAATTGTCCGAGATGTGGTCATAAACTTAAAGGTGAAGGACAAGATATTCCTTTCGCTACCTTCCTAGGGTTCAAGGGAGATAAAGTACCAGATATTGACTTAAACTTCTCAGGGGACTACCAAGCGAGAGCACATGAAGATATTCGAAGAATGTTTGGAACAAACCATGCCTTTAGAGCGGGAACAATTTCAACCATTCAGGATAAAACTGCATATGGTTATGTTAAAGGTTATACAAAAGATAATGACATCCATTTAAGGGATGCTGAAATACAAAGACAAGTTTCAGAGATACAAGGAGTAAGACGTTCAACTGGTCAACATCCAGGTGGAATTGTTGTAGTTCCTCATGAAATAGAAATCTATGATGTAACACCGATTCAATATCCAGCAGATGACGTTACAAGTAGCTGGAGAACGACTCACTTTGATTATCATTCATTTGAAAACAATCTTTTCAAATTAGATGTACTTGGTCACGATGATCCAACTATGATAAGAAGATTGATGGATTATGTAGAAGAGAGTCCTCATGAGTTTCCATTTAGTTCTGTCTATGACATTCCAATGGTTGATAAAGATGTTATGAGTCTATTTAGCTCAACTAAAGCATTGAAAATTAATAAAGATATCTTGTCATCAGTCGGTACTTACGGGCTTCCTGAACTTGGGACAGGTTTTGTTAGACAAATGTTAGAAGATACAAAACCGTCAACATTTGCAGAATTACTTAAAATATCTGGTCTTTCACATGGGACTGATGTTTGGTTAGGTAATGCGAAAGATCTTGTGCAAGGTAAAACTTCTTATGGAACAATACCATTCTCAGATGTTATAGGTTGTCGTGATGATATTATGATTTACTTAATGTATCAGGGATTAACTCCTGCTGATGCATATGATATAACTGAAACTGCAAGAAGAACCGGTAGGTTCTTAACTGATGAGCAAAAGAATATAATGATTGATCATGAAGTACCTGAATGGTATATATGGAGTTGCGATCAAATCAAGTACATGTTCCCGAAAGCACATGCAGCAGCATATATTATGATGGCACTTAGAATTGCATGGTTTAAAGTTCATCGTCCAATATACTATTACGCTACATATTTCTCTAAGAGAGCAGTTTACTTTGATGTAGAAGCATTCCTTGGAGGATACGATGGTATCAAAGGACGAATAAATGATATTAGAAAACAAGCTAAGCCTACAAATAAAGAGCTAGGATTAGTTACAGTACTGGAAATTGCTTTAGAAATGACTGCAAGAGGATTTAACTTTACAAATATTGAAATGGACCGCTCAGAAGCAAGTGAATTCATCGTTAACACCGATAAAAGATCACTATTACTTCCATTTAAAACACTGGATGGACTTGGTAAAAATGTTGCGGAATCAATTTGTAATGCAAGAAAAGAAAAAGAGTTTTCTTCAGTTGATGATTTAAAGAAAAGAACAAGATTATCTAAGACTTTGATTAAGCGTCTAACTGAACTTAAAGTATTATCACTAGATGATAAAGACGAAAATCAAATGTCATTATTCTAGGGGGATTTATGAGACAAAGATTTATCAGTACTAATCCAATGCTTAGGAGCATTGATAACAGTGTATTTGATTCAACTGAATCAGCTACCTATAATGGAATTGCACTTAAAACATTATTTCTGTTTGCAGTATTAATTACATCTGCATTCACAGTTGTTACTAACCTACCTTATTTTGAGGCTAACTTCTGGATATTCTTCGTTGCACTTATTGGTGGATTTATCGCAGTTATTACTGCATCTATTAAACCAAAACTTGCGAAGTATTTTGCACCTATATACGCTGTGTTTGAAGGGATAGTAATTGGTGTTATTGCCACAATGTTAAGTTTCATTGCGTCAGGAATTGTAGAAATTGCTATATTAATTACATTATGTATATTCTTTGTAATGTTAATACTATATATAACTGGAGCAGTAAGAGTAGGTCCGTTCTTAAGAAGACTTACTATTGGAGCTTTAGTGGGATTATTGATGTTTACACTACTTGTAATGTTTAGTTCAGTATTTTCACCGGCAATTGCTAATATGTATTATTCAAACCTTAGCTTCATGCTTGTTATTTCATTAGTGTCTGCTGTAATCGCAACACTTATGATTTTACTAGATCTAGATAATTGTACTAGGATAGTTCAAGCGGGAGCACCCAAAGAGTTTGAGTGGTCAGCTAGCCTTGGGTTAATGGTTACAATTATATGGTTATTCATTGAAATATTAAGAATATTATTCATATTTACGATGAGAAGAGATTAAATCCTTATTTATAGGGATTTTTCTTCACCTATGATTTGATAAAATTGCTTAAATAGTATAAAATAAGTAGAAATCGATGACGAAGGATTAGTAAATTGAAAATCATTATTTAGGAAGGAAACTCTAGACTGTAAAGTTTCTATAATGATCAATTGAATTCGCCTTCTGAGAGGTGTTAATACCACCCGCAAATCTAGCGTTATAGAATTGAGTGCACATTATGTGAACTAAGGTGGTACCACGGAATAAAAATAATTCGTCCTTAGAAATAGGGACGATTTTTTAATGGAGGGAATATGAGTATATTAGAAAAGTTATCAGAAATAAAAGCTGAAGCAAAAGAGAGAATTATGCTTCAAAAAACTGTACACGATTTACATCAAGAGAAAGCAAAATATCTTGGTAAAAAAGGTGTAATGGCAGACTTTATGAAAATGATGAAAGATGCTAGCAATGATGAAAGAAAATCTATTGGAAAAGCCTCAAATGACATCAAAAAAGCAATTACCTCATATATTGAAGAGCAAAAAGCAATCATTGAGGAAATGGAAATAAATGCCAAGTTAGCATCTGAGACTATTGATGTAACTTTGCCAGGTAAAGCATTAAAAGTTGGAACTAAACATATATTAACTAAGACAACTGAAGAGTTAGAGGATTTATTCCTTGGAATGGGTTATACAGTCGAAGAAGGACCTCAAATTGAAAATGATGAGTACAACTTTGAGAAACTAAATCTTCCTAAGGATCATCCTGCTAGAGATATGCAAGATACATTCTATATAACTGAGGAGATGTTACTTAGAACACATACTTCGCCAGTACAGGTTAGAACGATGTTAAGAAGTAAAGGACAACCTATCAAAATAGTATGTCCGGGGAAAGTATATAGACGAGATGATGACGATGCTACACACAGTCATCAGTTCATGCAATTTGAAGGTCTTGTTATCGATAAAACAACTACTTTAAGTGATCTTAAAGGAACTCTTCAAGAAGTTGCTAAAAAGATGTTCGGTGAAGATAGACTTATTAGACTTAGACCATCATACTTCCCGTTCACAGAACCAAGTGTGGAAGTTGATGTTACATGTTCTAATTGTGACGGAGTTGGTTGTTCAATGTGTAAAGGAACTGGCTGGATAGAAATATTAGGAGCTGGAATGGTCCACAGAAATGTTTTAGAAGCTTGTGGATACGATAGTGAAGTGTATCAAGGATTTGCATTTGGTATGGGAATTGAAAGAATCGCAATGTTAAAACATGGCATTGATGATATCAGACATTTCTATACAAACGATGTTAGATTCTTAAGACAATTCTAGGGGGGATTTTATGAATATATCAAAAAAATGGCTAAGTGATTACTTAGATATAGGAGTTCCTATGAAGGAACTGGCTGATAAATTTAATGCAATGAGTCAAGAGGTAGCGGATCTATTTATGTTATCAGATGTGACTAACGTTGTAGTTGGAGAAGTTTTAGAAAAAGTAAAACATCCGGATGCTGACAAACTTAGTGTTTGTAAAGTAGATGTTGGTGAAATTACTCAAATAGTTTGTGGTGCTCCAAATGTTGAAGTTGGACAAAAAGTAATAGTTGCACTTCCAGGTGCAGTATTACCTGGATTTAAAATTAAAAAATCAAAAATCAGAGGTGTTGAGTCTAACGGGATGATCTGTTCCCTAGTTGAACTAGGAATTGATAAGAAGTTCTGTGATTCATCTGGTATTGAGGTGTTACCTGAAAATGCTGAAGTTGGAGCAAATCCATTAGAAGTGTTATTTTTAGATGACGAAGTAATGGAACTTGAACTTACTCCAAATAGAGCTGATTTATTAAGCGTTATGGGTGTAGCTTATGATTCTGCAGCACTTTTAGATGCCGAGTTAACTCTTCCTTATCCTAATGTGTTCGAGATTGATGAGGATAACTTCATTGAAGTAAAGATAGAGACTGATAACTGCATGAGTTATTACGCTAGAGTTATCAAGAATATAACTATAGCTGATTCTCCAAAATGGATGCAAGCTAGATTAATAGCTAGTGGTGTAAGACCTATTAATAATGTTGTTGATATAACAAATTACATTATGTTAGAAACTGGACAACCACTTCATGCATTTGATTTAGATAAATGCGGTTCTGATGAAGTATTAGTTAGAATGGCAAAAAAAGATGAAACTCTAATAACTTTAGATAATAAAGAACGTAAATTAAGTGAATCTGATATCGTAATTACTAATGGAGAAAAAGTAATTGCTTTAGGTGGAGTAATGGGTGGAGCATCTACTGAAATTGACGCATCCACTGAATACGTACTACTGGAATCAGCAACATTTAATCCGGTATCGATCAGAAAAACATCTAGAAGACATGATTTAAGAAGCGATGCTTCATCACGTTTTGAAAAAGGGGTTGACCCTAACAGAACTATTTTAGCACTTGAAAGAGCTAGTGAGTTATTTACTCAATATGCTAATGGAGAAGTTCTTGAAGGAATCGAATTGATTGAAAATAATGAACTGTCTGAAAGAGAAATTACAATTACTATGGAATTCATTAATGCATATGTTGGTAAAACATACTCTCTTGATGAAATAATGGATGTGTTTGATAGATTAAACTTCGAATATGACGTGAATAATGATTCATTCAACGTGATAGTACCTACAAGAAGACAAGATATAACTATAAAACAAGATCTGATTGAGGAAATTGTAAGAATTAATGGTTACGATAATGTACCGTTAACTTTACCAAAAACTGTATCTATTGGTAGATTAACTCATGAACAACTAAGAAAAAGAAGAATAAAATCAACCCTTGCAGGACTTGGTCTTGATGAAGTGATTACTTATTCATTAATTAATGAAAGTGAGATCCATGAGTTAACTGAAGAGGAAGAAAACTTCGTTAGTTTGATGATGCCAATGAGTGAAGACAAAGCAGTAATGAGACATTCTTCATTAACTGGGATGATTAAAGCTTTAAAATATAATATAGCTAGAAAAAATACTAACATCAGCATCTTTGAACTAAGCAACAAATATACTGAAGGTGAAGATGAACTAATTTCAGGTGTTGTTACTGGTAATGAAAATAGCAGTACTTGGAATGAAACTTTAAAAGAAGTAGATTTCTATTATCTTAAAGGTATAGTAGATTCATTAATGAATGATCTAGAGTTAACAGTTGATTATAAGAAAATTGAACTTAATGAGAATTTCCACCCAGGTCAATCTGCTGGAATATTCCTAAATGATAAAAAAATCGGATTTATTGCTAAGTTGCATCCGAAATATGAGGCTAAGAATAATTTACAAAACACTTATGTGTTTGAAATTAATCTAGCTAAGATTTCATTCAGTGACGATGTACTTAAATACAGTAAGCTACAAAAATATCCAACTATGGAAAGAGATATTGCTTTAGTGATGGATAGAGAGCTACCTATTGGAGAAGTTGTATCAATAATTAAAGAAGCAGGTAAGAAGTTGTTGAAAAATGTTGAAATATTTGATGTGTATACTGGAGATAACGTTTCAGAAAACGAAAAATCAGTTGCCATTAAATTGTATTTTAACGATATAGAAAAGACTTTAGAAACTGAAGTTGTTAACAAAAGAGTCGATAAGATAGTAACGAGTCTTGAAAATAAATTGAAAGTTAAATTAAGAGATTAACCTTACAGGGATCTCTTGTTTTAGGTGGTAACATGAGTAAACAAGCTAAAGAATTATTAATATTTGCAAGTGTGATAACTATGTTTTCGAACTTTCAACATCCTGTCACTCCTGTATATTTAGAGACTATCGGACTAGATTTAAGCCTTTCTGGATTTTTATTTTCATTCATGGCTTTGGGATTGTCTGTAACAGCACCATTTGCAGGAAGATTAGTCGACAGAATTGGTACTAGACTTCCTATGTTCTCAGGTATTGTCCTGTATGGGATTGCACAAATACTGTTTGTGTCTTTTGAAAGTATTTACATTCTGGTTTTCTTGAGGTTTATTGCGGGTGTCAGTATGGCGTTTGTATTCCCTATAATGATTACTTATATATCAAAAGTAACAAATCATCAAAACAGGAAAAGAGCTATGAGTTTTTATGCAGGGATTGGGATAATGTTTATCTCATTTGGATATAAGCTTGGTGGTTTCTTAGAAATCTATATTGATGCTAAGAATATCTTCTACCTGCAAGGAGTAATAATGTTCGTAATTGCTTTTGGATCACTACTTCTTAAGAATATACATCTAAAAGTTGAACAAAAAGAGAGAGTAACTATAAAACATTTTGATAAGAAAGTCGTGAAGTTATTCTTTTTGTATTTTCTTACCTCAGGTGTATTTATGACCGTTTCAAGATTTTTGGATGTTCTAATAATAGAACTTGGATATACTGCTAATGACACTGGTAATTTTGTACTTGTAACTGGTGTTGTAGGGCTATTAACTAACTTTGTTATTTTACCTAGATTAAGCAAGAATATTCCTGAATATGTATTAATGCGTTACGCATTGTTATTATCTAGTGTAACTCTGTTTGTAACTTTCGTCTTTTTTGATAATATTTGGATAGGACTATATAGTGTTTTCCTGGTTTATATGTTGGCGAAGTCATCATATGCTCCAATGCACAATTCCTACATATCTAAGATTGATGAAACTAAGCAAGGTGAAATTATAGGTATAAGCGAATCAGCTAGAATGTTTGGTATGTTCATAGGGCCTATTGTTGGTTCAATTCTTTTCAAAATTGGTCCAACAACGATGTACGTAGTATTAGCTATAGTATTATTTGTAGCTTATTTAATTGGGAGGACTTTAAATGGAAGCAAGACAAAACGCGCTTGATAGTTTAAATAGAATATTCACTAGAAGAGAATATTCAAATATAGTAATTAGTAATACAATCAAAAACTCGAAAATGAGTGATCTTGATAGAGGGTTATATACCCAAATTGTTTATGGAGTACTTAAAAATAAACTGTTGTTAGATTTTCATCTAAGACCTTATACAGATGGTAAAGTACTTAAAGACTGGATGAGACATTTGTTAGAGTTAAGTATCTATCAGATGCTTTTCTTAGATAGAGTACCACCTTATGCGATTCTTAATGATGCAGTTGAGATAGCGAAAAAGATAGATTTTTCAGCGAGTAAATTAATAAATGCAGTTCTTAGAAACTTTGAAGTACAAAAAGAGCCTACTGAAGAGTACATTAAGTATTCAACTAGTGAATGGTTATTCAAGCAAATCAAGGGACAATACAAAGATGATTACATTGAGATAATGGAGTCGTTTATGAAAAATCCAAAACTGAGTGCTAGAGTTAACTTAAGTAAAACTTCTAGGGATAGAATAACAGGCAGTAATGTCATTGAATCTATTGTTACAAATACTGGTGTTATTTATGCAAAAGGTAACATCGCTGATACCAAAGAGTACAAAGATGGACTTGTATCGATACAAGATGAAGCTTCACAGCTAGTAGCTAGAACAATGAATCCTAAGAAAATCGATATGATTCTAGATGTTTGTGCCGCTCCAGGTGGTAAAACTACCCATATGGCTGAAATAATGAAAAACGAAGGTACCATTATTGCGAATGATGTTCACTCGCATAGACTTGACCTTATAAAACAAAATGCTGACCGACTTGGTCTTACTAACATTGAATATACAAATATTGATGGAACGAAATTAAAAAGAGTTCACTCTAGAGAATCATTTGATAAAGTATTAGTTGATGCGCCATGTAGTGGTTGGGGAGTTTTAGGTAGAAAACCAGAAATAAAATACTTCCAGTCTCAAGCAGCTGTCGATGCTATTACAGAGATACAATCAGATCTTCTAGAAGCAGTTGAGACTCTTGTTAAAATTGATGGGATACTTGTATATAGTACTTGTACTATCAATAAAGGTGAGAACGAAGTTCAAGTTAAAAAATTCTTACAAACACATGCTAACTACGAGTTAGTAAAAGAGACCTTTATTTTGCCATATGAAAACCATACTGATGGATTCTATATTGCTAAAATGAAGAAGGTGAGAAGATGATTTATGATTACACGTTAAAGGACTTAGAAGATTATTTTCTAGCTAATAACGATAAAAAATTTAGAGCTAAACAAATATTTGAGTGGCTTTACAGGAAAAAGGCATCATCTTTTGAAGAGATGACTAACTTAAACAAGAAATTAATCACTCATTTAAATGAAAACTTTACTCTACCATCACTTGAATTAGTAACTAAACAAGAATCAATTGATAAAACAGTAAAATTCTTATTTAAACTGCACGATGGAAATACTATTGAAGCTGTACTAATGCGTTATGAGTGGGGTAACTCTTTGTGTGTTACAACACAAGTAGGATGTAATATTGGTTGCAGTTTCTGTGCAAGTGGGCTTTTAGGTAAATTTAGAGACCTTACAGCAGGAGAAATCGTGCTTCAAGTATTAGAAGTAGAAAAGATAACTGAGCTTAAGATTACGAATATTGTTGTTATGGGTATCGGGGAACCATTCGATAACTATTTAAATACAATGAAAGCACTTAACATTATTAACCATCCATTTGGACTTGAAATTGGAGCGAGACATATAACGATATCAACAAGCGGACTAGTTCCGATGATTAATAAATTTGCAGCTGATAAAACTCAGTTTAATTTAGCAATATCTTTACATGCTTCTAATGATGAAATTAGAGATAGATTAATGAAAATCAACAAAGTCTATCCACTTGAGAAGTTGATTAGAGCGGTGAAGGATTATGTTTATGAAACAAACAGACGAATTACTTTTGAATACATACTTCTAAGTGGTATTAATGATTCAGATAGTAACGCACATGAGTTAAGTAACTTGATTCGCGGTATAAATGCTTATGTAAATCTAATTCCTTATAATGAAGTTTCTGAATTTGATTACAAACGAAGTAGTAAGGAAAGAGCATTAGCGTTCTATGATATACTTAAAAAAAGAGGGATAAATGTAACCCTTAGACAAGAGAAGGGAACAGACATTTTTGCTGCTTGTGGACAATTAAGAAGCAAAAATATGTAAGATATATGAAAGGTTTAATTACAAAACTTACTGGTGGCTTATATACAGTAAAAGTCGGTGATGAGTACTTTAACCGTAAGGCTAGAGGTAAATTTAGACACACGAATGAGTCTCCAAAAGTTGGAGATATTTGTGATTTCGATGATGACTTCATTATGAAATTATATCCAAGACGTAATGAACTCTTGAGACCACCTGTTGTAAATGTGGATCAAGTTTTATTAGTTTTTAGCTCAATAGAACCTGATATCAGTTATTCACTACTGGACAGATTTATTTCCTTGATTACTTATAACCATGTTGATATTATACTAGTTATAACTAAAATGGATTTAATAGATGATGAGGAAGAAGCACAACTTAGGAAGTCGCTAGCTTATTATGAAACTATGTTTGAAGTAATATATACAAAATCAATAACTGATCATAACTTTAAGAATCTAAGATTATTTGATGACAAGATATCTGTTTTAGCTGGACAATCTGGTGTTGGTAAATCTACTTTAATAAATGCAATATCAGGTAGAAACATCTTAACTGCACCTATATCTAAAGCTTTAGGTAGAGGTAAACATACTACAAGACATACTGAACTTATGGAGGTTGAAGGTGGATTAGTGGCCGATACAGCTGGTTTTTCATCACTTGATTTTGAAGGTATGGATGAAGTTAATCTTGCTCAAAGTTTTCATGACTTCTTTGAATTTGGAGTGGATTGTAAATACAGAGGATGTTTACACGTTAGTGAACCCGGTTGTAACGTTAAGAATAAAGTAGGAACTATCATTCCTGAATCTAGATATAAGAACTACTTACAATTTATGGAAGAAATTAGAAGTACTAAGAAGAAGTACTAGGAGGAATAACATGATACTTTCACCCAGCATACTAGCTGCTGATTTCAGCAGGCTAGAAGAAGAAATAAAAGAACTGGATGCATATGATGTTAAGTGGGTACATCTTGATGTTATGGATGGATTATTTGTCCCAGCTACAACATTTGGCCCTGAGTTAGTTAAAAGAATAAGACCTATAACAAAGATGTTTTTTGATGTTCATTTAATGATCACTGATCCAATGAAGCATATTGATGCGTACATTGATGCAGGAGCTGATTTGATAACTTTTCATCATGAAGCTGTTGAAAACTCAATGGATATTATCAATTATATAAAAGAGCAAGGAATTAAAGTAGGAATTAGTATCAAACCAGCTACACCAGTAGCAGACATTTCCCACTTACTACAGTTTCTTGATTTAGTGCTTATTATGAGTGTTGAACCTGGAAAAGGTGGGCAATCATTTATTCCAGATGCTTTGAACAAGATTAAACTTTTAAGTGGCGGAGATTTTTTAATTGAAGTTGACGGAGGAGTAAACGAAATCACAGGTAAACAGTGTATTGAAGCAGGAGCAGATGTGTTGGTAGCAGGATCATTTGTGTTTAAGGACAAAAAAAATATCAAGGTTTTAAACAATCTTGATAGTTAGGATTGTTGCCGGAGCACCAACTGCTTATCTAAATTTTGACAGTGGCTATGTTATAGCTGTTGATAAAGGTGTTAAACACTGTTTAAGTAATAATATAAAAATTGATTTGGCTGTAGGAGACTTTGATTCGTATGATAAAAAGTTAGTTAAAGCACCTATGATTGAATTAAATCAAGAAAAAGATGAAACTGATTTATTTGTTGCGTTAATGAAAGCAATTGAAATGAAACCAGAGAAAATATTTATCTATGGAGCTACAAATGGAAGATACGATCATTTTCACGCCAACATAAATTTGTTGGGGTTATATGATATTACAATTATTGATGAAGTGAATACGATATATGTTAAGAGTTCCTCATTTAATATAGTTAGTGATAAGTATATTTCTTTCTTTAACTATTCAGGAGTTCCTGTTTTGTCACTATCTAACTTTAAATATCCTTTAAAGAACTATAAATTAGAACCAAAGGATAATTTATGTGTTAGTAACGAGGTTGTAAATACTGGTACTGTAGACATTAAAGGCGGAAGTGTACTAATAATTGAGACAACAAAAGAGGACTAAGTGTCCTCTTTAGTATATAAATAGGGCATATCTATTTAGATATACCTATACTCTATTTAATTTACCAGACTTCATAGCTCTAGCAGTTACGTAAACAGTTTTAATTTTCCCATTCTCTTCAATTTTAATTTTTTGAAGATTTGGTTTAAACGTTCTTTTAGTACGATGTAGAGAGTGTGATACGTTGTTCCCACTTTTTGTTTTCTTACCAGTAACATAACATTCTTTACTCATGTGAATACCTCCTTACAATATATCAATGCCTTAATAATATACCATACGTATAATTACATTGCAAGGTTTTAGAACATATAACACTTAAAAAAGATAAATTGGTATTCACTAAGATTGAATTGGGTGTTTGAATGTGGTAAAATACAAGGGTCGAATTTAGAAACTGGGGGTTCATTATGAACATTAAAAATATAAACGGCCTTTTGTTCAAAACACTTGTTGAAAGTGGTGCGAATAATTTAGCCAATGATTATAGAAGAATTGACGACTTAAACGTCTTTCCTGTGCCGGATGGTGATACTGGAACTAACATGAAAATGACATTCATGGCAGGGTATAATGAGATTAAAAACGAGAAAATAGAATCAATGGATAAAATGAGTAAAAAATTGTCTCGTGGTCTATTAATGGGAGCAAGAGGTAATTCTGGAGTTATTCTATCACAACTGTTTAGAGGTTTACATCAAGGATTTGGTGGTAATGACTTAGTTAACGCTCAGTCATTAACGAAAGGTTTTAGAGGTGGGGTTGTACAAGCGTACAAGTCTGTAATGAATCCTGTTGAAGGAACTATCTTAACAGTAGCTAGAGAAGCTACAGAGCATTTAGAAAAAGTTGTAACTGACTCAATGACTATTAATGAAGCATTAAAGGAATACATTGATGCTGCTTACATTTCATTAGAAAACACACCAAATCTTTTAGATAAGTTAAAAGAAGCTGGAGTTGTGGATTCTGGTGCTGCAGGATATATCCTGATTGTAGAAGGTATGTATTTAGCTCTAATGGAAGAACCTGTTCATTTAAAAGAACTAGATGATGATTACACTGCTGCAAGCAGAATATTAGAGGTTGATTCAGATGCATTCGGATATTGTACTGAGTTCATCATTAGTTTGACTGATGAGGATAATGTAGAAGATGAAATAAAAACACAACTTGCTTATTTAGGTGACTCGATCGCTGTTGTACAAGATGAAGATATTTTAAAAGTTCACGTTCATACATTAACGCCCGGTGATGCACTAAACATTGGTCAGAAATATGGTGAATTTGTAACATTGAAAATTGAGAACATGGCAATACAACATGAGGAAATTCTTGGAGCATATAAAGCTCCAGTTAAACCTAGAAAAAAATACGGTGTTATAGCTATCGCTCAAGGAAAAGGATTAGTTAAAACATTCTATGACTTTGGGTGTGATAAAGTAGTTACTGGTGGGCAAACAATGAATCCTTCAACAGAAGACATTGTTAAAGCTATTGCACAAGTAAATGCTGATAACGTATTGGTATTTCCAAATAATAAAAATATTATGTTAGCTGCTGAACAAGCTGTTGGACTAGTAGAAGATAAGAACGTTATAGTTATTGCTTCAAAAACTATTGCTACAGGTTATAGTGCATTATCAATGCTTGACTTAAACTGTGAGCCTGAAGATATTAAAGCAGAAATTGAATCTACTATTGAAGATGTATTAACTGGAGAAATCACTTATGCAATTAGAGATACTCAAGTTAATGGAACTGTAATTAAAGAAAATGATTTTATGGGTATATTAAATGGTAAAATCATTGTTTCTGAGTCTAAATTAGAAGACACAGTACATACACTTGTTAATTCAATGTTAGAAGATGCTGAAATAATTACGATTATTCATGGAGAAGATGTAACTGAAGCTGAATTAACTTCATTAATCAGTTTCATTAATACAAACCATCCAGATGTTGAAGTTGACCCTATTGAGGGTAAACAAGCAGTATATAATTACATATTTGCAGTTGAATAAGAGTGCTTTGCACT
Organism: uncultured Candidatus Izemoplasmatales bacterium; assembly: GCA_964589075.1. Taxonomy (GTDB): domain Bacteria; phylum Bacillota_I; class Bacilli_A; order MAG-NZ; family MAG-NZ; genus CAZPQU01. The sequence continues at coordinate 38,908 of CAZPQU010000010.1, read as the reverse complement.
CTTTTTTTTATGCTATAATTAACTAGGTGAAAATATGGAATTAACATTGCTAAAAGGTGTTGGAATCAAGACTGAGGAGACACTAAATAAAATGAATATTTACTCAATTAAAGACTTAATTGAGTATTTTCCTTCGTATTATGAGTTTTTTGATCTTGGTCTTAAACAAGGTAAGTGCAATGTAATTGCAACAGTTTTAACAGTACCAAAAATTGCATATTTTAGAAAAAATATGAACAGTATGAATTTTAAGGTTTTGGTAGAAGATAAAGAGATAGCTGTTACTATCTATAATAGAAACTTCTTATCTAGTCACCTTACAATGGGCAAAAAAATTGTGATACAAGGGACTTATATTAGAAAGATTACTGCTACAAACATATTTTTTAAGTATGAACCAATTAAACCTAGGTACAGAGTCAAAGATATGCCTGAATCTACATTCAGAAAGTATATTTTAGAAGCACTCAAATATTCAAAATCAGTTGAGACACTTTCAAACTACACAATAGATAAATACAGACTTCTTACTAGGGATGAGTTAATCAGAATTGTTCACACACCTACAACAAAGGAAGAAGTTAAGCAAATATACAGAAGAACAAAGTATGAGGAATTTCTTCTTTATCAGTTAGAGCTAAAACAACTTAAAAAACATAACAAGCACGATGGATTAGTTATACCAACTAACCCAAAAATTAAGGATTTTATCGAGGGAATTGATTTTAAATTAACAGCAGATCAAGTTAAGACCGTTAAGGAAGTATTAAGGGATCTTTCGAGTGAAGATTCTATGAATAGATTAGTTCAAGGGGACGTAGGAAGTGGTAAGACGATTATAAGTGTTATCGCTCTATATAACACGTACCTTGCAGGGTACCAGGCAGTGTTTATGGCTCCAACAGAAATTTTAGCGGAACAACATTATAACAAAATTAAAAATTATCTCCCAGACGTTAATGTCATTTTATTGACATCTAGCTTAAAGAGCAAAAAAATACTTAAAAGTATATCGACAACGAACGCAATCATAATTGGTACACACGCAGTCTTTCAAGATGACGTGGAGTACAATAAATTAGGACTTATTGTTACGGATGAACAACATAGATTTGGTGTTGCTCAACGTAAGAAGCTTGCTAGTAAAGGATTTAAACCAAATGTACTTAGTATGAGTGCTACTCCAATTCCTAGAACGCTTGCGATTAGTCTTTTTGGTGATATAGATGTGTCAACAATAAAAGAACTTCCAATGGGAAGAAAAGATATTATTACAAATGTTATAAAGTTCAAAGAATTGGCTAATGTTATAGGACAACTTAAGGACGAATTTTCTAAAGGAAGACAGGCTTATATTGTTGCTCCAATGATTGCAGAATCTGATAAAGTTGATGCTATTGACATAGATAGAACCTTCGATTTTTTCACAAGTAGCTTGGATGTAAAAGTTGAAAAGCTTCATGGCAAAATGAAAGCAAAAGACAAAGAACTAGTAATGAGAAAATTCATTAATAATGATACAAAGTTATTGATATCAACAACAGTTATAGAAGTTGGAGTTGATGTTTCTAACGCAACAATAATGATAATACTTAACGCTGACAGATTTGGACTTAGTCAACTTCATCAGCTTAGAGGACGTGTTGGTAGAGGGAAACATCAGTCGTACTGTTATTTGGTGTCTGACACATCAAATGAGTTAACAATTGAAAGACTGAATGTACTTCAAAAGACAAATAACGGCTTTGAAATAAGTGAAGAGGATTTAAGACTAAGGGGTCCAGGAGATTTCCTAGGAAGTAGGCAAAGTGGGTTCCCTGAATTCACGTATGGAGATATATTTAAAGACTTCAAGATTTTAGATATTGCCAGATATGATGCAGAAGAGATAGTGTATAATATAGAAGATAGTAGACACATAATCTACAAAGAATATTTAGAAAAGGTATTAGGAGGTTTGTATGATTAAGATAGCAGTTGATGCAATGGGTGGAGATAACGCTCCACAAATAACAGTAGAAGGTGCAATGAAGGCTGTTAAACAGTTTAATGATATCGAAATTACTTTATACGGTAATAAATACGATATTGATAAGTACCTTACAAATGATAAAAGAATTAAAATTGTGCATACTTTAGAAGAAATAAAAATGACAGAAAAAGATGCAATTAAGAAGATGAGAAGAGATAAAAAATCATCTATGGCAATGGGATTTTATTCTGTTAAAGAAGAAATAAATGATTGTTTTGTTACAGCTGGACCTACCGGGCCATTTGTTGCAGGAGCACATCTAATTATTAGACGAATTAGTGGAATGAAACGAACAGCTTTAATGCCATTATTTCCTAAGTTAAACGGACAACTTTTATTTATGGATGTTGGGGCGAATATTGAAACAAAACCAGAACATCTAGTTCAGTATGCAAATGCAGCTACAATTTATGCTAGAGAGATCTTAGGGATTGATAATCCTAAAGTTGGTCTTATAAATAACGGAGAAGAAAAAGGCAAAGGTAGGGAACTCGAAAAGACTGCTTATGAGTCTTTAGAGTCAGACGACAACATTAATTTTATTGGTAATGTTGAAGCTAAAATGATGTTCACTACTGAAGCAGACATATTGATAACTGATGGGTACACTGGTAATGCTATTATAAAAGCATCTGAAGGTGCTTTAAAAGCGTTTGGAACTGTACTTAAGAAAGAAATATCAAGCAATTTAATGGGTAAAATTGGTTACTTATTTATGAAGAAAAATTTAAAGAATGTAATGAAAACATTTGATGTATCAGATGTTGGTGGTGCAATTTTACTAGGAGTAAATGCACCAGTTGTTAAGGCGCATGGTTCAAGTTCAGAAGTTGACTTTGCCAGTGCAATTAAACAAGCAAGAAATGTTGTTGAAAAAGACGTTGTTAACAAAATAAAAAGTAGAATGTTGAGCGAATAATATGGTAAACAAAGAGATGTTTGATGAGTTTCAAAAACTTCATAATCTAAATTTTAAAGATGAGTCACTTTTAGTGAAGGCTTTTACACATTCCTCATATGCGAATGAGCATGGGTGTGAATCAAATGAACGTCTTGAGTTTCTTGGTGACGCTGTTTTGGAAATAGCTGTATCTGAATTTCTTTACGAAAACTTTCCAGCTAAGGATGAAGGGTATTTAACTAAGAAAAGAGCTAAAAACGTTTGTGAGCCAGCACTTTGTATAATTGCTCACCATATGGATTTAGGAAAATACTTACTCCTTGGAAAAGGTGAGGAATCATCTGGGGGTAGAGATAAGTGTTCTACATTATCGGATGTCTTCGAAGCACTTCTTGGTGCAGTATATTTAGACCGAGGGTTTGTAGAAATCTTCAAAATCTTAGATAGATATTTATTTACACAGTTAATTGATGACTCATTTGATGTAGATCTGGATTATAAGAGTAAACTTCAAGAGTTTGTTCAGTCTGATTCAAAAAGATCAATTAATTATATTCTAATTTCTGAAGAAGGACCGCCTCACAACAAATCATTTACATTCTCAGTCAATATGGATGAGATTGAAATGGGACGAGGAACTGGAAGAACAAAGAAAGTTGCAGAACAAAATGCTGCAGCTGAGGCTTTGAATAAATTAGCATATCCAAAAGAGGTGAAGAAATGAAACCTACAATCGAAAGCATTTATAAAAAAGGATTGATCAAGTTCAATGAACTTTTACTTAATAATTACCTAGAACTAAGGATAGATGAAACTGATGTTATTTTACTGATGTTATTACACGAAAACGAACTAAATGGTAATAATTTCTTAAGTGTGGGTAATATATCAGCAATGACTACTTTAGATATTGACAAGGTAGCAGACAGAATAGACATGTTGGTAACAAAAGGATTTATTTCATTAGATATTATTGAGATAGAAGGAATTTCCGAAGAAAGATTTTCATTAGTATCAACTCTAAACATGCTAATTTCTGATGAATCTGAGGAAGTTAAAATTGTGACTGATACAAAAAAATATGCTGAAATGCTAGAGACAGAATTAAAAAGACCACTTTCCAGTAAAGAATTACAGATTATAATGGAATGGAATTATACAGTTGAAGAAGTAAAATCAGGTTTATTAGCAGCAATAAAACAAAAGAAAATGGGAGTAGAATATGTCGATAAAATCTTGCATAATAACAAGAATGAAGTCAAAAAAGACGTTTCTTACTTCAATCAATTCCTAAATGATTAACTTCTTAGACGTATTTGAAGAGATGTTTCCTGATGCTGAATGCGAACTGAGGCATGAAAATGTATTTGAATTACTAATAGCTGTTATGCTTTCTGCTCAATCTACCGACAAAAGTGTCAATAATTTAACTATCGGACTTTTCAATAAGTACAAATTACCTAAAGATTATATCTCTGTTTCAATCGTAGAACTTGAAAATGATTTGAGGAGAATTGGGCTCTATAAAAATAAGGCTAAAAATATTAAGAGAACTTCTGAATTATTGTTGGCTAATAATAATGTAGTTCCTTCTACAATGGAAGAATTACTAAAGTTGCCAGGCGTTGGTAGAAAGACCGCTAACGTAGTTTTGTCTGTAGGATATAATATTCCTGCAATACCAGTAGATACGCACGTAGACAGAGTATCTAAGAGGTTAGGACTAGCTAATGAAGAAGATTCTGTCTTTATAGTAGAGAAGAAACTCCAAAAGATTATTCCAAGAGAAAAATGGAATAAGTCACATCATCAGTTTATATTTTTTGGAAGATATCACTGCACTTCTAGAAAACCTAACTGTGATATTTGTAAGCTTACAGACCAATGTAATTATTTCAAAGCCCACTAATATGGGCTTTTTGCTATCTTTAGAGTGGTAACTAAAAAAAGTGTATTTTTCAAGGTCAAAGTGTGCCTTTTTATTAACTTTTAGTTTAGAATTTCCGTAGGAGGAATTTATGAATATTAAAAGTTTTGATAAAATCGTAAATGACCGTACAAATGGTTATAATGACACAACATTCAATAAGAATGTTGCTAGAGTAATAAAGAACAAAAGGGTTGATTCTAACCAGACTCAATCAGATGTTGCAAAAGGTATTTGTAGTATAAGTTATATCAGTAAAATTGAAAGTGGAAAATGCCCTCCTGATAATTTTTATGTAAGAGAAGTAATGAGCAAGATGGGAATTACACTTGATGAAGTAATGATGAAGGAATTTACAAATGAACTATATGACATTGTAGAAGGAGTATACTACGACGACGTACATAAGATAACTTTGCTAGTTGAGTTAACTGAAAATTCAGATATTATAAGTGCAAAACTAGTCCAATTGGTAGGAAAGTCTTATTTAGAGGATGATATCACAAATTTATTAGCATATATTAATGTCTACAAGGCTGATCTTACGGATTATGAACTTAAGGTTTATATGTATATCATTGCTAGATATGAGGCAGGACATTTGAGGTACGCTAAATCTGTTAAATATCTAATGATATTAAATGAACTAGACTTGATGGACTCTCACTTGGAGTTTTTAATAACTAAATTAGTAGCTGAATGTAATTTGTATATAGGAAATTATGTGGAGTCGCTTTACTATATCAATAAAGCAGATTCTCTACTTCACAACAGTTATGAGATACTAAACTTAAACAAAATAAGATTATTAAGAGTAGAGTTGTTACTGTATTCAGATATGCCAAGAATTGCATGTAAGGAATTAGAAAAATTTACTAAGATATCATCGGTAAAGTTATGTGCAAAGCTAAACTGGTTAAGAGGTTTAACTTGTTTAAAAAAAGAGAACTTTACTGAAGCAGTAAATTTCTTTCTTAACTCACAAAAGCATATGTTTGAAGACAGTATATTAGCAGTTATCATGTCTCTTCACCTAAGAGGTAATGTTAAGAAGATTATTGAGTATCAGAAAATATTGTCAGAAGGAACACTTAACTCGTTTTACACAAAGATGGCAATGTATTTCAAGATTAAAACTGAAGGAAATATGTATGAGTTAAGAGACTACATAAATAAGAACTTATTAGTAACATTTAAGAAAGTACAATATAAATATTATATGGATATGGTGATGACTGATTTAATAAGGTTTCACCGTATGAATTCTAGGTATAAAGCTGTTGATGAACTTAGATCCAAGATGAGTGACAAAAAATAACCATTATGTTAGAATGACATAGCGAAAGAGGGATGTTATGTCAGAAAGAGAAAACAATTTAAGCAATCAACCTATAAAATCTCTATTATGGAGTTTAAGTGTCCCCGCTATAATCGGGATGACCTTTAATGCTTTATATAATATAGTAGACGGAATATTCGTTGGTATTGCTACAAAAGAATCTGGGATTGCTGCCATAAGTGTTGTTTATCCTGTTCAACTAATCAACTTTGCTATTGCATTGATGTTTGGGATGGGTGCCGCAAGCATCTACTCTAGATCAATTGGAGCAAAGGACTATGATAAGGCTAGAAAAGTAGTTAATACTACATTATTTGTTAGTTCAATTATAGCTGTAATTATTTCAATAATTGGTCTTACATATAACGAACAAATTGGGTATCTATTTGGAATGGAAGACTCATTTAAAACAGAAACAATGAATTATCTAAATGTGATATTTTATGGAACAATTTTCCATCATTTATCAGTTATATATAATAATATGTTTAGAGCAGAAGGACATGCGAAAACTGCCATGATAGCTATGATGATTGGTACTGTAACTAACTTGATACTAGATCCGGTGTTTATATTCGGATTTGATATGGGAACAAAAGGAGCAGCAATTGCTACTGTAATTGGTTACTCGTTCAGTTTCTCATTCCTGATGATAAAACAATTCAAGTTAGGCTCAAACTTATCCATTAAGCCAAGTTTATTTAAACTGGATATAGGAATTATTAGAGAAGTAGTCATTGTAGGGTTTCCCGCTTTAGTTAGAAATAGTATTGGAGCGATAATCGCTATTACAATTAACAATACTCTAAGGGTTTACTCACCAAATCCGATGACCTCGATTGCCATTTATGGAATTATATCTAGAACGATATTATTTGTTTTCTTACCAATCTTTGGTGTAATGCAAGGAATGTCTCCTATAATAGGATTTAACTTTGGAGCTAAAAAATATAAGAGATCAGTTGAAACTAAATCATATGCATTAAGAATTACAACTGTTTACTTTATTGCTGCATTCATATTGTTACAACTCGGAGCACCTTACATATTAAGTGCATTCGGTGTATCACAAGAAACATTGACCTTAGGTGCTAAATACTTAAGAATTGTGACCTTGTTTATTCCGTTATTGTCAGTGCAAATAATATTATCAAGTTATTTCCAAGCACTTGGAAGAAGTAGAGAAGCTACATTTGTTACTTTACTAAGACAACTTATCTTATTAATACCACTAGCTATTATTCTTCCATTATTTATGGGTGAAATTGGATTGTGGGTTTCATTACCAATTGCCGACCTTATAAGTTCGCTTATAAGTTTTGTACTTTATAAAAGAGAAACAATTAAATTTGAAAAACTATATTTAAAAAACACCTAATTTAGGTGTTTTTATTATATATAAGTGGTTTGAACTCTTTTTCAAACAATAATTCGTCATATATTCTAGTGGTTTTAATCTCTAGTTTCATCATTGGACTATCTGTTTCACTAGCTTTTGAGATTATTGGGAATTCGAAAGCCTTCTTAATTGAGTTTAGGTATTTTCTTCCTATGTCGTTCATTGCTAGGACTCTTATATAGTCGACTCCATCCTCAAGTTTTAAATCGTTAATATCTTTCTTTGTTACATTACAAAGAATGTTTGTTAGAATCCTTCTTAATCTGTTTTGAGGATATCTCCTAGTATATAGTTTTGCTAAGAAGTCTTCGAAATTGTTTTCTTTAATCAAGTTTAAAATTCTATTCTCAATACCTTCTTTAACTTCAGCTATATCTTCTAGATTTGAAGAAATTATTTTGTATTTAAGTAAACTATAATAATCTTCCCAGGTATATTTCTTACCATCAAGAGCTTTAAGCGTATTCTTTGGAACATAGTTACTAGGGTCATCCATCATACGGATAGAAGTAGCACTAGCTATTGTATTATGAGTAGCTTCTGAATCTAAATAATTCGAATGAATTCTTTCGATTGTGAAAGGTTTCATTTTAGATTTAAGTTTTCTAATAGAACTTAGATACTGAATACCCAGGTTGTCATTAGAAGTGAAATTCAAGCCAGTTAATGCCATCACGGCTTTCCCGCTTGCTGAAGGATAGTTGTTACCTTCGTCAATTAATTCTTTTAGTTTAAGTTGAAACTTAGACTGAGTGAATAAATCGACAATTTGATTCAGTTCAGCTAAATTGTCTTTTTCTGACCCAAAATAGAGTTCACTTACACCTAGCTTATCAAGTATATCAATCGATCCAAATGCAAAAAGATCTGCGCTCTGAATAGAATATGCGAATGGAAGTTCAATTACAAGATCGACTCCGTTTTCTATTGCTAACTTAGCTCTTGTCCATTTGTCTAATATCGCAGGTTCTCCGCGCTGAACAAAATTACCTGACATTACCGCTATTACGCAGTCAGGTTTACCCATGTCTCTCGCTTGTTTTAAGTGGTGAGCATGCCCATTATGAAATGGGTTATACTCAACAATAACTCCGATTGCTTTCATTTAATCACCTAGACGTATAATATCATAAGTGAAGACCTTTAAGCAATTGTAATTGATTGACTTTTAGGGTCTTAAGCGGTATACTTCTTTTTGCGGTAAAGGGTGATTTTATGAAATGGACAACAATGCAATTAAATAGATATGTTAACGTAGATTTATTAATTGAATACTCACCAGATTTGTTAAGATTTGTTGAAAAAGATGATGATATAACTAGAATTGAAGAGTGTTTTGTTCAAGGTAAAATGAGAATTACCGATGATAAGTATGTATTTGATTTAACTATTAAGACAACTTTGTATATGCCTTGTGCAATTACTTTAGAAGAAGTTCCTGTCGAAATATGTGAAAATATAACTGAAATCTTCTCAAATGATGAGTTAGATAACAAAATTGATGGGATTACTATTGATTTAGATTACGTTATATGGTTAAATATACTCGCGCATAAACCTATGCGTGTTGTTAAAAAAGGTGCGATTAGCCCATTTGAGACAACAAAGAAGCAAGATGTTAATCCTGCATTTAAGGATTTGTTAAAATATTTATAGGAGGTGTTAATTATGGCGGTACCAAAGAGAAGAACCTCGAAGTCCAGAAAACGTAAGAGAAGAGGTCACATTAAGATTAATGTACCTGGAATGCTAATTTGTCCAAACTGTGGAGAAATGAAATTATCTCACAGAGTTTGTAAAGAATGCGGACATTACGGTGGTAAACAAGTTAAAGTTGTTAAAACTAAAGCTGAATAGTTTCGAATAGAAAGCACTCAATTATGAGTGCTTTTCTATTTGTCTTTACATATATGAACTAAGTGATAAAATTAAGTGGGTGATAATTATGTATAAACATGTAACAGTACTACTAAAAGAAGCAATTGAAGCATTACAAATTAAACCAGATGGTATTTATGTTGACTGTACTCTAGGTGGCGGAGGACACGCCTCTGCAATTTTAGAAAAATTAGATACAGGTCATCTTTATGCATTTGATCAGGACGAGTTTGCCGTTGAAAAGGCAAGCAAGCGTTTATCTAAGATTGGTGATAATTTTACTATAATTAAAAGTAACTTCAGTGCGTTAAAGTCTGAACTAGAAAAACGTGGAGTTGATCATGTTGATGGTGTACTTTATGATCTTGGGGTATCGTCTTTTCATTTTGATATTCCTGGTAGAGGTTTTAGCTATCATTTGGAAGCTGAGCTTGATATGAGAATGGATCAATCTCAAGCAGTTAGTGCTTTGCACATAATAAATGATTACGATTCTTATGAATTAATGAGAATTTTTAGTAAGTATGGTGAAATAACGTATTCTAAGAGACTTGCTGAGGCAATTGTTAGATACAGAGAACAAAAGCGTATAGAGACTACTATGGAATTTGTAGATGTAATTCTTAATGCAGCTCCAGGAGCTGTTAGAAGGAAAGGTCATCCTGCTAAACAAGTGTTCCAAGCTATTAGGATAGCTGTCAACAATGAGTTAGAGGTATTTGAAAATTCTTTGAAGAGTTCACTTGAAATATTAAACAAAGGCGGAAGAACGGTTGTTATCTCTTTCCACTCTTTAGAAGACAGAATTGCTAAGAAAACTTTTAGGAAAGCTGTAGAAGTTGATTTACCTAGAGGGCTTCCAATAAAAGAAGTTGATATTATAGTTGACTTTAAACTAATCACAAGAAAACCGCTACTACCAACTGACGATGAAATTGATGAAAATATAAGAGCTCGTTCAGCTAAAATGAGGGTTATTGAGAAAATAAGGATATAGTCCTTATTTTTTTTATTATTGTGAAGTATCTTTTCACAATTATTTTTAATAAGTGTTATAATAAAGGGCGAAATTTATAAGAAGTGGTGATTGAATGAATATAGTATTCGGTGGCACATTTAATCCACCCACAATTGCACATGAAATGGCTATACAGAGGGTGCTTTCAGCACTTCAAGTGGACAGGTTTATAATTGTTCCGGTAGGGAATAAATATCACCTAAAAACAATTGAAGAGGATGAGCATCGATTTGGTATGTTAGAACTTATTTCATTTAAGCTCCGCGTTGAGTTATCTAGAATAGAACTTGATTCAAGTGCCTATTCTGGAACTTATGCATTACTTAAGAAGATGGACTTAAAAGAGACACTATTTCTAATTGGTTCTGATAACTTAAAGGAAATTAAGAACTGGATTGAGCCTGAAAAATTACTGAATGAATTTGGGTTAGTTGTTTTATCAAGAAAAGATGATTGTACTAAGATTATTGCGAATGATAAACTACTGACAAAATATAAGAATAAAATAACTATAATTAACGATTTTAATTATGATATCTCATCAACTATGTTTAGAGAAACTCGTAACTTTGATTTAGTATCAAAAGAGATAGAAGAATACATTAAAAATAACAAACTTTATGGAGGTAATCATGTATCATAATGGATTTTTGAGAGTAGCTGCAGTGTCACCTGAGGTGTTTGTTGCTAATCCTGATAAAAACTTAAAAGAGATGATAAGAGTCTTAAAAAATATTAAGGCTGATTTAGTCGTGTTTCCTGAACTATCAATAACTGGATATACTTGTGAGGATTTATTCTTCCATACATCTGTTACTGGTAAAGCTCAAGAAGCGATAGAGTCTTTCCTGAAAACTAACGACTTTGAAGGTGTTGTAATAATTGGAGCACCAATTGAGTATAAAGGTATGTTATATAATTGTGCATTAGCTATTCAAAAAGATAAAGTACTAGGTATTGTACCGAAGATGTTTTTACCTCACACTGGTGAGTTTTATGAAAAACGCTGGTTTGCTGATGGAGTAGGAGCTTCGCTTGAAATGCCTTTCTTAGGACAATCAGTTCCATTTGGACCAATTGTCTTCAATAGTAAAAACTATTCGTTTGGGATAGAAGTATGCGCTGATATGTGGGGTCCACTTAACCCTTCAGCAGAACTATTCTTATCTGGAGCACAAGTAGTTGTTAATATCTCAGGTTCTCCTGAGGTTGTTATGAAAGATAGACTTAGAAGAGAACTTATAAACTCAACAACTTATAGACATAAAGGTGCATACGTTTATGTATCATCTGGAATTACAGAATCTACTTCATCAGTTCTATTTGGTGGAGATAAACTAGTTTCTGAAGTAGGTACAACAATCGGAAGTATGCAAAATTATTCTTTTGAAGAGGAAATTTTGTATTCTGATATAGATATCGATTTTATAAATCACGTAAGAAGATCAAGTGGTTGGTTTAAAGACGCTAGAAAGCGTCATCCAATGCATGTATTTGAAGTTCCGTTTACATCGGTTACTGAAGAGTTTGAGATAAATAGAGTTATGGATAAAACACCATTTGTACCTAAAACGGACATTGATGAATATTTTAGACAAGTGACGCTAATCCAAACAAGATCATTAATGAGAAGATTAAAAGCAGTTGGTACAACAAAAACTTTAATTGGAGTAAGTGGTGGACTAGATTCAGCACTGGCTTTGTTACAAATAGTAAAAGCATATAAAGATTTTGACTATGATTTAAAGGATATTACAGCTATCTCAATGCCTAGTTATCCGACAAGTGATAGAACGAAGAATAATGCAGAGCTTTTATGTAAAGGATTAGGTGTAAACTTCAAGGAAATGCCAATAATGGACCTTGTTGATTTACAACTTAAAACACTAAATCATAATGAGTTAGATGTTACATATGAGAACGTACAAGCAAGAACAAGAACGAGTATTTTAATGAATTTATCAAATAAACAAGGTGGTATTGTAATCGGAACTGGAGATATGACTGAAATGGCTCTGGGATGGTGTACATTCGCCGGAGATCAGATAGCTCATTACGGCGTAAATTCAGGACTACCTAAAACACTAGTAAGATTTATGGTTTCACATTATGCAAAAATATTACCGGAACTTACTGATGTATTAAATGACATCGTAGATACACCAATCTCACCAGAGTTACTTGAAAACCAAGTAACTGAGGAAACTATTGGTAGTTATGAGGTTAATGACTTTATAATGTATAGATTCCTTAAGTACGGAGATTCAAAAGAAAGGATAAAAGCCTTAATACCTGAACACAGTGAAATAGTGACAAGTTTCTTTAAAAGATTCTACGCTTCACAGTTTAAGAGAGCATCAATGCCTGATGGGCCTAAAGTAATATTTACAACATTGAATTCACATTCAGACTTTAGAATGGCTTCGGATATAATAAAATGAAAAAAGTAATAATCGGATTAAGCGGTGGAGTAGATTCAAGTGTCGCTGCTAAAGTCTTACTGGATCAAGGATACGAAGTTGAAGGACTATTTATGCGTAACTGGGATTCAACAACAAATAATGACCTGTTGGGTAATCCTGATATTGATGATGAAGTATGTCCTCAAGAAGTTGATTATAACGACGCCCTAATGGTCGCAAACAAACTTGGGATAAAACTTCACAGAGTAGACTTTATAAAAGAATACTGGGATCACGTGTTTTCATACTTTTTAGATGAATATAAAAAAGGAAGAACACCAAACCCTGATATTCTTTGTAATAAATATATTAAATTTGACGCGTTTATAAAAGAGGCAACTAAACTTGGGGCTGATTATATAGCGATGGGACATTATGCCCAAGTTGAGCATGGTGAAAATCCTAAATTAATTAGAGGTATGGATACTAATAAGGATCAAACCTACTTTTTATGTCAGTTAAACAAAGAACAATTGAACAAGACTTTGTTTCCAATCGGAGACATTGATAAACCAGAAGTAAGAAGAATTGCTAAAGAAAATGACTTAGCTACTGCTGATAAAAAGGATTCTACTGGAATCTGTTTCATTGGAGAAAGACATTTTAATCAATTCTTAGATAACTACCTGCCAGCATCTCCTGGAGATATGGTTGCTGACGACGGTAACGTTGTTGGAAGACATGGTGGTTTAATGTACTATACAATTGGTCAAAGAAAAGGACTTGGAATAGGTGGTTCAAACACTTATGGAAGTGAACCGTGGTTTGTAATTGGAAAAGACTTATCAACTAATACTTTATTTGTAGGTCAGGGATTCCATCATTCGACTCTTTATTCTGACGAATGTATTGTAGATGAAATAAACTGGCTTGGTGAAAAAAAGAACATGACAATAACTGCCAAGTTTAGATACCGTCAAGCTGACCAAGATGTTAGTATTGAATGGTTAGATAATGGTAATTTAAGAGTATTATATCCGCAAGGAGTACGTGCAGTAACTCCAGGTCAAGCAGCTGTCTTCTATGACGGTGAAGTTTGTCTAGGCGGAGGATTCATTAAAGAAGTGTATAAAGACTCTGTAAGAAGAGCATACTAGGAGGAAATTATGAAAAAAGCAATTATTAGTTTTGAAAACGGGGAAAAGATTCAAATCGAACTGTTCTCAAACGACGCACCAGGAACTGTAGCTAACTTTGAAAAATTAGCAAATGACGGTTTCTACAATGGATTAAACTTCCATAGAGTAATACGAGGATTTATGACTCAAGGTGGTTGTCCAACTGGAACTGGAACTGGTGGACCAGGTTACAAAATTGACTGTGAAACAAAAGGAAACCCAAATAAACATGTTCCAGGAGCATTATCTATGGCTCATGCTGGTAAAAATACAGGTGGATCTCAATTCTTCATCTGTCATGTTGCATGTCCACACTTAGACGGAATACATACAGTATTTGGTCAAGTAATTGATGGATTAGATGTAGTTTTAAGAATTAAACAAGGTGATGTAATGCAAACTGTTGAGGTATCAGAAGAATAGGTGGAATATGAACTCTTATGTACAGGGATACGTAAAAGTAATTCTTTATCAAAACAAAGAAAATGGATATTCAGTAATTAAAATTAGAATTACTGAATCTACAGACGAATTATACGATAGTGATGAATTTTTGACAGTAACTGGTTATTTCCCGTTACTTAATACAAATGAACTCTATCGTTTTTTTGGTGAGACAAAAGAACATCCAAAATACGGAATCCAATATATGGTAACAGACTTTAAGAAATTACTCGCTGATGGTAAAGAAGGAATTGTTAAATACCTATCTAGTGATCTTTTTTACGGGATTGGTCCGAAACTAGCTGGAAAGATATATGATGAATTTGGTGATAACTCACTGGATATGATTTCTGAAGATATGACTATTTTAGCCAAATTAGGGATCAAACCTAGAAAACAAAAAGATATCCATGATGCCCTGCAGCAAAACCAAGGTGTTAAAAATATCTTAGTAGGATTATATGATTATGGATTTTCATCTAGAATCAGTATGACTATTTATAATAAGTACCACAATCAGTCTTTAGAGACGATTCAAACTAATCCTTATCAACTGATTGAGGATATCGATGGAATAACATTTAGAAGAGCCGATGAAATAGCGTCAAAGCTTGGGTTTGAGCCTAATAATGGATACAGAGTAAATGCACTTGTTTACGAGTTAGCCCATCAAAACTCGCTTAATGGAGATACTTATATTACAAAAGACGACTTAACAGTTTCTCTTTTAAAGAATGTAAATATCCAAGACTATGTCATGGATACTGATGATGCATTAGTGGCTATATCGAGCAATGATCGCTTAATTGAGATAGATGACTACGTTATGATAGAAGACTTACATATATCAGAAATGGGAATCGCTGAAAACCTAGCAAGGTTTGATGCTTTAACTGAAATAAGGAAAGATGCTTCTGTTGCAGTAGACTCTGTTGAGAAGACTTTGAAGATTGAATATTCTAAAATGCAAAAAGAAGCTATTAAGCTTGTACTTACAAATCCTGTATCAATTATCACAGGAGGACCAGGTACTGGGAAAACTACCGTAGTTGAAGGTGTTATAGCTGCATATAAATTTATGTATGAGATGTATGATGAAAGAAAGATTTCGCTTGTTGCACCAACAGGTAGAGCTGCGAAAAGAATGTATGAAACAACAGGACTTGAAGCTAAGACAATTCATAGTTTCTTAGGATATGACTTTGAAGGTAACTTTGGATATAATGCTGATAACATGATTGCGCCAAAACTACTTATAATTGATGAAAGTTCAATGATTGATACTCTACTTATGAATAACCTATTATCTGCTTTAAAATCAGATGTTAGAATAGTAATCGTCGGAGATGACGATCAATTACCGAGTGTTGGTCCTGGTCAAGTTCTAACTGATCTTATCGAAAGTAACCTACTTCCAGTTATTGAACTGGATTATATATATAGACAAGTTGAAGGATCTAACTTAATAGCTTTAGCACATTCTGTTAGAAATAATGAATTCAACGAAGAACTATTTACTCAAGATGTTAGTTTTATTGAATGTCAGACTAGAGATATACCTAGTGTAATCAATAAAGTAATCCAAAAAGCAAAAGAAAAAAGTTATGGTGCAGATAATTTCCAAGTTTTGGCTCCAATGTACAAGGGAGCAGCTGGAATTGATAGAATAAATGTTGAATTACAGATAGCACTTAATCCAACTGGTAAATCATATGACCATTATGGTAGAGTCTTTAGAAATAATGACAAGGTTTTACAACTTGTAAACCAACCTAGAGATAATATTATGAACGGTGATGTTGGAAAGATCGTTGGAGTCAATGAGAAAATCACGGTTGACTTTGATGGACAAGAAGTAAGTTATACAAAAGGTGAATTAAATAACTTAAGACATGCTTATTGTATTTCTATCCATAAGTCTCAAGGAAATGAATATCCAATGGTAATTTTACCAATGTCATCAAGCTATAGAATCATGCTTAAAAGAAAGTTAATTTACACTGCTCTTACTAGAGCGAAGAAGCATCTAGTAATAATAGGTGAAAAACAGGCTTTCAAGTTTGGTGTTGAAAGGGTAGAATTAAAAAGAAAGACACTACTTAAAGAACAAATGGAGGCATTGTATGGATAAAAAGATGAAGAAATCATTATATATATTGATAATTTTAGCAATTTCCTATTTTGCATATTTACTATACGGACCAGTTAGTAGTTTTTTATCAGATTTATTAAAAGTATTATCACCATTTATATTTGGGTTTGGGATAGCATTTATACTTCATCCGATTGTAGACTGGTTAGTTAAACATAAATTTAAAAGAATAATCGCTGTTTTAGTAGTGGTTCTAGTATTTGTTGGAGTATTTGCAGCATTCTTTGGAGCATTCTTACCACTTGTGTTCGCACAATTTGTAAATGTTGTAAAAGTAGCTCCAGATATTATAACTGACTTGATTAAAGGTCTTGAATCAACTATCCTAAGTGACATTAGCTTCTTCGACAAAAGCGGATTATCAACTTTTGACTGGCAAGCTGTATTAACATCAGGATTTGATTCAACAACTGAACTTGTTTCATTAATTCTTACGAAAGCATATAGTTCAATAATGTTTATAGTTGTTACACCAGTATTACTTGTGTACTTCCTTTTTGATTACAACAATATCAGAACGTACGTTAAGAATTTCTTGAATAAACATGACTATAAGAGAGCTTACAGCTTCTTAAAAGATTATGAAAAGTTACTTAGTAGATATGTTGGTGGATTATTGATGGTAATGATAGTTTTATCATTAGTATCATTTGTAATGTTTACAATAACAGGACTAGAAAATGCATTATTGTTCGGGTTCATTATTGGGATTACTAATATTATTCCATTTATTGGTAATATTATTGGTGGTATAATTGCATTATTATTTGCATTAAGCCAATCAACAACAATGGCTATCATCATCCTAATTGAGGTAATAGTATTAATCGTAATTGAGTCAAACTTTGTAACACCACTTATCCAAGGGAAAAGTATTAGTATTAATCCGTTAGTAATTATCTTTGGTATTACTATCTTTGGATTCTTGTTCGGATTCTTTGGGATATTGTTAGCAATACCATTAATAATATTCTTCAAATTAATAGTTAAACATTATCTAGAAAAACTGTAACTCAGTTTTTCTTTTTTTGTTGGAAAGAACCACGTTTTAAGGTATACTTTTAAGAGATGGAAACATTTACGTAACTGGTGTGCGTGCCGGTCTTCAACACCGCGTTGTGGGAGTAAGATTTCATGGGTGGGTTCGATTCCCATATGTTTCCGCCAATCAAAAATAAGGAGGTAGATTTATGAAATATTTAGATATTACTAAATACAGTAGCTGCGGCGGCTGAGCTGGTAAATTAGGGCCGGGGGCTCTAAATGATATTATGACAAAACTACCTATTCAAGATAACGAAAATCTGATTTGCGGTTTTAGCCACAATGAAGATGCAGCAGTTTATAAGTTAAATGATGAGTTATTAATCAGCACTCTAGATTTCTTTTCACCGAATCATCATGATCCGTATACATTTGGACAAATCGCAGCAGCGAACTCACTAAGTGATGTTTTCGCAATGGGTGGAGAAGTGATGTATGCGTTAAATATTTTAGCTATTCCAAAAGAACTGAGTTCTGAACTAGTAGCTGAGATATTAAAAGGTGCAATTGAAAAAGTAAACGAAGCAGGTGGTGTTGTTGTAGGTGGACACACGATAGAAGATACTGAAATTAAGTATGGACTTAGTGTAACTGGAAAAGTAGTAAACAATTTGTTAACTAACGATCAAGCAAAAGCAAACCAAAAAATAATTCTTACTAAACGTATTGGTACTGGGATTTACAACAATGAATTCAAAAAGGATACTTTAGATGTTCAAGAAGTTGTAAACTCAATGACTAGTTTAAATAATGTACCAGCTCATTTATTCGCAAAATATGGAATACATGCATGTACCGACATAACTGGATTCGGACTTGCTGGACATTTAATTGAAGTGATGAATGCTTCAAAGATTACTGCTACCTTAAATATGAGTAAAATTCCTTTGTTTAAAAGAACGATGGAGTTAGCTGATAATACTAGTGGTGGAATGGCTAGAAATTTATTATATTTTAGCGAGAATGTAACTCACAATCTTACAAAGAAAGAGCAAAACATCATTTTTGATCCACAAACAAGTGGTGGATTATTAATATTTGTTGATAATGATTCAGCTGATGATTTATTAAAAGATTTATTAGACGCTGGATTCAAAGATTCAACTATAGTTGGTTCAACTTGTGATAAGTTAGACTGCGATGTTTTAGTGGTGGAGTAGATGGAATTATTTAAAAAAATTCCTCAGGTTGCGAAGATATTAGAAGACAAAGATGTTTTAGCAAATTCATCTTTGTTTTATTTATCCGAGATAAAAGAGGAAATAGAATCTGAACTTAATCAAATTAGGTTTGAGATAAAACAGAATATTATAACTGAACTGAACTATTCAATTGTTATTGAAAGGATTCTTTTATCACTTGATAAAAGGGATAAGTATTCTTTAAGAAGAGTGATAAACGCAACAGGGACAGTCTTGCATACCAATTTAGGTAGAGCTGTTTATTCTGAAAAGATGATTGAAAACGTAAAAGATGTTTTAACAGGATACTCTAACTTAGAATATGACTTAACAATGGGTCAAAGAGGATCAAGATATGCTCACGTTGATGCAAAAATAGCCAAACTTATTGGTGCTGAAGCTTGCCTCGTTGTTAACAACAACGCAAGCGCAGTGTTGTTAACGATGAATGAATTCGGTAAGGGAAAAGAAGTAATCATTTCGCGTGGTGAGCTGGTTGAAATTGGTGGTTCATTTAGAATCCCTGAGATTATTGAATCAAGTGGTGCGGTAATGAGAGAAGTAGGAACTACTAACAGAACTCATTTAAAGGATTATTCAAAAGCGGTAAATGATAAAACAGGACTTATTCTGAAGGTTCATCCTTCAAACTTTGAGATTAAAGGATTTGTAAAGGAAGTATCATCAAAAGAGTTATCTGAACTTAATATTTTACTTATTGAGGATTTAGGAAGTGGAGCTGTTATTGACTATTCTAAGTTCGGACTAAATGAGAAAACAATCCAAGATTCTATTGCCTCTGGAGTTGATATAGTAACTTTTTCAGGTGATAAACTGTTAGGCGGACCGCAGGTTGGTATTATTGCGGGAAGTAAGAAACTTATTGATGAACTTAAGAGTAATCCAATGACTAGAGCTTTAAGAGTCGGGAAAATGACAATCGCAGCACTAGAAGCTGTGGTTAGAGAATATAGAGGGGATGTACTTAATCCTACAGTAAGCATGATTTCAGTATCAATTACTGATTTAGTTATTAAAGCTGAAAAACTGAAGTCAGTTATAAATAAATATGAAATAGAAATTGTAGATGTTTGTTCTACAGTTGGTGGAGGATCTTTACCAACCTCATCACTTATGAGTGTAGGGATTACTATTGAGTCTGATAAGTTATCAGCTAACAGTATTGAACGAACTTTGAGACAATTTGAAACACCTATTATTTCAAGAATAATTAAAGATAAAGTAACCCTTGATATGCGTACGATTTTTGATAGAGATATTGAAGTTATTGCCAAGTGTTTAAATGCGTAATTATGTAATTGGTACCGCTGGTCATATTGACCACGGTAAAACGACTGTTGTTAAAGCTATATCAGGGATTGATACGGATACACTTATTGAAGAGAAAAAAAGAGGGATAACCGTAAATTTAGGTTTTGCCTATTTCAAACTAGATGGCCAAGAGATTGGTATCATTGATGTTCCGGGACATGAGAAACTTATTAAAAATATGCTTGCGGGTGTATTCGGAATTGATTTGGTTCTTATAATAGTAGCGGCAGATGATGGAATCATGCCTCAAACTAGAGAACATCTGGAAATAATTAACTTTCTAGGAATAGAAAATTCACTAGTGGTAATCACAAAAACGGACTTAGTTGAAGAAGCAAGAATATTAGAGGTAGAACAATCTATAAAGGATGAGTTCGGGCTTAATAATTTTGTAAGGTTCTCAATTAAAGAGTCAGCTGACGCATTAATTGAAGCGATAAAAAAAAGAATGAAAACAGAAGAAACTGAAACTGATGACGAATTCTTTAGAATGCCAATAGACAGAGTATTCTCTGTTAAGGGGTTTGGTACCGTCGTTACTGGTACTAGTTTATCTGGAACAGTAAAAGTTGGGGATTTACTTGAAGTTCTTCCTTCAAAAGAGAAGATAAAAGTAAAAGGAATTCAGGTTCATCATAAACCAGTAAGTGTTGCACATAAGCACACTAGGGTTGCTCTGAACATTAATAAAGTAGATTTAAGCAGAGGTAAGATAATATCTACTCCTAAAAAGTTGCTTTCAAGTAACATATTAGATTGTAAGATTACTGTTAGTAATAACACTAAACTCGGACTTAAACATCTTGAAAAGGTTAAATTCTACTATTTCTCAGAAGAATTAACAGCCAGAGTGAAGTTGTTTAACCAAAAAGAGATTTTACCGGGTGAGTCTGTATATTGTCAGTTACTACTAGATACTGAACTTTACGCTTCAAAGAAAGATAAGGGTATTTTAAGGAAAGTTAATCCTAATATAACGATTGCTGGAGTTGAGATTCTAAATGAGAATGGAGTATACGCCAACAGATTTGATGATGCGTACTCAACTCAAATTAAATTGTTTGATCAAGGTGATAAATTATCACAGATTGACTCATATTTTGAAAATAATAATTTAGTTCATCTATCAGACATTCAAAAACAGGGATTCAGTGTAGATGATTTACCTAACACAATTAATAAAATTGAAAACTATTATATATCTAATAACAATTTGAATAAACTGCAGGAAAAAGTAGTTGATATTTTAACTGTTTTTCATTCAGACAATAAATATATTTTAGGAATAAATAAACAAGAACTTAAGACAAAACTCGGATTAGATGTTAAATCAAGAGTACTTAACGGTATACTAGATTTAATGAATGATGTTGAATACAAGCAGTTAGTAAAACTGAAGTCATTCAGTATTTCACTAACTGAAGAAGAGTTAAAGTTAAAAGAAGCTATTATTTTATTTATTGGCTCAAGTTTTAAGCCACCAAAATATTATGATATATATTTAAACTTTCAAAATTTAAAATTTGAAGATGTATTCTTCTCGTTAGTTAAGAAAAAAGAGATTATTAAAATAGATGATGATATTTACCTTAGTAAGGCTTTATTTGATAAAATGATCAGTTTAATGGATGAGTTTTTTAACTTAAATGAAGTGCTTGATATATCGAATGCTAGAACCATACTTGATTCATCAAGGCGCTACGTTGTACCAATGCTAGAATACTTAGATAAAACTGGCTATACCATTAGAAAAGAACAGGGAAGAGTTAAACGTAGATAGTTGAATTAAAAGTAAAAAATGCTATAATAGGTTGTAATAAAAGCGATGATGAAGAAAAGTATACATTTTTCTAATTTATAGAGAGTCCTTATTGGTGTAATTGGACAGTTAGTTATGTAGAAAGCTGCTTCGGAGCAAAGTATGAAAATACTTCCTTGATCGGGTTAAGATTATTGAGTGCACATTATGTGAACTAAGGTGGTACCGCGGAAATTTTCGCCCTTAGAAATAGGGGCGTTTTTTATTAGGAGGAAAATATGAAAGCAATACTTTATGTTTCTTTAACAGGAACAGCAAAAAAGATTATAAGTAATTATGATGGTAACATTTATGAAATTAAGGGTGATGTAAAAATCCCTAAATCAAGATTCATGCAAATGTTTGTTTTTGGGTATCATGTTGTCGCCAAGAAAAACCTTCCAATTAAACCGGTAGCTTTTGATGCGCAGAATTACACTGATATAACATTAGTTACTCCAGTTTGGGCTGGAAACATATCTGGTTTTATGAGAACATTCTTAGAAAATCATAAATTAAATGATAAAAACATAACACTAGTCGCAAGTTGTGATGGTGGTCCAGGGAAAGTAATGAAGGAATACAAGTTACTTCTTGATGGAAATAAAATAATAGATGAACATATATATGTTAGAGGTGAAAGAAGTGAAAAATTTAACTAGTAATGAAATAAGACAAATGTGGTTAGACTTCTTTAGTGAGAAACTACATAAAATAGAAGAGAGTGCTTCATTGATACCAAATAATGATCCAACTTTACTTTGGATTAATGCAGGAGTTGCTGCATTAAAGAAATATTTTGATGGTTCTGAAAAACCACAAAACCCTAGAATAGTAAACTCTCAAAAGTGTATTCGTACAAATGATATTGAAAATGTTGGATTAACTGCTAGACATCATACGATGTTTGAGATGTTAGGTAACTTCTCAATTGGTGATTACTTCAAAGAAGAAGCAATTGCTTGGGCAATGGAATTACTATTTGATGAGAAGTGGTTTGGACTAGATATTGATAAGGTTTATATGACTGTTTACCCATCGGATACTGAAGCAAAAGATATATGGATAAAGAATGGAATTAAGGAAAGTCATATAATCGAATCAGATTATAACTACTGGGAAATCGGAGAAGGTCCTTGTGGTCCTTGTTCGGAAGTGTTCTTTGATAGAGGATCTGTATATGGTGACTTTACAACTGATGCGATAAGAGATGATATTGAAAATGATAGATATATTGAGATTTGGAATATTGTTTTCAGTCAGTTTAATTCTAAACCAGGTCTGTCACGTGATGAATATCCTGAATTACCACAAAAGAACATTGATACTGGAGCAGGGTTAGAAAGAATTACTTGTATCCTACAAGATGTTGAAACTAATTACGAAACTGATCTATTCTTACCAACTATTAAAAGAGTTGAAGAATTAAGTGGTGTTAAATATACAGGACAAACTGCATTTAAAGTAATAGCCGATCATGTTAGAACTGTAACATTCGCAATAGCTGATGGAGCAATTCTTTCAAATGAAGGTAGAGGATATGTTTTAAGAAGAGTATTAAGAAGAGCTGTTAAGCATGCTAGAAGTTTAGGATTCACTAAACCATTCATGTTTGATCTTGTTGATATTGTTATTGAGAATATGGGTAAACATTACACTTATCTTCATGAAAAAAAAGATATAATTAAAAAAGTTATTAAAACAGAAGAAGAAAAATTCTTCGAAACATTAGATAAAGGTTTAAAACTAATTGAATCGTTAGATTCAAAAGAGATAAGCGGAGCACAAGCATTTAAACTATATGATACATTTGGTTTCCCAATTGAATTAACAGTTGAGTACGCTGAAGAGAACGGACTTGTTGTTGACGTTGTTGGTTTTAAAGAAGAAATGGAAATCCAAAGAAACAGAGCGAGATCAGCTAGAGGCGTTGCTGAAAGTATGGGTGCTCAAAATGAAGATTTCTTAAACTTTGAAGGAGTTTCAACCTTTGTTGGATTTGATAAACTTGAAGTTAATACTGAAATCACAGGAGTATTTGGAGATGAAGTAGTGCTTAAAGAGACTCCATTCTATGCTGAGAGTGGTGGACAGGTTGCTGATACTGGATTAATTGGTGAAATCAAAGTCACTGATGTACAAAAAATGCCAAATGGACAGTTCATTCATACAATTAAAGGACATTCATTTAATGTAGGAGCTGGCGTTAAAGCTAGTGTAGATACTGAATCTAGAAATTTAACAATGTATAATCATTCTGCAACTCATTTATTGTTCAAAGTATTAAGAGATGAATTAGGTAGGCACGTTTCACAGTCTGGATCTAATGTATCTAGTACTAACTTGAGATTTGACTTTAATAACTACGACCCATTAACTGATGATCAAATAATTACTATTGAGTCAAAAGTTAATGAAGTGATAAAACAAAATTTAACAGTTACAGTAACTGAAGAGTCTATTGATAAAGCAAAAGAAATGGGTGCAATTGCTGAGTTTGGTGAGAAGTACGGTGATCTTGTAAGAGTTGTAAATATGGATAATTTCACAATAGATTTATGTGGAGGAACTCATGTTTCAAACGTAGGTGTTATTGAGAAGTTAGCTATTACTTCAGTTGAAAGTAAAGGTTCAGGTATTTACAGAGTAGAAGCACTTACTAATAAGGGTGTCGATAATATATCTGATGCTCTTCAAGTTTATAATAATGAAATAATGAGTCTTTTAAATAAAGCTGATAAAGTAGTAACTGATTCAGTTAATAAAGGACTAAATGTCGAGTTTAGTTATGAAATCAATAAAGACTACTTAGGTAGTTACTTGGACATTATGAATAAAAGAACAGAATTAACTCATGTAAAAGAGTTAGTTAAGAATTTAGATAAAAAAGTTTCCAAAGAATTAGAGTCACTTGCATTAAGTGATTTATCAGTATTTGATGAATTTATTGATGGGTCAAGTTTGATTGCTCATGTAAAAGGATATGATCCAAAAGTGTTAAAACAAATTGTTGATAGTTTATTAGATAAACTAGGAAACGGTATTGTGTTTATAGCTAATGAAGTAAACTCAAAGATTGTATTCGTTGCTAAAAGCAATAATGGAGTACATTGCGGGAATTTAGTTAAAGAAGCTGCTATTATATGTGGTGGAAACGGTGGAGGAAGACCTGATTTAGCTCAAGCTGGTGGTAAAGATGTTACCAAAATAGCAGAAGCTATTAAAAAGGTTAAGGAATTAATATGAAAATAATAGGATTAGACCTTGGGTCGCGTACATTAGGTGTTGCTATATCAGACAAATTCGAGATGTTAGCATCTCCAATTGAGATTCATAGATACCGCGATGGTAACTATGATGCAGCTATTAAAAGAGTTTTAGAATTGGCTGAAGAAAACAAATCTAACAAAATAGTGTTAGGTTTTCCGAAGAATATGAATAATACCATAGGTGAAAAAGCAGAATTATCAATTTCTTTTAAAGAAGAACTTGAAAAATATAATTTAGAAGTTATACTATGGGATGAACGATTAAGTACAAGAGAGGTTACAAGGTTAATGATCTCTGCTGACTTAAGTAGAAAAAAAAGAAAAGGTAAGGTAGATAAACTTGCAGCAACACTGATTTTACAAGGTTATCTAGACTCGGTTAGGAGATAATATGGAAGAAAATACATTAAGCATTGAACTTGAAGATGGAACTGAATTACTATGTGAAATCATTTTTACATTTCTATCAGAAGACTATAATAAAAACTATGTTTTATATACACCAATGAATGATGAAGACGGGAATGTCTACGCATCTAGTTTTGTAGAAAATGAGGCTGGTATGGGTGAGTTAAGTGATGTTACTGATGAAGCTGAATGGGCTATGATTGAGGAAGTATTAAATACTTTCCAAGAAGAATAATGGATCTTATAGCGTATGCTACTGAGAATAACGTACCAATCATTGAAAAAGAGGGATTAGATTACATCATTGAATTAATTAAGAAAAACAATGTAAAATCTATTCTTGAGATTGGTTCAGCTATTGGTTATTCGGCAATTAACTTTGCTGAAGTATCAAGCGAAATAACAATTGATACAATTGAAAGAAATGAAAAAATGTTTGCAGTAGCTTCGAGAGTAATTGCAGACAGTCCTCAGTCTGACCAGATTGAAATTCATTTCATGGATGCTATTGATTTTGAGAGCGAAAAAACATATGATTTAATCTTTATTGATGCCGCAAAAGCACAGTATAGAAAGTTTTTTGATAAATTTGAAAAAAATCTATCGGATAAAGGTGTTATCGTTTGCGATAACCTTAACTTTCATGGTTTAATAGATAAGAGATTTGAAGTTAAATCTAGAGATTTAAGACAACTTTTAAGAAAAATCTTTACATTTGTTGAGTACTTAAAAACAAATGAAGAGTTTGATACAACATTTTCAGATGTTGGAGACGGAATAAGTGTCTCAAAAAGAAGGTAAACATGATTATAGCTCTAAAAACAAACAATTTTAAATTACAAACAGACGGGTTCTTAATAGGGACTCGTTTTGGTGTAAGAACTGAAATCGTGGACTTAGAGAATGTTGATCTTCCTATGGATAAAGTCTTCTTAAATATTGATAAGATAATTCACGAGAGTGAATTGGCTGAGTTGGAAGAGTTTATGAAGGAACATTCAGAAGTAGCTGGATTTTATTATTCTGATATGTCAGTATTCATGCTTGGAAAAAAACTTGGACTTGTAGATAAATTGATTTATAATCCTGGAACACTTGTAACTAGTGTTAAAGACGCTGAGTTTTATTTGAATCTTGGAATTAAAAGAGTTTGTTTATCAAGAGAGATTACTCTAGAAGACATCCTTAAATTTTCTCATCTTGGGAAAAAAGTAGAAGTTCTAATTCATGGTAAGTTAAATATGTTTTATTCAAAGAGAAAATTATTAACTAACTACTTTGACTTTTTAGGTGAAGATGTTGTTAAGAGTGGTACTCTTGAAGAAGAAATCAGAGATGAACATTATCCAATAATAGAAGATGAAACTGGAACACACATCTTTCATGAAAAGTCTTTAACAAGCTTTTCTGAATATAATCAGTTAAACCAGTTTACTACTAGAATTGATGGTTTATTCTTAGAAGATGACGAATTAGAATTAGCTTATAAGATATACACTAAGTTAGATGCAAAAGAAGATGCTACCGAATTAATAGCTAAATACGCTGATACATTTGGTGAGTATTCTGGATATTATTATAAAAAGACATTATATAAGAAGTGATTAAATGAAAAAACCTGAATTATTGGCCCCAGCAGGGGACTTAGAAAAACTTAAGATAGCTATTATGTATGGTGCCGATGCAGTTTATATTGGAGGTACCAATTTTAGTCTGCGTGCTAGATCATCTAATTTTGAAATCCAAGATATAGCTGATGCTTGTGAATATGCACATGCTAATAATGCTTTAATATATGTAACTGCTAATATACTTCCACATAATAACGACTTAGATGGGTTAAAAGAATATTTAACTGATCTATTAAGAGTTGGAGTAAGTGCGGTAATTTGTGCATCACCCGCAATTATTCAAGTAGCGAATGAAGTGGGGATAGAAGTTCACTTGTCAACACAAGCGTCAACCACTAATTCACTAGGAATTAAGTTCTGGGAAGAACAAAACGTTAAAAGAATCGTAACTGCTAGAGAATTATCACTTGATGAGATTCGTGAAGTTAAAAAAAACTCTAGTTTAGATACTGAGGTGTTTATTCACGGTGGAATGTGTGTTGCATATTCCGGAAGATGTACATTAAGTAACCATATGACGGACCGTGATGCTAATAGAGGTGGTTGTGCACACTCTTGCAGATGGAACTATAAGTTCCACTCAGATTCAACAAATGAAACTGAAACTTCATTTAGTATGAGCTCTAAAGATTTGAATGCTATTGATTATATTACTGGATTAATTGATATAGGTATTGACTCTTTAAAAATTGAGGGTAGAATGAAGTCTGTTCATTATATCGCAACGGTTGTCGGAACATATAGAAAACTGATAGACGATTATACTGAAAATGGGAAAGTAGATATAGAGTACTATAAACTTCAACTAGAAAAAGCAGAAAATAGACTTGCTTCAATTGGCTTCTATGATGGAGATCCAGGAGTTGAGCAACATCTTTATAATATGAGAAGCGAAAAGCCAACTCAGAAGTTTATTGGGTTAGTATTAGAATATAAAGACGGATATGCTCTTATTGAAGAAAGAAACAAATTCCACAAAGGAATTTTAGCTGAAGTATTTGGACCGAACATCCATAAAGAGTTCATTATAGAAGAAATTATTGATTCTAAGGGTGAGTTGATTGAAACTGCGAGACACCCGAAAGAACTATTAAAAATAAAAATTCCATTCGCAGTCACAAAAAATGACATGATAAGGAAGGTAAATTAATGAAACCTATTGTAATTGGGGTAGCAGGGGGTTCAGGTAGTGGTAAGAGTACTATTGTAAGTTATTTAATGGACAGTTTAAAGAATGAGGATGTAATAATAATCCATCATGATGATTATTACAAGGATCAATCTCATATGGTGATGACAGACAGAATAAAAACGAACTATGATCATCCGTTCTCACTAGAAAATGACCTTTTAAGATCTGATTTACAAAAACTCTTAAATTGTGAAACAATTGAAAAGCCAGTTTATGATTTTACAATCCATACTAGAAAAGAACAAAAAGAAACAATGAAGCCTGCAAAGGTTATTATTGTTGAGGGAATCTTAATCTTTGAAGACGAAGGGTTAAGGGATCTTATGGATATCAAAGTCTACGTTGAAACAGACGCTGATTTAAGATTTATTAGACGTCTTGAAAGAGATGTTAACGAAAGAGGAAGATCATTAGATTCAGTTGTAAAACAATACTTATCGACGGTTAAACCAATGCATTATAGATTTGTAAGTCCATCAAAAAGATATGCAGATATAATAATTCCTAATCATTACAAAAATTCAGTAGCAGTAGATGTTATGATTACGAAAATTAAATCTATTATTTCAGAATAAAATAATATATAATTTAATGAAGGAGTGATTTAGATGATACAAAATCAACCATTTGAACTTACCACTAGAGGTAAGAACGATTTAGAAAAAGAAATAAAACAACTTCGCGAAGTTACTAGAATAGAAAATATCAAGGCCCTGCAAGATGCAAGAGCGCAAGGTGACCTTTCAGAGAATGCAGATTACGATGCTGCAAGAGATGCTCAAGGTAAGATTAATGCACGCATTACTCGTATCGAAACAATACTTAAAAACTATGTAATTATCACAAAAGATAAAACTGGTGTTATTGGTACTGGTTCAACTGTTGAGGTTAAATACAGTGGTGCAGACGAAAGTGAAATATACAGAATTATGGGTCCTCTTCAAACAGATCCTATTAATGGGAAAATTTCAAACAAGTCTCCTCTTGGAAAAGTTTTGCTTGGTAAAAAAGCTGGACAAAAAGTTGAGTATAAATCTGAAACTGGAAGAGAATTTAAAGTAGAAATTATTGAGGTAAAATAATGATAGCTGTTATAGGAGCAATGGACATTGAAGTTGAAAAACTTTCTTCACTGCTTACTAACGTTAGAATTTTAGAACAAAGTAATAGAACTTTCTACATTGGACATCTACATGGAAAAGAAGTAGTAGTTGTAAAGGCTGGTATTGGAAAAGTGAATTCAGCTGTAACAACTTCTATTTTGTGCGAAAATTTTGAGATTGATTATATAATTAATTCAGGTATCGCAGGTGGAGTTAATGTTGATGCAAAAACACTCGTAATTAGTAGAAGAGCTATATACTTTGATGCTGATGCTTCTAGATTTGGTTATACATCTGGGCAAATTCCAGGTGAAGAACTATTCTATTATGCAGATGAAGAATTAGTTAAGAAGGCCGATGAGGCCGCAACTGAACTTGCAATAAATCATAAAGTAGGTACAATCGCTACTGGTGATTCATTTGTAACTGATAAATCACAGTTTGAAAAGATTCTTCCTGTAGTTGATGATTTATATGCTGTTGAGATGGAAGGGGCTTCAATTGCTCAAACCGCTTCAATGTATAATAAACCATTTATTATCATTAGATCTATTTCAGATGTTGTAGGATCTACCGACCAAACAAATGATTATGAAGCTTTTGAAATAGTTGCTGCTAACAACGCTGCACATTTAGTAGAGCTCATTATTAAGAAATAGTGTCATTATTGATGCTTTTTTTATGAGACGTGTTATTTCGGATAAAAGTCTTTACTTAGACTTAGATAAATTAATTTAGTATAATGAATCGAGGTACATTATGATATTAGATTTGATAAATCTTAAAAACTATATACCGTTTGAGTCGGTAAATAAAGTTCAAGAAATCAACTTTGAAGAGCTGTTTAAAAAAGGGAAGAGAGTCGTACTTACAGACTTAGATAACACCCTTGTTTCTTACGCTCATTCAGTACCAAATACTGAGATGATAGATTTTATAAAACATCTTCAAGGCATTGGTTATATCATAGTGATAATTTCAAATTCACCTAATACTAGAGTAAGCAAGTTCTTGAATGAGCTAAGTCTTCCAGGAGTTGGAATGGCTAAAAAGCCTTTGAAGTCCGGAATGAAGAAGGCTATTAAGGGAATTGATTATTCTAAGGAACAGATGGTATTTCTAGGTGACCAACTTATGACTGATGTCTTAGTTGGAAATAGAATGGGTATTGATACTTATTTGGTTAACCCTATTGAGAGTAAATCTGAAAAGTGGTATACCAAAATAAATAGAAGAATCGAGAAATCGGTTGTTAAAAGAATAAAAAAGAAATACTATACTGAGTATTTAGAAAAGTTAGGTGAACGATATGGATTATAAATGTATCGGATGTGGTGCTGTTATTCAGACTACAGACAAAACAGTAGTTGGATATTCTCCAAAAGATGAAGCAGAGTTATGTCAAAGATGTTTCCAAATTAAACATTACAACAAAGCTAGTAACACAGATCTAAAATCACAAGATTATTTAGAAGTTTTACACAATATTGACTCTAATGCGTTAGTATTATATATTGTAGATATATTTGATTTCCACGGTAGTTTCATAAGTGGATTAAATAGAATTACGTCAACTGATGATATTATTCTTATAGGTAATAAATTAGATTTATTTCCTAAGAGTGTAAATCCGAATAAGATTGTACATTGGATGAGAAAAGCTACTAAAGATCTAGGACTTAAAGTTATTGATGCAGAAGTCGTATCGAGTATTAAGTCTACTAGAATTGAAAAAGTTATCGAATTAATTAACAAGTACCAAAAAAATAGAAATGTATATGTTGTAGGATGCACAAACGTTGGGAAATCAACATTTGTTAATTCATTGATCAAACATTACACCGGTGAAGAAGATGTTATTACTACATCTATATTCCCAGGAACAACTCTTTCTACAATTGAAATAGAGATGAATAAGAATTTCTTAATTGACACACCAGGGATAGTAAACAAGCATCAAGTTGTTCACTATTTAGATGAGTCGATTAAAGCTGTTTCACCTTATAAAGGTATTAAACCATTTGTTTATCAGGTATTGGGTGGTCAAACATTTTATATTGGTGGTTTCGCTAGATTAGATTATCCTGAGGGAGACCTTAACTCATTTGTTTTCTATAATGCGAATAAGGTACCAATTAGAAGAACTAAATTAAGCTATGCTGATGAATATTATGAAAAGAACCAAAACACATTATTAGTACCACCAACTGAATCTGAAAAGATTAAGTTAGGTGAGTTTAAACAACATAAAATTACTTTATCGAAAGATCAAGATCTAGTTATATCAGGTCTTGGATTCGTAACATGCAATCTTGATAGTTTGTTAACACTACATTTGCCTGTTAATATGAAGTATTTTATTAGAGAATCAATCTTTTAATGGACTATTTAGTAGAGATTAAGAAAATCATGGAGGACCATCCTGGAAGACTAGAACATATCTTAGGAGTTCTTGATGAAATAACGGTCTTAGCTAATATTCATGGCCTTGATGTTGAAAAAGCTAGAACAATGGCTTTATTACATGATGTGGCCAAAAAGACTGGTGAATGTACAATGAAGACATTCATGGTTCAAGGTGGTTATGATTTAAAACTCCACCATAAAATATGGCATGCTTACGTAGGTGAGTTTCTAGCATTTACGAAATATGGAATTAAAGACGATGAAATACTTAAAGCTATTAAATGGCATACAACGGGTCACCCTGATATGACCGATTTACAAAAGGCTTTATTTATTGCTGATATCACAGAAAAAAGAACAAGAGATTTTAACGGTAGTGCTATTATGAGGAAAATATCTCATGTATCACTAAATGAAGCAATAGCTTATAAACTAAACTATATGCTTGAAAACATTGTATCAAGCCACCAAGACACATATAATATGTGGGAAAAATATAAGAAATATTTGAGGGAAGTGTAATATGATTAAAGATATAATAAGTATAATAGATGATGTTCGTGGACACGACATCGTTTGTTATGACATGAGGGAAATAAGCCCTTATTTTGAGTACGTAGTAATATGTTCAGGTAACACTGATAGACAAACGAGTGCAATAATGAATCATTTAAGAGATTATTGTCAAGAACACAAAATTAAGGTTCATGTTGAGGGTAAAAGCTCTGGAAAATGGATCCTAGTTGATATGCAAGAAATTATAGTTAATATTTTTATTCCAGAAGAAAGAGAATATTTCCAACTTGAGAAATTATGGCTGGATATTCCTAAACTTGAATTAGATCTATAATGTATAAAGATTTTGCTTATTATTATGACCAATTAAATGATTTCGACTATGGTTTACTCGTTGATAAAATAAAAAAGCATTTGATTCCTGGTAGAATTCTTGATTTGGCTTGTGGAACAGGCCGAGTAATTTCTCTATTAAGTGATGACTTTGAAATGATTGGCTCTGATTTATCGGAAGAGATGCTAGAAGTAGCTAGAGGACGTAACTATGATGTTAGTCTATTTCTTCACGATTTAAAGGACGATTTTTACGTGGAAAATATTGATAATATCATCTGTACCGTAGATTCACTTAATTATTTACTTGTGAAAGATGATTTATTAAACGTATTTAAAAACGTTCATAAAAACTTAACTGATGGAGTTTTTATCTTTGATGTCCATGCTGAATCAAAGCTTAAGACAATGTATGACTATTTACACGTCGATCTAGATGAAGATGTTTCTTATATCTGGAAAACAGATGTTGTTAATGAGTATTTACATCATTATTTAACTTTCTTTGTTTTAGAAAATGATACATATCATCGATTTGATGAAGAGCATATTCAAAGAGTGTATTCTGAAGAAGAAATTGAAGAAGGTCTTTCTGAATTCTTTGTATTTACAAAAGAATATCTTGATGACCGAGTACTGTATATATGTAAGAAGACCAAGTAGGTCTTTTTTTTTTAGTAATTGCCGGATACTAACTAATAATATTAATGGTGATTATTATGAAAAAAGAATACTTAATTATAGTTTTGATTCTAACTTATTTTTTGTACGTTAAAGAACCAGATATGATATACATTGATTCACCTTGTTTAGAGTATGAACTCTTTGTTGAAGTAAAAGGAGAAGTTCAAAATCAAGGTGTTTTTGAAGTCGACTCATCAATGAGAGTAATTGAGGTCATTGAACTTGCAGGAGGATTTACTGGTAATGCTGATGTCATGAGTATTAGCTTATCTGAAAAAGTTTATGATGAAATGGTAATTATTGTAAGTGAGATTGAGAATAAGGATCATAACTTTATTAACATTAATAAAGCGTCTTTATCAGAATTAATGATGTTACCTAAACTAGGTCTTAAGAAAGCAGAATCAATTATAAATTACAGAGATGAGTTTGGAGCATTCAAGTCAATTGAGGAAATTAAGAGTGTCTCAGGGATTGGAGATGCTATCTTTAATGATATTAAAGACCTTATCTCTACAAAATAACCTGATATATATTGGACTAAGTGTTTTAATATTTAAGCTAATTTCAATTAATATCTATTGTCTTGCATTTTTATTCTTACTGATAAAAGTAAGACCAAGATTTATTATAATGGGTTTAGTTATTTACGCTTTGTCAGTAAAGGATATCACTCCTCCGACTGAATGCGTAATAGTCGATAGGGGTGAGTATAATTTATGCTCAGGAAAGACCTCTATCTATTTAGAAGGAGAGTTTGATGTAGGAGACAAGTTAAATATAAAGGGAGACTTTAAAAGTCCCCCTTCAGCAAGTTCTCCTTATACCTTTGACTACGCTAATTACCTTAAGGGAAAGAATATCTATTATCAGATTTATAAACCAGGGATTATTCGTAATGGGAATAGTTTTAGTATTTACAAACTAAGAGATATTGTAAAAGGAGAGATTGAGAAATACCCATTGATAAGTAAAAAGTACCTATCAGCTCTCATTGTGGGTGATAAACAGTACTTTTCCTCAGAAGAAATGTCTTTAGTAAGTGAATTAGGAATTTCACACCTCTTGGCTATCTCTGGATTACATGTAGGGCTCCTATGTTTAGGTTTAGAGAAGCTTACCAAGAACAAGGTAATTATTGCGGGGATAATATTTACCTACATGCTAGTGGCAGGTTTTTCACCATCTATAACTAGAGCTGGCGCAATGTATATTCTTTCAGTCTCTTTTAGAAAGTATAATTTTTCTAACCTAGATGCCCTCACGGCTGTATTCCTGGGTTATTTTATTATGAACAATAACGTTGTTTATGATATTGGGTTTCAGTTATCATTTTTAGTTACTCTTTCGATTATTCTAACGAGACCTACAAGTTTATTTCAAGTAAGTATTGTCGCTCAATTAGTGACATTACCCCTGCTTATAAATATGTATAATCAAATAAACATTATCACTGTATTCGTCAACATATATTTCATCATTCTAATGAGTTATATAATACTTCCACTTAGTTTTCTAAACTTCCTAGTTGATATAGATCAAATATATGCTGAAGTTGTTAGAGTGTTCGATAAGATAATTGTTCTTAGTAGTGATTTCAATATGATAGTTCAGATTAGAAATGTTGAACCCCTTATGACAATAGCGTATTATCTATTGCTAATTAGGAAACCAAGACTAGGATTAATACTTATAAGTGTTTTGTTATTTTTACCACCAAAGCAAGGAGTATATTTTTTGGATGTCGGGCAAGGAGATAGTACTTTAATTGTAAAAGAAGATGTTGTGTTAGTTGATACGGGTGGAAAAGTTGGAAAAGATATAACTTTAAGAAATGTTATCCCATTGCTTAAGAGTATTGGGGTGAGAGAGATTGACTATTTAGTCCTAACTCATGAACATTATGATCACTACGGAGGATATTCCGATATACTTGATTCGTTTAACGTCAAAAATATCGTTATAAGTAAGTATTCTAAATTTGATTTTGCTTATCCGAACACATTGAAACTAGAACAAGGTGATAGGTTTTCAACTTTTGAAGTTTTATCTCCAGATAAACTCTACTCTAGTATAAATAACCATTCATTAGTACTAAAATTCTATTATCAGGGGAAAAGTATAATATTAATGGCTGATTCAGAATTAAAAGAGGCTTATGGAGATGTTGATATATTAAAACTAGGACATCATGGTTCTAAGACTTCACTGAATGAAGAGATGTATGCGGAATTTGATCCAGATGAGGTTATTATTAGTGTTGGGAGAAACTCGTACGGTCTACCTAATACTGAAGTGCTGATGATTGTAGAGTCAGCTGTGGCATATAGAACTGATAGAGACGGTACAATAATTTTACACAACATTGAAGATGGCTTATTAAGAACAATTGAATATAAAAGAAGGTACTTTGGGAGTAGATAAAGAATAGTAAAGAGTAACTTAATATGTTATAATTTCACCCTAGTTAGGAGATGATTTTTTGGGTAAAATATATTTACTTACAGGCGATAACTACCTTGTAGATAGACGCATGAAGGAAATTGTAAAAAATGTAGGTGTTGATGAGTTTAATACTGTTACCTACGATATTGATGAAGATGATTTTAATAATGCAATTACTGATGCAGCGACGATTCCGTTTATGTCTGATGATAAAGTTGTTATTGTTAAGAACACTGACTTTAAGGAAAGAGATGGATTCATAATCGATGATTTTATTACTTTACTTGGAGATATACCATCTTTCTTACATTTAATCATCATACCTAATAAACAACTTGATAAAAGAAGTAAATTAGTTAAGCTTTTGGTCGATAAGTCTGATGTAACACATTTCCAAGCACTTGAAGAGAAAACGATGAAAACTTCTATTGTTAATTACTTTGATAAAAGAAGCATTAGAATTCATAATGACGCACTTAATGAGTTAGTTAGAAGAACTGAAAACGATACTCAGCGCATGATGAATGAGTTGAATAAGTTAGAGAACTATTTTAGCGAAGGAGATACAATATTCATTGATGATATTTCTAGTTTAGTTGTTAGAAATGTTGAACATGATGTATTTGCTCTTGTTAATGAGGTTGTTAATAGAGATTTAGATAAAGTTATGCAGATTTGTTATGATTTGTTGCGAAGCGAAGATGCTCTAAGATTACTTGGATTAATAATCAACAAGTTTAGAGAAATGAATTATGCAAAAACTCTTTTAATGAAGGGATATTCAGATGAAGATCTTATGAAGTTCTTTAGAGCGAGTAAGGGTAGAATTTATTACGTTAAGAAGAATGCATCAAGAGTTACTGAAGAATATATTGAAAAACAACTTACAGCATTAGCTGATACTGAGCTTAAGATTAAAAAAGGTCTACTTGATAAAAAAGTTGGACTGGAAATGTATCTACTTAATATATAATCTTAAAATGTCCAGTCGGGCATTTTTTTTTGATTACAGCATGTATTTTACATTATTTTCTTTTTTTCCAATAAAAACATTAAGTTAGGTGTTTATTTAATAGAGAAAGTCCATTTTGATTATTTGATTTCAAATGGAATATCTATTAAAAATAGGGGGAGAAGATTATGAAAAGAGCACTATCATTGGTTTTATTAGTGATTGGATTATTATTTCTAGCTGGATGTACTCAAGTAGTTGATAACGACAGTTTAGAATTGAATGGAGAAGAAATAATTGTTTTAGAAGTAAATTCAACTTATTTAGAGGAAGGTGCAGTTTGTGTAATTGTGGAAGGGGATTGTTCTGTCAACATTGAAGGATCAGTTGATATAGATGTTGTTGGGGAATACTCGATTGTTTATATCGCAAAAACTGGGAATGATATAGTTGAAGAACTCACAAGATTTATAAGTGTAGTTGATACAACACCACCAGTAATGGTCAGAGTTGGTTCAATGTTACTTTTATCTGAGATTGGAGAGGTATTTGATGATCCCGGAGTTACTTGTGTCGATAATTATGATGATTCATGTGAAGTGATTGTTGTTGGAAAAGTAAATAGCTCTGAAGCTGGAGATTATACTTTATCTTATATTGGAACTGATTCTAGTGGAAATGAATCAGTGATATTTAGAACGGTA
The DNA here is from genome assembly GCA_964589075.1 of uncultured Candidatus Izemoplasmatales bacterium. Classification (GTDB taxonomy): domain Bacteria; phylum Bacillota_I; class Bacilli_A; order MAG-NZ; family MAG-NZ; genus CAZPQU01. The sequence goes on along the minus strand of CAZPQU010000010.1, from coordinate 1,240 downwards.
TCAGTTTTGGACACTTTACCACCAACATTTGATATTCTATCTACTCACACTATTGAAGTAAACAGCAGTGATGTTGACTGGACGAGTTATGTTTATAATATATCTGATGGTAGTGAAACTGATGTTTCAGTAGAAGAAATACAAGATAATGTTGTTTACGACAGAGTAGGGACATACTCAGTATCACTTAAAATATCAGATGGCTCTGATAATACTAGGATAGAAGTCATTGCAGTTGATGTAGTTGATACTGAAGCACCAACATTCAATGATATTGAAGATCAATCAGTTTACGTTGATTCTGCAACGCTAAATTGGGCGAATTTAGTAAGAGGTGCTGACGACAATAGTAGTTCAGAGTTAAGCATCAGTTTTGTTAGCAACGTTGAATACGATGTTATTGGGGAGTATTTAGTTACTATCACAGTAGCAGACGAATTTCTTAATGAAACTTCAAAATCTTTCAAGGTGAATGTAGTTTCAGTTCCAGTTATCATTCCAAAGGAAGACCCAGATACAATAGCTCCTGTTATTAGTTTAAATGGAGCAAGTGTGATCACTTCCGAAATTGGAGCAACATATACCGATTTAGGTGCGAGTGCTTCTGATGATTATGATTCAGTAGTATCGATTCAAATAGTAAGTAATGTTGATATTAATACTATTGGGGCTTATCAAGTTACATATGATGCTGTTGATTCAGCTGGAAATGAAGCTAATCAAGTAATAAGAACAGTTAATGTAGCTGATACAACAATACCAGTTGTAACTATAACTGGATCTGGAACTATTAATATAGAAGTAGGAAGTGCATATACAGAACTTGGTGCAACAGTAACTGATACTTATGATTCAGGTGTGACAGTAGTTACATCAGGAATAGTAAATTCAGGTGTTGTTGGGATTTATACAGTTTACTACAATGCACAAGATGCATCAGGAAATGATGCTGTTCAAGTAACTAGAACTGTTAATGTAGTAGATACAACAATACCAGTTGTAACTATAACTGGGTCTGGAACTATTAATATAGAAGTTGGAAGTACCTATACTGAACTTGGTGCAACAGTAACTGATAATTATGACTCAGGTGTAACGGTAGTTACTTCAGGAATAGTAAATTCTGGGTTACTGGGTTCGTATACGGTTTATTATAATGCACAAGATGCATCAGGAAATGATGCAGTTCAAGTAACAAGAACTGTTAATGTAGTAGATACAACGGTACCAGTTATTAACC
>CAZPQU010000009.1:0-83446 GCA_964589075.1 uncultured Candidatus Izemoplasmatales bacterium | reverse complement strand
TTACTAGGTCGGGTTTCCACCGACTATATATATGCAACCGAACTGGCGCACCACCATTATTATTATAACAAAAAAAGACTCTATAAGAGTCTAATAGTTTTTTGGAGCGGGTGATGGGAATCGAACCCACGTCATCAGCTTGGAAGGCTGAGGTTTTAGCCGTTATACCACACCCGCGTTTTTTAGCGCAAATCAATAGTACCAAATACTATATTATATGTCAATAAAAAACTATGTATTAATTTACGATTGTTTTGTTTCTTAAACTAATCTAGAATTTTGATAAATAAAACTTCAATTTTGCTAATACTACCTTTCTTGCGTCACTCACTTCTTGAATTCTCATAAATTGCAACAATAGTCCATAAATCAATACTCCAAAAACTATTGAATATATCAGAGCAAAGCTATATCTAGTCCCTAATATTAATTTTGAATGTAATTGTGTAGTTAACATTCCCATCACAGCTGAGGACAACACAATTTTTATTGTCGTTGTAAATACATTCATTGAAATTGTCATGCCGATTTTGTTGCGTAAAGCAATAAACATGGCGATTGTAGAAAAAACTGAGGCTATGCTTGTAGAAACTGCAAGACCGTTTAATCCAAAGTATTTTGAGAGAGTGATATTAAGAATTATGTTAATAAGTAAAGAGATACTAGCAATTATGACAGGTGTTTTTGTGTTTTCTAAAGAATAGAATACTTTATAAAATACTAAATTGAGAGATGCTGCAATCATCCCTAAGGAATAATAAATCAAAACTGAAGATGTAAGTTTAATAGCAATTATGTCAAATTCTCCTCTACCATAGATTACAGTTATAATTTCATCAGAAAACAATACAATACCTAAAACGGATGGAATAGTAATCAATAAAATTGAAATAATCACCTTTTCAATTAATCTCTTAAGTAGTACAAAGTCTAATTTTAATGCAAATTCAACTATACGAGGGAAAAGGACACTAACTATAGATACAACAAACACGCTTGTAATAAATCCATTAATCCTATCGGCATAATTAAGTACTGAGATGCCACCAACTGCAATACTTGACGCTATTGTTCTATCAACTAATAAATGTAATTGGTATATCATCGTGGATACTGCTAGTGGTATAAACATTTTATAGATTTTTATTATATACTTATTCCTAATATCAAAATTATACTGATACTTATATCCTTTACGTCTAGCACAAATACTTAATATAACTAATTGAATTAGGACACCGACTGCGAATCCTACAGGAAGTACTACTATATTACCCTTACTAAAATATATTGACAGGATAACAACTACATTTAAAGGTACTCCAATAAAAGCTCCAGCTAAAAAGGACTTTTTGTAGTGTAAATAGTTGAGGAAAATCGCAATCAAACCTAAAAACAAGACAGAAAAACTAGAAATTTTAGTGAACATTATGGCATTACTTAAGACGCGACCTTCAAAACCATATGCAAATATTTTAACTATATATTCGGTAAATATCAAAACAAAACCTAAAAAGAATGCTGAGACTAAAATAATGATATTAATCAAGGTCGACAAAAACTTATTTGCCTCAATTTCTCCTTCATTATGGAATGCTCGAGTGTAAACGGGAATAAAGCCTGTTACAACTCCGGCTGTAATAACCCCAAAAACAATATAAGGAATTGACATTGAGAGGATATATGCATCCGAAACATCACCTGCTCCGTGCACGTATGACAGAGCTATTTCCCTTAGGAACCCAGATACTTTGGACAAAAACGTAATTAATATTACTAATATAGTTGTAGATTTTATAGATTTCATAGGAACATCCTTCTCTAATAAAAATATATACTCTGATAAATAATTTATGCAGACAAGAATATCAGTTGGAGTGAAGCCGATTCCTTGATAACACAAAAGTGCTTTGCCCTAATTTTACTCGCTTTTTCCTTATTACATCAATAAGATTGTTTTTTAAAATTCAGTCAATTGAATGACTAATTCCATATTCTTTCTAACAGCTTGTACAAAAGTAAAGTATCTATTTACGTTTTGATTTACTTAGATTAATCAGCTATATTTGATGATCCTAAGCAGCTATCCACCATCACAATTACTCTCTGATGTTGCAAGTCATCTCCGCTAGGTACAGGTCACTGGTTAATTACAAACTTGAATTACTAACCTTAAGTTGAAATTCGGCTATTTATAAACTATCATAACTATTTCATCATAAAGTTAATAGTAAATCAAATTAATAATATTTTAGTAATGTTGTCTGGATATAATCTTTTTTATTATCTTTCCAAAGATATTTTTTAACAAATAAATAGGTCTAATAACACATACTGTGAACCTTCTCATGTCTTGAGCTTTTAAAGCCAAAAGTAAATCCTTCTCAATTATATGGTAAGAATCATAATAGGAAGATTTAAATCGATTAATTGTTTCCTTTGAAATGGCTACATACCTTACATATCCATTTTTAAACATATATCTCTTTTTTAATAAAAGCAGTCCAAATTTACACGTTTGTGTAGTAACTATATCAACAATTCTCTCACTAAATTCCATTTCTAATTGGATATATAATTCTCGAATTCCAAATAATGTAGATTCCATAAACCATTCTGAAAAACAATCCCTATTAGTAGATGCAATTAGTCCTTTTCTAAGTATGAAATAATTATTATTTTTTAACAAACACATATTAGTAATTAAACTATGCATTAGTCCTCCATACCTTAAACCAGTAAAATCAATATCAATTTTCTGAACAATACATCCAGTTAACTGAGAAGCTAACAGGATTAAGTTTAACCTTTGCTCTTCACTTGTGGTACTTCCTATTGAGCCAATTTGAACTTTAATAGGAATGCCTACTGGATTGTACGGGATAAGGTCATTAACTTCTTTAACCAATGCTTTACCCTTATATAAATGTGGAACAATAATCAGACCTACTGTGGATATCTCCTTAATTATGCTAACAACGTAATCTATAGCTCCATCAACCAAAACATCATCATCACTAATAAACCACACATATTTCCCTTTAGCTGCCTCATATAACTTTTTTATATTTAAATCAAAGCCTATATTTGAGCTGTTTGACCACCAGTTGAAACTTAATTTTCTTTTTGAAAACTCTTTTAGAAATTGAACTGTCATATCTTCAGATGAATTGTCTGACACAATGACTTCTATTTCTTGGTTTACAAAATTGTGTTCATAAATATGTTTAAGTTGTGCTTCAAGCTTTGATTTCCTGTTATAAGTTGGAATCGCCAGCGTAATAATCGGTCTCATTATAAATTCTCCTTTACATTCTTACTATGTTTAATCAAAGCAATAATCCACTTCAATAAAAGACAAAGTCATATCAATGGTATATAAACTTATAGTTAGTGTTCAAGACCTCATCTTTGATAATAACTTCTTGGATATTACTCTAAACACAATATATGGTACAAAGACCAGTCTAATCCTATATTTGAAAGGTACACTTTTTAAAGACTTGTATATAACACTAATTTTTCGTGCTAACTTTCTATTTGGTAACTGGATATAATCCTTAATGAATGTGAGTATTTGGTACACTTCAAACAGAAATGGCAGGGTGAAGGAACCATTTTTTTGGTGTATTCTACAAATTTTTGAAAACCCTAAATAAATCTTATAAGTCTCATCTAATATATTACATCCAGTTTCATCATTTATATCTGGGACAATACGCTCAACAACAAAATCACGATGAACATATATGATAGAATCATTTTTTAGTATCTGAAGTGCAATATCAATTTGTGTAAAATATGAGCCAATTATATAGTCATTACAATTGTAGTGAGTATTCTTAATTACAAAGCCCGATAAAAACACAAAGTATTTAAAATAGTCATTTCCCAAAAGGGAAATACTAGTTAAATTATCGCTAATCTCTGCAAATCTATCATTTCCTGAGGGACTGCCTTCAAAAAAATTCAAGAGGAAACAGTCTACAGTTGAGTTATCTCTAATCGCTGATATAAGTGAAATGAAGCCTGATTCTAGTAAAATATCATCATCTGCTAGAAACATAACAAAAGTTCCTTTGGCCTTTGTAAATAGAAATGACACATTTCCATCGTAACCTAAATTAGAACTTTGTTTGAAAGAACTAATTGAATCACCAAATGATTCTAAAACTTGTTGAGTACCGTCACTTGAATTATTGTCAGAAATAATCAACTCAATCTCGTTAAGTTTATTGAATTCAATCATCTTTAATAGACTAACAATTGTTGCTTTTAGTCTTTCAGATCGGTTATATGTTGGTATTAATATTGATAGCAATGGTTCCATTTTTAACACATCTCTTTCATTATAAACCATTTCATTTTGGCTAATTCCCATAATTACTAGATTGTTTCTTTCTTATTGTTTTGAATAATCCTATTAATCCCTTTAACCATACCTATTTTTGGATTCCAGTTAGGTAAAATAGGAGTTCCACACCACAAGGTCATGACTTCTCTTTCTCTATATTTCCTACCACCCCATGTTATATTCAACTTCTTACCATAAATCAACTCAAACAATTCAACAACACTTTTTAACGAATATTCCTTATTAGAGCGTAAGCTATAAACAGAATACTGTGGAGTTTTCATAAATTGCAGTGTTCTGCAAGCCACTAAAAAACCCTCAACAACATCGTCAACATGTAAAAAGTCTAATTTTTGTAATCCGTGAGACATCTCAATTTCGTTCTCACTATCAGCAATTTTAGATAGTATATTAATTAGTTTTCCTCTTTTGTCAGACTCACCGTAAGTATCGAAAAGTTTAAGTACAATAACATTAATATTGTGTGCAAGATGATAATAATACTCTATTTTTTGAAAAGCTTCTTTAGTTGCTGCATACAAATTAACAGGAACATAACTATTGGAATGATAATGTTGCCATGAAGTACCTGTGTCAACAATATTTCTAGTATTTGATTCTTTCATAGCTTCCAAAAGTTGCACTCCAAAAGTTATATTGCTACTAATAATATTATCAATATCATCTGGAATATGTTCAGTTATAAACAGTGACGCTAAATGAAACACTACGTCCGGCGAGTTGTCTTTAAAATACATGATAAGTTCAGATAGATTTTCTCTATATATAAATATAGTCACTTTATCCAATACATCTTTGATGTTGTCCATAGAAGAGTTCTCTCGAACAATAAGATGGACATCCCAGTTTTCATAAACAAGTTTTCTAACTAAATTGGAACCAATAAAACCTGTTCCTCCAGTTACTATGGTACTTTTCATAACATGTCCCTCCATTTGCTATCTATTTTTCTTATCTACTCTCAAATTAATACGTACATAAAAGCTAGAAATACTTCTTCTTCCCAAAAGCTAAAAGGTTCAAATCTCTATCCGAAATTATTGGACTTTTGACATTCCAGTCGAATCCAAAACTATCATACCTTACTCCTTCATCCGCATGCATATTATAAACTGAGCTGACAAGATATAACAACGTTGTACCGTCGCTTTGAGATAAAAATCCATGAGCAAAACCTCTAGGTATATAAATTGATTGTCCTTTGTCAGAATCCAAGTTGACAATAATGTACTCTCCATATGTTCGAGAATCGCTTCTGATGTCTAATACTACATCAGTAATTTTCCCTGTAACTACTGTCACAAGTTTTTCATGATCATGTGGAGGTGTTTGAAAGTGCATCCCCCTTATAACATTCTTATTTGAAACAGAATAATAGATTTCTTCAAATACGATGCTAATTCCATGTTTTAGAAAAATATCTTTACTGAAGTTCTTAATAAATAATCCCCTATTATCTTTGTGTATCGTATTTTCTATTAGGAACACTCCAGATAACTTTGTTGGAGTAATTTTCATTTGCTCATTACCTCGCTATATTCACGTATTTGCCTTGTACACAGGTCCCATACTGATACATTCATGTACTCTTTATACCACTTTGTTGTCATAGCTACGGTGTCCATAATATTTAAGACAGGACTCCACCCTAGAATGAACCTCGCTTTTGAAATATCTAAAGATAGCATTTTAGTTTCGTGAATTTGTTCGCTACCAGATACATCGACAACATTTCCTGATTTATAGTATTTCGTAACTAAGTTTGCCAGTTCCCACACTGTTACTACAGAATCAGAAGATGGCCCAAAATTCCACCCTTCAGAGTATTTAATTGGTTCAGATATCATTTTCTCAGCAAGCATCAAGTAGCCACCTAAAGGCTCAAGAACGTGTTGCCATGGACGAATAGACAATGGTGACCTAATTTCTATATCTATATTGTTTTCAATAGCTTTTATACAGTCTGGAATAATTCTATCGCCAGACCAATCACCACCACCAATTACATTTCCAGCCCTCACACTTGCAACAGCTTTTCCATGTTCTTCAAATTTGTTTGGGTTTAAATAAGACTGTCTCCATGAGTTTATAGCAATTTCAGCAGCAGCTTTCGATGAGGAGTACGGGTCATATCCACCTAAATGATCAGTTTCTCTATAACCCCAATATTGCTCTTTATTCAAATAACATTTATCTGTGGTTACCATAATAGCAACTTTTGTATGTTTATTTTTTCTGAATGACTCCAATATATTTATCGTTCCCATTACGTTTGTTTCATATGTTTCCACCGGGTTCTCATATGAAATAGAAACGATAGGTTGAGCAGCTAAATGAAAGACAAATGTAGGATTGTAAGTATCAAATACATTCTGAACAGTTTCTTTGTTTCTTATGTCACCTCTGATATCAATAATTTTATCCTTTAAACCCGACAATGAAAAATTATCTTTACTTGTATACGGATCGAGAGATAATCCAACAACTTTTGCACCTAGTTCATGTAGCCATATTGACAACCACGACCCCTTAAATCCGGTGTGACCAGTTACCAATACTGTCTTACCAAAATATACATTATTGAATTTATTCATTTTTCCATTCCTTCCAAAATGCCTTCTTTTCTTTCCAAATCTTCTCTAAGTAATTTAAGTCCCTCTCATTATCCATACAAGCCCACTGACCATTGTGCTTGTAAACTGCAATGTTCTCTTCGGATGCCATTGTCTCTAATACACCAGCCTCCAGATCGCATGTTTCACTTTCAGTCAAGTAAGAAAGTAATTTTTTATTGAACACCATGTAGCCACCATTTATCAGTCCTTGGGAAGTCTGTGATTTTTCCTCAAATGAAGTCAAAATATTTCCTTCAGCTACTAATTCTCCAAACCTAGCGGGAGGATGCACTCCAGATATAGTAACTATTTTATCATTAGTTCTATGGAAATCTATAAGTTTACTAATATTAATATTTGCTAAACCGTCTCCATAAGTTAGCAAATTTATATCATCATCTAGGTATTTTTCTATTCGCTTTAGTCGACCACCTTTAAGAGTGTTTAATCCAGTGTCAACAAGTGTAACATTCCAGTTTTCCTCATTGTGATCATTGTGAAATTCCACATCTCCAGTTCCTAAGTTAACAGTAAAGTCTCTAGAAAATGAATCATAATGCATAAAATAATCTTTTATAACATGACCTTTGTATCCTAAGCATATTACAAAATCATTTATTCCAAAAGATGAATACCACTTCATAATATGCCACAAAACTGGCTTTCCACCAATTTGAACCATTGGCTTTGGTATAGAACTAGTCAAGTGACCTAATCGCGACCCATACCCTCCTGCAAGAATTACTAATTTCATGATATCTCCTCCTTCATTGCTAATTCTATTTTAAAGTATCTGTCGAAAGCAGCCACAATATGACTCATTTTAGTATCATCAATACCAGGATAAACTCCTATAAAGAAAGTATTATTCATAATATAGTCCGTATTTTCTAAACTTCCACATACTCTATAATTAGCATTTGCATAAGCTGGTTGCTTTGTAATGTTTCCTGCAAACAACAGTCTAGTCATAACACCATTATCTTCTAGGAATCTAGTAATGTCACTTCTACTAAATATAGTGTTTTCTTTGATAGTGATTGGAAATCCAAACCAAGATGGAATCGAATTGCTTGTTGCTTCAGGTAAAATAAAGTAGCGACTATACTTGGCTAACTGCTTATACAAGTTTTTGAAGTTCCTTCTTCTTGTTTGAACAAAATCTGGAAGTTTCTCTAACTGTGCAACTCCCACAGCAGCTTGCATGTCTGTAATTTTTAAGTTGTAACCTAAGTGACTATATACATATTTATGATCATAACCATATGGTAAATCCCCGTGTTGTTGCTCAAACCTTTTTCCACATGTATTGTCAGCCCCCGGTCCACAATTACAGTCTCGACCCCAATCTCGCATTGAAGTTGCTATTCTAAAAAGTTTACTATCACTTGTTAATACAGCACCTCCTTCACCCATTGTAATATGGTGCGCTGGATAAAAACTCACTGTAGCTAAATGCCCAAATGAACCAACTTTTTTATTATTGTACAATGAACCAACAGCATCACAACAATCTTCAATGATGAATAACTTGTACTTATTTGCAAAATCTACAATAGCATCTATCTCAAATGTATTTCCAAGCGTATGAGCAATCATGATTGCTTTTGTCTTTTTAGAAATAGCTTTTTCAAGTTCGCTTACTTTAATGTTATACGTTCCCAATTCTACATCTACAAATACAGGAATCAGACCATTTTGGATAATAGGATTTACAGTGGTAGGAAAACCAGCGGCAACAGTAATAACTTCGTCCCCAGGTTTCAACATCCTATCTCCTAATAATGGTGAAGTTAATGCAGACATAGCGACTAAATTAGCAGATGAGCCTGAATTTACCAATAAGCAATGTTTAACATCCATATATTTTGCAAACTTCTCCTCAAATTCTTTAGCGTATCTTCCTGCTGTAAGCCAGAAGTCTAATGATGAATCCACTAAATTAATCATTTCATTCTCATCATATACTTTTCCAGCAAACGGAATTACATCTCCTATTTTGTACTTCTGTTCTTCCTTAAGTTCAGCATAATACTCCGCTACTAGTTTAAGGATTTTTTTTCTAATTTTTTCTTTCATTTGTCTCTCCTTATAATATAAATAATCGTGCCTTTTAAAAGTCCAATGTAGAAGCTAGGGTAAAAAAAGTTTTTTTTGAATATTTCTCCTAAGTTAATATGTATTTTTTCACCATGTTTCTTTCTACTAATTAGATATGGTATAAAATATCTCCCTGCAACTTTTGAGTAATATAATCTACTTTTGATAAATCGTCTAATTTCAATACCGGAACTCGAATAATTATCTATCATCTCATTAAAAATTTTAAGATAGATTAGAGGTAAATACCCATCCCAAAATATTTTCCCCGACCATTCTCTTGCACCTTCACCGGCAATTACCATTTCGTCAATTATATTTATTGCTCGTCTACCAATCATACACTTTGAATAAATATATACATGGGGATATATGTTGGTTAGACACGAGAAGTTTGGTGATAAGTTCATACTTTTCTTGTTTACAGTATTCCATAAAGACCTTCTAAAAACTCCACACATTACTGAGCCCAACAATGAATTATTGTATTTCGGTGAAATTAAGTGATCAAATTTTGACTCCTTGATAGACAATGTAGAGTCACTAATCGACAATGTATTCATGTAATCAGCAATGCAAGAGTAAGGTTTATCCTTACTTCCATCACAATAATCGCTTAAAATTATTCTACCAATTCCTATGCAATAGAAATCAACTTTATTATTTATTGTGATTAGACTTATCAATTTCTTAACACTTCCATCTATAATAAAGTCGTCTGATCCAACTATCCAACAGAACTCACTCTGAGAGTATTCAACAACTTTCAAGAAATTTGCAGCTAATCCAATATTTCTTTCATTTCGAAAGTATCTCAAACAAACTTCACTATTATCATGTGCTTCAACAATTTCTAATAAATTATCTTCAGAACAGTTATCAGAAATTATGATTTCAGTATCGGCTTCATATCCATTACAAGCTGCAATAGCACTTTTCAATGATTGCTCAAATAGGTGTTTATTGTTGTAAACAGGTATACATATTGATAACACTTTATTATAACTATTAACATTAATCAACAATGTTTCCCCCTTCGTATTTATTTGACATGAATGTTGTTATCTTTCTTGATTGAATATTCCATGATTTATTCAACAAAATAAATTCCCTTGCTTTTACAGCGATTTGCTTCCTTTCAATGATAGAAAGTGAGCAAACACGATTTATTCCAATAGCTAACGCACTTGGAGTACTGTCACTGAATAAATACATTTTGTCAAGATACTCACTGGTTAATCCAGATATTTTTGTTGATATTACAGGTGTCCCGCTTGCCATATATTCAAACATTTTAGATGGAAACGTTACTTTGGATATTTCATCCTCGACTGGTCTAGGATTTATTAGTAAAAAGGCAGCCCTTTGTATTTCTAACATTTCACTATTTAAAACCATTCCACAATATCTAATATTGTCCTTGTCTTTAACTAGAGACACAATTCTTTGGACTAGCGGACCGTTCCCATAAATCTCAAGAACTAAGTCCTTTTCATTGATTTGCTCCATTGCACTAATCAAATTTACCACTCCACTATATTCTGTTAACGCACCAGAGTAAACTAAGCTTTTTTTTTCGTGTTTGTAGTCTACATCTGCGATATCGCTTTTGGAAATACCACCTTCCATGACAATATAGTTCGCTGCCAAAGAATATTTTTGAATTACATTTTCATTTAAAACTATCAAATTATCGGCGTTTTTAATTGATTTTATTGTTGATTCATCGAATATTCTTCGTAAAAATGCAGAAAAAAACCCTCTGTTCTCCCTATTATCGTCTAGAGGCAAATCTGCTATTAATGAAACAACTTTGTTGTTATATTTTCTCTTTAACCACCTAATTGGAATTCCAATCTGAGGAAACAAATTAAACGTTAATACTATGGTATCCTTGTCAAGTGCAGACCTAATTGAGTTCCACATTGATAGTATTTGCCATATCTGCTTAATAAATGGAATATTTAGAAATGATATTCTTTTTACATTGACATTATCAAACATTATGAATTGATCCATTTTTATAAATATTTTTTTTTCCTTAGGAAAGGTTGCAACAGGATGAATGGTTAATACGTCTATATTGTGGTCAACACATAATTCTTTAATTATATTAAGTTGCATTTTATTTCCTGCATCAGATGAACCCGATAACCTTTGATTATCATTGGATTGAAACACATATCCAATAAACAATATCTTCATAGTATTTACTACCTTTCTCGTCTAATATTTTTATATTCAAGTTACATCTTTATTTAACTTCGGTTCTTATCAATTCCAATTACATTTAAAAGATTATTCTCAAACGTTGTCAATCTTGCAAATCTCATGTAGACGTTAATACTGTAATATGTAATTAACAATACTAACATTGGTCTTACAAGCAAAATGATAGGCGAATCATACAAAATTGTAAAGTGAACAATAATCCCCGCGACAGGCATATGCAACAAATATATAGCAAATGATTTTTCACCTATTCTTGATAATATCTTTGCTCCTGTCGTACAAATCTTTTTGGAGATTCCTAGTATAGTAAGAATAGAAACCATCTCAAACAGAATATACACAGGTCTCCAGTATGTAATACTTGTACCGCCAGTTTGGATAACTATAATAAATCCAAAGACTAACAATATAAGTAAAAAAGTATATTTTACTGCAAACCCTAGCACATGATGAATAACACCATAATAGTTAATCAAATACCCTATTAAAGTAAAAACTAACCAGTTAAATGGATTAAGATATGGATTTAACATCTCGAGAATCCCAAAATTGACTGATACTAAACTAAATATTGAAATAAACATCAAAATTGGAATTGTTTTTTTCAATTTATCAATAAAGAACAATATAATGTAATGAGTTATCAAGATAGTCAGAAAATACAAATAAGATCCATTTCCTATAATAAATTCAAGAAAAGAAATTTTTGTTTCCCTATTAATCCCTATGTTTGCATATATGTATACAGCAGTTCCAATAATTATCCATGGAATAATGATCCTAACAGATTTTCTCTGTATGAATGCACTAAACTTCTCCTGCTTATGATTAAAAAGCAATCCGGTAACAAAAAAGAATACTCCTACTCCAATAGTACCAATCGAGGACATAGTAATGCTAATATAATTATTTATTTCCAATGATAAAGGGGAAATCGATGACACATGAGCACATATTATCGAGAAAATAGCCAGACCTCTAATTATGTTAATGTAATTTACCATGTCATCTCTAACGACAGCTTTATACATTCCTAATTCCTGCTATTTTTACCAAGATATCAATTGTTTTTTCAGACATTTTTTCTAATGTGAATCCTTGTATTTTTTCTAGACTTGCTTTTCCCATATTCTGTATAATAGTACTATCACCTAATATATATGAAATTTTATTAGCTAAATTTTCTGAGTCATTTACTTGTACTATATAACCGTTCACATTGTCTTCAATCAATTCAATTCCAGCAACACACTTGTCAGTAGTTACAACAGGTAATCCTGCAGCCAAAGCTTCATTTATAACTAATCCCCAAATATCTTCTCTGGTTGGAAGTACAAAAACATCTGCAGAATAATAGTATTTTTTCAACATTTCCTTATCCATAAAGTCAACAAAATGTACATTAGTTGCCCCTAATGAGTCTCTTAATTCTAATAGCATTTTTGTAGGTGTTCCACCTACAATATATATACCATATTTTGTTGACATCCTCGAACTCGCTTCAATTAGTATATCAAAACCCTTTCTGTGTATAAACTGACCCACAGATAGTATTACTTTGTCCTCTACAATACCGAGATCTTCTCTTATACTTTTCTTCTTAAGACTCGTTATAGTACCTTTAAGAACATCCTTAGAACTGGTTGTTGTAAATGGGTAAACATATATTTTTAATGGATTAGCTCCGTAGTACTCTAAATACTGAGTCGTAAGTGTTCCTGTACTTAACCAGGAATCTGCACTAGAGATGAAAAAACGTTTTATTTTTTTCTTAGTGGATGATTCATTGTATTTTATCATTCCACCATCAACATTTAAAATAAATGGAACCTTTTTCATTTTTAAATACGTTATACATAACATACTATTAAGAGTAGAATAGCCCCCAATAATAATATGATTAAATATCATCGTGTTAAGATACCTGAATATCTTAAAGTTAACTCTATAACTGTCTTTTATATATATGCCTGGTAAGAATATTCCTTTAAAGTTTACAAAATTGTAATCATGCCAGCTTTCCTCCCTAGACGGGGATCTCCTTTGTTCAAAAATAACGGTTAAATCACAGCTCTTACCAAGTTCATTAAAAAAATCTACTCTGTATGGAGATGGAATGTTCACAATATATAAAATTTTTAGTTTCATAAAATCCTCCTTTATTATAATGTAATTTCACCATGGTTATGAGTTAATATAAACCGAATGAATAAAATGATCATTAACAATCACATGAATATATCTCTATATCCTGTTTGTAATTTAGATTCAAAAATTTTCCTTTTGCTCTCACTAATTGCATTAAAACTAAGTTGACTAAACTCAACATCATTCATGTAAATGTATTCCTGAATAATGCGAGAATACTCAGTAAGTAAATCTAGTTCTATTATATTTCCACACTTGTTCTCTTCAAAATCCCCCCATGGAGTATTGTTACTTATTATTGGAACACACCCTCCAGCTAAGGACTCAAATATAACATGACCATAATTTTCTCCTTTTGAGGGGAAAACAAATATGTGGTATTTCGAAAAAGTATTGATTACGGATGAAGAGTCAACTACTCCTTTGTATTTCCAAGAAATATTCGAACCAAAATTTTTCATATATTCAGTGCATTCCTTCCAATATTTGTCATCCTCAATAGGACCATAAATATCAAGAATAATCTCTCCAGACAGTCCATTAATTGCCTCTAGCGTAAATAGTAAATTTTTCATTCTGTTAATACGAGAAATAAATACGATTTTTATTTTTGATGGTAGCTTTACTAATCGAGTTGTTCTAGACACAGTTGTTGATGGCAAATCTTCGGCTACTTTACAATCTGCTTTTTTTCCTACAACACGTTTTACATCTTCTCTCTCTAATTGAGATGTTACAGACCAAGTCACAGACTTAAAAAAACCAAATATTTTCACTAATTTAATAAACACTTTCTTCTTAATATGTTTTATTTCCAAAGCTCCCCTAGAGAATGATCCCATAGAAGCAATTACTACTTTTGAGTTGAAAACCCTTAACTTTTTGAGTAAAACTACTTTTAAGGTGTATATATTGTATGGTCCGCAGCAATAAACCATGTCTGCATTTTTGCACGATTCTGCTAATGTTGAAAATCTAAACTTTCCATTTTTAACATACAAAACTTCTGCTTTTCCAACACTATTCCATGAATCTACAACTATACCATTATAGTTAGAGTGACATCCTCGATCCCTATCCGCGGTGATAATTTTAAAATTATAATCATCACCTAGCATCTCAACTAAGTTTTCGATTGTTCTTATTGGTCCTCCATCATTAACTCCAGGTAAATATCTACCTAGTACAATTAATATCTCTTTCATAACGTGACTCACCTCTTTTTTGAAACTTCGTAAATTTTAGCATCAATTAAAAACCTATACCAATAAGCTTGTAAAAAAGCAAAGATAAGCCCCTCTTTTCCGTCTAAGAATCCTAATTTGACAATATATCTGTACATGAAGTAAAAATACGCTCTAATACCCATAGGTAAGCGGTAATATATTTTATACTTCATCATTCTCCTAATACGGGCAATTCTATGCAATTCGCCTCTTAAATCTCCTGATTTTTTTTGAGCATAATAATCCAAAACTTCTTTATCAGAATATTTATTATGTTTGTCTATCCAAGTCGATAAATCCTTATTGTCATGGTGTAAACAGTCATCTTTAATTTCTATCGACTTACCTTCTGAAATGTATACATGTTCATCCATATTTCTATCTTCAATTTTCCCAATTCCAAACTTGAACACACACATTTTCCTAAATGGATAAATCCCCCCATGTCGGAGTTTTTTTCCAAGAAAATTAACTTCAAATCTTAATACAATTCCATTAATATTTGTAACAGTATTCTCAACACAAGCTTTTTCAATTTTGTCTGCAACTATTGGAGTAATTCGCTCATCTGCGTCTAATTTTAACACCCACAGCGTATCAATCATGGAGTTATCTAAAGCAAATTGAAATTGCTTAGCATGAGATATAAATTTATTTTGTAGTACTTCTGCACCCATTTCGTAGGCGATATCTAATGTCCTGTCATTACTGAAACTATCTATTATTACTACTCTGTCTGAAATTTTTTTCACCGAATTGATGCATTGTTTAATGTTAGTTTCCTCATTATAAGTCAAAATAATTGTTGTTAAATTTGTCATTCGATTCCTCCATATATTATTGCTTGTGCCAAACCACTCTATTAATATAATCTGTGTATGACAATATAATTTGAATTACTTTGTCGGATACATTTTTCGCCGAATAATCACTTACTACAGTTTTTGTGCTTTGTGATTCTAAAATCACTAATGCTTGTAAAATTTTATCACTCTTTAACCCTACCATCATGACCACAGCCTCTTCCATTGCTTCTGGTCTCTCATGAGCTTCTCTAATATTTAAAGCCTTAAAACATAATAATGAGGATTCCTCACTTATTGTTCCACTATCACTTAGAACAACTTTTGAGTTTATTTGTAGAGATAAGTAGTCATTAAAACCTAGTGGTTTCATTATTCTAATTTGATTTTTAAATTTTATATCTAGTTCGGTAATTTTATTCATTGTCCTAGGGTGAGTACTAACTATTATTGGTATGTCATAAGTTGTTGCAAGTTTATTAAGTGTTTTTACTAATTCTTGAAAGTTCACTACAGAATTTATATTTTCATCTCTATGTACTGATACCAAAAAATACTTCCCTTTTTGTAGACCTAGGGTGCTTAATATATTAGATTCATTAATATCATTTAATCTCGAGTTGATAACTTCCATCATTGGGCTTCCTGTTTTAATGATTCTGTCTGGAGATATTCCTTCTCTAAGTAAATATTCTCTCGCAATATCACTATATGGCATATTTATATCAGAGATATGATCAACGATTTTCCTATTTGTCTCTTCAGGTACTCTTTGATCAAAACATCTATTACCTGCTTCCATATGGAATATGGGTATTTGTCTTCTCTTTGCTGCAATTGCACAAAGACAACTATTAGTGTCTCCCAAAATCAGGAAAGCTTCTGGTGCCTCTTTTTCCAGTATCGGATCTATATTTGTTAATATATTTCCAATTGTTCCCATTGGATTACCTACTGCAGAATTTAAGAAGTAATCTGGCTTTCTCAGTTTGAAATCATCAAAGAATATTTCACTTAATTCGTAATCATAATTTTGACCTGTATGAACTAATACATGTTCTATTGCTTCACTAGCTTCTAGCCTATTAATAACAGCCGACAACCGTATTATTTCTGGTCTTGTACCGACCACTGTCATAACTTTAAGTTTTTTCACTTTATACCTCCAAATAATATGTATCTGGTTTCTTTTTATTAAATTCCTCATTAGCCCACATTATAGTCACCATGTCATTGACACCCAAATTTTCAATGTTATGAGTGTAACCAACAGGAATATCAATTACTTCTAGTTTGTTGCTGTTAACAAAGTATTCAATAATTTCTTTAGAGTCAATTTGCCTAAATCTTACGACACCATTACCAGCCACAACTAAAAATTTCTCAATTTTTGTATGATGCCAATGATTCCCTTTAATGATTCCAGGTTTTGAAACATTTACTGACAACTGCCCATTACCTTTAAAAAATTCTGTAAAAGAACCTCTTTCGTCAATGTGAGTAAGTAAGTCATAACTAAAGTTATCTGTTTTAATATAACTAGAGTAGGTGCTATAAAGTTTCTTGGTAAGTTCATTACACATATCTGGCAGTTTTAATGTATCTCTCGACGACTTAAAAGACTTTATCAAATTAGTTAACTCTCCTAATGTAATAGAGTGGATTTTAGAAGAATTAATATATTGATTATCTTTGTCTTCTGTTATTACACTAATAAAGTCTTCTACTACATCATCAATGTAAGTCAATGTTAATAAATAATCAGATTTATTGATTGTTACTGGCAAATCATTAGAAATATTATAACAAAATGTTGCTACAACACTGTTGTAGTTTGGTTTACACCATTTCCCAAATAAGTTAGGCAATCTGAATATCCTAACCTTGGATTCATTTTTTTCACTGTGTTGAATCAACAATTCCTCTGCATCTCTTTTACTGTTACCATATGGATTGTCTAATAATGCTTGTATTGAAGAAGAAAAGACTATTGTCGACTTATTATTACTCTTTTGTAAAAATTTGATTAATAAACTCGTTAAGTCAACATTACCTTCGATAAATTCTAAATCTTTTTCAGGTCTATTTACACCTGCAAGATGGAACACAAAGTCACAACTCATACAATAGTTTTCTAAATCATCCAATGAATCACTTTTATCGAAATTAAGTATTGTGTTGTTATGATTTTGTTCTAAAGTCTTTATTAAGTTCTTCCCTACAAAACCATTAGATCCAGTTACCAAAATTTTCATTAACTATTCCAACTTTCAAGCTCTTGTTTCACATAATCAAGTTTAAGCAGTGTACCCTTAATTTCCTCTACTGTTAACAATGTAGTATTGCTAGAGTTATACTCAACCTCAGAAGCAAGTTCTGGTTTTCCCTCAATAAAATATTTCTCATAGTTTAGATCTCTGTTATCTGCAGGGACTCTATAAAACCCACCTAAATCCTCAGCAACAATGTGTTCCTCTTTAGTAAGAAGCGTCTCGTAAAGTTTCTCACCGTGTCTAGTTCCAATAATTTTTATGTCATTATCAGAATTAAACAGTTCCAACAGAGCTTTTGCTAGGTCACCAATAGTTGATGCTGGAGCTTTTTGTACCATTATGTCTCCCGCACAAGCGTTTGTAAATGCAAACAACACTAGTTCCACCGCTTCATCTAGATTCATTAGGAATCTAGTCATATCTGGATTCGTTATCGTTAGTGGTTTCCCACTTTTTATTTGTTCAATAAATAACGGAATTACAGATCCTCTTGATGCCATGACATTCCCATATCTTGTACCACAGATTAGTGTTTCACTACTAGAGACAACTTTAGATTTTGCAACAAAAACTTTCTCCATCATAGCTTTAGAAATCCCCATCGCATTTATTGGGTATGCTGCCTTGTCAGTTGATAAACATATAACTTTTTTAACCCCAGCTTGTATTGCTGCATTCAAAACATTCTCAGTACCCAAAACATTTGTCTTAACAGCCTCAAGTGGAAAGAATTCGCATGAAGGGACCTGCTTTAATGCAGCAGCATGAAAAACATAATCAACACCATGCATTGCATTGTACAAAGATCCTTGGTCTCTAACATCACCAATGTAAAATTTCAATTTGGCAGAGTTGTATTTTCTTCTCATATCATCTTGTTTCTTTTCATCCCTAGAAAAAATTCTTATTTCTTTGATCTCAGATTGTAAAAATTTGTCCATAACTGCATTTCCAAATGATCCTGTTCCTCCAGTTATCAAAAGCACTCTATTTTTAAACACTTTCATCACCTACCTAAAATATTTGTCAATTTCATTCATTAACTTTGTTTTATCAAAGTTATTCTTTTGAAACTGCTTCGCTGCCTTTCTAAGGCTGAGCATCTCATCATTACTTAACTTCATTATTCTTACAATGTTTCCTACTAGTCCATCTAAATCAGCTGGACTAGAACAATAACCAACTTTTGCTGTCTGTACTATCTCAGCAACTTCTCCTCTTGCCACAGCTAGTACAGGGACTCCACAGGCTAAGTAAGTTTGCAATTTTGCTGGAATAGTCATATCAAACACTTTGTTACTTTCCAATGTCAGAAGTGCTACATCTGCTTCTGACAGAATCCTTGAAACTTGATCAGGTAAAACCGGTGTATGAAACTTCACATTATCATGAAGTTCACTTTCGGAAACCGATTTCTTTAAAGACTCTAGTTCTCTTCCATCTCCTACAAGGTGAAAAATGACATTTTCAATTCCCATCTCTTTTAATTTAAGAGCAGTTGGGATAATCACTTCTAATCCCTGAGCTTTACCTATGTTGCCAGTATAAATTATATTAAAGTTCTGTTCTAAAGTGAAATTATTATCGTTCTCTAATTCGATATGATAATCTTCAGCATATTGAGACCAAGTTACAACCTTATTTACTGATAATCCCTTAGAGATTAAATTATTTCTAAAACTATTAGATGTAACAAATACATTTTCACAGTTTTTATAAATATAGTTTACCATTCTAGTAATACTTCTAATAATAAACTTATTTTTTACTCCTAATATAACTTCAACATTCTCCGGCCAAAGATCTTGAACATATATATAACATGGTATCCCTTTTTTTTTCGAGTACCAAACCCCAGGTAAGGCCTGGGTCATTGGTGATACCTCAAATATGAAAGTATAATCAGCTTTAACTTTAGTAAATATTTTCCAGAAGTATCCAGAAATAACAAATGAAATATAGTTTAAGAATAACGTTATTTTACCTTTACCTCTCGGAATAATAGGTAGCCTTAAGACTCTAACTCCATTGATCACTTCTTTTCTGTTTTTGAACAATCCATAACCTTTATAAAATTTTCCTTTAGGATAATTAGGGATTCCTGTGACTACGGTGACTTCATAACCTCTATTCACCCATTCTTGGCACATATCGTTAATCCTAAATTGCTCTGGATAATAATACTGGGAAATAACTAATATTTTTGTACTCATAAGTTCCTCTTTTCAGATAACTTTATTGACTGATCATAATCGAACAAACAATATGTTTGTGGATTAACTGAGCCTATATTAAAATCAATGTACAAATTCCCAAACACTTTCTGAATGATAGTGATTTTAGATAAAACACTAATTAAGGGATTAAAAATTTTAGTAAGCCATATTTTTTTCCCGTATCCATTTCTAATAGTCTTTACTAATCTCGACGTTGAAATATAAAATGGGTTTTGTGGATGCTCCACTCCAGACAATCTGTCATTAATTGCAATTCTTATGAACTCAGAAAGATTTCCTATATAAATCATACTTCTTTTATTGTCTACTCTAGGAAAAATAGGCATGTACTTAGCAAATTTTGATAGCAGATTGTAGTTTCCTTTTGATTGTTCTCCGTATATCATTGGAGACCTTAAAATCAAAGTTTTAAAGGAACTATTATTAAGTTTTACTAAGCCTATTTCTGCTTGACATTTACTTTTACCGTAGTGATTCTTAGGATTAACAATCGTGCTAGATGAGATGTGACCATTCACAGGAGAATCTCCGTAAACAATAATACTACTCATATATATAAAATGCTTTATTCCAGCAGACTTAGCTATTTGCCCAAACTCTATCGTTAAATCTCTATTAACAGAATAGTAGAGATTTTCAAGGCTTTTCTTATTGCTATTGTGTGCAATACCAGCAACATAAAACACTACATCGTATCCCCTAAAATCAATATCTCTAAATCCATCATTCCTCATATCAAGGAATGATACAGAATAACCTGATTTGGACAAATACTCACCAATATGGTTTCCAACATAACTGTTAGCACCTGCTATAAGAACTTTTTCCTTAGTCTTGATTGTTTTCTTTATTTCCACCTTCAACAACTCCATCTGATTTAAATATTTTGTAGACAGTTAACAAGATACATTTCATATCCATTAACATTCCTATCTTAGAAACGTATTCACCATCTAGAACAGCCTTTGCTTCAATATCAAGTACATCTCGCCCGTTTACTTGAGCCCATCCAGTCAGCCCAACAGGAATATCATTTGCACCATATTTATCTCTTTCAGCAATTAAATCTTGTTGATTCCATAAAGCTGGTCTTGGACCTACTATACTCATTTGACCTAATAAAATATTGAATATCTGTGGAATCTCATCAAGAGAAGTTTTTCTTAAAAATCTACCCACTTTCGTAATATAAGTATGTGGATTTTCTAGTCTATGCGTAGGTACGTCTTTTGGAGTATCAGTTCTCATGGATCTGAACTTTAACATGTTAAAGAACGTTTTATTTGATCCAAATCTTTTTTGTTTAAATAATACTGGTCCTCTAGACTCGATTTTTATAATAATTGAGATAAGTACTATTAGTGGTAATAAAACTATTATTCCTATGAATGATAGTAAAATATCGATAACTCTTTTTATAAATGGATAATACATTTTTACACCTCAACTAAAGTATTTTCTTATTTTGTCTTTATTTACTTTATTTTTAATTTTACCCAGTATTTCTTTTTGATGTTTATATGACGATATCAGAATCGAATCAAACTCAAACCCATCAAGGTCTGATAAAGCAACAATTTTTACATTTTGAATCATTGTTCCAATTTTATTCTCGTCGTCATCAATCACAGCTACTACATTATATTTATGCTCTTCTTCATTCTTAAGTACACTCAATATTATTTCAGCTACTTCTCCAGCTCCATATAGAATAATATTTATAGAGGAGCTATCCAGTGCATCTAACAATGCCGATAGAACATTATCCTTAGCATTATTGTACACTTCGTTTGAAGCACTTAAAAACGCAATATTCAGAGCCTGCATTCTTTCATATCCTGAATGAGTAACTTTATATTGTACATTTTTTTCATTTATGAAGTTTTTTTCCAGATACCCTAGATCTTCGTACTCACTCAAGTACTTGTTAACCATTGATAAAGCTATACCAATCTGGTCACTTATACCTCTTTGAGTGATTTGATTATCTTTATTCAGTAAATTGAGAATAAGATACTCTTTGTATATAGGGCTTGGTTTAAAGAAAGTATTCATAAGCACCTCTTGTTCGTTCTTCGAACAAACAAATTATATCATACCTAATTGTGTATCACAACAAGACATAAAAAAATAACAAAAGTTTCACTTTCTGTTATTCATAATTTCTTTCTATTCAAATGAATTTTCTAGTAATTTACATTCTTCTACCAGAATAAAACGATGCTTTCATAAATGCAATGAAAAAGCCTTTTACTGACTTATCTCCTGCCATATAATATTTGATTTTTTTATATAGAAACCAGATATATGCAACTAACACCAATATAAGAAATGTAGTAATGTATATTGTATTCATTTTGATCACTTTATACTAAACTCGTAGTTTAGTATATCCTCTCATCGTAATTTGAATTAAGTTATCACATGCTGACAGCAATTAAGAACACTGCTGCTGTGTTTAACAATATATGAAGAGCAATTGTAACAATTAAATTCTTATCTGATTTAACATATGTATAAGCCAATACTAAGCCCATCATCACATATTGTGGTAAAAATACTAATGAGTCTAAACTAAGAACGTGTAATAGTCCAAACAATAAGGAGCTTATCACTACAGCGAACACTATCCCAATCTTACTCTCTATAAAATCAAAGATTACTCCTCTGAATACTACTTCTTCTATAATAGGTACAAACAAAGCCATTGGTAACAGAATTACCCATGGATTTGCAGTAACAAGTTCTTGCACTGACTCCTGATTTTCACTTACACCATATATATCAAAATAAGTGTACAAAAGTCCAAAAATAATATTAAGTAGATAAATGATTCCTAATCCTTTTAATGACTTTAACAAAAGCCTCTTATTGTCTTTAACAATTCTTAGGTCATCTAACAATACATTTTTCACTGTGAGTAAAAGAACTACTAAAACACCTACTGCAGAAGCAAATACTAATAATGTACTGGCCAGTTCTCTAGAGATGTTACTACCTAATGGAACCAGTCTGACAACTAACACTGGTAATATAATGTAAATTATAACGTAACCAAGTAATACATAACGCTTTTGACTCTTACTGAATTTTTCAATCATTCCTAAGTCTCCTTCTAAACGTGATGTAAGATCATAAAAACAAATTACAAAACTGATTAATAATCATTAAGTCTTATTACTCATATTTCCAATCTATTGAAAGGTCATATTTGGGGTACATTTTATTTTCTTCGTTAAAGTAGTTATCATACCTAATTGATTTAACTCCCTTTAATTTTCGCTTTAAATGTAGAGGATAATTAATCTCATAGTCCAGGAAGTCATAGTCATAGTGTTTTTCAACTAAACAACTGAAAATAGCCTGATGTAAGAAAACTTTGTACTTGGAATCGCTATAGAACTTACCGAATGTCTTCTTCTTAAGGAAATAAGTCATCTCATTCATTAGTTTATTAAAGTGTTTGAAGTTTACTACAAACCCCATATTGAAATAAGGTAGTATTTCTTCTTTTGTGATTGTTGTATCAACTGTATAGTCAGGATCAATACCAAAGTATTTATGTAGTATGCTCCAGAACTCATCCTTCTCAGTTACACCAATACCCATATCGTCAACTGCTGAAACAAAGCAATCGTCTCCAAATGATACTTCTTCTAAGAACACTGAATCTATATCCATCCAGATATCAATTCCTAAGTCTTCTGCTGCAGCTGCAGCACATACTTTGTCGTAGAACGGGAATTTCTTAAATCTATATACATCTACATGATATACATTTGGGAATAAGTCTTTTACTTCTTCGTATACTTCATTAATTGCCATCACAAAGAATTCGTCAGATGATGATTCAATTAAGCATTTGGCATTATCTATTAATTTAGTACTATTTATCATAAATCCTATTTTCATTTTTCTCACCTTTTTAATTATATTTTATTCTTAAAAATAAAGGTGCTTCATAAGAAGCACCCAGTTTATAGTAAGTTTTCTGGATTAAGTCCTAATAATGATTCTAGAACGAACATTCCATCTTTTCTGATTAATAAATCATCAAAGTAGATTTCTCCTCCACCAAATTCTTGTGTTTGGATTAATACAAGATCCCAGTGAACGCTTGATTTATTCCCGTTATCTGCTGGTCCTTCATATGCTTGACCAGGAGTAAAGTGAATTGAACCTGCTATTTTTTCATCATAAAGGATATCTCCCATTGGTTTAGTTATTAGTGGGTTAACACCAATAGCGAATTCACCAACGTATCTTGCGCCTTCATCAGTATCAAATATTTTATTAAGTCTTTCATTGTCAGCAGTGTTTGCACACTCAGCTTTAATGATCTTACCGTCTTTAAAAGTTAATGATACTTTCTCATATACATTACCTTGATAACCTGAAGGAGTATTATATGTTATTGTTCCATTTACTTTAGTTTTAACAGGTGCAGTATATATCTCACCATCAGGGATGTTACATTGACCACTACAAGGTTCCGAATCAATACCTTTGATACTGAACTCTAAATCAGTTCCAGGACCTGTAATCTTAACCTTATTCGTTTTATCCATAAGTTCTTTTAATACAACGAATGCTGAATCCATCTTAGAGTAATCTACTAATGATACATCCATACAATAATTATAGAACTGTTCATAACTCATTTTAGCTTTATGAGCTAAAGTTTGAGTTGGATAGTTCAGTAATACCCATTTTTTAGTATTAACGATGATATCACTAAGTGGTCTCATCTTTTTAGCTGTCATTAATTTAGTTTCAACTGGTACATCTACTGAAGAATAATCATTCTCATCAGCATACACCGCGATTGAACAATCAATGTCATTATATTGTTTAGTTTTCCAAGAAACTAACATATCAAGTCTTTCTTCAGATGTAGCTAAAGCTACCTCTCTTGATATATCATCATCCATTAATTCTACATATGGATGAGCTTTTATTTTCTTAACTTCTTTAACTAGTTCTAGTAATAAAGGTTTCGTAGAAACGTGACCTCTTATTAATACATGTTGTCCTTCTTTTGCTTCAACTGAATAATTAACTAGTGTTTCAGCAAGCTTCTGTAATCTAGGGTCTCTCATTAGTAATCTCCTTGTATAGTTCATAATATTTATATATTGTAGCATCATTAAAAGGAAGATCTCTATTCTTGATTCTTTGTTTTAAATCTTCAATTTCATATTTAATGATTTGTTTAACCTCTTCAGGGTAATTCATCTCTTCTGAATGAGTTTGATACTCATACTTGTCTAAGACTTTATAAGTGTTATTTGGAAACACTTTAATGTCCAAGTCATAGTCAATGTACTTAACAGCTTCAGCATCAATCGTATATGGTGAACCAAGATTACAATAATGATGTATTCCTGACTCTTTTAACATACTAATTACGTTATACCATTGATTCTTAAAAAAGAAACAAATCGCAGGTTCTTTAGTGAACCAGCTTTTACCATTTGATTCTAAAACTCTAGTTCTTTCATTACCTAAAACGATAAACTCTTCATTCATCTCTATGATAACTGCTTTGTCCCAGATTCTATGAATCGATTTATCGTGTTTAAAACTATGAATTTGTATAATATCTCTAACATTCGCCATAATTTCACAACCATTTCTCAGAATATAGTTTTACTCTAATATAATAATTGAACATTATATCTATTAATTTTAACACAAATAATCTATTATTAACCGAAATAAATCATGGTATCATTAGTAAAACAATAGGAGGGGGAAGTCATGGAGTATAATACGAAATATTTAATTGAATGTGATATTGATTTATCTTCATTGCGTCATCTTACTCCATACAAAGCAATAGCTAGTTTCAAGAGTTATTCAAAGGATGCAATTGACGCATATAATGAACTTACAACTATTAGTTTGATTCTAATTGAACAATTTAAAATATTTGAGTCTGATCTAATGAATAAGACCGTCTTGGACTACGAGAAAGTCCCTCAAAAGGTTGCGCTTGTTAAAATAATAAAATGTGTAAGTCACTTGCTATTAGAAATGACCATTGCTCTCGCAAACACTAATAAGACTTTAGTTGTACACTCAATTATTAGACAGATAATAGAGTATTTCGTTGCTTATAGTATCATCTCTGAGTCAAGTGTAGAAACCGCAGTACTATATTTAAATCATCCGCATGTTCTTGAATACTATTCAAAAAGGGACATGAAAACTTTTAACTTCGACGATGATTTTAAAAATGTATTTAATATGAGTATCAACTTATTCTCATCTCATCATAAACTGTCAATAAATGAAGCCAAAAAGATATATAAAGAGCAGAACGGATGGGCCTTTGGATTTCTAAGAGATAGTAAAGGAATGCCATTAAAACGTTTCTCTCAGTTCAAACTCCGAAACACAGTGCTGGGAGATGAATTTGGTAAAGCTAACGAAATAGTAAATAAGATAGTCAAGAACATCAATATGTGCCTTCATCCAACATCGGCATATCTGTACTTCTTTGATGAGTCCGACAAAGGTAAGTCACAGCTTCGTGTTGGAGGAATAGGTTTTGCGCTTAGTCTAACAAAAATACTCATAAGAGGATTTACCAATGGACTCAAAAAAGACACGTACCATTATTACAACTTGAATCTTATGATTTCACGAATTTCGAAGTTTGACCACAAACTTCTGCTGGATGATATGTCCTTTGAATCTAATTACAATAGAATAAATAAGTGGAGAAGAAAATACTACACAAATCCAGCTGAATCAATAAGGAAAATGATGAGGACTAAACAAATAGGTATCAAAACTAAAATCACTCTCATTGATTACCAAAAGCATCAGATTTCAAACAAATCAGATACACAAAATAAGATAATTGATACTCTAGATCAACTTTATACGCTGTACGATACTGTTTATGAGAATTGTATTAACTTTGTCCTTGAAATTCACAAACCTGATACACGAATTGTCAATTTCATAAAGTGTTATTGGGTAGTAACGAATTTGCTTCATAATCTTGTTGTATCATACTCGAATGGACAATTAGCTTATTTCCAAAAGGTATTTAGACTGTTAACTGAATACATAAGTGTTGCTGTGTCTTTATCGAAGTCAACAGAAGAAACTAATATATTGTTTTTCAAACATGGTATCGTTTTGGCGTCTCAGATTTATCCCAAGGATGAACTCAGCATTAAAGACGTAACCACCACTTTGAAAGAAATGAAGAAAATATTATCCATCAATCAAGATATAGAAGGCAATTTAAACGAGTTCTTTGGGTGGACATTAAGTTTAACAAAAAAGTCCATACTTTCAGTGAAAAGCATTTCCGACTTTGTTGATGAGCAAATAGAAATTGTTGATCCAGACACTGGTTCTTTCAGAACAATATGGAAAGAATGTAACACTACTATGCACGCCGGACTCTTCAGTATGGAAAATACCAACGATATTTACTTTGATGACGATGTTATGTTTGATTATATTAATATCATTTCAAGTTCTATGGCGAATATGAATCTTGCATATAGAGATATCACAAATGATTATGAGGATACACTTTTAACTCAATCAATTGCATTGGTTCATGTAGTTGCCTCTGACAATATCAAACGTTTTAATGAGTCCGTTGGATTAACTAAGAAGAAAATAAACAATGGACAAAGTAAATAACTCAACATGAATTTGCAGCAATTAAAAAATCCTACATAATAGGATTTTTTTTGTTTTCTAAACTTCTTATTTTCTCAAACAGGAACGTCACCGAATGAAAGGCATAAAACTGTTCAACTACTCTGTCGTCATCTAAGAAGATGAATGCAGGAGTTGAAGATATTTTATACTTCTCAATAATACCCTTATTTGCAGATATATTTACTACCTCAACTGGTATATCAAATGACTCACTCGCAAGTTTGAGCATCTTCATTGCCACTTTACACGTCCCACAGTTTTCTGTCATTCCAAATATAATTTTTTTCATTATTCCACCTATAAAATATTGTTGATTTTATAGTATCACATATTAAAAAAATAGTTATACTACAAGCGTAGTATAACTATCTTAGATTATTTCTTTTTAATAAGGATTACTGCTCCAACTACAAGTAAGGCAATAACAGGTATTAAGTACCAAGACCAAGTTTGCTCAGCTTCATTAACAATATCAAGTGTGAATGTACTTCCATCTGAAGTTACATTGAAAGTAAGTGATACTGTCTCCTCTGCTTCATTATCAGTTAATTCTGTCATTAATTCTATTGTTTCATTATCTGATAGTTCAATGTATTTTATTTCACCTTGAACTATTTCTAATTTACTCCATTCACTAGCATTTACACCTATCATCAGTATTGTTGTATCAATTGATTGAACTCTATACAGAACTGTCATAAGCTCATATTCTACTTCAACTGACATATCGAACACTACTAACTGCTTAGAGTCGTTATTATTACTAGCGCTAACAAATTTAACTAACTCATTTGATAATATTATATTACTACTTATAACATCCTCATCTGAATCATCACCATTTTCAGTGATATTAACGTTATTTGAATCAAGTTCTACTTTTACTGAATCATATTCAACAACTTCGTCATTAACTACTATTTGCATTTTGTTTTCGTTAATAATAACTGTATCTGCCTCTATTGAAGTTATTACATTAAACTCATCAGTAAAGTCTCTAACTGTTTTATGTCCGTCATTGTCTAGAATCAAGATGTATACATTTTGATTCTCAAGAAGAGTTTCATCAGCAATCGCATCAAACTCACTCCATACGGTATTATTAATATCTGGCTTTGTTGAGCCAATATGGAATAATAATCTTATACTTTCAATATCAAATGTATCATTAATTTCTATTGATGATGTATAAAGTCCTAATTTTAGTTTATACACTACTGTAACAACATCAGTTCCAATTGCATCACTTGAATTAACTGGATCAGTTCCTTGTTCAATCTCTTCAACATCAGGAACCCCATCTCCATCAGTATCTAGTTCTAACTCATCTAATATCCCATTACCGTCAATGTCACCTGGTACTGATTCTGAATCATTAGGGTCACTGCCTTCATTTGTTTCTAAAACATTACTGAATCCATCTCCATCTATATCAAATGGAGTAGATAATTTATTAAACTGATCACTTGATGCATTTATTTCTTCTGCATTCGTAAATCCATCTCCATCTAAATCAAGAGGTGTAGAGTATTTATCTAAATGATTTGATTGAACTGAAATTTCTTCTGCATTACTAAATCCATCTCCATCGATATCATCAGGTGTGGAAGTTGAATCTAATGGATCACTCCCAATAGCAACTTCATCTACATCTGACGCTCCATCTGAGTCTGAATCTGTAGCAACTACTGTAACAGTAACAGTAAGTGAATCACTAAGTCCTAAGTATGTAACACTATAGACTAAAGTGTAAGTTCCAGGAACTGAGGTATCTACTTCAGAACCACCTGTTATACTACTTGTTACATTAATTGTTGTATCGTCTCTATAATATCTTGCTTCAACAGTAGGTGCAGTGAATACTCCACCTTCAGGTACTTCTATAGTTGTTACATTTGAAGTTATCTGAATACTTTTAACAGAAATTACAGTAGCTTGAACTGCTCCTGTAATAGTAATAGTTCTTGTTGGAGTTGCAACATTTGCTGCTGCATCTGTTGCTGTATAAGTTAATACATAATCTCCAGCATTGTCCATATCAACAACTCCTGAATAAGTTACAGATACTGAACCATCAAGATTATCAACTGCAGTAACTCCACTTAGCCAGTTTGGCTCAGTAGTTCCTGCTGAGTAAGAAGCATTAGATATTCCACTAATTACTGGTGCCGTTGTATCTGATACAGTAACTGTGAATGTTCCTGAGCCCACATTTCCGTATCCATCAGTTAATGTTACTGTTACACTTCCGGATCCTACTATTGTATAGTTCACTGTATCCACTGTCTCAGCTTTAACTAGAACCGTATCTGAGTTATCTAGTCCACTTGTTATATATGTACTCCAGTCAACGTCTCCTGTATTAACCTCCACTGTTTGATTTCCAATAGCGTTAAACGTTGGAGCTGTTGTATCTGTTACCGTTACAGTTCTTGTAACTGTCACAGCTGCATTACTAGCCCCATCTGTTACATCATACTCAAGTAGATAAACTCCACTTGTATTGTTATCGACTACGCCTGAAGTTGTAGTCGTTAGTCCTGAACTATAGTTATCACTAACTGTCGTTCCTGGATCTACCCAAGCACTTTGTGATGCTTCTACTGAAATCTCTGAAGCTCCACTTAATGTAATTACTGGTGCTGTTGTATCAGATACTGTTACTGTGAATGTTCCTGAGCCCACATTTCCGTATCCATCAGTTAATGTTACTGTTACACTTCCTGATCCTGTAACTGTATAGTTCACCGTATCTGCTGTTTCAGCTTTAACTAGAACCGTATCTGAGTTATCTAGTCCACTTGTTATATAAGTACTCCAGTCAACGTCTCCTGTATTAACTTCCACTGTTTGATTTCCAATAGCGTTAAACGTTGGTGCTGTTGTATCTGTTACTGTAACTGTTCTTTGTACTGTGACTGCTACATTTCCTGCCGCATCAGTTACATCATACACAAGTAAATAAACTCCACTTGTATTGTTATCGACTACGCCTGAAGTTGTAGTCGTAAGTCCAGAACTATAATTATCACTAACTGTTGTTCCAGGATCTACCCAAGCACTTTGTGATGCTTCTATCGTGATGCTTGATAATCCACTTAATGTAATCACTGGAACTGTATTGTCATTTGCTGTTAATGTGATTATTACCTCTGTTGCACTATTTGTAGCTGCATCATCGACATTATATTTTACGATTACATTTAGGCCAGATCCTAGATCAACTCTTGCTGCCGCTAAATCCGCTAATGGTGTTGTTCCATTTGCTTTGAAGTATGTTATTACCAAACTTCCTGTTACGTTACCATCTATATTATCCGATGCTGTCGCAGTTGATGTCCAAGATCCTGCACCTTCCGTATTCACTACTCCACTACTGGCTGTAATTACTGGAACTGTATTATCTACAGTTAATCCGGTTGCCTCAGCTGAATGTACAACTACATTCCCTTCAGCATCTGCTCCAACCGTGATCTGTGCATTGATTACTCCGTCTCCACTACCTATTGTCGGCAACGTATATGTCCAAGTTGTTCCTGATCCCGCCATATCAGTTGCTGATACTGTTTCTTCTCCAGTCAGAGTTATCTTTGGAGTTACTGATAAGATTTCACTGAATTCTACAGTTACTATTACTCCAGAAACTCCTGACTTAACTACTCCATCAGCGTCACTATTTGTTATTGTTAGTACCGCTGGTGCTGCTTTATCAATTGAACTTACACCTGACGCAGTTAATAATGTGTTTCCTGCCGAATCTGTCAATGTTCCTGCAGTGTAAGTCACTGCTGGAATTGCTTCATTATCTAATGTTCCTTCAGTAAATGTTATATAGATGACACCGTTGTCAGCTACATCACTATTCGCCGTTGGTGCGAAGTCTTCACCTGTGTATCCAGCAATTACAAAATTACCAGATGTTACAGAGGCGTCTAATATATCTTCATTGAAGGTTATCTTCAATGCATCTAATTTACCATTGTTATCTAAATCCTGTGTTTCTACAGTACTTATGGTTGGTACGTTCGCATCAATTGTTACAGTACCTGTAGACGTAGGTGTTCCTGAGAAAACAGCCGAACTATTCCCAGCAGGATCTATTAACACTACTGAAACACTAACTGCTCCTACATTTAATCTATCTGTATCTCCCTCAACAACTGTGTAAGTCATTGTATATGTGTTGTCGCTTTCATCATTAAAACCAGTTATTGATTGTCCGTTAATTGTAATTACTCCAGAACTATATCCAGTTGCATCTGCTGTGACTACTACTGCTACTGAGTCTCCAATTTTGTATGTTCCTGAAGAGATTGCTACACCACTTATTGTTGGTACTGTATTATCTACAGTTAATCCAGTAGTCGCAGCTGAATGTACAACTACATTCCCAGCAGCATCTGCTCCAACTGTGATTTGTGCATTGATTACTCCGTCTCCACTTCCAATTGTCGGAAGTGTGTAAGTCCATGTTGTTCCGGATCCAGCCATATCAGTGGCGGATACTGTTTCTGCCCCACTTATAGTTATCTTAGGTGTGACAGTTAGTGTTTCACTAAATTCAACAGTAACTATTACTCCTGTAACACCAGACTTAACTACTCCATCTCCATCACTATTCGTTATTGTAAGCACTGATGGTGCTGCTTTATCAATTGAACTCACACCTGAGGCAGTAGCTAAACTGTTCCCAGCTGAATCTGTCAACGTTCCTGCAGTGTACGTCACTGCCGGTGTTGCTTCATTATCTAATGATCCTTCAGTAAATGTTATATAGATGACACCATTGTCAGCTACATCACTATTTGCTGACGGTGCAAAGTCTTCTCCTGTGTATCCAGCAATTACAAAATTACCAGATGTTACAGTTGCATCTAATATATTTTCATTGAAGGTTATCTTCAATGCATCTAATTTACCATTGTTATCTAAATCCTGAGTTTCTACTGTGCTTATTGTTGGTACATTCGCATCAATTGTCACTGTTCCAACCGAAGCAAATGCCGTAAACTCTGTACTAGGATTTGATCCGTCAGTTAGAATAATTGATATTGGAATTACTCCTACACTTGCTCTGTTAGTATCACCAGATGCTACAGTGTAAATCACTGTGTAAATACCCGATCCAACATCAGTGAATCCAGTCACCGATTTCTCATTAATCGTAATCGCAGACTCAAGATGTCCTATTACATCAGCTATGATTGTTACAGTAATAGCATCTCCAATTTTATATGCTCCACTTGTAATCTCTACTCCTGTTATAACAGGTGTAGCTGCATTTACTTCTACTGTCACTCTGTTAAGACTCACCAAGAATGTAAAACTCAAAAATAATACAATGATGAATCTTCTAAATATAGTTTTTTTCATTAATTCTATCCCCCAAATAATTTTATAAAATAAAAGTACCAAAAAAATATAATGGCAGCATATAACGTAGCTGGCTAACATCCTCCCGGTAAGTCCCTATAGCTTTGTGTCCTCCAATTTCTTGAAGTTTACCAATATTCATTTGTTAACTAAGTATATACCCTAATAAATATGCAAAACAAGGTGAAAATCAATTTATTTACGTTATCAAAGTTATTTCTTCCCTTTCTATAGAAAAAGGGGAACTTTTTCCCCTTTTTCCATACATTATTAGTTTAACCTAAATTTTAGTTAAGAAGTCTTTCCCTTTTAACTCTTCTGGTTCTTCAAACAATAAATCATTATAATCTTGTTGACGAAGAGCCTCATATACTAATATAGCTACTACATTACTTAAGTTAAGTGATCTTACTTCTTTAGTCATTGGTAGTCTTACACAAGTGTCTAAGTGGTCTCTTAAGATATCAGTAGGTATTCCACTTGATTCAGACCCAAAGATTAAATAGATGTTAGCATCACTATCACTCATATCAAACTCACTAGGCTTATGTGAACCATAACGTGTCATGAAGATAAACGTTCCTTCATTTGTCGCTATAAACTCTTCCCAGTTCTTATAAATTTTAAAATTAGTCTTGTTTACGTAATTAGCACCACTTCTTCTAACTGCTTTTTCATCTAGTGAGAACCCTAATGGTTCTATTAGATGTAAAAATACATCTGTTGCTGCACATGTTCTCATAATATTCCCTGTGTTTTGTGGTATCTCAGGGTTATATAAAACTACATTAATCATAATTACCTCCCATAGTACTCTAATGCTTTTATCATATATTCTTCTTTTGAGTTTATATAACTCAAATGAGAATCAATGTTAATGTTTTTGTTTTTTGCATATACTACTATGTTTCTTTTAACTACATTATGTCCTAACCAGTAAAAGGCATAGTTAGAATACTTTCTAAACTCCTTTTTACTGCACTTAAGTATATCAAATATATCAATGTCCTCAAATGAAAAGCTCGTCTCTAATACAGCTCTGTTTTCAGGACAAACCTCTAAACAAATGTCACAGCCATAAATTGTTTCAAATAATTTATACACTGAATCAGTTTGTACAATCTTTCTTTGCAGGAACCCTGCTAAACATTTACCGTATATGTCATCCATTGCGTCTGTAGGGCACGCTTTAATACATAGAGTACATTTACCGCAATCATCAGTTGAAATAGCGTCTGGCTCAAATAAATGCTCCGTCACGATTTCTCCAAGCATCACATATGATCCAACCTCAGTTATGATAAGTGAGTTTTTACCGTAATAACCAACTCCAGCAAGATATGCTGAAAGCTTATCGTCTATTGGTGCGGTATCAACACAGATATCGTACTTAACTAAACCAGCCTCAACTGCAATATCAGAAAGTAAGTCAGTTAACGTTATATGATAATCCTGTTCCATCGCATATGAAGCCATAATACTAGCTCCTTTATTAATAGGCATTGCGAATGAGATGATTGATTTAGCATAGCTAAATGATTCATCCAGTGGCTTATGTTTCTTGTATATTTCAGTTGTGGTAAATCCTGATAACAATCCTTTTTGTTGGGCAAGATTAATTATCTTATTCTTCATTAAACTGTCTAAACTTAAACAAATATACAATATAAGCTAATGTAACGATTGATGCATTAAAAGCAAACCCAACTTTAAATGAATATAAATCACTTAATAGCCCAACTATGGGGAATACTAGAATCATCATTAAACTAAACATCATTGAACTTATTGATAATATGGTAGCTCTTTTGTTACTTGGTATCATATGGTTTATGTGATTAAGAATCACAATATACATAATACTCTCAAACGCACCTAATAGTGCGAACGCTATCCAACTGAATGGAGTTAAGTAACCCCAGATAAGGGCAATCATTATTATAGGTATTATTGTAAAGAGGTAAACGTCTTTTATATGAATCTTTGTAGATATCCATGCTCCAATAACTGCGGATAATGCAAACAACCCCATAAAGATACCTATATGGAATTCTGTATACCCTAAATAGATATAATAGTTTTGTGAATAAAAGAATAATACAGTAACAGGGAACGCTAATAGGTTACCTACTACAATATACAAAATTAGTTTTTTATTGTTTAAAACATATTTAAAACTCTCAACATACTGCTCTTTAAACTTCGTTTTAATCCCATCAGGATGTTTATCAATTGTTGTTTCTTTAAGAAACGACAATAGAACTAGAGAGAGAATAGTTATAACAAGCATTACTTTAAATACTAATGAATGATTAACAAATGCGATGTATCCACCAACTACTGCTGCTAACATTGATGATACTTGGAAGATTATTTCTTTTCTTCCGTTTACTTTAACAAATTGTTTTTCATTCTTATCTTCAAGTAAAGAGTCATAAACAAGTGCGTCTCCTGCACCTGATTCTAATGTATAAGATAAAGCACAGAATACAAACCCTAAAGCTATAACCCAGAAGTTATTACTAAACGCTAAAATGAGCAAGTAAATCATGTTTAGGAATACTCCTATGATTCTACTTACCTTTCTACCATATATATCAGCTATTGCTCCTGTGGGTATTTCCATAGTCATTGACGTTAGATGGAAGATCCCTTCAAATAAACCTATTTGAAACAAACTAAAACCTTTCGCAGCAAGATAAAGCATCCACATTACAGCTGTAATGTTGAAACTTCTCGTAAACGTATGGAAATATTCTAATACTATGTTCTTTTTATACATGATGTACCTCTTTTTTCTCTTGAAATTGTACCATAAAACAGGCATAAATTGAATGGTAACAAGCAAAGAAGCCACTCGAGTGGCTTCTTTTATACTGTAGGCTTAAGGCCTTTAGGAAAACCAATAGTCTCCCATGTATTATTAAATCTTAATTCGTATCCACCAATTGTAATACTTATAAGTGAATTTCCACTGAAAGCAGATTGTCCAATTTCAGTTACAGAAGCTGGTATAACAATCTCAGTTAATGAGTTAAACATAAATGAAGCTGTTCCAATTTTAGTAATTGAATTTGGAACTACAATAATCGACAAATTATTACCAGAAAAAGCATGATCTCCTATTTCTAGAATACCGCTAGGTAAACCGACTGAGTTAATCCCTAAATCACTAAATGCTGAGATTCCTATTCTTTCTACATTTACTCCGTCTATTATACTCGGAATAATAACTTGTACACCTGAATTAGTATCAAATCCTATGATTGCTTTAGTTAGGGGATAAAAGTAATAATTATCTTCCAAAATGAAACTATCATTAATGCCCGGATCTAAACCAATGTATCTCCAAGATGTATTGAATCTATTACTATCCCCAAGGATAGTAACTATTTCAATATTATTCCCCCTAAATACATTCATATCTATAAAGCCAACTGAAGCAGGGATTTCTAACATAGTTATTAGGTTATCTTTGAATGCAGCTGAATCAATTCGTAATAGTCCGTTCGGGAGAACTATGTTTGTTAGATTATTTCCTTCAAAAGCCATAAAACCTATTGATTCTAACCTGCTAGGTAATACTACACTTGTAATACCTTTGTTATATAAGAAAAATGATGTAATCTCTTTTACAACAATTCCACTAACAGTATTTGGTATAGCTATATCAAGACCATATGAAATATTATAAGTTAGCAAAAGCCCACTATTGTTTATAGTGAATGCAGCTTCTGGTGTATTTACAGTAACCTTGAAGGTCCTTACTCCTACATTTTGCGAATTATCAGTTACTTTTACTGAAACTGAATAAACTCCTGGTTTGTTATAAGTAACTCCATCAATTAATTCTTCTTTGATTAATACTGAATCACTATTGTCAGTTTCATTTAGAATTAAACTTGACCAATCAATATTTTCTCCACCTGAATCGATAGTTTGGTCCATAATTTCATCGAACTCAGGGTTTGTTGTATCTATTATTTTGATCTCTTTTATTCCAGATACAGTGTTGCCTGATTCATCCACTGCAGAATATTCTATTTGGTAATTTCCAACAGTCCTTTTGTCAAAGTTAATACTAGAAGTTACGGTACAGCCTGATAAGTCCGCACAAACAACTCCTAAATCAAGGTTGAAGCTCCCAGCTTCAAATACTGTCACACCTGATGTTATCAGCAGACTTGGTATTGTTGTATCTACTACATTTACAGTTCTAATGATTCTTGAATTGTTTTCTGATTTATCTGTAGCTGTATAGGTTATAGAGTACTCACCTACTTCATCTAATACATCTCCCTCAATTGTGATAACACAATAGTTGGAGTTATCAGTACATATGGCATATGGATCTATAAAGACATTTCCTAACTCAATAGTCATACTCTGAATCCCATTCAGTGTTACTACTGGCAAAGTGCTGTCAGGAACTAACTTTCTAGCTTTTCTACTAACTACTACAATTCTTGAAATGGTCGTAGTGTTATTAGATGAGTCAGTTAAATTATATTCAACTAAGTATCTACCGTATATGGCGTTGTCAATGTTATTAGTAATCTCAATAGTACATTCAACATCATAATTATCGGTGCAAGTAACACCCTGTTCAATATAAGTATCAAATCTATAAAAAGAAACTATATCTTTTCCAACTAACTCTCCCTTAGGAGCAGTTGTATCTACTACTGTAACTCTTCTTTCCCTAATTAGATGGTTACCAAATGTATCAGTGCTGTCATATTCTATTATGTATTCCCCTAACTTAGAAAAGTCTATGTTTGAGGTTGTAGTAATACTACACTCCTCAAAACAATCTAAACCAAGTTCAATATATTCCTCTCCGTATTCAAGAATAATGTCTGAACCTATAAGCAAAAAGTCTGGAGCAAAAGAATCAGTTACAATAACCGTTCTTTGAATTGTTGATTCATTCCCACTTGTGTCAGTTGCGTAATAGTTAAGAATGTATTCTCCAACTTCACTATTAACCAGATCATCTGAAAAGACGATAGAATCCAAGTCATAGTTATCAAAACACTCAACTCCTAAGTCGTTATATGATTCTCCTAATTCCAGATATACAATACTGTCTCCTATTAGTATTAATTCAGGACTAGTGTTGTCTACCACAGTTATATTTTGTGTAAATTTGTTCATTTCTAAATCATCAATTAAGTAAACATAATCAATCTGATATTCTCCGATTTCAAATGAATCAAGATCTGATAAAACCTTAATTTCACAGTTATCAATTAAACAACTAGCACCGATGAAGTCGGTGCCACTATTTACTTCAATCTCCATAGTATTTTGTGCATCTAAAACAATTTCATAAACTAATTCTTCTTTCTTGCATGAACTAAGTAAAACAATGAGTAATAATAAAGTGATGGATCTTTTTGTCATAGTAATCTCCTTAAAGTAATTTCCCCACTATAATTTTATCACCCAATCTATTCTACAAAAGTAACAGTTTGTTAACCATTGGGCTTTCTAGGGTATATTTCAAGGTAAATCTCCTTTAAGTGACCTCTAGACATTATATTTTGATCCGGTTAATCGTCAATAGTGCCACAAATGCTACTTTTAGAGTGCATCTTTGTTCCGGAATAAATAGTTGCTCATATATGAGTAACTGACAATTAATAATCCATTATCATAATAATGTTATTAAAGAGAAGTCTTAAATAAACTTTGATAGCATGATTACTTACTTAGTTTAATCGTATGTATCCCTTCTAATATGATTAAACTACTCCTACAAAGCAAAAAATGCGACTTAATGTAAAACAGTCGCATTTTTTAGTAAAAACAGTAATTATTTTTCAGTTAATCCTTATGAGATCTTTTACTAATTTAGGCTTCTTTTTTTTGAAAGTTGCATCAAGTTCAAGACACTACAAATTGGCCCTCAAAATCACAACTTATAGTTCACTAATTCTTATGCACCGCCTAAATCATCCATATCATTAAAGCTGTAGAAAGTTAACTCTAATTCCTTATAAGTAATTTTATACACTTTAATTATACTCTTACAACTTAAAGTATAATTAGAACGAATTATAAAGTTGTAATTATACTTTCCCTTAATATATAGTTATAACTCAATACTCTTGATAGATGACAAAAATAACACCCTTTGATTTTTAAGTCATTGGAATGCATTGAATTATGCCTGACATTTGGAGCATCTAACATCATTTTTCTTTATGAAACTTAATTGAATTGCTAAAGAATTCAGCTAATCCTGGTCTAGCTTTGTTCATTCTTTTCTTGAATCTTCTGTCACCTACATACATATCAGCTAATCCAAGCAGAATCTCGTCTGTACAGTCATAGTAGTACTTAGTAATGAATGCTTGCCATTCATTAATTAATACCTTAACAGCTTCACTTTCAATATCTTTTTCTTCATGAATTTTGTTAAAGAGCTCATTTTGAAGGGTTGTAATTTCAGACCAATCTTTTTTATTGTACTTACTTGTTTTCTCAACTGATTGCATATATGCATCAGTTTTTCCCCATTTATTTTCTACTTCTTTTTTATACTTGTTCTTGATATCTTTGATAATTTTCATGTTTTCTCCCTCTTTCACATCTCGTAGGTACTCAATTTTAGCGTTTAGGTTTGTTATTTTATCTTTTATGAATGAAATATGTGTTTCAATCAGTTCACTTTGATTAATCTCATGTGAGAGTAATTTCTTAATTTGCGTTAATGTGTAATCAAGTTCCTTGAGGAATTTGATGTTCTCAGCAACCGCTATCAAATCACTCGTATAGTTCCTGTATCCGTTTGAATCCTTTACTGGCTTTAGAATACCAAATGAATCATAGTATTGTAGCGTCCGCTTGCTTAGTCCTGTTATATTAGAAAATTCAACTATTCGCAAAGTAATCACCTCTAATAACATTATAAACTATTACGTTACGTTATAGTCAAGTGTTTAAGAAATATTGACTATAATGTTTCAGCAGTTTGATATCGTCTGCACATAACGGACAAAACATTCATTTATATAGAGTAGTCTCTGTATGCCGAACAAATACTATGAATAATTGTTAGCAAGGTATCAGTGGAAATGAGGTTTGCTAGTGGGATCGTTTTTCAGATATAACTGTTGTAAGTTCACAATTAACTATATTGCTTTCCTATAGCTATTATTCCTAACATAAATATTATAAGCAGAAAAATCAGTTTAACCAAGAAAATTGACAGATATAAATGTCACTTTATTTGTTCCTAGTTTTTGGCAATTTATGTGATTTCTTATCAAATGTCATAAAGCCTCCGGTGTTACATTTATTTTTTTGTTTGCTTATTAATACTCAACAGTATAAAAAAAGCTGATTATATCAGCTTTCATATTACATCATTATTCGTAAGAAAATCTATCAAGTTAATGTGTTTTATACCATCGAAATCATTGTTTAAAAGCTTATCAGAAGTGATAAGAACTTTTTGATAATCATCCCTTAACTTTTTCAGTGGTCCAAGTTCTCTTTGTAAAGTTGTATCTTCTACAACGGATAAAGCAACTTGAATATATATTTTTGTATTCTGATTAACAGCTATAAAATCTATTACTGAATCTCTTAATTTTCCAATTGATACAACATACCCTTTTCTTATTAATTCAAGGTAAACTACATTCTCGATTATGTGTCCTTGATCAACATCTCGCAATCCCAAGACAGCATTTCTTAGCCCTATATCTGTTATGTAATATTTTTCTTGTGTTTTTAAGTAACTCTTACCCTTAATATCATATCTTTTAACTTTGCTAATGATAAATGCATCTTCTAAGTACTTAACATAGTTAGCAACTGTTACTGCAGTAGTTTTCTTACCATTTGAACTTAATGTATTCGATATTTTGTTTACAGATGTGGTATTACTAATATTATCAAACAAGAAGTTAACTACAGAATAAAGTGTTTGAACATCTTTTATATTATTTCTAACAACCACAT
Organism: uncultured Candidatus Izemoplasmatales bacterium; assembly: GCA_964589075.1. Lineage (GTDB taxonomy): Bacteria > Bacillota_I > Bacilli_A > MAG-NZ > MAG-NZ > CAZPQU01. The sequence goes on along the minus strand of CAZPQU010000009.1, from coordinate 42,398 downwards.
CTTTTATTACGACAGTGTCAAAGATTCCCTTAAGATAATCATATATATTCTTTTGATTCAGTGCTAACTCGGTAACATAAGGCATTCCTCCGTACTTCAAGTAATTTAGAAACGACTCATCTGTAGATTGTGGTTCTTGTTTAAACGATAGATACTCATTATAAGACAATGGAAGTAATTTTATCTCAATGTATCTTCCAGCAAGCAGAGTTGCAATTTCGCCAGAAAGTAGTGTTGCGTTTGACCCTGTCAAATAAATGTCTACATTATCAAGCAAATAGATACTAATAACTACCTTTTCGAAACTACTTACAAGTTGGATTTCGTCCAGAATAATATAGTTCATTTCACCTTTAACAACAGCTGACTGAAGAAAGTCATGTAATACTTTATAATCATGATATTTCTCATTCAACAGATCCTCAAAATTGATATGTGTAATACGATTGTCATTTACTCCTGACTCTCTAAGTTGTTCCATAAACAAATCAAGAATTGATGATTTCCCACATCTTCTTATCCCTGTAATAATCTTTATAATTTTTTTATTCTTCCAGGACATTAATTGCTTCATATAAATAGGTCTATTCTTCATATAGTCACCTCTAGCATAATTATATGCGTTTTAGAGCATTAGTGTAAGTTTTTATATTACACTATAAAAACATTACAAATCTGTTCGGTTTGTATAGTGTAACAAAGAAACTAACGCTGTTACTGTGTCTGTTACTGATTGCAATAAGGATTATGAAATGCTCAATACAAGTAACGAGGCGATAAATTCTACATCACATTTCTACAAAGTAAAACACCCCTCAATCCTTAGTCCGGATTTTGGGGTGCACTACATATAGTCTTCTTTATGTAACACGCCGATCATATCATCGACTGACATCAGCATCTCTTGTTCGGAGAATCCTTTGTATATCCACTTAGGTTGAGTTGCAGAGAACTTTATCATTTGTTTTATAATTTCATACCCTTCACCGATGCGGAGGAAGTGGTTATCAAGTATCGGAACCATAACTTCAATTAAGTCAGATGATTTTTGACAAGTATTGTGGATGAAAACAAATATATCAAATATTGCATAATCCGAATAGTTTCCAGTCGCCTCATTGATAGTGAACAGCAGTTCTTGGACTGTTTCATCATCAACTTTATATCCATATTCTGCAAAACTTTTTAACTCACTAAATGAGAACTCTTTATATGGCCCCTTAAATAGTTCATAATCAGTGATCATTTCTATATCAAGCGGTCCCTCTTCATAATGTAATCCATTGACAACTATGTTATCGGTAAAAGTCAATTTGCGTTTAACTATATATTCTTCATAATAGTTTTCTACTAAGTCAGTAATACTGACTTCATCTAAATCACAATATTTTCCAACTTCATTTTTAATCTCCTGAACATCCACAAATCCCAATGCTCTTGTTAACCCTTTAACAATAATATAAGCTTTTTCAAACTCTACTTGCTTCACAAAGTCAAACATCTTAAAAAATACATTAAATGAGTCTTTTAATTCTTCTCTAAAGTTTACTACGAAGCTCCCATCTTTATACTGCATAACGACAAAAAGCATGCATTCAAGATCATTGTAATCATAATCAGACATTTTTATATCTAATACAACATTACCTCTATAGATATCAATAAGCTTTGATAAATATGATTGGTGTAGATTTCGTATCACGATGTCAAAGTTCAGTTTATAGTATTCAACTATTTCTCCAGCCATTTTATTTCTAGTGATTGATTGGTATGACTTGGGATGGTTAGTACATTCACAGTAAAGTTCATACATTTCAGTTTTATCAATTTGGTTTACATTTTCCATAGTTTTCTCCTCTAATATTAATATTTTAGTTTTAAACTTCGACAACAGCTGAATTTTCAGTTGAAGACTATAATAATTGAACTTGAGTCTCCCCAATCAACTCAATAAGTTTTATTTTCATTAATCACTAATTTGTTAAGTCATTAAATTATTGTAACTCCTTAAAGTGAACTATAAAAACTTCTCAATATCGTTTAGTTTTTATAGTTAAGTATTTTGAAAGTTTGTACGAGTTAGTATTATCTCTTACTCAATATTGTCACACCCTAGTAAAATAAGCAATATTATCCATTAACTCTCCGGTAAGACTAGCTGCATCAGCTACTACAGCGGAGATAAACTTGCTACTTATGATATTTGTTACTCTAAATGTTGTTTTATGACTATTGGATAATCCCGAATGTTAGATTCTTTAACTTGAAACGGACATGCACTATAACAAAAAGAAGACAAATTTAAGTCTTCTCCAAGTTTATAAATAATTTGAGATTAGATCATAGCATTATATACCCGCAACTTCTTCAAACATCAATAAAGCAAACACATAATGTGGGATTGCCTTAATAACTTTGTTTGACAAGTTTATATTGTTCATCGAGACTTTATATGCCTTTTCAGGTGAATATTTATTCACATAACTCTTAAGGCTCTTAGAATTAGTATTACCACCTGATTTGCATTCAACTGGGAACACTTTACCCTCATGTTGTATTAGGAAATCTATTTCATATTGTTTAAACTTCATATAATAAAGATGCTCACCTTTTGAATAAAGTTCTTGAGCAAGAAGTTGCTCATACAAGGCACCTTTAAACATCCCCAATTCATCATTCTGTATTTTATAAACATAATCTTTTCCTAACATATTTACAAGAAGTCCAATATCATTCATGTATAGCTTGAATGATCTACCTTTGCCGTCAATTAAACTTCCTTTCAGATTATCAACATTATGACATTTTCTTACATTACCAGTTCTTTCTAACCATTCTAATGCATTTCCAAATTGTCTTGCAGTCTTACCTGTTTCAACTTCTGAATAAATGAAACTATGATTCTCTTTTGAAAATTGTCTTGGAATAGAATCAAAACATTTGAGAGTCTTAATTCTGTTGCTTACGTTAGTTTGATACTGCTGTATATCACTCCTATATAGCTCTAGGATACTACTTTGTATCAAAAAGACGTCTCCCAGATCATGTTTCGAAATATATGATAAAACTACTTGAGGCATCCCACCAACAATAACATAATCTTTGATATCACCGTTTAGTAGGTTATGGTAGCTCTCCTCAATTATATTCCCTTCAAGTGAACTACTCTTTATCTCATCCAGTATTGATATTATAGCTTCACCATGCTTAGCCCATAAGAATTCTTCAAAATCCATAGGGTACATTTCAATATTCTTGACAGTAGGTCCTGGATTTAGACTTTCGCCTCCCAGGTTTATACCAAGTAGAGAACCACTTACTATAATTCTAAACCGATTCATTTCAGTAAGGGGTTTGAGCAGTGAAAATGCTCTTGTAGAAAGTTGAATTTCATCCATAAATATCAGGGTTTCAAATTCGATATTAAATATTCCTTTTGATATACCGTATGTTTGAAGATACTTCACAGCATCCTCAGGACTTCCCATAGTGTCAAATGCATTTCTGATATCCAACTGATCTTCAAAATTTATATAAAGAAGATTCTTAAATTCATTCTCACCAAATTGTTTAATAATAAATGTTTTCCCTATTTGTCTTGCTCCTTTAACAAGCAAAGACTGTGATGTGTTATGTTTTTTCCATGTCAACAGTTCACTATATACTTTTCTTTTCATAATATCACCCACCCAAATACTACCATAAGTTGGTATAACATGCAATTTTAACGATATTCTCCGTGGTAAAACCTGCAATATAACCGTAAAACTGCACTGATAAACATGCAACTAATGTCGTTTATACTGGTATACCAACTGTTTACGAGAATAACAGACCAACACAGTCAGTCGTAATACTATTTAGACACCTTAATTTATCAAGGTTATCTCACACAGAGATAACTTACAGAAAGTATATTTTCCCTACTATTTCAAGAAACACTCCTAGTAGCTAGAATACGCAAAGAAAGATATATTTATCACCACTAATTGATTTATGCAACCGTGAGGTCATAAGTTACACTATTAGTCTCGCAGCCAATACAAAGTTGGTTATTGATATGCTGAAGGGTGCAGAAAAGAATTATACAGATCAAACAATGATCCATTCTGATCAAGGAGTACAGTACCAATCAATAGGCTATCAAAAATATTTGAAAGAACATAATATCACTTTAAGCATGTCTAGAAGAGGAAACTGTTACGATAACTCATTGGCAGAAAACTTCTTTTCACATGTTAAAGCAGAATTTTTCCACAGATGTAAATTTAAAACAGTTAAGCAGTTTATAAGAGATTTAATTGAGTACATAAAGTATTATAATGAAGAAAGAATCATAACTAAATTAAAAATGTCCCCGGTACAATACCGAGAACATTATTTAATATAAAATTATTTAGTCCGAACTTTGGGGTGCACTAAATATAGTCTTCTTCTTCATGTGTTAATATTATTGGTTTAAATGTACATCTTGAATATAAATATAGTCCAAGTATTACAGCGAAGATATTCGATATCCACATCGCATGCCATACAGCGTTTTGATTCATGTTCAAGAAATACAAGAATATTAATATCATTGGTAATCTAAATACCCAAAGACGAGATAAACTTACAATAAGAGTATATTTCGCTTTACCAAGTCCAGCGAACACTCCTAGTAATAACTGGAATACCGCAAAGAAAGGTAGAGTAAATGTTAGATAAAACATATATTCAATACATAGTTCAAGTGATTCAGCATTGTGGAGGAATAATCCTACAATCTGTGCTCTTAGTGGAATAATGAGTGCTATCCCTACAAATGAGAATCCGACTGTAAATATAACAGCTTTCCTAAAGACCAATTTAGCACGCTCTGGCTGCAGAGCTCCTACATTTTGTCCTATAAATGTGGCCAAAACATTTCCAATTGCGATTATTGGTAATAATGTTAATGAATTAATTCTATTACCTACTCCAAATGCATCAAACACAACTTCTCCAAATTGTCTCATGATCATTGAATTCATTATAGTAAAGCCTACCGCAGTTATAGCCATAGCTAAACTGCTTGGTAGTGCTATTCTTAATATTTCTTTAATAATTCTTTTATTTGGTAACAAACCTTTAATAGTTACAGTTACACCAGACTTAGAAAACAGTAAATAATAAACTGTAGCTGGTAATACTGCATACATTGCGATTAAGGTAGCATATCCTGCTCCTGCTACACCTAAACCAAATGTTCTAATTAGTAATGGAGATAATATTATATTAATAACAACAGCTACCACAGATATGATAACTGGTGATAAAGTATCACCTGAGGCTTGTCTTGTAGCTGTGTAGACACTTAAGACAAACATAGGTAACATTTCAAACGAACGTATTCTAACGTATTTAAGCGCATTCTCGTAAACAAAGCCAGTTGCTCCTGTTAATTCTAAGACTAATGGTGCCATTGTATATAAAAGTACTGTGAATACTAACCCAAAGATTATACCTATTAATAGCAACTGCGAAGCTGTTGCTTTAGCTTTCTTATAGTTCTTCGCACCAATATACTGTGATATTAAAGCAGTTCCTGCCGCTCCTAAACCAAAACTGAAGGCTAAGAATATAAAGATCATCGACCAAGTAATAGAAATACTTGATACTGATCCAGTTCCTAGATCACTAACAAAGTACATATCAACTATGTCATGAACTGACTTTAATAAGTTACTTAGCATTAATGGTAAGGACAAATAAAGTAATCCTTTGTAAATGGATTTATCTTTTAGTATTATATGTGATTTTTTCTCATCAATTGTCATAAATCCTCCTTGAACGCATTTATATACTACTCTTTATAAATCAAAAGACAATAAAAAAACCTAAAAAGGTTTTTTTAATCTAAAATATATTCTAATTTATCATCATTCAATTTGAATAGTTTTGTCTTCTTGTGCTCTTTGGTAGTAAGTACTCCCATCTCAACTAAAGTATTTAATAACTTTAAATACTGTACTTTACTGAAGTCATCATGAGAAAAGTTCTTATAGTCTTTCCAGTCAAAATAACCTTCCCCAATTTTTGGGAGAGCTAATACATATTTAAGAGCAACAGATGTTGAACCATTTATAGTTATTCCATTTCCTTTAAGATTTCTAATTATAGAGTAATAGTTAATATAAGTCTTTGTAAACTGTAATGTAACATTAGCCATATACTCAAGGAAATAAGTAATATCATTGTCCGTTCTTCTTGAATTACTAATAGCTTGATAATAAAGTCTTTTATTCTTTTTGCTATTTATAGCTTCGCTCATAAACATCAAAGTGAATGAGGGAATGTGTCTAATACTATACCAGTAAGACATTACTCTTGCCATTCTTCCATTGTAATCAAAGTATGGGTGTAAATAGACCATATAATAATGAATAATATGTGGCATTAATAGATGTTGTTCACGAGATTTTTCTTCGCTAATAAAGTCAACTAGGCTACTCATGAGATTATCCAGTTTGTTATGGTTGACTCCTTTGTCAATTACTTCCTCATTACTCCCAATTATATTAACTGCGTCATGTCTGTATCTATTTGAGTCTAAAAGTAGTTCATTTTTTGATAAACAGTTCATTGATAAAATTTGATATAGTTCATATATAGTATTTTCATTTATATCATTATTTTGAACATAATTATATGCATTAAGCATATTCTTGACAACTATGTCATTAGTAACAAGCTCCGAATAATCCATTGAATTAATCTTTTTTATCTTAGCTCTTGAACTTCTAATTCCCTCGATAGATAAAGTAGATTCGATTTCTGAGAATAAAAACCCATCTACCAAGTCAAGATTTTTAATATCAGATAGTTCTTCTATGTCAGCGTTCAATAACAACTCATCTGAATCTGAAAACTTGCTAGTTATGAAATCACTGAGTAAATATATCAGGTTATTTCCTTCTTCGCTACAAAGAGGTAGTTTTAAAAATCTATCACAGTTACGTTTTTCTGAAAGAATTTTTTCTAACTCACTGCGTGTAAACTTAAACTTGTAAAGTAAGTCAGACTTCTTAGGATAATAATCTAGTCCTTCTATTAAGTCTAAGAATTTATTGAATTTCGTCATTATAATCACCTCTATATTAGTTTACAATGTGGTTAACGATTTGTCAATTATTTAGTTTATGATATGGTTAACAATAACATTTCCAACTGGTTTACATTAACACATATATTGTAATCAAATGTATCCAGCATCTTGATTGTATTAAAAGTGAAATAGAAAAAGAACACCTATTTGAATTTGCGAATTGATTTATCTTTTAGTATTATAAGTGATTTTTTCATCAATCGTCTTAAATCATCCATATTTCCATTTAAACACTACTCTTTATAGAAAAATCGAATATATATTAAAAAGGGTGTAGATAGAAATCTACACCCTTATATCTATCAGTAATTAGTTTACCCTTTTAAGAAATAATCACGATGCACATTAAAAATTATTACAATAGGCTAACATAGCTTTTACATTCTTGAAAGACATTTTTTTTAGGGACTTATTTTTCAAGAAATCATTTACATTACCATGGTTTAAAGATAGATCTTTGTAAAGCCTATAATTGCTGATTCTTTTTTTTTCTTTAAGTTCAATGATTTTCTCACAATAGAGTGCCTTAAGACGTGAGTCATTATTAATCTCTGCAAGGTAACTCTTATATGTTTTTTTTAACATATCAAAATCACTATATTTCTCTATATCAGAAAATGATCCATCAATGACCTGGTATTTATCAACAGCCTTGAGGAATTGACCCGAAATATGAGGAAATGTAATCTTGTTATCTCTAAGTAACTTAGCCTTTTTGCTATCAAGAAGCAAATACAATGCAGTAAGCTCAAGTAGTCTAGTATTCGATTTGCATTCCTCTTCAAGTTTTTTTAAACTTAATGTTCCAGTATTACTCATATCCGCAAGATATCTTCTAAGGAATAATTTAAAACTTAACTTCTTCATAAAAATCACCTCAACTTATAAATCTTTTATACATCTCTACCATCTCTTCATATCTTCTACTATTAATAGCAGACAGTTTGGCTTCTTCAACCGACTTTTCAAGCAGCATATAATCTAACATGTTGTTCTTACTAATGTGTTCCAGATCCTCTTCATCTTGTGTTCTTGATCCGTATAGTTTCATAACTACCAAGTCCTCTAATGAAGGAGTGTAGAACATAATATGTTTGGTTTCAACATCTATCTTGACTAATCTGTCTTCATAGTTGTATGGTAAACAATCAATATAACTCGATACTTTTAAATCAAATCCATATGAAACTAGAACACTACTTATTTCAGCTGTAATCTCTACAGCGTCTATATCTTTCGTAACTCGGTCAAGAGAATTAAGTAAGAGCAATGCACTACCCCCAACAATTACACATTTGTTATCAGTTCCAGGAAATAAATCTCCTATAACCACATCAACCTGCATCAATTTGTTTGTCAGTTCGCTTTTATTCATATAAACTCCTTAAGTTAATACTATTAATATACCAAATTTTACCATTCAACATTGTGTATGTCAATATATATGAATATAAGAAGTTTAAGTAGAATTATTATTCAATTCGAAACCTCATGAAAAACTACTCTTCCTAAAGAAATAATGAGATAACTTGTGTAAAAAAAAGCAACTTCTAACAGAAGTTGCTTATAATTTATTATTTGTTTAAGATTGCAGCTTGAGCAGCAGCTACTATTGCAACTAGAACTCTATACTGATAACCAGAGATGTTACCTAAGCCAATTTTATCAAAGAAGATAACTGAATTAGGTACCTAAATACAATCTAAATATTTGATGTTATATCAATTGGATATAAATAACAGAAAGGTATCAGTATATTCCAGTATTTATTGGGCAGCTATTTCCTTCTGTTTGCAACAATAAAGTACCCAGTTGTTACAGCTAAAATTGTAAATATGAAGAACAAAATGTACGAACCACTATTTGAGTCAGTAGTTATATCAAGTTGTATTTGGTTATCTACTAATTCTATTGTAAATTCAGACACTTCACTTTCTTCCGTTGACGAGAACAGCTCTGTTCTAATCTCAAGTTCTGTATCCTCAGGAAGCTCTATGTATTTCGAATATCCTTGTTCTATTTCAATTACTTTCCACGCACTTGCATTTACTAAAACCGCTAGTATTGTAGTTTGTGGTTTTTCTCTGTAATAAACTTTCATTCTTAGGAATTCAGAATCCGTCATATCGAAGATAACAAGTTTAGCCTCACTATTCTCTTTAACAAATTTTAAATGACCATTTGATAATATTTGATTGTCGTCTCTAGCATCATCCTTGTTTATTGTGTCACCATTACTAATTATTTCTACATCTAAATCATCTATTGAAATAGGAACTTCATAAATTGTGACTATATTTTCACCCAACAAAACATGAATCACTGTCTCATCTATTAACACTTCATTTGTCCCAAGTGTAATAGCTGAAAGATATGAATCTGTAAAGTTTTGTATATCTTTATGTCCTAAATCATCACTTAGTAGTATATAAACATTATCGGATAGTTCTAATTCTCCTTCTAATGAAATAAAATCAATCAGTTCCCATTTAGGATCAAATTCATCTGGTCTTGTATTAGCAATAATATATTGTATGATTAACGATTCTAAATCAAATGCATCACTAGTTTGAAGTGGTACATTTACACCAGCAATTACTATGTAAACTTCTTTAGTTACAACAGTGTATTCACTTGGTACAGATGTTGAATCTAATGGATCAGTTCCTTGAATAATTTCTTCAATGTCTACAATACCATCAGCGTCACTATCTAATTCTTCTGCATCCAAAATTCCATTACCATCAATATCAAGTGGCACAGACATTAAATTAAGTGGATTACTTCCAGCGATTACTTCTACTTCGTTAGAATAACCATCACCATCTAGATCATTTGGTACTGAATTATAATTATCAGGATTTGATCCTGATGTTAATTCTAGATTATTCGTAAATCCATCACCATCTCTGTCTGTTGGTACTGAAGTATGGTTATTTACATTACTTCCTGCAGATACTTCTTCTTTATCAGTAAATCCATCATTGTCAGAATCTCTATCTGTGACTAATACTTCGATAAACTCAGAAATAGAGACATCGTCGTAAGTTACTGATACTTCCAAAGTGTATATTCCTGCATTTGTGGTATTAACATTACTTACACTAACAAGGTCTGTTACATCTATAACATAATAACCTCTACTAAATACAGCTGAATAGGTTGGCACTTTCAATACTTCATCTGAATATATTGAAATTGAAGTTGTATTAACATTAATTTCAATTGTTGTAATCACTTCACTCTTCGTAGATTTTGGTCCACTATAAACTTGAGGTGATGATGTTTTTACTGTGTAAGAAGCTTTAATTGTAATGTTATTAGCTGGTACAGTACCAGCTAAGCTTACATCCCAGCCAGAAATATCATATCCCGCTCTATCAGGTATAGTAGGCGTTCCTGTATCAGTTAATCCTGATCCAAAATTATATAAACCACTAATAATATGTGCACCAGAATAAGTTACATATTTAACTTCATACTGATTAACTGTATAAGTAGCCGTTATAGAAAGATTGTTCTCTGTTACTGTTCCAGATAAATTATTATCCCAGCCTACTGTTGTATATCCGACTCTAACAGGAATAGCAGGTGCATTAGTCTCACTTAAACCTGAACCGTAGTTGAATAATCCACTACTAATGTGAGTACCATTATATGTTAAGTACTCTATAACTGATTGAGTTACCGTATAAGTAGCTGTTAATGTAACATCACTATCTGGCATTGTGAAATCAGATAGATTCTTAGCATACTCTGTTACACCACTATTCCAGCCTGAATGTGTGTACCCTGTTATTGTTACAGGAGTTTGTGCAACAACTCCAGAAGAGTAATTAACTAATCCACTATGAATAAATACTCCACTTTGCTCATTTTGAGTTAATGCGTGTGTATTAATAGTATAAACTGCCTTAATTATTGTTTTAGTTGTTGGTACTGTTCCAGAAAAGTCATCGTTCCATGCTCCAGTATATCCAGTTATAGTAGGAATACTTGGTTTTGTTACTTCGCTTAGTCCAGAACCATAATTATATAGTCCACTGCTAATGAACTCGTTATCTATATTTGTAAACTCTACTTCATATTGATTTACTGTGTGGATAGCTGTAATTGTTCTCAACGAATTAGATACAGATCCTGATAAGTCATCCCATGCTCCACTGTACCCAGTTTCACTTGGTACTGACGGAGTATTAGTTTCACTAATCCCTGATCCATAGTTAAACAATCCACTTTGAATCACTAATCCGCTAGCTACATACTTAACTTCATATTGATTTACAGTATAAGTAGCCGTAACAGTAACATCACTATCAGGCATTAAGAAGTCAGTTAACCCAGAATCAAATAGTGTTAATCCACTACTCCACCCAGAGTGCGTATAACCAACAATCGTAGCCACTCCAGAGGCAGTTACACCGCTATTATAGTTATATAATCCGCTAGATATGAAAGTATTGTTTTCCTCATTTTGCGTTAAAACATGTTGATTCACTGTGTATCCAGCATATAAGCTGAGATCTGCATTTGGATAAACATTAAAAGTATACTGACTGTTTAATCCAATATCTGTATACCATCCTAAGAAAGAATGATAAGTTTTACTAGGAGAAGTTGGTTCTGTAAAGACTGAACCTTCGAGTTCTGTATTAAGTATACTGTTTCCACTACCATTATTATTAATCAATGTAATTGTTGGAATAACTTTTTCTACTACATTAATATAGTTGAAAGCCTTTGAAGCAGTCCCATTAGTTATTGTAATATTTACAGTTAATTCACCTTCAGGAACTAAATTTACTACAATCCCTGAAATCGTGACACCATCTTGAATACTTGTGTTGCTCATATTAAGTACACCTGACCCGGTTGCCGTTTGTCCTGACCCCGAGAGTACGTAGCTATATTCACTTGTTTCGGATAAGTTGTCCCCTGAAATATCAAACCTTAGTCCAGAAGTATCAGTGATATGAATGACATTACTTACTGACCAATCAAGAGTATCTATATGGTACTGTTCCTGATTGGCAAGTAAAACCCCTTCACTGCTCTTAAGCATTGGAAATGTAGTATATGTCAAATTGGAGTCAATTTCATATGCTCCTGATCCATTTAAAACATCAAATTGCCATAATCCCGAGTTAAACTCAGTTTCTGCAACTCCACTTCCTATTGAATTGTATCCATTATCAGAACCATCATCGTAATAGAATGAGTTTGATAAATCTTCACTTACACCAACACCGACAATTCCACCTATATTTGTAACACCACTAACTAATCCTACTGAGTAAGAGTTCGTTATAAGAGAAATATCATCTATCTTGTTTACTCCTACTAATCCTCCTACATCACTATTACCAGTCACTGTCCCCGTAGAATATGAATTAATTACTAAAGTATCCCCTGTGTTTGTAGAAGCACTTCTACCAACTAATCCACCTACTTGTACGGCACCGCTTACATTAGCGCTTGAATAAGAGTTCTTTATTAACGCAGTGCCACCAATACCAATGTTGTTCCCAACAAGTCCTCCAACTACGTCTAAAGAACCATTTACAATCCCACCAGTATAAGAATTCATAACTGATGATGCGTAGTTCATACCCACTAATCCACCTACTGGTCCGGTTCCGTTAACCTTACCAATTGAGTATGAATTTATTACAGTTGAACCATTATAAGTAGTACCTACTAACCCCGCAGTATAAACTGATCCAGTAATATCTACATCAAGTAATCCTATATTTGATATTATAGCTCCACTTAAACTCCCAAAAAGCCCAACGTTATCAGTAGATCTATTGATAAAAAGATTAGATATTGTCTTACCATTTCCATCGAAACTCCCAGAAAATTTATCTCCAGTAACTCCAATTGGAACCCAACCTAAGCCTGATGTGAGTTGGGTTAATATCGATTCAGTTCCTTGATTATCACCATTCCAGTCACTTATCATATCTGGATAAGCATAACTACTTTGTTCAGAATAATCTAAATCATTTAGTAGAATAAATCCACTTGATAAATGATATCTCATTGCATAAAGTTGTTCTATTGTTTCTACTTCATATAATCCTGACCCATCAGCATTATAACTAATACCGACAAAGTCTAATTTTTCTTCTGCATCTAACACTCTTGCATTAGATAAATATGTATTTGATTGATCTGATAAAACTACACCAACATCATTTTTTAATAACGGTAACTTATCTGAATTAACATTTTGGTTAATTTCAAATGCTAAACCAGAGTTAAGTAAATTATTTAGCCAAAGGCCTGAACTGATCTGTTCAAAAGTAGCACCATCACCAATATTATTATAAACAGGGTCGTCATTGTAATCCAAGTACCACGAATTAGTAATAGTATTTGATATATAATCGCCAACAAGTGCTCCAACAGTAGAAACACCCGATACAAACCCAACAGATAAGGAATTTCTCAAAATTGAACCATTTACTTCTTGACCAACTAGTCCTCCTACTTTGGTATTTCCAATAACTAATCCAGTTGCATACGAGTTGTCAATAGTAGAAATACCAGTCGCAGAAGATGTTCTTCCAACGAGTCCACCAACATTATGAACTCCAGTTACATCAGTATTACTGTAGGAATTGTTAATTTCCGTTCTTTCACTGCCACCAATTAATCCACCTATACGATTTCCTGAACCTATTACTGATCCACTTGAAAAGCAGTTGTTGTACGTTGTTCCTAGACTTGATCCAGTAAGTGCTCCTACACTAGATGTCCCTCTAATATCACCAGTCACGTAAACATTGTTAAATGTAGAATTATTATCTATTCCCACTAATCCCCCAGTAAACTGTGTACCAGTAATATCAACATTAGTTAGTCCCAAATCTAAAATTGTAGCCCCTGATGTATTTGCAAATAAACCTACTTTTTCCGCAGAAAGATTGATAAACAATCCATCAATTGAATGATTATTACCATCAAAAGTTCCAGTAAAATTAGAACTTAACAATCCAATGGGAACCCAACCATCATTATCAGTTAGTTCAGTAGTTATGAATCCTGATGTGCCATCGTTATTAAAGTCACCAAAAAGACCAGAATTTGCGTAATCATCCAAGTCAGAAAAATCTAGGTCATTCATCAATATGAATCCGCTAGATAAATGATATCTCATCATATACAAATGTTCTATTTTCTCAATTTTATAAAGCCCTGACCCATAATAATCTAGAGTAATAGTACTGTTTATAAAGATAGAATCATCTGTTGGTATTGCTGCATTTACCTCAATATTATTTACAAAGGACAACATCAAAATTGATATTATCAAAACATTCAAAAATGATAATATTTTTAATTTATACCCTCTATTTGATGTGATATCTTGTATTGTATTAGTCATAATATCCTCCAATTAAAAAAACTATAAATATAGTTTCAGTGTATTTGCAATACAGCCAGCATAGTAAAAAAAATAACCTTGAGACTTTGCGTGATTTTTTTTTAGATTCTTGATAATATCGATCTTAAAAAGTAATAAATAGACTTTTCAGTTAATAATATAATACTAATAATTGCAATGTAAGTCAAATGAAAACTTGTGTCATAGAGCCAAAAAAAACCAAAAAAAACAACCCCAAATTGAGCTTGTTTTATGATGTCTATTTACTATTTGTTTAAGATTGCAGCATGAGCAGCAGCTACTATTGCAACTGGAACTCTGTATGGAGAACAAGAGATGTAATCTAAACCAATTTTATCAAAGAAGATAATAGATTTTTGATCTACACCATGCTCACCACATACACCTATGATTTAAGTAGGATTTTCCTCGTAAAGCATAAGAATATGAGTTCCCCTTTAAAACATCTATATTACTGTAAGAACCCAAGCAAATAGTTGAGGGAAACTCATATTTCCGTCAGCAACCGATAGACCTACCCTAATTACATCTTTATTTGTTGGCAAATAATTTACACCATTAAACCGCAATAATACTGCCAACATATGCATTGCAATTCTTTTATTACCGTCAACAAATGGATGGTTCATATTTAAGGAAAATGAAAGCCTAGTTGCTTTCTCGATAATGGTTGGATACAGGTCAATTTTATCAAAAGTTGCATAAATATTATTTACTGCAGAATCAAGAAGGTTAGCATCATGTATTCCATGTGCCCCACCACTCTTATTAATAATATCCGTATGAAAACCAGTAACAATTTCTGTTGTGATTATCATTTAGCTAGCTCATCATATGCATCTTTATATTCTACAAGTAAAGCATCTGACAACAGTTTAAGTTTTATTCCTTCGTACTCAGCCAAGAACTTTGGTCCCATTTTTTCAATATCAATTACTATATATGCAGGTTTGTTTCTTTTGAATATAATTGTATCTCCGTGTTCGTGAGCTTTCTTAGTAACTTTACTGAAGTTTTTGTTTGCTTCTGTTACACTCAAAATGTTTGATGTTGACACCATCATTATATCCACCTCCTCTACATACATATTGTAACATATAATAGGTAGTTTTATACCTATTTAAATTATCGCTATAGCACATTAAAGACTTGTTATAAAAAAAACAACCTCTTTCAAGGTTGTTTAAGATTTATTTATTTAAGATTGCAGCTTGAGCAGCAGCTACTATTGCAACTGGAACTCTGTATGGAGAACAAGAGATGTAATCTAAACCAATTTTATCAAAGAAGATAATTGATTTTGGATCTCCACCATGCTCACCACAAACACCTGTGATTAAAGTAGGATTTGCTTCTCTACCTTTAATATGAGTCATTTCAACTAATGCTCCAACAGCTGGAATATCAATTGTTTTGAATGGATCAGCTTCTAGTAATTGTTTTTCTTGATATTCAGCTAAGAATTTAGTAGCGTCATCTCTAGAATAACCAAATGTCATTTGAGTTAAGTCATTTGTACCGAAACTTAAGAAGTCAGCATGTTTAGCAATATCACCAGCGATGAATGCAGCACGAGGTACTTCAATCATAGCTCCTAATCTTACTGGTACACGTTTACCTTTTTGAGCGAATACTTCTTCCATTTTAGCTTTACAATGGTTAAGTACATATAAGTACTCTTCAGTTGTTCCGATTAATGGTAAGAATAATTCAGCTAACTTAGCATCAGCATCAACAGCAGCTGATACGATAGCTTCAGTTTGCATTACAGCAATTTCAGGATAAGAAACAGCTAAACGAGTTCCACGGTGACCTAGCATTGGGTTAAACTCATGTAATTCTTGAACTTTACCTTTTAAGTCATCGAATGTTACACCCATTTGTGATGCAAGATCTTTGATATCTGCGTCACTATGAGGTAAGAACTCATGAAGTGGCGGATCTAATAGACGAATTGAAATCTTTTTATCAGGAGAGATATCAAATAATGCTTTGAAATCACCATATTGATGAGGTAACAATTCAGCTAAATATTTTTGTCTTTCATCGATGTTAGCAGCTAAAATCATTTTTCTAACAGAAGTGATTCTATCTCCTTCGAAGAACATATGTTCAGTTCTACATAAACCAATACCGTCAGCTCCAAGTTCTAATGCTTTTTCATAATCTTTAGGAGTATCAGCGTTAGCATATACAGTTAAGTTTTTCATTTCTTCTGCCCAACCGATTACTTTAGCAAAGTTTTTACCAATTGTAGCTGGTTGAGTTTTAATTTTTTGAGCGTAAACTAATCCAGATTCACCATCTAATGATAGGTAATCTCCTTCATTGTAAACAACTCCGTCAATTCTAATTGAATTTTTGTCCATGTCGATTCTTAATTCTTTCATACCAGAAATACAACAAATACCCATACCTCTAGCAACAACTGCAGCATGTGAAGTAGCTCCACCAACAGCAGTTAAGATTCCAGCAGACGCCGCCATACCAGCGATATCTTCAGGAGAAGTTTCTAGTCTAACTAGTAAACCTTTTTCCCCAGCTTCATCAGCTTCGATTACTTTAGCACTTGTTAAACAGATTTTCCCAGTTGCAGCTCCAGGTGATGCTGGTAATGCTTTACCGATTGGAATTGCAGCTGCTAAATCAGCAGTATCAAATGTAGGATGTAATAATTTTTCGATATAGTTAACGTCAATACTCATGATTGCTTTTTCTTTAGAAGCTAAACCTTCTTCAACGAATGCAACAGCTAAGTTGATTGCAGCGTCAGCTGTACGTTTACCATTTCTTGTTTGTAACATGTAAAGTTTACCATCTTCGATAGTGAACTCAACATCTTGCATATCTTGGTAATGTTCTTCTAATTTAGTACAGATGTCTGCGAATTGCTTGTAAATAGCAGGCATTGCTTTTTCTAATTCAGATATTTGTTTAGGAGTTCTAATCCCAGCAACAATGTCTTCACCTTGTGCGTTGATTAAGTACTCTCCGTAAATTTCTCTTTTACCGTTTGATGGGTTAGATGTAAATGCTACTCCAGTACCTGAATTATCATTTACATTACCAAACACCATTGCTTGAACATTTACTGCAGTACCATAATAATGAGGGATACCTTGTAAATTTCTATAAGTAATTGCTCTATCGTTGTTCCAAGAACCAAATACAGCTTCAATAGCTAACATTAATTGTTCTCTTGGATCTTGAGGGAACTCATATCCTTGAACTTCTTTAACGATTGCTTTGAATTTTTCAATTGATTGTAATTGATCTTCTAATGTAAATTCATTAGTATCAACATAACCTTTTTCTGCTTTTAATGCTTCAACAATTTTTTCGAATTCATGTCTGTGGATACCTAATACAACATCCGAGAACATTTCGATAAATCTTCTGTATAATTCGTAAACAAATACTGGTTTACCAGTTCTTGCAGCGAATGCTGCAGCTGATACATCATTTAAACCTAAGTTTAATACTGTATCCATCATACCTGGTAATGAAACTCTTGCGCCAGATCTAACACTTAGTAATAATGGATTGTCCATATCACCAAATTTTTTCCCTGTTGCTTCTTCTAATTTAACTAAATTAGACCAGATTTGACCTTTAATTTCATCTGAGATTTTTTTACCATCATCATAAAACTTTAAACAAGCTTCAGTAGAAACTGTGAATGTTTCAGGAACAGGTAAACCTAAGTTAAACATTTCTGATAAGTTAGCACCTTTACCACCAAGAAGGTTCTTCATTTCTCTAGTACCTTCAGTGATAAAATAAACAAATTGCTTCATTTTATATTTCTCCTTTTTTTTGATATATCTAGGTTTATTCTAATAACCTTTTTTACATTTTATTATAACATAAGACATTTTTTTGATTGGATGTAAACGCTTTTTTAAGCGATAACTTCATCGCATCTTGAACATATCTCGTCTTCATTAACCTCAGGAACAACTTGCCAACATCTAGCACAAGTATGACCTTCCGCTTTTTTAACAGTAACTGATAAAGAATCAAATGTATAATCACCAGTTCCTTCAGCTAGTTCAACTTTCGAAACTATTAAGATTTGTTGTAAGTTTTCTATTGATTCTAAAAGTTCTCTAGCTTCAGCATTTGGATAAATTACTAAATGTGCTTGGAATGATTTTCCAATTACTTTAGCATTACGTGCTTCTTCTAGTGCTTTTAAGATATTAGTTCTAATTTTCATGAACTTATCAAACTTCACAGAAACATCAGTATTATAGTCTTCAATCACTGGCATATCTAATAACTGTGAGTTAGCTACCAATTTACCTGGCAAGAATGAATAAGCTTCATTCGCTGTATGAGGTAAGATTGGTGTCATAAGTCTGATTAGTACATTAAGTCCTGTATAGAATACAGTTTGAACTGATCTTCTTTTTAGGGAATCTGCTTTTTCAATGTACAAGATATCTTTTGTGAAGTCCATATAGAAACCACTAAAGAACGTAACGAAGTTTGTAACTTTTCTGTAAACTTCATCAAATGCGAATCTTTCATAAGCATCTACTACTTCTTTGCTTAAATCATTGATTTTTGTCATTACATATTGATTAACTTCTGATAACTCATTAAATGGAACTGCATTTTCAACTTTAAAGTCAAATACGTTACCAAGTAAGAATCTGTAAGTATTTCTGATCTTACGGTAACCTTCACTTACTTGTTTCATCATTTCTTGTGAAATCTTAACATCTTGTTGATAATCAACGCTTGATACCCACATTCTTAAGATATCAGCACCCATTTGTTTCATTACTTTAAGTGGGTCAACACCGTTACCTTTAGATTTACTCATTTTTTTACCATTCTTATCATTAACGAAACCATGAGAAATAACAGCTTTATAAGGAGCTTTACCAGTCATTGCTACACTTGTTGATAAACTTGAATTGAACCAACCACGGTACTGGTCAGACCCTTCCATATATAAATCAGCTTGTCCAGTATGTCCGAACGGTTTCATTCCACCTTGATGAGATGTTCCTGAATCGAACCATACATCCATGATGTCTGTTTCTTTTTTAAATATTCCATTTGGAGATCCTGGATGAGTGTATCCTTTAGGTAATAAGTCGGCTGCTTCTCTTTCAAACCATACGTTTGATCCAAATTCACCGAATAAGTCAGCGATGTGGTTGATAATATCAACCTCTAAGATACTAGTTCCATCTTCTGCATAGAATGCAGGGATTGGAACACCCCAAACACGTTGACGTGAGATACACCATTCTTCTCTATCTTTAATCATATTAGTCATTCTAAGTTCTCCCCATTTAGGGATCCACTCAGTATCAGCTACAGCTTGTAATAAATCACCTTTCATCGATTCAATTGAAGCGAACCATTGATCAGTTGCTCTAAAGATGATTGGTTTATTAGTTCTCCAGTCATGCGGATAACTATGTTTGATAAATTTAAGAGCTAATAAAGCTCCTTTTTCTTCTAAAGCCATACCTACAGCTTTGTTAGCATCTTCAACGAATAATCCACCGAAACCAGTAGTTTCGTCTAAATATCCTCTTGCATCAACTGGACAATAAATATCTAACCCGTACTTCTTACCAACGATAAAGTCATCTTGACCATGTCCTGGAGCGGTATGAACAAGTCCTGTTCCACCTTCCATAGTTACGTGATCAGCCGGTAACACTGGTGATACTCTGTCATATAATGGATGCTTGTAAGACATTCCTACAAGATCTTTACCCTTAAACGTTTCAAGTATTTCTACATTTTCCCATTTAAGCTCTTCTTTTAAATTTTCAATTAACTCTTTACCAACAACGAATCTACGTCCATCCGCTACAACTAAACAGTAATCAAACTTTTCTCCAACTGCGATTGCTAAGTTGGCAGGAATTGTCCAAGGAGTTGTAGTCCAAATAATGAACTCAACATCCGATAACTTACCAAGTCCTTCTACTAAAGGCATCGCTACATAAATACTTGGAGATTTATGATCATGATACTCAATTTCCGCCTCAGCTAGTGCAGTCTCAGATGATGGTGACCAGTAAACTGGTTTAAGTCCTTTAAATACAAGACCCTTTTCAACCATTTTTGCAAATGATTTTAACTGAAGTTTTTCAAATTCAGGTTGATAAGTGATATATGGGTTATCCCAATCACCAAGTGCTCCTAATCTCTTAAACTGATCCCTTTGTTTAGCTACTTGATCTTTAGCGTATTCTAAACAAAGTTTTCTGAATTCAGATACCGGCATTGATTTACGGTCTATTTTCAGACTCTTAGTCAGAGCATTCTCAATAGGTAATCCATGTGTATCCCAACCTGGAGTATTTGGTGCACTGAAACCTGACATATTTTTGTATCTAACAACAAAGTCTTTCAATACTTTGTTCATAGCGTGACCCATGTGGATATCACCATTTGCATAAGGTGGTCCATCATGTAAAAAATACTTAGGTTTATCACTGTTTTTCTCTAATATTTTATTGTATAAATCCATTTCGTCCCATTCAGCTTGAAACTCTACTTCTCTATTACCTAAATTCCCACGCATGGGAAAGTCTGTTTTAGGCATTAATAATGTGCTTTTAAATTCTTTCATAATTCCTCCTATATGTTACCCAAAAAGTATAATAATGCAAAAAAGATTCCTGCAGATACTACTGTTCTTATTAATAGTTCAGGTCTTGATAACTCAACATTTTTACGTTTGTAAATATACATTGTCATAAAATACATAAACAATGCGTATAAAGCTGTCATTAATAACATTTGTCCCATCTTATCCTCCTATTAAAAAATCGTCCTTAATTTCTAAGGACGAATAATTTTCGCGGTACCACCTTAGTTCACGGATAAATCCGTGCACTCAATTACTTTTAACGCAAGTTAGACGTTCATCCTTAATTATTCGGGATGAAAACTCATAGGTGATGTTGTCTTATATCTTCTTACTAGTCTCACACCATCACTAGTTCGCTCAAAAAGAATTAATATAGACAATTCCTAATCACAGTTAATAAATTCCAATATTCATGATTATTTTGTCTTTTCTTGAAGTTCCGATTATTTCAAGTAACTTAAATCGTCCCTTTTTCCTGACTGAAACTATGTCCAAAACCTTTAATGAAAAGGAAGTATTAGTAATCAGTTTGTGATTTACTCTAACAAGGCCTTTTGATATAAGTATTTTCGACTCATTTCTAGAACAATTATATACATTTGAGACAATATTATCAAGTCTTATAGAGTTCATGAACACTTTCTTTTCCGTAAGTACCGGATAATACTCCATATTTTCACAATTAACCTCGATTAAGTCCACATCTAGGTTATTTACTCTTAAATTCATCTCAATGTAGTCTTTGATCTCAGTGGCCACGAATATATAAGTTTTATCACTTACAATTATGTCTCCAATGTTATCTTTTTGAATCCCTAAAGCAAGTAAACTCCCCAAAATATTAGGGAGATTTATCTCTTTGTATCTTTGATCGTACTTTAGCTCATATGCAGTGATTGAAAAGTCACCATCGTATGACATAGCTCTTTTCATTTCTGAATTCTTATATCCACCGAAGAACAAAACGTCAGGATGGATTTGTTTGATAATCGCTTGTTGATTAAGATCTAGGAATTTAGTAAGAAAGTAGCCTAATTTGGCTACTTTTTTTATGAATTCAGTATCTTCTGAATTATAATGATCAAACAAGTAAGCTATAGAATCCTCTAACGGCAAAGTCTAATAATAGAAAACCGATAATTGGTGAAAAATCTAAACCACCAATAGGAGGAATTATCCTTCTGAATTTAGATATGTAAGGATCACACGCCCTAAATAAAAATTTAGCTACTGGAGTTGTTCTAAAATTAGGAAACCAACTCATTAAAACATATGCGAATATCATTATTTGATAAATTCTTAGTACGTTGTAAATAATTAAAATTAAGTACTCCATTATTCTACCTCTTTATATTGATTATAGAAGTCCATTATTGAACCATCTTCTAAGTTCTCACTTTTACTAAATAAGAACACTTTTTTCTGCATTTGTAAGTTAATACCTTCTAGGATATATGTAATACCCGACAAAAAGGCGATAATTTGGTTAGCTAAGGAAACATCTACATCTTCAAAGTTAATTACCATCGGTATCCCTTTAATGATTTTGTCTGCTAGCTCCTGTGCTTTAATCTCCGGTGTCATTTTAATAAAGTCGACCGAATCTCTAGCAGTCTCATCTGCATTCTTTTCATAGATCTCAGCTGTTTGTTTCTCTTCTTCTGGATAACCCAACATCTTCTTTAAAAAACTCATACATTCACCTACTTATAAAGTATTCTTCCTAGTCTGACATATGTAGCACCAAACTCAATTGCTGTTTCAAAGTCATTGCTCATTCCCATTGATAATTCACTTAGTCCGTGTTTCTCTTTTAATTCTTGTAAAGTCCTAAAACTTTGCTTTTGAATTTCAAAATCAGTAGTCTCTACTGCCATAGTCATAAACCCTACTACTTCAATTTTATCATATTGTTTTAAATCTGTTAAAAACTGTTCAACATCATTAATTGACAATCCATGTTTAGTCTCTTCTTCAGTCGTTTTAACTTGAACAAAACACTTAACAGGCTTCTCAGCCCTCTTCTGAATTTCAACAGCTAAGGACAATCTATCAAGTGAATGAAGATAATCAATTTTATTGATTACTTTTCTCACCTTTTTAGTTTGTAAAGAACCTATGAAATGCCATATAGCACCTTCTACTAAATCAAACTTAGTTAAGAAAGAGTCATCTCTATTCTCACCAATGTTATTAATTCCTGCATCTAAGAACGCTTTAACACCTTCAAAATCAGTATATTTTGTAACACCAATTATCTTAACAAATGGATACTTTTCTTTTAAATTATTGATTAATTCTACTTTTAGCATTATTTCACCTCGAACAACATATTATAACACAATTCCACACTACAATATTCACTTATAATTTTCATTTTCTATAATTCAAATAATTTATCTAATGGATGCAAGTCTCCCAAATAATGCTTTATTCTACTCAAGTATTTATCTTGCATAGATAGGCAAGTATCTATTAGAAATCCTCTTTCAGTTGAAAAGCTTCTTAATCCCCTGTAGTAAAAAGATTTAATTTCATCCTCAATTATAAATGGAACAATATTGTTCTTTAAACATTCTTTAAACAAAATTATTCTTCCGATTCTTCCATTCCCATCTTGGAATGGGTGAATTATCTCAAATCTATAGTGAAACTCTATTATATTATCAAATGATACCTTTTTTAAGCTGTAGTACCAGTTAAACAAATTTTCCATAGCGAAATTCACTTCTTTTGGAGGTGTTGTCTCCATACCGCCTACTTCATTAGGTAGAGATTTGAACTCTCCCACTTTAAACCAACTTTTCCTTGAATCGTTTGTACCGTTCTTAAGAATTCTATGAAAGTCTTTTATCATGTCGATCGTTAAATACTGATCGGCTTTGATTAACATCCGATCAAACAAGAAAAACGAATTGGCTGTTTCAATTAGATCATCAGTATTCAAATCTCCATCAATACTTATAGTACTTGTCTCAAATATCAGTCTAGTTTGTTCATATGATAGTTTACTTCCTTCTATCCTATTCGTGTTATATGCAAATTTTATTTGTGTATCATGATAAATGTTCCCTTTAAGTTTTGAATCAAGTTGGTCTTTTAATACGTTTAAAAAAGTGTTTTGCTTTATCTCTATCATTGAATATAGCTCGTCAAGTGATAACCCATAATACTTGCTTAGTTTCACTAGATTTTCTATCTTCATTTGGCTGCTATTTTTTATTCCTTCATTTAAAGTAGCATAAGGAATTTGAATTTTTTTACTAAGTGATGCAATTGACTCGCCTGATTCTTTTATATATTGTTTGAACTTCATATGCTCACCTCACATTAATATTATAACGTATTTGCGTTACATTATCAATTAATGATGTAAATGCAATATAAATGGATAAAAGAAATAGGGACAAAGTCCCTATTTAAATCGTTTATTTAACCAGTCTGGAACGTTTGGTGCAGCATCTTTATCTTCTGTTTCTGCTTCGAAATCGATAATGATGTTTTCTACTTCATCAACTTCTAATTCATCTTCATTTTCTTTAAATCCAGTAGCGATAATTGTAACAATAACTTCATTATCTAACTCAGGGTTTATTGCTTGTCCATGAATAATATTAATTTCAGTTACAGAGTTATTTTGAATCTCATTGATAGCTTCATTGATCTCACTTAGTGAGATATCAAAATCACTTGTAATATTAACAATAGCGTCAGTAGCTCCGTTAATACTTGTTTCTAAAAGTGGTGAATGGATAGCTCTTCTAACAGCTTCAACAGCTCTAGTTTCTCCGGTAGCCATTCCGATACCCATTAATGCAGTACCTTTACCCTTCATAACAGTTCTAACGTCAGCGAAATCTACATTTACTAGTCCAGGAACAGCGATAATCTCAGCAATCCCTTGCACACCTTGACGCAATACTTTATCTGCTTCTCTATATGCTTCAAGCATATTAATGTTTTTATCTAGTGCGAACAATAGTCTATCATTTGGTATAACGATAAATGTATCACAGAATGGTTTAAGTAATCTTAATCCTTCTTCTGCCATGATTGTTCTCTTTTCACCTTCAAAACTAAATGGTTTAGTAACTATAGCTACAGTTAACACACCCATATTCTTCGCTATTTCAGCGATGATTGGCGCAGCACCAGTACCTGTTCCACCACCCATACCTGCAGTGATAAATAACATGTCTGCTCCAGTTATAACTTCTTCAAGCTCTTGACGTGATTCTTCTGCTGCTAATTTACCTACTTCAGGATCAGCACCTGCACCAAGACCTTTCGTTAATGTTCTACCTAATTGAATTCTAATGTCAGCTTTTGAAAGTCTTAGTACTTGAGCATCAGTATTAACCGCGATAAACTCAACACCTTGAACATTATTTTCTATCATTCTGTTAACGGCATTACCACCACCGCCACCAACACCTATAACTTTTAGTACAGGACCGTTCGTGAAATGATCATCATTCATAAACATGGAAATTCCCCCTTGAAATTAATTTTGTAATTAACTACCTTTTATTATACTTTTTATTAAGAAGAAAAACAATCTCTTAAGAGTATTTTGGACGTAAGTCTAAGTAAGAATTATTTATCTGATAACTAAGATAATAGTTAACCTTTGAAAAATCAGATAAATATACATCAATAGTCGTTCCATCATTCATAATGAAGGAAAAATAATTAGAGTTAGTCTCAACTGACATTACTTTATCAAGAAATGTTACTTGTAACGCTTGATACTCTTTCATAAACAATTCAAAATCATCAAATGATGAATAGTTTAATATTTTCGGTGCATCTAGACACAATCTTTCAACTTGAACTGATTTTTCTAATATTGATTCGGTAAAGTATAAGTTCCCTGAGTCACAAAACTCAGGATTATTAGTTTTAACTGTGATAAAGACTTCATTTGGAAGTACTCTTTCAATCTTAGTAACTTCCACATATTCTAATTTGTTAATTTTGTAGTTTAAGAATAATTTTGGAGTAAGCAAAAATAAATTATCATTTATAGATAAGTCCTCAATAAGACTTTCTCTATATTCTTCTGCTCCTGTGAGTGTTAATAAATTGTATTTATAATCGCTCGTTAATGCTAGCAAAAATGTTATAAGTGCACTCGCAATGATAAAGAACAACGATATTCCAGCTATTTTACGTCTTAAATGCATAACATCACCTCTCCTAATTATACTAGTGTATTGCTTATTTTAATATAGGTAAAAAAAGCAAGTTATAAATACTTGCTTTTAAATGCTTTTTGGTAATCACCAAGTGTATCATTTTTGATGTTTTCACGAATCTCAGACATCAAAGTTTTAATGAAATAAAGATTGTGATAAGTAAGTAATCTTTTACCAAGAATCTCTTCTGCTTTAAACAAGTGTCTTATGTATGATTTAGAGTATGTCTTACAAACCTTACAGTCACATTCTGAATCTAAGGGAGTAAGATCACTCTCAAACTCTTTTCTTTTAATACTAAATCTTCCATTATGAGTTAAAACAGCTCCGTGTCTTGCTAGTCTTGTAGGTAACACGCAGTCAAACATATCAATTCCGTGTGCTGCACCTACCACAAGATCCTCAGGAGCACCAACACCCATTAAATATCTAGGTTTGTCTTTAGGCATAACATCTTGAAGATAATCAAGCATTTCATACATTTCGTCCTTAGATTCTCCAACACTTAGTCCTCCGATAGAATATCCATCGAATCCTATTTTAATTAGTTCCTCTAAACAATATTTTCTTAACTCTTTATCTGGACCACCTTGAACTATCCCAAATAAAGCTTGGTCAACTCTGGAGTGTGCGTCTTTACCACGCTTAGCCCAGCGAATTGTACGGTCAATTGACTCTTTTAAATAATCTGGTTCAGAATGAAATGGAGGACATTCATCAAAACTCATGATAATGTCAGCTCCAAGGTTCTCTTGGATCTTAATTGAATCCTCAGGAGACATAAATAACTTAGCTCCCGATTTATGATGTCTAAACTCAACACCTTCTTCTGAAATTTTTCTAATGTTACTTAAACTAAAGACTTGGAATCCACCACTATCAGTTAAAAGTGCTCCGTCCCATCCACTGAAACCACGAATACCACCGTGATCTTTAACAATTTCATCTCCCGGTTGTAGCCATAAATGATAAGTATTACCTAATATAAGACCATCACTTACTTCAGCAATTTCTGCATTTTCTAAAGTTTTAACAGTAGCTTTAGTTCCAACTGGCATAAATATTGGTGTTTCAAAACTCCCATGGGGAGTATGTAAAATACCATATCTGGCTCCAGTTTGTGCACATTCATGTATTAATTCATATCTTATTGCCATATTAATCACCTAATAATTCTTCGCAAGTCCGCCTCTGCTTGTCTCACGGTAGTTTTTATTCATATCTTTTCCAGTTTCAAACATTGTTTGTACTACTTTATCAAATTGAACTTTATTATCTCTATGTAATACATGAGATAAATCACAAGCATCAATTGCTCTCAAAGCTCCTACTGCATTTCTTTCAATACATGGAATTTGTACTAAACCAAGAACTGGGTCGCAAGTTAGACCAAGATTATGTTCTAAAGCTATTTCACATGCTACTTCTATTTGTTCAATAGGAAATTCTAACAAAGTTCCATATGCTGCGGCTGCCATACTACATGCAGTCCCGATTTCAGCTTGACATCCTGCTTCTGCTCCACTAATTGAAGCGTTATGTTTTACGATGTTTCCGATCATCGCAGCTGAAGCTAGTGCGTTTATGATTTCATCGTCACTAAACTTAAATTTCTCTTGAGCGGCTCTTAGTACTGCTGGTAGTAATCCACACGCACCACAAGTAGGTGCTGTAACTACTATTTTCCCAGAAGCATTCTCTTCACTAACCGCAAAAGCATAAGCAGAAACTAACGCATTCTCTCTAGCACTCTCAATTCTAAACATTTTTTTGTTATCTAATGAACTATAAAGTTCTTTCGCTCTTTTTCTAATATCAAGACCACCATAAAGAATACCAGTTTTACTAAGTCCGTCATTAATTGATCTTTGCATTTCAGTCCAGATGTTTTTAAGGAATTCCTTAATGTCTTCGCCTTCTCTGCGGTATACATATTCATGAAGTGGCAATTCATTTAATAAACACCAACTTTTAATCTCTTTAAAGTTTTTCTCTTTATAAATTTCGGGTAGTTCTTCCATTTGAAGTCCTTCGACTTCAATAGCTCCTCCACCAACTGAATATACTTCACAGGTGTGAATACCATCAGTAAAGATCATTCCGTTAGGATGTCTTTTAAGTTCAACGTCAGGATTCCACTCAAATGTTACTTTTGAAGGTTCAAGTGCTTTTTCAATAATATAATCGGTTAAATGTCCTTTTCCTGTTGCTGCTAGTGAACCAAATAATTTTACTGTATAACTATCACTTGGATTTTGCTCTTTAAACAATTTAGCTGCTCTACTTGGACCTATCGTATGTGAACTACTAGGACCAGGTCCTATACGATATAACTCTCTTATCGATTTCATTCGTTATCCCCTTAAATCTTTTATTTTATTATCATAGAGTCTCCGAATGAGAAAAATCTATATTCTTCCTCAACGGCTACTTTATAAGCATTCATAACAATTTTCTTTGAACTAAATGCGCTAACTAACATGATTAGTGTTGATTTTGGTAAATGGAAATTAGTAATTAAAACATCAATTGCTTTAAATGTATATCCTGGATATATAAATATATCAGTCCAACCAGAATCTGCTTGGAACTTAGGATATTTACCTTTTATAGTTTCAAGAGTTCTAGTAGATGTAGTACCTACAGCTACTATTCTTGAAGCATTATTCAATATTTCTGCATTATCGTCATTTAAACTATAAAACTCAGAATGCATTTTGTGTTCTAAGACATTATCAACCTTGATTGGTCTAAATGTTCCTAGTCCTACATGAAGAGTTACATAAGCGATTCTAACACCCTTAGCCTCTATTTCTTTTAGAAGCTTATCAGTGAAGTGTAGTCCTGCGGTTGGTGCAGCTACAGAACCCACATGTTTTGCATAAACTGTCTGATATCTATCTTGAACAGCAAGTTTTTCTTTAATGTACGGAGGAAGTGGCATTTCACCTAATTCATCCAGTACTTCTAAGAAAATCCCCTTGTAACTAAACTCAACATGAATAATTCCATCACCGATGATTTCAGTACAAGTAGCAAGTAATAGTCCTTCACCAAATGAAACAACAGTTCCTACCTTTATTCTTCTTAAAGGTTTAACAAGTGTTTCCCAAACATCACCCTCAGTATTTTTAAGTAACATCAGCTCAATTGAAGCGTTAGTTTCTTCTTTTATACCCAAAAGTCTTGCGGGTAGAACTTTAGTGTCATTTAAAACTAAAGTATCCCCAGCTTCTAAGTACTCAACTAAGTTAGAAAACTCAGAATGTGTTATTTCACCAGTTTCTTTATCCAAAACCATTAATCTAGACGCAGTTCGGTCTAGAAGTGGTGTTTGTGCAATTAATTTTTCATCTAATTCGAAATCAAAATCTTCAGTTCTCACAGTCTATCCTCTATCAATCTTTAATAATTTATATGCTTTATCAGTAGCTACTCTACCTCTTTGAGTTCTTTTTATGTAACCCTGCATAAGTAAGTAAGGTTCATAAACATCTTCTAAAGTAGTAGGTTCTTCTCCAATGCTAGCAGCAAGTGCTTCAACACCAACTGGACCACCATCGAAACGTTCTATAATACCAATTAGGTATTCTTTATCTGTACGGTCTAAACCGGATTTATCAATTTTAAGTTTTTCAAGCGCATGATTCGTAATTGCAAGGTCAACGTTTCCATTTCCTTGAACCATAGCGAAATCTCTAATTCTTTTGAATAATCTATTAGCGATTCTTGGTGTCCCACGCGAACGCATCGCTAATTCTTTTGCAGCTGAAGGATCTGTTTTAACTTCAAAGATTCCCGCAGTTCTGTTTACGATTAATTCAAGTTCTTCATCACTGTAGTATTCAAGTTTCTCAACTACACCAAATCTGTCTCTTAAGGGACTTGATAAGTCACCATAACGAGTTGTAGCTGCCACTAATGTAAATGGAGGCAGGTCAATTCTAATACTTCTAGCTGTAGAATCTTTTCCAACTATAATATCAAGTGAAAAATCTTCCATTGCTGGATATAGAATCTCTTCAACAATTTTAGGTAAACGATGTATTTCGTCAATGAACAAGATATCACCTGGTTCAAGCGAAGTTAAAATAGCTGCTAAATCACCAGCTCTTTCAATAGTTGGACCACTTGTAGTTTTGATGTTTACTTCCATCTCATTAGCGATTATTGTAGCTAATGTTGTTTTACCAAGACCAGGTGGCCCGTACAGTAAAACATGATCAAGTGATTCATTTCTCATTTTAGCCGCTTTAATATAAACATCCATCATCTCTTTTACATTAGACTGACCAATATAGTTCTTTAAGAACTTAGGTCTTAGAGTTTGTTCATATTCAGCTTCTGTATTATCTCTTAATATATCCATATAACACCTCAATAGTATCTACTTAAGCATTAGTTGTAAAGCACTTTTTACCATTTTATCTAGGGAAGTGTTTTCAACAGGAACCTTAGGTAGTATTTTGTTGATTTCTCTAACAGAATATCCAAGTGAAAGTAATACTTCTTTCACGTCTAATATGTCTTGATTTACTAATCCTTCACCCTCAAATTTTCCTTTTAGGTCAAGAATAATTTGTTGCGATGCTTTTGGTCCAATTCCAGGGAACTTTCTCAAATAATCACTATTTCCGCTCTCTATAGCTGAAACAATACCAATTACACTTCCTGTTGCAAGGATTGCTAGTGCTCCTTTTGGTCCTATCCCTTTAACACTAATTAGTTTCAGGAATAGATTTAATTCATCATTATGTAAGAAACCGTATAAATCTAGTAAGTCTTCTCTTACATACTGATAAGTAAATATTTTATATTTATCTCCAATGTTAAAAACATATGGGTTAGCCGTCTTCACTAAGTACCCAATATCATTTACATCAACAATTACTGCATTTGCAGAATGAGATACGATAGTTCCATTTAAATATGTAATCATAGTTACACCTTTTCTTTCTTTAAGACAATTATACTAGAATTGTCAGAATAAAGTATGCTGAAGCCTATCTTTGAAGCAATCAACTCAAAAACTGAATCATTAAAAAAACTAATATGAGTATAATCTCTTCTGTACCACCAATCAAAGAATGGTAGTTTAATAAACATTGTTTGAATAGCTACTACACCACCGGGTTTTAGTAGCTTGTAAATCTTTTCAAGTTCTTCCACTGGGTTATCAAAGTGTTCAATAACTTCAGTCAAAGTAACAACATCATATAAATGCTTATCATAATCCAAATCATGATCAAAGTACTTATCAAACGTTTTAACAGAGTAGTCTTTAATCCTAAGTAACTCAGCTAATACTGGTCCAGGACCGCATCCATACTCTAAAACAGACTTTCCGGGAAAGTGTTTTTCCACTTTCATTAGAAAGGTTTCGAACATTTTTACATACCCTGTACTTTCCATTGTATTGTTATGTTTAGCGTAATGAGCGTATTCTACTTCTCCATCAATAATTCTTTCTTTACTAATGAAGCCACATTCACAAAAATCATAGAATGATTTTGTCTGTTTATCATATTCTCTTTTAGTGGTTTTACCACAAATTTTACACATAATTACCTTTCAAGAAAAACTGTGTGATTTACACACAGTTTACAAACTATTATATACGAACAAGATTATTGCTCCAATTGACAGTAACATTACCCAGATAGCCATAGCTCTCCAGAATACTAAAATTGGTTTTACAGTATGTCTTCTTCTTACTTTTATTTTCTCATTATCTTTATTTGAATGAATCTCTTCAATGAATTTATCAAACTCTGATTTATCCTCAGGGTTTTCAAGTGCCTCTTCAACACCAGCCATTTCCTCGTCAGAAGACATTTCTTCAATATCATTCAGAATATCTTCAATTGTTTCTTCTTTAGATTCATCATCTGAATCACTTTCTTCATCAGATTCTTCTGAATCTTCAGTAGTTTCTGCTTTAACTTCTTCAACAATTGTCGATATAGTCTCTTCAGGTACTATTGTTAATTCTTCTTTATCAACAGTTTCTTCAATCACTTGATTCTCTTTAAGCTCCAGTGACTCTTCTTCTAAAGCAGGTTCTTCTACTTGAATTTGAACTGGTTCAACAACAACTTCTACTTTTTTCTGAGAATCTCTAATTAAAGTTTCAATTTGAGAATCTTTTTCCTCAAGTTTACGTTCAATTTCTTCAAGTTTCTGTAAAAGCATTAATTCAGTTTCAGAAGGTCCAGTTTTTACTGGTTCTTCAACTATTTCTTCGATTTCTATCTCTTGAACAGTCTCCTCAATCGCCTCAGTCTCAATTAATTGTGCAAGTGGACTAGGTTTTCTAGGAACAAATCCTTGTAAATCATATTCATAGTCATCTGAGTCAGTTTCAACTGGTAATGCAACAGGTACAGTTTTCACTACGACAGTTTCTTCTATAATCTCTTCAACAGGTTCTTCTACAACTTCTTTAACAGTGACCTGTGCTACTTGTTGTTCAACTAATTGAACTTCAGGTCTTCTTAAAGGGATAGAATATTCTTCCCTGTAATTAGTTCTTTGATAACTAAGTTTTTCTTCTAAGTCTGCTATTTTTGATAGAAGTGTTTTCTCAATATTTTGAGCTTCTGATAAAGCAGGATCCTCACCACGAGCAACTCTCGTAATTTTAAGATCAAGTTCTTCTATTTTTTTAAGGATTAAATCATCTCTGTTTGGTGACTTCTTAGGTAATAACTCAGTCTCCATGTTAGATATTTTATTCATAAGGGCATACATATTAGGATCATATGAGTTTCTTTCAGCCATTTTCTGTTCAAGTGAATCAATTTTCTTAAGTAGTATCTCTTCTGATTCTCTCTTAGGAGCCTCATAAGTATTTAATATTCTATTCATTACTTCTTCTAACTCTTCTCTTGATTTCTCTTCAGTAATGTCCTCTACCATCTTATGGTTTTCACCTCTAACAATAGTAGCAATCATTTCTTTTAATGAGTCATCAAAAAGTGGACCAGCTTTTGTATCATCTTCTGGCTCAGGTTGAACACCATGCAAACTTGGTATTTCAAGGTGCTTTTCATATTCTACATCATTGATATGATGGTCTTTTGGTGTGTGCTTATTCAATATAAAATTCACCATCTCTTTCTTCGATAACAATATATCATTTGAAATAAAGTTTTCTCTCGCATATTGTTCGATTTCTTCCATTGTTTTGGACATTAACTCTTCTTTTAAGGCCGGATTAGAATCTTCTAGACCTCTTAATATATACTTAACAACAGATTCTCTATCCATTCTCTTAGGAATTTCAATTCCTAAAC
This sequence comes from uncultured Candidatus Izemoplasmatales bacterium, assembly GCA_964589075.1. Classification (GTDB taxonomy): domain Bacteria; phylum Bacillota_I; class Bacilli_A; order MAG-NZ; family MAG-NZ; genus CAZPQU01. The sequence continues at coordinate 8,740 of CAZPQU010000009.1, read as the reverse complement.
TGTTTCCGAATGCTTCTACTTCTTCAATTGTAGAAAATCTATTCAAACTTTCTTTTGCTACAATGAATGGTTTCCCATCCAAATCATTTCCTTCATCCACAAATCTAGTTAAGTTATAAACAATATCTTTTGGATACTCAAATAGCTCATCACTTATTTTAAGTTTTGCTTGAATTGCAGAGTCTGTTATTTGTAAATCATGAATGTTATTAAACACAACAGTCCATAATCTAAACTTTATATCAAAGGTGTCTAATTCAATTCCTTGTATCTCAACGAAGTTAAGTAATTGCAGAATTGTATAGTCTTCAAGTTCATTTATAAAACTTCTAAGGACATTAAGCTCCTTATCAGTAGCGATCTGGATATTTATTTGTTGAGCTAATATGTAAGACAAAATTCTATTAGACAAATACACGCCTGATTCTGACAAAAGGTCATTTAAAACAGTCGATGAAAGTTGTGCTAATTTAATTACGTCCTTGACTCTAAACTCAGGTTTATTCGTGTACATATAATCACCCTTTATCCAGTATTTTAAATACAAATTCACTAGTTTTATTATATCTTTTTATCGTAGTATTAGCAACAAAAAGAAAAAGAGCATCCGCTCTTTATACTTGTTTACCTAACAAATGCCAAGTTTTACTTTCAGTGATCAATACATTTACAATTTTTCCAATTGAATCCTTGTCACCTTTGAAGTTTACTAACTTATTATGTCTACTGTAACCTGTCATCATGTTAGGATCATTTTTACTAACAGATGTTACTAATATTTCAACTACTTTTCCGTCAAATCGTTTTGATCCTACAAGATATCCAGCATTAGTCGCAGCCATCAATCTATTAAGTCTATCTTTCTTCTCTTCAACCGTTACATTATCATCGTATTTAGCTGCTGGTGTTCCATCTCTTTTAGAATAGATGAATGTAAAAGCACCTTCAAACCCAACTTCAGAAACTAGTGATAATGTTTCTAAAAAGTCTTCTTCAGTTTCGTTTGGGAAACCTACAATAATGTCAGTAGTTACAGAAATACCTGGGATATGTTCATTTAACATTCTTATTAGTTCTATATAGTCTTCACGAGTATATTTTCTGTTCATTTTCTTCAAGACACTGTTACTACCTGACTGTACAGGTAAATGCAGATGTTCCATTACATGTTCACATTCTGCCATCGCCATAATTGTATCAAGGTCTAAATCTCTAGGATGAGACGTTGTATATCTTATTCTTTCAATACCAGTCTCATTAAGATCTCTAAGTAATTGACCAAACGTGTAATCAGAATCTAAGTCTTTTGAATAAGCATTAACATTTTGACCTAACAATGTAACTTCCTTATATCCGTTCTTAGCCAATTCTCTTACTTCGTTAATAATTGCTTCAGGATGTCTGCTTCTTTCTTTACCCCTAGTATATGGAACGATGCAGTAAGTACAGAACTCATCACAACCATACATTATATTAATCCAAGCTTTATATTTGTTTTCACGTATTTTAGGAATATCTTCAATGATGCTACCTTCAGTTGAGAACACTTCTACTACTCTTTCCTTATCGAAGTAAGCAGTATATAAGTATTCTGGAAGTTTATAAATATTATGAGTACCAAATATTAAATCAATATACGGATACTTTTCTAGTAATTTATTAACAACAGCTTCCTCTTGTGGCATACAACCACAAATCCCTAATAATAGGTCTGGATTCGTTTTCTTAAGTGAGCTTAATCTACCCATTTCACCAAACACTCTGTTCTCAGCGTTATCTCTAACAGCACACGTGTTTAGAAGAATAATGTCAGCTTCACTTGAATCAGCAGCTTTAGTAAATCCTAGTTGCTCAAAAATTCCACTCATTTCTTCAGAATCAGCTTCATTACCTTGACAACCATATGTTTGAATACTATATTTTCTACCTTTACCAAGATTAAGGTACTCTTCTTTAACAGAGAACTCAATAACTTCAGTAGTACCTTTACGCATTCTAGCGTCCTTTATTGAAGGTGTTTTAAAATATTTTCCATAATCCTTCATCATTTCACCTTAACAAAACTAAAACGAACCAAGAGTTCGTTTTTAGTTTTTCCCTCTATAAAATTCAATAGCATAGACTGTTACATAAACTAATACATAACTTCCTAGACCATAAACAATCAAAATATTAATATCTAAATCTAGTAACCATTCGATTGGATCAAACCTTTTTTCGACTGGAACTGGATTAGTAACTGGTGCTACTGGTTCTTTTTCAGTTAGAACTGATTTTACAATTACCGAATTATCGTTAAGAGTAAATGTACGTCTACTTCCATTTAATACCGAATCAATTAAAGTGTAAGTATCAGCATCTTTGATTACTATCTCATGATTTGAGTTAGTTGTAACCTCAATTATGTATGATCTAAGTTCAACTGTAGAACCGTACAAGTTAATTTCAATAGTTTCAAACGGTGAACCGTTTAACTCACCTAAATCATAACTTGATTTCACAATATCACTGGTTCTTTTTACTTCAATGCTAAGAGTAGTAATAACATTATTAAGAATATTAGCTAAGCTACTCTCAGTAATCAGTATCTTATATCCTTCAATATTGAATTCGAGTTCAATTCCTTCTTGTTCAGCTATAACTAATACTTCTTTTGGTATTGTAACAATAACTCCGTCCTCATTGTTGGCCTCAAGTGTAGGAAACACTAAAACTGTTTCCTCTAAAGTGTTAACAAGAGAATCTATGAATGAAATCAACATTGTTTCATCAACATTAACTTCTAATAAATCATTTGATTCAATAATTAAATCCTGCATTGTAAATTCTAAGATCTCCGATTCAGGATCATCAGGGTCAATTATAACATTGTCGTCAGTAATCTCACTGTATTGTGCTAAGAAATCAACTGGACCTTTTATTAAGAATGGCTCAGTTCCCCAATCTATAAATTCATATCCATCTTGCAAAACAATGTATTCATTTATCTGAGTACCATAATTAGTTTTAATCAAATGCCAAATCACATTATCTTTTATAAATACTCTTTGACTAAGTTCTATCTCAACTTGGTAATAGTCATATGTATTTTCTAGTACCCATCCCAAATTATATGCAGTTGTAACTTGTTCATTTAAAAGTTCAATTGTATAGTCATTTTCTAAAATGACGTTTACAATGTCGGACCCATCAAGATTTTTGAATGATATATCATATTTCTTAGGGACGTATAATGCTTTTACAGTTCTGTCTGCGGTAACATTAATTAATGAACCTTCCCAGCCTGTGAACACATATCCAATTCTTACATGTTCGTGTAAATAAGCTGAACCTCCATTAATAACCTCATCAGTGTAAATTACATTATCATTCCAATCAATATAAGTAACAGTATGAGTTGTTTCAGTCGCAGCAAAAGTTGTATTTATATTAACGAGTGATACTATAATTAAAAGTATCAACATCAATGTTTTTCTACCCATAAGTCACCCTCCATTCGTATATATCTATTTTACCTATTATCTTTGAGTTTATCAATCAAATAAACTAATATACTTTGTTAATTGGGATTATTTTTGTAGCAAGCCCATCAGTTATTTGAATTACGGTACCGTTCAATTGAATTTTACCGTCATCTTGAGGTAAAAACCTCTCAGGCATACTTGTTTTGAACCTACGTATTATACCTTCTCGTTTAACTCCAATAACACCATCTAATGCACCATTCATCCCAACATCAGTCTGAAATGCAGTTCCATTATCTAGTATTCTAGCATCAGCCGTTGGAACATGTGTATGTGTTCCTAATACTGCAGCCACTCGTCCGTCAACATAATATCCAAAAGCTATTTTTTCACTTGTTGCTTCACCGTGGAAGTCAACAAAGTAAACATCACTCTCAATATTATCTAAAATTGCGTCAATCGTTTCAAATGGACAATCGTATCTTCCGTTCATAAATACAGTACCTATAAGTGAAATAATAGTCACCTTAGTACCGTTATAATTTACAGTTAAATATCCTTTTCCAGGAGTATCGATAGAGTAGTTCGCTGGAACTACAATATTATTCTTTTCATTGATGAATTCTAAAATTTCTCTATTATCCCATGTATGATTACCCATAGTAACAGCAGCAATTCCTTTTTCCATTAACCACTTATAAGTTTTCAAAGTAATTCCTTTACCATGAGCTACATTCTCTCCGTTAACAATTACTAAATTAATATCGTATTCTGCTTTTAAATCTTCTAGATTATCTTCAATCGCTCGTCTTCCTAACTTCCCAACAACATCGCCTAAAAATAAAATATTCATATAATCACTCTTTCTAAATAAAGCCTTCCATAAGGAAGGCTTATAATACCTATTTGGCTACGTCAATAGCTCTAGTTTCCCTGATAACAGTTACTTTAACCGTACCTGGGTAACTCATTTTTTCTTCAATTTGTGTTTTGATATCTCGAGCTATCTTATGTGCTTGTAAGTCAGAAATTTTCTCTGGCTTAACAATAACTCTAATTTCACGTCCTGCTTGAATTGCAAATGATTTATCAACACCTTCGAAACTATTTGAAATTTCTTCAAGTTGTTCTAATCGTTTAACATAATTATCAACAGATTCGCTTCTTGCTCCTGGTCTTGCAGCACTAAGTTTATCTGCAGCAGCAACTAAGATTGAAATAACGCTCGTTTGTTCTGTATCACCATGATGTGATGCTATAGCGTTAATTACTTCTGGTCTTTCTTTGTAACGTTTAGCTAAATCTATACCAATTTCGATGTGAGTTCCGTCAACCTCATGGTCAACTGCCTTACCTATGTCATGTAATAGCCCAGCACGTCTAGCTAAAATTTCATTTTCACCTATTTCAACTGCAAGTTTACCAGCAAAGAATGCACATTCGATTGAATGTTTTAATACATTCTGACCATAACTTGTTCTGAATTTAAGTCTACCTAAATACTTAATTAAATCAGGGTGAATTCTACCAATACCTGTTTCAAATACTGCTTGTTCACCAGCTTCTCTAATTTCGTTATCTACTTCTTTACGAGCTTTATCAACAACTTCTTCAATTCTACCTGGATGGATTCTTCCATCAGATACTAGTGTTGCTAAAGTTTTTCTAGCAATTTCTCTTCTCACAGGATCAAATCCTGAAAGAACTACAGCTTCTGGAGTGTCATCAATAATTAAATCGATTCCAGTAAGTGATTCAATTGCTCTAATGTTTCTACCTTCTCTACCAATGATACGACCTTTCATTTCATCGTTAGGTAATGTTACAACTGAAACTGTTTTTTCAGTAGTAGCATCGTTTGAGTATTGCATAATTGCATTTGCTAATAAGTTCTTAGCTCTTTTATCAACAACTAATTTTGCTTCTGCTTCTTGTTCTTTAATATAAGCAATGATTTCTAATCCCATTTCTTGTTCCACACGGTCCATGATTTGGGCTTTCGCTTCTTCAATACTTGTTTGAGATATCTCAACAAGCTTCGCTTCTTCTAAAAGCATTAATTCATCCATTTTACTATTCTTTATATCTAGTTCTTCACGTTTAGAATCAAGTTGATTTTCTTTTTTGTCTAAAGTAGATTCTCTTCTGTCTAAGTTAGCAACTCTGTTATCAAGTCTTTCTTCTCTTTTACTTAATCTATTTTCAGTCTCAGCAATAATTTTCGATCGAGATTTAATATCTCTGTCTGCTTCTTGTTTAAGAGAATGAATCTCTTGTTTTGTATCGATAATTGTCTCTCTACGACGTTTTTCGTTCTCTTTTGTAGCCGTATCAAGAATTTTCTGAGCTTGATTTTTTGCATTTTTGATGTTTCTAGCATCAATAATAGATTTTGTGATTACCCCAAGGATAGAACCAAATAATAAACCAAGTAAAATGAATATAATAAATTCATTTTCGTACATATTGTCCTCCATTTTACTAATAATTATATTTGAAATTAAGGTCTTATTAATTTACTCACAATATATTATATCTAAATAACCCCTAAAAGGCAATCAAGATAAATAAAAAGCAGTTAAATAACTGCTTTACATTTTTTCTCTAATTTTAACTTCCAATTCATTCATTATGTCAGGATTATCCATCAAGTATTTCTTAACATTTTCTCGACCTTGACCAATCTTTTCTCCTTGATAAGCAAACCATGATCCAGACTTATCAATTAGATCCATATCCACTGCTAAATCAACGATTTCACCTGGTTTAGAAATACCTTTACCATAGATTAAATCAATTAATACAACTTTGAATGGTGGTGACACTTTATTCTTAACAACTTTAACTTTTGCTTTATTACCAACAATATCTGTTCCGATTTTGATTAATTCACTTCTTCTAATCTCTAATCTAATAGAAGCATAGAATTTTAATGCTCTACCACCTGGAGTTACTTCTGGTGAACCAAACATTACTCCAACTTTTTCTCTAATTTGATTTATGAAAATAGCTACAGTGTTTGTTTTAGATATTGCTCCTGATAGTTTACGCATTGCTTGTGACATTAATCTCGCTTGCAACCCAATATGAGACGCACCCATATCACCTTGAACCTCTGCTTCAGGAACTAACGCAGCTACTGAATCAATAACGATAATATCAATTGCTCCTGAACGGATAAGTGCTTCAGTTATTTCTAGTGCTTGTTCACCAGTATCTGGTTGAGATAATAATAAATTATCAGTGTCAACTCCTAGTGCATTAGCATATTGTGGATCTAGTGCATGTTCTACATCAATAAATGCAGCAGTTCCACCAGCTTTTTGAGCCTCAGCAATAGCATGAAGTGCTAATGTTGTTTTACCAGAACTCTCCGGACCGTACACTTCAATAATTCTTCCCTTAGGATAACCACCAACACCTAATGCGTTGTCTATTAGAATTGATCCAGTAGAAATAGCCTCAATATCTACAAGTGGTCTGTCACCTAATTTCATGATAGAACCTTTACCATATTGTTTCTCAATTTGTTTCATTGCTTCATCTAAAGCTTTACTTCTTTTATCAGCCATAAAAAAATCCTCCTAATGTATCTTTAATAAAAACTTTAATATTACTTAGAGTTCAAAATTATACTTAAATTTTTAACTAAGTAATCGTATCCTGAAACAATAGTAAGCACTAATGCAACTATCATTAAATAATGACCTACTAAGAAAAGTGGATTAATGAAAAGTAATATAATAGCAATCATTGTAACACTAGTTTTGTATTTCCCTAATTTACTTGCAGCTATTACTTTACCTTCAGAAACGGCAACTAATCTTATACCTGAAACTATAAATTCTCTCGATAATATTACAATAACAAGCCATGTCCATACTAGTTCAGCTTCCGCTAAAAGTAATAATGCAGCCATAACCAATAATTTATCGGCTAGTGGATCCATAAACTTTCCAAAAGTTGTTACTAGATTAAGTTTTCTTGCTAGGTAACCATCAAAAAAGTCTGTTATAGAAGCTATAATGAAAATAGATACAATTAATATGTACTGCATACTGATTCCCATAAACACTTCATAATCTAATGCTTTAATGTAGTATAAAACTACCATTACTGGGATTAAAATAATCCTTAGTATAGTTAATTTATTCGGTAAATTCATCTAATCACTCCTAGTTAAAATTATATCATAGGAACCTTGTATTTTCACGCTAAAATGGGTCCAATTGAGCGATTAGGTTCATTATACAAAAGTAATGGATAATTTTACGAATATTGCACAAGTAAATAGGTAAAATTGATTGCTTTCTGTGCGTTAGTTTGGTAGAATAACAATGTTAAGGGTTGGAGGTGGATGAAATGGCTAATATCAAACAGCAAAAGAAAAGAATTTTAACTAATGATAAAGCAAAACTAAGAAACGCTGCATTTAAATCATCACTTAAATCTGCACTTAAAGAAGTTGAACTTGCAATTGAAGCAAAAGACTTCGAAGTAGCAGTAGTAGCTAATAGTGTAGCTGCTAAAAAGTTAGATAAAGCAGTGTCTAAAGGATTAGTACACAAAAAGTATGTTGCAAGACAAAAATCAAGAATTACTAAACGTGTTAATGCAATAAAATAAAAAACATCCTTAAGGATGCTTTTTTTTTACGACTTAATTGTTCAATATCAATTACTAACAGATTATATTTAATTCTTAGCACTATAAGAATTTGATTACGAGCACAAGTAAAAGGCCTGTTAAATGATAGGCCTTTTTTGTATTTATGAAACGTTTACAGTAAATGTTTCTGTTGCTACATTACCATTTCCATCTGTAAGTGTTACAGTTACACTTCCTGACCCGACTATTGTTTCATCTACAGTATCAGCAGTTTCTAACGCCACTAACACACTATCTGAATTATCTAGTCTGTTGACAACATAAGTTGCCCAATCAATATCTCCGCCTTGAGTTGAGATACCCGTTACACCAATTGGATTAAAAGTTGGTGCAGTCGTATCAACAATAGTTACTGTTCTAGTCACTTGCACTGCATCATTTCCTGATGCATCTTGAGCATTATAATAAAGTATATAAACACCTGATGTATCAGTATCCACCAGTCCAGATGTGATTAGTGCTATTCCAGAATCATAATTTTCTGTAATACTTGCACCTGGATCTGAGTACACTCCGCTAAATGCTTCAACTGTCAAAGTCCCAGAACCAATAAGGTTAATAACTGGTACCGTTGTATCTACTACATTAACAGTTCTAGTTACTTGAAC
>CAZPQU010000008.1:0-90596 GCA_964589075.1 uncultured Candidatus Izemoplasmatales bacterium | reverse complement strand
TTCCATGTTATGTTTGTTTTTTAAAAAAATTAAAAATTATTTTAAATAATTTAATAAATTTTATTTTTTTAAAATTTTTAATAATTTTTTTTTTTTTTTTTTGCTATAATTAACAAGAGGTGACGACTTATGAATAAGTTAGTGTTTGTTTTTTTATTGCTATTGTCTGGATGTTTAAATGATATTGAAACCCCCAAAAACGAGAATATCACTACTGAAAGTATTCCTGATAAAGAAGAGAGCGTAGAAGAAAATGTTTTGTTGGAATTTGATGAGAGTGAACTAGAATTTTTTGACAAAGTGTCAATTTATGGAGAGCGATATGAAGTATATATTGTAGAAGATTACGATACTGCCACTCGTGAGATTTTGTCGTTTCATTTTGGTGATACAACCTATTCATTCTATAGAAACACTATTTTTGTCCTGGATGATGTGTACATAGCTGTTGAAGATTATATAGGTGGAGATGATACAGTATATACACTGCACCAGTTGGTGGATGGTGGTGTTCCCATCGAGTTTACATATGAAGTTAATGAGTTGGAATGGAGTTTTGTCAAGGTTTATAACACCGTAAGTGGTGTCACTATGTTAAGTGAGTTTGAAGTGTACCAAGAAGGGGTCCAATCAATAAGAAAGAGAATTTCTAATAATACTGATAGTATCATTGGATATGGAAATCCTTTTCAATTACACAAATTAGTAAACGGTTCTTGGAGAGCAGCTGAACGAAATGATGGTATAAATCGGGGATTTACATTACTTGGATATAGTTTAGAGAATGTTGAGTTATGGAAAAACTATAACGTAAACATGTTCACCTTCTTCATGAGTGAGGGAGAGTATAGAATTGTGTCAGATTTCCACTATATGAATGAGGGATATGGACGAAATAACTTTGTATCATATTTTGAAGTAGGAAAGACTCCTGTTAAAAGAGACTTGGATGTCCTGAACCAAGATGGATACTATTTTATGGACAATGATATTGGTATAGCAATGCTAATGGAAAGCACCTGGGAAGATGCAATAATAACTAAAAGTGAAATTGACTCTAATAATCCATTATATTCTGTCTATTATGCAATCGATGAAGATGCATATGAATATAGGATTGAAAATAAACATTCAGAATTGGGATTTCAAGATATTGTATTTATTGTTAATAACCCTGGTACTTGGAATAACTCATCAGTAATCGCAACAATCATTGGTGGTGATTGGGACATTTTCCCCGATCGAATACGACCTGCAAGAAGTATACTATTTTGGGACAATTATTATTATGATGAAGCAAGGTATGATTATCAGTATTTACTAGATCTGATAAATAGTATTGAATCTTATTAAGATAGTTACAATTGCAGATATTAAAAAATAAATAAGTGAAATCCTCTGGAGGATGCATGAAAAAACTAGTTTTTGCTGTTGCTGGATTTAGTGTACTAATACTGCCAATCGTTAAAATGAATTATATGATTGCTTATTTAAGTGTGGGGATTAATCCACCGGAGTATACAACATATATAGGACTGGATTTTCTTAAATATGGCGGTACCGAGTTATCATTTATATTTCCTTTTTTTCTGATATTGTTTATCAATATAGTTGAGTATGTTTTTTCTACTAAGTTTCCAGGATTGTTTGGAGTAATAAACTCCTTAAAGACTATCTATACAATCGCTTATCTAACTATTTTAGTGTTTATCACTCATTATATTAATTGGACTGATTCTCTGTTGCTTGGTGCAGGATATCTTTTTGCCTTAGTAATACTGACGAGTTTATTATATATAGATGATAGTTTTGTTACTAGGTTTATAAAAGGAACAAAAATCACACTTGTTATTAATGTAGGAGTAATTATACTGTTAGCCTTATTCATTACCTTCAGTATTATGACAAGTAAAAGTGAGTCGACTCTTAGATCAATCTGTTCTATTCTAGAGGTGAATGAGGAATCAATGATAATAGATATAGGCGGAATGGAAATCGAGACGACTATCGAGTTTCTAGACGGGAAAATTGTTGAAGTAGGCAAGTATTACCGATTTGGTTATCATTCAATAAGCTATGGTTTTTATTTCAAAACAATTATTGTTGAGGATAACTTTAGATAATTGAAGAGCTTGGAATGGATTAAGTATTTATTATCTTTTATTCTATTCGTTTTATTTTGGGAGCAACCACAACTTGCTAGCATTAGCACTTAAAGACACATACAATATACTCGAGGTGATGTTATGAACAATAAGATAAAAGATGTTATTAAGGATAAAAGGATTCAGAGTAACATGACGCAAGAAGAGTTAGCTGCAAAACTGTTTGTAACAAGACAATCTATAAGTAATTGGGAAAGAGGAAAATCTCTTCCGGAAATTGAAAAGTTAAGAGATTTAGCTGAGCTTTTTGATATCACTATAGACTCGATGCTTATGAATGATATTGGTATTAAGAATAAGATGTTACGTAAATATAGAATAACAATTATGATGATTTCTGTTATTTTTATCTCCATTTTATCAATTACAATATACAGTAATATATACCCACCATATCTTGCTGTTATTTCTGGATCAAAAGGAGAATGTGATAACACTGAAGTTACTGTAACAAAGAGAGTAGTAGAAGTTTTACCTGACACTATATTTTTGAAAGTACATTCTAAAGAAGAGGTCAGTTATAAGTTTGGGACATATTGTATAAGTGTTCTAACAAGTATTAGAATTGATAACAATGATTATGAAAATGCAGATCATTCAGTTCAGATATTCGACCCTGGATTTGTTTCAGATAATGAATTTATATCTTTTAGACCTACTGGAGAGAATTTATATATATTTTTGCACCATGGAGTAGGAATTGGGAGGAGAACTGACCTTGGCATTTATCATTATGGTGGAAATTCATCATTTGAGTTTAAAATCCCACTAGATCTTGAAGTTGAAAAGCCATATATGACTGAAGCAAAGTTTGATACATATGATGCACAGGATTATTGAGATAATTTATAAAAACAATCTTATTGAAGAAAAAATAGATCGTACTACTGTAGGGAAGTGACAATAAATCACAGGGTGGGAGTTTACCCAAATAGCTGCCAACAAATGAAAGCCACTTCAATAATGAGAATTCAACTGACTATATAGGAGGAACCATGGAAACTGAAAAATACCTAAATGATTTTTATACTCGAATAAATGAGGATGAACGACTTGATTCGAGACATGGTCAAATTGAGTTTATCTCTACAACTCACTATATTGATAAGTATTTATCAAAGGGAATGCGAATACTTGAGGTTGGTGCAGGTACTGGAAGATATTCTCTTCATTATGCTCAACAAGGATACTGGGTAGATTCAATTGAACTGGTTCAAAAAAATATAGATGTTTTTGAGAAAAAAATTACTAACGGTATATCACTTGAGGTGCTACAGGGTAATGCTACCGACCTATCAATATATGAGGATAATGCTTTTGATATAACACTTGTACTGGGACCTCTTTATCACCTTTTTAGTGATCATGACAAAAATAGTGCAATATCAGAGGCTATAAGAGTTACAAAGCCAGGAGGAAAATTATTCTTTGCATACATTACTCATGATGCAGTTATTATCCACTGGGGTTTAGTAGGTGGTAACTTCGGAAAAGGTGTGGAGTCAGGAATCTTATCTAGTAGCTTTGAATGTATCAGTTCTCCTAAAGATGTCTTTGAGATGTTTTATGTGCACGAGTTTGATAAGTTAATGACCAACTATGAAGTAAATCACCTTCATTCTGTTGCAACGGACGGACTAGCTGAACAGTTCAGTGACAAGTTAGATGCGTTTGATGATAAAACTTTTGAATCATGGATAAAGTACCACCTTACGGTATGCGAACGAAAAGATTTGATTGGATATAGTAATCATGTATTACATATAAGTAGTAAACGCTAAGCATTTAAAGGTAGATAAACTTTTACATATTTAGGAAGTGATAAAAATGAAGATAAAGAGAATGGATACTATTAAAGATAGTCGTTTCAGTTCTATCTCATTAGCACAACATGGAGCATACTTGATAGACGACAAGTTTCCTTGCGAGTTTATTGTTATAAACAATAGAGAGGCGAAGGTTATTTATCATGATTATTCTCATATAGAAGAGATGATTTCTGATTACAGATTTTATGCAAACCATATTTCTAAGTTTTATGATAAAGACATGAAGTTGATTATAGAATTTGATGATGTTGTTTTTCATAGAGTCAAAATAGACTCTCTGCAACCATAACAATTCTACATAAGCAAAACAAAGGTTGCCTTAATTTCATCATGGGCAAAGACAATTAAGGATTTTACAATTCCTATATTGACTCATAAAGGGGAATCAATTATCCAAGAAGGTCACACCAGATTATATTTGGCGCACCAACTAGGGCTTAAGGAAGTGTTTGTTTATGAGGAGCCAAATGAAAATAATACCATTTACTACACTTTGTCAAAGCGGCAAAGGACATGGACATAAGACATATAGTAAAATTGCAAATGTTATCGCATGATGAGTACAAGCGAAAATGGTATATATTCTGTGATGATTATTTTAAAAAATAAGCAATAATACTAGTATTTTGCAGATAAGGTCTAGCGACCTTTCTTTTGTACTATTACAGAAAAAAAATATTAGGAAGATTAGTCACTATTTGTTACATAAAACACATATCATAAAATAGTGTCAAACAAATTGAGCCAACTCAGAATCAAATTTTATGATAATTGAAAAGAGGCTGGGATGAAAATAGTAAGTAAGATATTGAAATGGATATTGGGAATAGTAGTATCATTAATGCTAATTACGTTTCTTGTGTTACCTTCCATCTTTACGAAAGGAAGAACATATTATAGTGAGTATGTTGACTTTAATGACCCTTATAACTTTGATACAAAATCAGTTGATTTATATAGAACTGTTTCATCGTCATCATATATCATTGTTGCAGACCCACTACTTGAGTACGAGGATAATGGTGTGTCATTCGTTATTTATTTAGTTGAAGATTTTAATAGTGAAAGTAAGTGGCCATATAGTTATATGATTGAGATAGAGAATAGGACTCTTTCAAAACATGAGATATACTGTGCTGTAGCTATACAAGAAGATAGAGTTATTGGAAAAGAATGTGGTACATTGATATTTGATATTGACCAAATTGAATTATTTTCAAATAATACGATCGGAATGACACTTGAAAATGGAACTAGTATCCTAGTTTTTACTCTTGTAAATCTTAACGATAGTGCTCAATTTGAGTGGACAACCGATACAGCAGAACATCTTAAAAGAAAATACAGAAATGATTTAGATTATTTTTTATATGGAGAGTATTTGTTTGTGGAGAATTAACTGAAGTACCTCAATGAAGTCACTTCAGTGTCAAGGTGATCTTTTTACTGCAATAAAGGCATGCAATATTTAGTTGCTAGTCTTTTGAGGGTTTAATTATTATAATTTGGTTGGAGGTGCTTATGAACACAAAAATTTCAAGTTTAATTAAAGATAAAAGAGTTGAGTTATCACTGACACAGGAGGAGCTTGCAGTAAAGACGTTTGTATCTAGGCAAGCTGTTAGTAACTGGGAAAGAGGTAAGTCTCAACCTGATTTTGATTCCCTTAAAATATTGTCAAAGGAACTGGATATTGATATTGATAAATTTTTATGGAATGACCTTGAATTAGTTAAGAGGAAACTAAATATTAGAAACATGCTAGTAATTTTACTAGGAGTGATATTACTAATTATTTTATCTATCCAGATATATAACAAAGTTTACCCCGTTCATAAAAGAATATTAAGTGAGTACACGAGTAGTGAAGATTACATCTTTGAAGAAATAGATATTCAGGTACTTGAAGATACTACTGGTAATAAGACTCTTTCTGTTTCTAGAACAAAAACGGAGATATTAAAGTACCCATTCGGAAATTATTATGTCCCTTTTGAGTTTGAATATGAATGGGATGAGGATGAACTGATTCTCGATGAATATTATCCGATCTACAAGTACGTTCTTGAGAAAACGGGAATTTATCGAAATGTTTCCGCAAAATTCCTATACAAACAAGGTCTTTATTTTTTAGAAGTTCATTATGTAGTACATGTAGCGTCAGACGAAGTACAAATCCCTCAATTGATGGGTTACTTTATTAACATAACAGATTATGTTTACACTGATGATGACGGAGATTTGAAACTCATAACAGGGTAATAACGAAACCCTAGTGTAAAGAGTTCGTTATATAAATATATTATTATCATGGATATGGATTTAATGCTTATTGGAGATTGAGTGACTAAGTCACTCTTTTTTTCGCAATCAATTAGTTGGAAATCCAACTAAAGAAAACAGTGATCCATTTCGATCACTGTTAAATTACAAGGTAACTATGTATTACTAAGTCAAAACAAGTTCATTTACTTACTACTGACTCTTAATTATCTAATAAAGTAAGTTTTTGCTCCAAAATCATCTCAAATGGATCCTTACCAAAATCGTCTAGTAGTAACTTGTAGAATATTTTCATGTTCTTGTTATTTCTACTTGCAATTACATTGGCCATACAGTAAACAGCATTTTTCTCTGCCTCAGAATGCTGAAGTTGGTGTTTATGTGCTAGTGCAATCGAGTAATAGAGCCATGTTAGAGAGCTGCTAAAGAAATACTTGTTACAATACTCAATTCCAGCATTCGCAACAGAAATACACTCACTATATCTTTTAAGTCTTCCTAAGGAGTTGCAAACAGATGAGTAGATTACTGGCAGCATATTTCTTGCATCTGAACTCAAGTAAATTAGTTCTTTTTTTGTCAAAATTGTTGTAAGAAGTTCTAAAGACTCTTTCTTACCCACAGATACTTCTATTACAGAGATAAGATTTATCGCTAAAATATCAACAAAATCAAAGATTTCATTATTGAAGCATTCAGGATATTTTGCTAATTTCTTTGCACTTAATACTACTGAGTCAGTGTGAATAATTTTTAATTCGTGATTGTATCTTATTATGCAGTAATCTAGGAATCTTTTATTTTGAACTGACAACTTACTTATGTCAGATAGAGACTTTAAATTTGATGCAACTGCTTTATATTTTTTAGTGATTAATAGATTGTATATTTCTCTAATACTATCAAATTCATATATGTCAGCCTTATTGAGACTATAATAAAAATCTCTTGTGCTAATACTTAGTTTATCGCAAAACTCAGTGATTCTTGAATCACTAATATTGTTGTCTCCTGTCAAATACTTACGGTACTGTCTATCAGAACATATATCATGACAAAGCTCTTTCGTTGTCATGTTTTTTTTTGTTTTAATATCATCTAAATGGTAAATATATCTCATTCTATCTAAGTTCATAGTATTCTCCTATCATTGGAACTTCCAGGTCCTATATTACTTTCCTTTCCTATTATATCATAAGCACAAATAAGGAAACGGAGGTTAACATGTTCAAAAAAATTGCGAAGTTCGCAGTGGTTATGTTCTTGGTATTTGGTGCAATTAGTTTTACTTCAATTGAAGCATCAGCAGACTATGGTGATTTACCATATGAAGAATTAGTTGTCGATTAACAGACCATTACGAATAAAAAAGTGGAAATTATTCTGCTTTTTAGGCAATGAATGTGGAAAACACTATGCGAATAGATAAAGAAATTCAAATTGAGGTTGAAGGCCTAAGTAAGACGATAACTCAGTACACTAGTGACAACTTTATTAAGAGTTATGCTATGAAGATACAAATGGTTGACTTAGAAACTGATAAGGAATTATTTATAATTCTTGTTGCGAAACTACTTGAGTGGTACTCAGAGGAAATAGTTGTGATTTCTAAGAATGAGTATGTGGCTAATAAGGGATCACATTATAAGAGCTATGAGCTATTAAAAGAATGGAACAGGGATTTTACTTAATTATTGTGGGGGATAAATATGAGTATAAAAGCGTTAATAGTATTAGATAATGAGTCAATGAGTGAAACTGTTATCGACAAATTAAATGCAATGAACATGGAACTTGAGCTATCTTGTTTTGAAACAGTACACTTTTTAGAAATGGCTTCATTTGATATTGTTTGTATAATCAGTATGGATCAAGAAGCGGTAATTCAATTCTTAAAAAGAACTGATTGTTTAATCCATTCATTTAAAACAATTGTATTCACGCTTAATATAGATGGCAAAAGAACTGCTGCATATCTCAATAATGGTGCTGATATTGTTTGTATGTATAAAGATGATGCAGTTATTGCACAACTAGAGGCATACAGGAGAAGTTTTTACTATTCAATGAGATTTATAGACATTGGTGATATTACATATAGACCAATCGAGAGAGTAATTGAAAAAGGAGAAACGAAGATCCATCTTAATTCAACCGAGTCATCAATTATGCAGTTGTTACTGGATAATCAACAATGCATTGTTACATACGATACGATATCTAGGTTTATGAGGGATGGTACAAATTCTTCTGCAAGAGAGTATGCTAAAGTCTATGTACATAGACTTAGAAAAAGTCTCAAATCTATTGGAAGCCAGAGAATAAAAATAGTAAATCATTATTCTCAAGGTTATTCTATGATAGATTCCTCGGGTGAGATAACTGTATAGATATCGGGTACTGGGTTACAGAAAAGTTAAATATAACCCAATAGTGAAATTTGGAATTAACATCATTATTCTAATAATGCTCCAACACAATAGTGTAGGAGTTTTTTTTACAATAATATAAGAATAGATAAATTGTGATTCCTTATAGTGTAAAATATAGTAGATGAAAATATGATGATTCACCATTATTATTTGAGATAAGTTTAGCACTTAAACCATAAGGGTCTTTATTGGCAAGGCGTCAACAGTAAAAGAAGACCTGCAGATACTTAAGAAAGATAAATCTGATCTGCTTCTAATTGATTTAAAAACAAATTTCAATGTAAAGTATTACAAAACATCTAATTACCTTTTCTATTCTTCAAAAATGATAGCAAGAAATTGCACCATAGCTTGCTGTGAACATTATATAATGAGTTTGTTGATCAACGAGGTGAATTTATGATAATAGAATTGAACAAGATCCTTGAATATATTGAAGCGAATTTGAACGAATCAATTTCGCTTGGCGTTTTATGCGAGAAATATCACTATTCTGAAACACACTTAAGTAGATCATTTAATAGGTACGTTGGAAAGAGTTTGAAGGAGTATATTAATAAGAGAAGATTATCTGTTATTGCCATTGAATTGAGAAATAATAATAAATCGATCCAATTCCTGGCTCACACATATGGATACAGCTCTCAAAAATACTTAAGTAACTTATTCAAGAAAGAGTTTTCTGTAACACCAACGGAGTACAGGAATGGTTCAAGATTTATCAAACTTACACCCAGAAGAACAATAAATGGAGGTAACAAGATGATTATTAATAATATTAAGGAAATGTGTGTTGAATTGTCACATAAAATAGATTCTCAAGAAAGTTTACTGGATAAAATCGGAATGATTGATAATTGTGAGCTATTTTCACAAAAGGGTGGAAATGTAAAAGTGATTACTTACATTGAGTCAGATAAGAATATTATGATATCTGAGTTAGACTTGAATGTATTAACTGGAGTCTTTGCTCAAAAAACAATATTTAATATTAATAAGGAAAAGCATGGGATAAAGGATGTTTATAAAGCTGGAGACCATTTGTATATTGACCTTTTTGATATAAAAACGGGACAAACTTTGACAGCCGAGTTTTACGAAGGATCAAAATGAGAAGTTATCATGCATACTAATAGCCAAACCAATTTAAGAATATTAGGTAAGAGTTTTCCTTCATCAGAAGCGATGAAAATGGAAAAAGAAATACAAGCTACTAAAAACCTACTTTTGAAATCAACTAACATTGAGGAAATAAAGAAATTAGTTGAGAGCGAAGCGAATATGATTATACTTAAACACTTTGGGTCTGAAATAGTTGTTGTTATGATGGTTCAAAAAGATGATCTATTTAGGCTTTATTCAATTTATTTAGATATGAACGTACCTAGAGCATTCTCTACATTTTTCTATCATGAGTTTTGCGGCACAAAAGATATAAAACTTAAGAAGAACGGCACGGTGTGTGAAGTATACTGTGATGATGTATTACATACTAAAAGTTACATTTACCATGGGGATGAGATTACATCAGATATTTGCATTAAGTTTCCAAGCGGAATGGCAGGGAATGGTGGATGGGATTTCTCAGGTGAATTTAAACTACTAGACTAGTCATATGACTAGTCTTTTTTTATGGGAAATTTAGTAGAAGACAATGAAATGGAGAATGATCAATAGCCCTTTATAACAAAATTTAACTTGCTATATACAAAGCTTTATAATTCTAACTAAAATAAAAAAAAGGTGTGAAATTCACACCTTTTGACACCCTTATATTACCATATTTGAGCTAAAATTTCAAGTCTTGTAATGTCACCTAGAACTGTTAGAATAGGGGGAATTGAATAAGGAGGATATATGACAAAATCGTTTTTAAAACAAGAGTTTAGAGGCAATTGGCATTATTTTTTAGGTGTAGTTTTACTTGTTGTTCTTATTAGTTATGCAACTTTAATTACACCTTTTTTAATTGGAAGGATCGTTGATGTAGTAATTCCTGAACAGGATATGGAGTTACTCATTAAGTTTGTAGTATTAATGTCTCTTGCAACCTTAGCCACAGTTGGGCTAAAGTCTATCAAGACTATGCTAACTGCAGAGCTAAGCAATAAGACCACAGCTAAGCTTAGATCAAGATTGATATCTAAGTGTCTGAATGCTGAGGTTAGCTCTATAGAACAAATACCACCAAGTACTATTGTATCTCGTATAACAAACTCAGCAGGAGTGCTAGTTGATGTTTATCTAATTGGTAATACAGTTGGGATTATCTCTGAAGTAACCTTTATGTTAATAGTAGGTGTTTCCTTGTATAAGGTTCACCCGCTATTTTTTCTTGGAGTGTCAGTACTTATGCCGATTTTCTATTTAATAACTAAACTACTTACTAAGAGTTTTGGCGAAATGGTTAAAAAAGATATTTTAGTTCTTGAAAAGGGGAAAATGAAGATTCAAGAGATAGCTTCTAAAACAAAATATATTAAACAGAGGTCTGGGCAAGAAAGAGAAATGAAGTGGTGGAATGAGTGGACTGAGGAGTATAAGGTTGTTCGAAAGAAACTTAGAGTAAATAGGGAACTGACAGTGGTATCAATTTCTGATACCATGATTAACATGATGTACGCCGTAATTTTTATGCTAGGAGTTAGTTTAATGTTTGCTGGACAGGATTTAACAATGGGACAACTAATGCTTTTTGTTACCTTAGCACCTAGATTGTTTGGTTCATTTAGAGAACTTCTTGTTGTTAAGATTTCTAGAAAGGCTTTGGCTGAAGGAATAGACTTGGTTGACGAGATTATGACCTTACCACAGGAAGTACAAGCGAAAATGAAGATTGATGAGATACATTCGATAAGCTTTGAAAACGTGAGCTATATGCATGATGATGACTCAGGAGTAAGAAATCTAACGATGCAATTAGATAGAGGAGATACTATAGGGATTGTCGGTTTATCTGGCAGTGGAAAAACAACGATATATGATCTTTTGTTTGGGTTCATTAAGCCCACGGAAGGTATTATCAAAGTTAATGGAAATTCCTTAGATGAAATTGATTTATACTCATTAAGAAATTGCATTTACATAGCTGACCAGAAGAGTACTTTTTTGAATTTGACGGTTATGGAAAACATTGCCTACCCCCACAAAATAGAAGACAGTATAGATAAAATTATAGAAGAAGTAGATTTTGACGGAATTAACAAAGATATTTCAGTTTTATCAGGTGGAGAAATTCAAAAAGTTAAAATTGCAGCAGCTCTTTACCATAATGATTCACTATTACTTATGGATGAGTTTACATCAGCACTTGATCCTATCGCAGAGAGAAAGATGATGAGTTTGATTGAGTCTCAAAAAGATAAGATTATCTTAATAATCTCTCACAGAGTTTATACTTTGATGAACTGTGACAAGGTAATAGTAGTTGATGGTGGTAAAATAATTGAAAATGATTCTCCAGGCAATTTACTTAAGAATCGAAAGTCTCTATTCCATAAATTACTAAAAATCAGTCAGGTTCGCTAGGTAATATATTATTCCACTGTATTCGTTATAAACACTCCTAACGATTTTTTATTCGGTGATTCTTTAACAATTGAGTTGATATATTTAGTTGGTATACAACAGTTTGTTTCACTATTGCCAAAATCACATCATCCAATAGTGGAAAAACTGTAACTCTTCAAGAGGGGATTTCTTGTTATAATTATGTTGCGAGTTAAGAGGAATACCACTTGCAACCAATGGTTGAGTTAGTTCAATTAGCAAGTTATTGCTGTTTAGGATGAATTTGGTAAAGTTTAACTAGGAGGACTATATGAAGACAAACGATTATTTATTGAAACTAAGAAAAACAAAAAAGTTAACTCAAGCAGAACTGGGAGAACTAATGACTGTGAGTCATCAAGCAGTTAGTAAATGGGAAAGTGGAGAAACACTTCCTGATATTTATGTTCTCATTAAACTGGCTGAGTTTTATGAAACAAGTGTTGAAGATATAATAGCAGGCGGTACTGAGGTTTCATCAGAAGTGATAGAAATGGAGTCACCTAATAGAATTGACTTCTCTGTTGCTAGAAAGTATAGTGTTCAGACGCTAATAACGAGTGTTGTGCTCTTGATACTAACCTTCGTTAAAGTGTTTAGGTTTCCTGTAATGTTACCAAGAACCATAATTGAACACGGTTCACTCAATTACCTTGGACCATTTGTAGAGGGTATTCCAAGCGAAAAGAGTATTTTTAACTTAATGTTTTCAGGATCAGGTTGGATTAACGACTTTATGATTTTTGCCTTCATTTATATTCTGCTAGAACTTGCTATTTCAATTTCACATTTGATTAAATCATACGAGTATATTTTGATACAGTTATATGTAAGAGCAATTGGATCAAGTATATTGCTATCAGTATTTATAGTCATAGCTATTAATCTGTATATCAAAAACGGCATATATGTTAAGTTCACTTTTATATTTATAATAATTGCACTTGCTTCTTATTTACGAAGCTTTGTGTTATCAGGGTATAGAAAACTAATAAGAAAACACTTTCTTAAAAATTTAAAAATATTATTTTCAAATGTATTAAATCAGTAAATATTTTAAAATTATACACCTTGTCCAGCCAGTAATGGCTGGACTTTAGTATGACCATAAGTATGACCATATCTTTGAAACTTGTAACACAAAAGTAGAAAAACTGTAACCTTTTGAAGGCTAAATCTATAGTATAATTAGAGAGATGAATTTGAAAACGAAGTATTTAAAATTTGCTGAGGAAGCTATATGCAAAAGGAGCTAGCTATTAAAAAGTCAAGGTAATTATTGAAGTGTCGATGTTGATATTTATGAGCGTATAAAAGAAGGCCGTAGATTATTAAACTATATATTATAGTTTATTCAGAGTCATTATAGTATTCACCGGTCTTCAGTAGAGTGTATATTGTAAATAACATATTCTTAGCTACGTTGAAAATAGCTGAGTTATGATGTTTACCTTGTTTCATTTTTTTATCATACTTAATTCTGAATTTGTTACTCTTGCCACTTCCAACACATGCTATCCTTGTAGAAGTGTACAGTGCACTCCTAAGGTACTTAGAACCCCGCTTTGATATACTACTGCGTTTTGACTTAAATTTGCCTGATTCATAAATTGTAGGATCGCAACCTGCGAAGGCTAGTAATGAGAACTTGTTTTTGAATCTAGTTACATCACCTATTTCACCAATGATAAGTGACCCTGTAACTGGACCGACACCTGGAACAGATAGAATGTGTTTGTAATCTCGTAATTGCTCTTTGATTGATTTATCAATCAATTTAATCTGAGCTTTAAAGTGAACAATATCTCCGATGGCGTTTTCTAACATAAGACTATTTACTGAATTGGAGTTACCGATTGAAGTCTTGGCCAAGTGTTTAAGCGAAGCCGCTGATTCTAGTCTGTTTCCACGGGAGCGAATAACTTTAGCTAGAGAATTGATGTGTGCTCTGGAAATAGCTTCCTTGGTATTATACTTTGTTAAAAGAGTAAACACCCATTTAGATAATGGGTCAAAGCGTTTAGCGAACTCAGGAAAGCTGATCATTAGTAATCTCTTGAACTCGCTCTTATACTTGGAAAGTTGATTTGATTTATCAAAGCGTAATCTAGATAATGATTTCATTTCATTAGTAATGTATACTTTAGGTGTATACGGAATGAGAGAATCATAGTTTATTAGATTAAACAATGAAATGTAATAAGAGTCTTGACTATCTGTTTTGGTGAGACGAATAGTTCTACTCTTGATGAAGTTTTTGACTAATATGGCGTTCGTGCAGAACACTATATAACCAAGGTTAAAGAAATAATCGGCGATATTATTATTGTAAATCCCGGTTTCTTCCATTCCGATACAGACTTGTAAGGACTCTGTATGGAATTTAATTTCTGTATGGAGTTTTTTAAAGCCAACCCTACTGTTCTCGATAGTAAAGTTTGGAGTTAGAATATCTCCATTTGAATCAATGATTGTCACATCATGTTTTTCTGATGCGGCATCAATTCCAACGTATAACATTTTGAACCTCCTTTAGATTTAGTTATAAACGTTTGTGTGGTTAACCTACAACTGATTGAAGAAAATTACCTTGTAAATAAATCCTCTAAGGATAACTAGCTAATTAATTCTTATATCAAAAAGTTGTGGGTATATCCTCCTTTAAACACTCTAAGTGTAGGGGCAAGATGAAATACTCCACAACGTTTATATATTAAGTTTAAAGGAAGTAGATATAAATCGCAAAATAGAAGGGAGAGTATACTAAACCACAAATTTAGTATACAAGGGTTAAATGAAGATAACATACGATTACAATTTTGATGATAACTTTTTCTTGATGAATGCTTTCTATAATATAGATGAAGTGAGACAAAATTACTTCTACATAAACAGAGATTTTAAAATAAGGGAATTCACCATTGATGGTAAAGATGCTATTGATGATTTATTATTTGAAACCGATATTATGTTTGATATAGAAGTAGCTAAGGTGATACTGCCAAGAATACGTGGCTCATTATTTATTTCTTATGTAGGTAAGTTGAGTGGTAAAACAGGTATCGCCCCATATGTGAGAGAAACAATTAATGATAGATTTACTATGCTACGTTGGGAAACAATTTGTTTTCCTATATTTTGTAAAAACGAAGAATATTTAATATTTGAATACATAAATGACTTTTGTGATGAAGTTGCTGTGATAACACCTGAAGGATATAAGATCGGTACACCCGCGGAATTAATTGTTGTTGAGAATTCAAACAACAAGACAATTCATAAATTTAAGGCTAACAGAGTTGATTTTGCAATTTCAAAGTATACTGAAGTGAACACAAAGGTGGGTGACTACTACATTCAAAAAAACTATGTTAATCATTTGGATAGGATTATAAAAATGGTCTTATACACTCACGGCTTTATGACAAATAACTTTGGAGAGCAAAATATAGACTCCAATCTTAAATATGTTTCTATTCCAAATGGCTATGGGTCATTTGTTGTCGATAACTGTATTTTTTTCGAAGAGGGTTCTATCACAAATAACAACAGAGAAGATGAGTTTATACATGAGTATATTCATTTAGGCTGGAATGTTAAAGTGGATGCTATGACTCAAAGAATCAGATTCTTTGATGAAGCGTTTACACAGTACTTCGTACTAAGAGTTTTAAAGAGTATTGACCATAATAGATACATTCTTAAGAAGAAGATGTATGTTGATTCATATAGAAAACAGATTGTAGCTAATGAGAGTCTCTTTATGCCGATTTCAGAGTTTGGGAAAAATGAAGTTGGAGGACTTAGTTATTCAATTGGAGCACTGGTATTAGAAGAACTATCAATAAAACTTGAAGAGGTAAATTATGATCTAATTACTAAGGATTTTATTCGAGATTACAAAAATAGGGAAGCAACAATGAAAATATTTTGCGACTACTATTCTAACCATCAAAAGGGATCAGATTTGGCCGAGTTTTTCGATGAATGGATATGGAGTACTAAAGGTTTAGAGAAGTACAAGTATTGAGAATACATTTTATATCGCTAGATTTAGATTTTTCTTTCAACACAAAGACTATTAAAATCTAGTTACTTGTAGTTGTATTAAATTACTTGTGGGATTTAACTAAATTAATTGACCTTATGTAATAAAATAAAATGAAAGGGGATCTAGCTGAGTTCTAGTAGGTGATATTATGAAATTGTTTTATAGCTCCTTAATAATTTTAACAATCTTGTTTGGTTGTAGTAAGGAAAACTCATTGATTAGCACCAGAGAAGTGGAAATAATAAATAGTATCGATTCCAGGTACAGGGTAGCAAAAAAGCTTACAATTCATACTGATAGAAACGGAATAGATTATATAGACGTTAAAGAGTTTATGGGATTACTAAATGGTAAGCTGATCTTTGATAGAACTATTGTAAATAGTACACTTAAACTTGAATACGTGAAGGCAGAGGCTAAGAATCTAGTTAGTGAGAGTGATGCGCTTTCTTCACATCATTGGGCAGATTTTGATGTTGAGGAAAATACTATAAATTTGAGTAGCAGTGATTTTGCTAATGAGATTATATACGGTGATGGTTTCAAGAATTATACTGTTGAATCTAAGACATTCGGAAAAAAAGAGGAACTTCAAATTAACTTGAATAATTACTCGATGGAATTATTTAGTGTTAATAACAGGACACTTATGCCATTCTCCCTAGCTAATATGATGTTTAACCAATCTTATTATATGTTCTTGCTGAACGATGAAATTCATATGTTAGATATTGGACGTTATGATGATGTTTATAGTCTTTCAGAAGAAAATTATTCTGGAGTTACAGAGTTTGATTTAAATATTTTAAGATTATATTTTGATGAATTTTATGGATTGTCACAAGTTAAAGATATGACTCAAGTTGATAACATTTTAAGTAACGATGAGCTTTCTAGAGAACAAAGAGTGTTTGATGTCATAACATTTCTTGATGATAGTCATACAAAATTGTTTTATCCATTTATTGAAAGTGACACAAGTGATTTTTGTACTTACGACCCGGCAGGGAAATCATTTAAAGTGGGTTATGTTGATGAGTTTATGTATATAACAATAAACACTTTTTACTTTTTGGAAAGTTCTTGGTACGATCAAATTCTCAAGGACACAAAGCATTATGAGAATATTGTGATTGACGTAAGCTGTAACAGAGGTGGATATGTTTCTAATATATATGATCTTATAAGCAACCTAACATCTGAAAAAATTGATGTTTACTACATTAGAGGAAATGAACAAATCCATTATATTCTAAATTCTAACAAGAGTATTTCTGATAAAAACGAAATATATCTGGTTACATCTAACTTTACATATAGTGCAGGTAACACCTTGGCAAACTTAATGAGTACAAACAACATCGCGACTTTAGTTGGTAATGAAACAGCGGGGGGAGCATGCAGCAGGTTCGATTTCGTGTTGCCTAGTAACTTAGTGTTAGCAACCTCATCAAATCAGTGTTCAACTAATGAAGAGGGTATTCTAACTGAAAATGGTGTTATGCCAGATATATTGCTTAGTGTTGATGTGACGAATTTAAATAAAAATGAAATTGTCGAAATAATAAAAGCAAATATTACTACATAGGGTATTTCTTTAGATACAAAATATCTATAATTGAAGTTATACAAGGCATAGATACCTTTTATTTAGTGATTTATAATTAATTATGTATAGGGGTTGGAGACCCTTCTTTACTTTTACAGTGTTTGTTATAAGTGATTTATTTATCTATCCGAACTCGGATTGTTAGTACCATAATCATGCAACACAATAGTAGATAATCTATTACTATTATGGGTTGTTTTCTATGATATCCTTAAACTGGTAACGAGTTACTTATGGAGGTAATTATGTCAATTCAAAGTAAAAAAAGAAAAGTAAGAATGTTATTAGGTTCCATCTTAGCGATAGCAGGGCTTGTTTTAGCAGTATATATTTATAGACCAGCATTACTAGGTGTAGATGATGATAATAAAATGGTTTATGTTGATTTTGAAAATCCTAATTATTTTGGAGAAGAAGTAAGAAATGGATTATCTTTATCTCTTAGAAGAAGTGCGACTCTAAGTAATGAGGTTTTTGTGCTTGAATCATCTGATATGATCGTGAAAGGATATTTGACTACCATTCTGTTTGAAGGTTTGTTAGCAGAGCAGTCTAAAACTTCCAATTATAAACCTGATGATCAATGGGTGGTGTTAGTTTTTTATAAAGAAGATAAAATTGTGAGGAAAGAACTATTGTACCCACTTGGGTTTGATATAGGAACAGCCATCATTTATGGTAATAACGTTATTTTAGAGCTCGTAAACATCGAGGATAGTACTCAAACACACAGTGTTGAGTTCACACTTCTTGAACTAGAAGAAGTTGGAAATGATTGTGATCTGAACTCTGTATATGACTTATATACATTAAGTACTGATCATACTGTTTGTATCAACATATCTACTACGAGTCTACCTGAATCTTTTACATTTAACCAAACAGATCAATATGATATTGAAGTGAATTATGAAATAACATCATGGGGATCAATTAGTGAAGAAGCTATTACGGAGTTTACATTTACTTTTAATAATTCTCAAATAGTATTATATTTGGAAGAGATAGATACTCAAATGAATCTGGATTACATTTCCTTAACAGGAGAGGGATTATTTGAAGGTGAAAAAGTTTTAGCATCGCTAATGGAGTTTGAATTAAGTTATGCTGGAATGATTTATTACGAGAACCGTGATGTTATTATGCAGTTTGTTATTACAAAATAGAGACTAACATAGCATATTAATAATATTATTGACAATAATGACATTCAAATTGTTAGGCGTTACATTAGATAATAGTAAAAGCAATTAGATGGTAACCTAGAGGAGAAATTATGAGTAGATTAATTATGGTTTTATTACTGGCTATAAGCTTAGTAGCATGAGATAAATCAGAGCAAAAGAATACTAATCCGGTTGTGGTTAATTATGAAAGTACGTATATAACAATTTCGAATTCATTCATCCCAATAATAGGTGAAATATTTTATAATTATCACAATGTATATGCAGGTGTTTATTTGGTTGATGGTGCATACAATATTAATGTTACAGAGGATGTTCCAACTTCAATAATTGATAAGTTGGAGGCTACAAGTTTGGTTACTCATCACATTGTGAAATATTCATTATCTGAGCTTTGGACAATCAAGGAGATAATATTTGACACAGTGCTAGACATGGATGGATTTAGAGGAATGGGAATATCTGAGAGAGATAATACAATTAAACTAACTCTTGGTACAGATACAAGTATTCCGGTAGCATTTGAGTATTATGTAGAAATAGGCATTTTGACCATTGATTATACTGATGGATATACTGTATTTACTGACGATGAAAAATAAAACAAGATTGATTGTGTACTACTTTGTACTAGTGTAGTTATCTATCATATAAATGAGCAAATCGCGTTTAATTCTCAAGTATAGATGATTGCAGATTGCTCATTAGAGTGTTTTGAATAAGGAAGAAGGTGACAGTATGATTGTTTTAATGTTTATAGTTCCTGTCCTATGTGGGTTAATCTACGCTCTGAACATAGAATTACATAAGAAGATGAGTTTAAATAAAAATATTGAAAACTTACAAATGTTGAATACAGTTTTGGTATTCATTACTACACTTTTGGCGCTTTATTTTGTTGGACTAATATAGATTCTATTTTAAATCCGTATGTAGGAGGACTTAGTTATGAGAAATAAGTATAGATGGTTGCTAGGGATAATATCTATATCTTTAATAATAGGTAGTCTTTTTGCATTTTTTATATTCGGATTTTGGGTATTCTTTTTTATGTCAGTAGCTTCAACTGTAATAAATATTTATTACTATTTTAAGACTAGAAAACCGGTTTTGAAAAAATCATGTTTCAGTGAAAAGAATCGTTATGGTAGCAAGGATTGAACTCTATGACTCGTAAGGGAGGAGATTCATATGAGAATTTTTAGAAACAACAAAACAATCACAATTATTTTATTGCTCAATTTATTCTCATATTTATTTCTATTCCATTCTGGAATTGTTTTGCCATTTATAAATCCTAGCATTGAAGAGTATATGCAATATAATAGCGCTCCAAGAGACACAAATCAAATTGTTCTATGGTATCTATTACAAATACCATTTATTTTATATACACTTGTATATATACTAAAATTATTTTTAATGAAGAAGATAAGCAAATATAATAAATTGTAAGTGAAGTGGAAGGATTTAAAATCCATTACTCGGAGGTAAAAAATGACAAGGAAAATATTTCAGTTTAAGAAACGTTATGCTCTTTTTATAGTAGCAATTATTGTGGTGGTGCTTTTTATCACATATGTGAGAATACCACCTGGAAAAGATGCAATATACATTAGAGTTAAAACTGTTGAGTTGTTCTCAGGTGAAAAGGTAGAAAGAATAGACACACTGACTAGTATGTTCCAAGGGGCAGTTTATCCAGTGGGATATAACAGAACGAACCAAAATGGCGAACTACATGTGTTTGGTTCAGAAATTGAAAGTAGCTATATAAAGATTGGCAACATTTACTACAGTCCTGACGCGGCGTTTATAAATGGTGTTGTATCTAAAGAGGATTTGGCTAATTTAGGTTATTGATAGTAAAACCCATGAATAATATATTTTAAACTAGATAAATAAGATTGAAAATCTATACGGTGGAGGAAAAAAGTGAAAAATACATTAAATAGATGGAATACAAAAACAATCAGAAGAATTCTAATGGTGCTTTGTTGCTAAATGTGTGGGATCGACTGGAATGACGTATGGATTGCACTTCTGATATCACTAATTATTTAAAAAGAAGAAGATTTATATTTGTACTGATTGATAAAGGATAATACTGAATATCAGCTAGATGGAGGTAATTATGAAAATAGGATTAGCAAACGCAAAATTTGTAAACTTTGATATTGAACGGAACAAAAATAGTATTGTTGATATAATAAGAAACTCTAACTTAGATATAGTGTTTTTTGGAGAGAGTTTTTTGAATGGATTTGATGGACTTACTTGGGATGTAAACCGAGATATAGGAAGTTTAGAGATTATGACTACCAATAACATTGAAGAAATTAGACAAGTTTGTGTTGGAAGTTCAACAGGAGTTGGATTTGGATATTTCGAAATTGATGATAATAAAATTTATAGTAGTTACATTGTTATTGATAAATTTGGGAACGATCTGGTAAATTATAGAAGGCAAAGTGATGGTTGGAAAATCCCTTCTTCTCCAAGCAACTATAAAGAGGGTAATAAAATCGAATCATTTGTTTTAGAGGGTATTACCTTTGACGTATTGTTGTGTGGTGATGCTTGGGATGACAAGATATATGACAAATATGGAAGAAGTGAATTCTTGCTTTGGCCAATTTATGTAACTTTCGATATTCATAGTGATATCAATGAGTACGTCGAAAGAGTCATAAAAAAATATAGCAATGCTATTATTATAGGTTCACTATCAGACAATCCTGACTCCGGTGGGGGAAGTTTCTTGATAATGGACTCTAAACTGATTATGAGTTCATCAAAAAGTGAACGGACTATAATTCGTTATGAACTTTTGAGCTAGAATTAGATAGTAGAATAATTAGTATATATATTGATGCGATATGATCTTACAACTTAGGAGGATGGTTACGTGGTGGAAAACAAGAAAATTAAATTTATATTAACTGATTTAGATGGGATTATCAGAGTATGGTCTAATGAAAAGGTTAGCAAATACGAGAAAGTAAATGGTCTCGATTATGGATCAATTCATGAGATATTTTTCGAATCAACGCTACTTAATAATGCTATCACAGGTATTATCACTGATGACGAATGGAGAGAAGAAATATCTTTACTATTAAAGGACAAATATCCTGATTTAAACATAGATGAACTTGCGGATTTACTGAGGAATGAGAAATATACTATCAATCATAAGGTGTTTGGACTTTACAAAAAGTATTTTCCAGAATCATTACTTATTTTGACTACGAATGCGACATCAAGACTAGATCTAGATTTGGAGAAAGATAATATCATATCACTTTTCGACTTTATTTATAACTCTTCAGAGATAGGAGTAGCTAAACCACAAGATGAATACTATTTAAGAATCAAAGAAGATTTGGGTTTCATGTTTGATGAAATCATCTACATTGATGATAGTTTGAAAAACATAGAGGCAGCTCATAAATTAGGAATAACATCTCATTATTTCAAGGATCTAGGATCATTAGAAGTGTTTTTGAAAGAATTCTCATAGCTTTTATAGGAGGAGGATCTAAATGTTGAAAAGAATTCTAATTCTTACTATAACAATAATAGTATTGATAGGTGTACTTGGATGTACAAAAAATAACAACACACCCAACTTAATCGTTAAAATAGGAGACGAATCAATTACCATTATTCCATTGGAAGATTCAGTGGACCCACTTAATGAGTTCAAATCTTTGATTGGATCGAGTGATTCATCAATTACATATATTAATATTGGCGAAACAGTTACTTTAGACTTTGGTGATAATTATCCAGATAATATTAGTATTGAGGATATTCTGTTAAATTCTAGTGGAGAACAAATGTACTCTGATAAGGAAATAATTGATGTTCCATATTCCAATGAGAATAGTAAATACTATTTTGAAGTTAAAAAACATTGGGCCTCATATTTAAGTTCACAGTATGTTGAAAACAAGCTTGATATTAGAGGCTTATTAGTGAGAGCATATTCGAAAAACAGTGAGCATGTATACGTATTTGTATTTAGCACAAATTGATTTTTTATTATAGAGAATTTATTTGTCATCACAGTATCCAGCACACATTGACTTTGAACAGCGTTATACCATACTATATATGTGACAATTCTGGAGGATGATTTATGAGGGACGGGTATAAAGATATTGTAATTAGTGTAATTCCAGCACTGGCGTTTATTTTGATATATACATACTTCTCATTTGGTTATGCCATCTTGTCTGGTTTCGGAATTGGTATCGTAGTATATACTTATAAATACTTTAAACACAAAAGATTGAGTACATTAAATTATCTTGGTATTTTCGGATTGATTATTCAAACTATAATCAGTCTCATCTCCGAGAATCAAATGACTTATTTTATATATCCTATTATTAGTAATAGTGTGTATGCTTCAGCGTTTGGAATCTCAATACTAGCTAAGAAGGATTTAATCTCAATCATAGGTAAAAGTACTTGTAAAACTGAAGAAATATTTACAGTATTAAGACCTACATTCAAAAAAGTATCTATCATTTGGTTAACATTCTTTACGATTAAAGCAGTAATTAAATTGGTGGGTCTTTATAGTCTTTCATTTGAATCTTTGTATTTAATAAGCTGGATTGTTGGGACACCAATGACCGTATTTTTGTTGTGGTTTACCTATTGGTACCCGGATATTGTTTATTCAAGAATTAAGAAGAACATTAAGTCAATTTAGGTAGTTGGTAGATTGAATTCCAGAAGTAGAGTACATAGTGAACATTGGTTGAAAAATCCGAATTTTTAGAAGGATAGGGGTGTTGTTATGAAGTGGAAAGATATAAAGAAGATCGACGCACATATACATTTATTGCCAAGCAGTAAGTTGGAAAACCTAAAACAGTATGAGGGTCATCCATACTTAAAAGCTAGTGTTGATATATACCTTGGCATAATGGATGAATATAATATAAGTAAGGCAATACTAATGCCAATGAATGATATGTATACTTATCTGGATAACCCTGACAAAACAAATGAGTTCTTTGGTGAGCTTACTGAAAGGCATGGTGACAAGTTCTTAGGATTTGCTGATATTGTAAACAATGGAGCTTATTTCATTGAGGAATCACCTCTGGTATTGGAAAGAGCTGTTAAAGATCATAAGTTAGTTGGATTAAAGATACATCCTAATAACTTGCATATGGATGCGGACGACTTAAGATTAATTCCTGTTCTGAGAAAAGCAGCGGAATTAAAGGTTCCTGTTGTCTATCATAGTAACCCATGTAGAACCGGATTTAATGACAATTGTGCGCCTGACAAAATTAATAAAATTATAAAAGTATTCCCTGACATAGATATTATTACTGCACACCTTGGTGGGATGAAGTATATGGATGCGATAAGTGGATGCACGTACGTTGATATCTCTTATATACTCCCGGTACTAGTAAAACTAAATGGGATAGAACAGACTAATAGAATACTTCGAATGTTTGGCTCAGACCGATTGATCTTTGGAACTGATTATCCTGAAGGGGATGTAAGCCAATACTGTGAAATCTTAGATCAAATGGACTTTACAGATGAGGAAATGAAACAAATTGCATATAAAAACATAGAATCAGTTCTTGGTATAAGGTGAATCTATTAACAGTTATAAGGAGGATATATGAGATTAGAAGTTGCTAGGTTAAACAGAGTGATGTCTTACTTGTTAAAAGAGATGAAGCAAATGGATGATAACAGAGACTTACCAATGAAATGGAGTATCATGCACATGTACTCCTCTACACAAATTGCATGTTTAATGGCAATTAAAGAGGGGTTAAATCCAGAATTAGCTGGACTAATTGCTTGTATGCATGACTTAGGAACCATTATGACAGGTAAAACTGATAATCATGCTGGAAAAGCAGAACCATTTGTTAGAAAGCTTATTCAAAAATATAATGATGATTTAAGATTCGACTTAAGTATAATAGACGATGATGAACAGAATATCATACTAGAAGCGGTGTTAGCTCATAGTGATAAGAAGAAGATTACAGATAAACCATATGTAGAATTAATGAAAAATGTTGATTCATTGGATAGGTATTTGCATGGTGTTAATACAGATGAATACCATCTTGAGAGGCTTAATAAATGCTTCGATGTTTTTGGCATTGATTACTAACTTCAATACAAACATATATTGTTGTTAAGTGGTGCTAAACTAATTTAATCTAATATAAGTCTATGTAAGATTAAAAATCTCATAACCAAAGGTACAAAGATAAAAAGAGACAATTATGTCTCTTTTTCTAAAGGTCTAAGTTGTAAATATTGTTTGCATTTGCAAACATCAACAGTTCAAAATTGAGTGATGATAAATTTGCACAAAGAATCATATCGAGTTGCTCACGCATACTTAATGAGCCGTAATCTGTTCCAAACAATACTTTATGTGGGCACTCACTCAATAATGCAATTACATACTCAATAGCAGTGTCACGACTTGCGAATCCTGCATTTGGGTACTTCTCCAAATATTTTGGTCCTACCCATAAAGAAGATATGTCATAGTAAACATTTTCTAAATGTTTTGTTTGATTAAAAGATTTCATGACTCTAGGATTCCAAACATGACAGCACACAATTTTCAGTTTTGGGTTTTCCTTTGAAAGAAGACCAATGAAATAAGGGGACTATATTGTGGATATTCATCGCTATCCCATGCAGTGTGAATTACAAGTGGTTTGTCATATTTAATGCAAATTCCAATTATTTCGTCTAATCGAGCATCATTTGCGCAAAAATCCTCATGACCTGGATATATTTTCACTGCTACTACCTTTTTGCTTTTCAACATTTCGTTGGC
Organism: uncultured Candidatus Izemoplasmatales bacterium; assembly: GCA_964589075.1. Lineage (GTDB taxonomy): Bacteria > Bacillota_I > Bacilli_A > MAG-NZ > MAG-NZ > CAZPQU01. The sequence continues at coordinate 64,638 of CAZPQU010000008.1, read as the reverse complement.
AAGAAGTAGTTGCTCTGCTACCCGTTCTAATGGGGAGAAACCAAACATCATAAAAAGATTTGATGAATCATTTATAACTTCGAAACATTCATAGTTGTTTCCTATTGAACTTTCTGAAATACTGTCAGCAATTAGAATTCCATAGTCAACACTGTTGTTTTTCAGTTCCTTATCAAGTCTAAGTCTTTTCTCATCAATCGATTTATACTCTGATTCCCAAGGTAAATGAAGGTGACAATCGATTATTGTACGATTCTTTTGTTTATATGTAATCATAGATATCTCCTTTGTACATAGCTAAATTTACTATAACAAATCATAGATGACAAATCAAATTTACACAACATAAGAAAAGAAACTACCTCAAGAGATAGTTTACTTTAAGTATTTATCAGAACCTAGTGTTTGGCTACAAGCTATTTAAGTTTCAACGTAATCATGTATTCATGTCCATCTTTGATGGGGTATTGCTCCAACTTTTCTCTAGTAAAGTTAATGTCGTAATGATTCAGTCCTATTTCAAAATGAGCTAACGCAATACCAATATCTAAAGCTTGGATATCATAACTCATTGCACTTGCATAATTTTTCGTTCTAGCCATAAAGAAATGGCAATATTTCTTGTCATTATCTATTACGATACGCCATGGTTGTTTGTTTGAAGCACTTGGTGCTTTTCTAACTAAGTTCAGACTATCAGTGATGTCTTTATCAAAGTTAAGATTTAAAGGATTTAGATCAGCATCAAAAAACAAATCATTAAATGGTAGTCTGTTATCTGACTTTGCACCGTTTCTCATTATTTTCTCTATCAATGATCTCTTAGGTGCCTTATACCCTATAGGTGAGATAGCGGGAATAACTTCATTACCTTCTAGTTCACTATTGTAGTCTTTCCTTTTAAACGTTCCACCTAACCAACAAGTACCGAATCCTTGTGACGTAAAACTCAATATTGCGTGTTCGAACACATAACCAAAATCAATAACTGATTCTATTGTGTTTTCACAAACGCCACCTATAAAAGCAGGTACATTCTTCAGTATTCCGTATGTTCCTATTTTATTACCGTCAGTACCTTTAGCACTATTAACATTAAATGTTAATTCAAAAGAATGGTCAAATGGACCTTTCTTTTTTTTGTAATCTGATAAAGTGCTTTTAATGCTTACAATGTCAGCATTACTTATTTGTTTATTTTGATATGTTCTTGTGCTTATTCTATTGTTAATTGCGTCATATAAATTCATTTTTTACCTCCACTAACTTCTCTATTATCAATTACAATTATATCAAAAATAAATTATAAAAGGATTTTTGACTCGAAATTTCGATATTGGTGCAAATTTTCTTATCCATTGATTGTAATTATATTACATAGAGCATGAACAACTGATAGTTTTATTCCTAAATTAAACTAGTTTTTTTGGTAGATTTAGAACACCAATAGTGGAATATCTGTAACCCTTTGAAGGTTATTTTTTTGATATAATTGGTAGAGGTAAGACAATGAAAATAAACGATTATTCCAAATCATTAGTGATAAGTGCTTTAGGGCTTATATTTTTTATGTTGCCTATCGTTTTAGTTAATTTTAGCAACTTTGCTTACGGTGAGATAAGTGGTATTTTTAGAGCAGCATTCAATGGATATCGGCTAGCACTTGATAAAAGAGTAATTAATCCAGCTTTCATTGTATTTCTTGCATACTTAGTGATGTTATCAGTTGATTTAGTAGTAAATATTTATTGTTATTTCAGCAGAAAAACTATTGAAAGGAAATACATCACTGTAAGAGAAGTATTTGCTGTCATCCTAATGGTTGTCCTTGTAAGTTTAGCCCTTATATCTAATTTACTAGAGTACATATATTTAGGATATGGAACTGTACCAATGTTCTTAGTTTTGATGTTTTATATATATCAGTACAATGCACGTTATAATTTTAAGAAATTTACACTTAAGCGCAGAAAGGTAATGAAAATATCAACGCTATTCTTATTGCTAGTTTTTACAATTTTATCAATATACGCGAGCAAATCAGTTGGAAACTTTTCTTCATCGATGACTTTAGTAGAAATTAATGAGAATACAGTACTTTTTAATACAGGAGTAGAGGTAGTTGAAATGGACAGAACTATAATTACAGGTATCTCCCTTGTAGAGGGAGCAATGTACCGTTATTCAGTTCATAATGAGTACTATGGATTTTTTTACTTCAATTTGTACTTTAATAAGGAACTAAGATTACTCGAAATTATTGTCACGACATAATAGTTTTTCGGCTTGCATTAAAATTATGAGTAATTAAAGGATATTCATAAACTGACTTTACATTTTCACGCTACATAGCACGAGGCACTCAATTTAGAAGCAGCATATAGAGTAGTTTAGTTTCACAGTAGTGTCATATAGACTATGGAGGATACTTAATGAAAAAGATAGTTATGATTTTGATATTGCTATTATCAGGTTGTACAGAAACTGTGGTCCCTGTAAAGGAACCGGTAACTGTAGAGCCAATTAAGGTTGTTATAGATCTTCCAGTCGAAGAACTAGAGGAACCAATAAGAAACGAAGAAGCTGTAGCTGTTCATATAGATGATAGATTTTTGATTAAGCTTTATGTGTCTAAGAGTATTTACTATACTTATGAACCACTAATAGTTTATATGACTCTTGAGTATACTGGAGAAGAAGAGTCGATTGTTGTTTGGTCAACTTCTCCGTACTGGAGTATGAATATATCCGATGATGATACTGTCATTTTGATAGGAGTTCAACTTCTGAAGTCAGTACCTTACACATTCATCAAAGGAATAACTTACACTCATACACTAAAAGATGCTTTTGAAATTAGTGTTATTGAGGATTATTCTAAAATCCAAGTTTCATATACTAGTACGGTTGTTGAGGGAGAAACAGTTCAAAATGGACCCAAGAGTTATAGAGTTCATCTTAAGACTGGAGATTATGAGATATTGGTTGGTGTCTATTTAGATACATACAGGGTGCACCTAAAATATGATATTGAGGTAAGAGAATAATGATAAGAAAAGTTGTTTTATTATTAATAGTATTATTGATGTCTGTTAATGTTACAGCAAACTCAGGTCCATCAACTAGGTATGGTGATAAAAATACACCTCTTGCAGTTATGGAGGATACTGAAGTAGAAATTCTGCATGAAAGTCTAACTTACGATATTTACAATGTACAAGGGTACGAGTTTTATGCGGATGTTGTTGTTGAATATGACTTATTTAATAACTCAGATTCCACAGAGTCAATCACTGCATTATTTCCACGAATGCTTAGTTGGGAGGGAAGAAGGATAATAAGTGTCTATCTTAACGATGAAGAGATTTCTAATACGCTCTTACTTATGAGTGGGGAATATGATAATTTCAATAGTCTAGTTACTCTTGTTAATTACTATCTAGACAATCCAACGTACGAGCCAAACTACAGTCAAAAAAATCTTTCAGTTAATTTGTTTGATCTTGACATTCCTCCTGGGAACAGTCTATTGAGGATAGAATATGATGAAATCGCCTTTGGTAGGACAAACAGATTTATTTATACTCCGTTATCATATGAAGGATACTTTGAATACATATTTGATCCAGCAAAGCACTGGAAAGATTTTGGGTCTATTGATATAACACTCAACATGCATATGGATGGGTTCAAATTTGTTAATTTACCGAAAGAGTTTTATAAAGATAAAGCAACTGATTATGTAAGCTATAAAGCATCATTTAATGAGTTGCCAGATGAAAATCTCAAAATTGAGTTTAAAGAGAAAAAAGTATTTTTGCCCGTTGTCTCAGTCTTAATAGTTTTAGGACTGATTATAAAAATATCCAGGTCAAAAACAAAAGAAGAACTTAAAAGACAAGGTGTAAATATAATCAGAGCAACATTTGTAATAAGTAATTCCTTAGCAAGAATTCTCACAGTAGTTGGGTTCATTATACTGTTACCTAACTTCTTAGGAGAGAACATTGTTATATTTATGATTATGTTATTGCATTTGATTTCTTATACTCTTATATTCATGATTAGAGCGTATGTAGAGAAGTCTCGGAATGTACTTAAGAATGTATTCCGCATATTAGATATATTCACAATAGTTGTAGGTTATTTATTTGTGTTACTTATAATATTAATGACAACATAATAAAGCAGTATCAGTAAATTGTCAAGAAGAAAATCAGTCAATAAATGAAGGAAGTAAAGATGTATAAGTTTAGTGAGTTAATCGTAGAAATCCCATTTCTATCAGGATCAAAATTGAGCGATGAAATTAGTTTAGGATACTCAGGCGACAACAAGTATGTTTTCACAAAGGGTGATAAAACATATTTGCTAAGAACCCAGAAAGCATCCCTTTTAGACCGTTCTAATAGTAAAATGACAATTGATGACAAACTAGAATTAATTACAAAAGTAATGCAAAATTCGTACTTATCTGGTGCAAGAGTGCCAAATGTGGCTGACTACGGTGTAATTAAGAAGTTAGATGTAGCTTACTTAATTGTTTCTTATATAGTAGGGGAGAGTGTCTTTACTTCTATGAGTAATGTTGATAATAAAAAGCAATACAAAGTTGGTAGAGATTTAGGAGACACTATTAAGAAAATTCATTCAAGTAACTCAAATGTTCCTACGATTAAATGGGCTGAAAACTTTTTAAAACCCGTATTTGAGAATATAAGTAAATACAATAAGTGTAAGGAGAATCTTTCTTTCAAAATGAATGAAAATATGGAAAATACATTAGTTTCTTTTATAGAAATGAATAAGCACTTATTAGACGATGTTAGATTAAGCTTTATCCATAACGATATACACGACATGAATATAATTCAAAATAAAGGAATATTTACCGGATTGATTGATTTCACTGAAATAATAATAGGTGATGTTGTATATGACCATAAATATATTAATCATACTACTGTATGGGAATATCCCTACTTCGTTTCCGGAGTAATGCATAGTTACTTTGGTGTTGAGATAAATGAAAACATATGGAGAAGGCTATACCTGTATATTGCGTGTAACATTATGAAATTCAATCCATTGCCACATCTGGATTATTTTACTTTGGAAGAAGCAACAGAAGAGTTATTAAATAACGAGAAAATGTTTAATCAATTGAACTGTTTAGAGTCGTTCCCACCTAAGTGGTACAAGGGACTTGATTTTGCTGATATGGACTCCTAAATCCTTCATTGAATGTTTTAAGAAATTAAGATTTAAACAGATGCTTATAATGAACGATTGCTTGATGGATTTTCTTGGAAAATAAAAGAACCTAGTTTTGTTTGAGAGAGTATCATGAGTACAACTGACGCTCGATTCATATTAAGAGAACATTATTCTTTTTGTACCCAATAATGTACACAAAAGATACGTAGATATTCTTTTTTGCTAAATAAATAATATTATTGTATAATTAAAACATAGAAATAATAATGGAGGAATTTTACTTATGAAAAATGTATTTTCTTTGTGTCTATTATCAATACTACTATTTGGATGTAGCAGTAAGGTAGAGGTAGAATCAGACCAGACTGTTGTTACTATTCCTGATAATCCGCTAATGAGTGGGATAAACGGAATAGAAGAGGAAAAAGTGAAATCTGTGCACTCGTTGACAGAATCAGAAATAGAGACAGTACTTTTCACTTATTCAGAGTATTTTAATGAGACATACTCGAACTTTGACTACTCAAGTGACTTTATTTTTTTCGAAACTGATAGGTTAAATGAGTTTTCTGTTCAGAAAGTAGAACTTACAAGCGGGATGGTTCAAGAAATAGACATTATAATTGAACTAATTATGACAAACTCTGCCGAGTTTACAGACTATGGACTTATTTTTGGATATGCTAGTCACGTTCTAGCACAAGACCCTCTTGAATTGGAGAACTTGGAGATTACTGATATCGTTGATTACTTTAATGTTGTTGAGAACAGTGATTGTGCTGATATGACTTTCCCTTGTTACACTACTATATATAATAGCGAAGTTGGCATTGATATACTGGGTAAACTATCCAGAAACTATGTAGAATTTATTATTGATCAATATGGAGAGGTCTATCTGTGGGAGATTTTATCCGGAAGAATCGAGTTGGATACTATTTTAGAAATCAAAAATGAATGGGGAACTGAAATTGGTTTGAACAGACCATTTACTAATACGATAATAGGTTTTAGCAATGTACCATATACAAACCTTATGGATGACTATGTGTCAATTTGGAGAACTAGTCATGCTACATGGTATCTAGAAAAAGACTTTAAAGATGTAGATTCAGTTGTCGTTAACGTTGAATCTATATTGTGGCCGTTTAGGTATTCACAACTTCTAGATCAGATGGAAATATTTGAGCAACAGATGGATACAGTTGACTTAATACTTAATGACAGTAGCATTGAATACCACAAACTGAGAATAAATTTAATCAAACCTCAAAATTATAGTTTTGGCTCAAGTACAGTTATTGATCTAGTGACAGCTCATTCCTTGAGTCATGAATATATTCACTACATTGACGCTCACCATAGAGTCTACCTCAGATGGTTAATGGAAGTACGTGCAACTTATTATAGTATGGTAGACACGGACTATTACCATACTGCGATGAGTGTAGCTGAAACTGAAATAGATGAAGTTGATGATTTATCAAAACTTGACCGAGCTATGTACGACTCATTGAATGCTATGAAAATTAAATACAATTCAGAATACATAAATGATGTAATTGCTTCAGAGTATCTTAGAGAAAACTTTATTTTTGACTTTATTAATCTTACCGTTTACTACTTTGATGACTATAGCATACTTGTGGACAAAGGATCTTACTTTTACTATCAATGGGAATCGTTTGCTAATTACTTTATACTTGAGTTTGGTAAGGAGTTATTCGATGATGCAAGTAGTGATGAACAGTTCCTAATAGAAGAAACTGGAAAAAACTGGGATGAACATATTTTAGACTGGGAGAATTTTGTTATAGAGTTTGGAGACAATTATTTACAGTCTTGATTGATTTACTATGATATGTAAAGAAGGATGTCAAAATATGGAAAACTATATAATACAGCACTGCAAAAACTTGAATGATTTGGAATGCTTGTTTGATTTTATGAGTAAACACCTTAATTTTGATATTAAGAATTGCATATATGTACAAAATAGAAAAGAAGAACTGAATCTACAATTCTCAAGAGATCATTCACTGTTGATTTTTGTTAAGAATGAAGACGGTGATATTGTTGCTGGATTATCAATGAAGCATATTGATAATGATGAAGTTACATTAGGAATGTTAGCGGTTGAAACTGCATATCGACAACAAGGTATAGGAAGAAAAGCCATTAAGTATGTGGAGAAATTATGTAATCAAAAAGGATACAAGTTAATCTCATTGGGTGCACGAACAGATTCAGCTAATTTTTACTTAAGAATGGACTATAAACCTATGCTAATGGTTGAGGTCTTTGAGAATAGGACTATAAGAGACATTGATAAGTTTATTAGGATAAACTATAAACTAAAATGCCTCAGTATGGAATCAAGTAATAAGAAGGCATTCTATTCGATCAGTAATATAGATGAGCAGATGATTGACGACCTTTGTAATACATTCACTGAAGCAGAAGTTCAATTTGTGTTTACAAAGAGTATTTAGAACAGTGATTAATGAGTTAGATTGCATAGTCTTGAATAAGAATAAAACATAGGAGAAACCATTTTGAAAAATACTGAAGTTATTAAATACTATGATAATTTAATAGATGATGGAAATGATCCTGTATATGACTCAGCTAAAATTAATTCAAAATATGATGAAATGATATCAGCAATATTGTCATGTAATCTCTGTGAGGAGAAGTTTGGTTTTGAACCCATACCAATAGTTTTTGGTAATTCAGGATCAAAAATCGTACAGATTAGCCAAGCTCCGTCTAAAAATGTGCATTTAACCGGGAAACCATTCAATGATGCTACTGGTAAAAAACTAAAGTACAAATGGTATCAAATTGAAGATACTGAGTTTTATAATGAGAATAACTTTTATATTACTGCTTTATCGCATTGTTTTCCTGGCAAAAACAATAGTGGAGGAGATAGACTGCCTCCAAAAGTGTGTTCTGAAAAGTGGTTAAGAGAAGAAATAAAACTGGTTAGCAATAAACTTTATATAATAATTGGACGAAAGGCTGCAGAATTTATTTTTCCAACACTTAATTATAAGGATTTAATTTTTAATAACCAGTCTTTGAACGGGAAGTTAGCAGTTGTTTTACCACACCCTTCTCCATTGAACATAAAATGGTTTAAGGATAACCCAGACTTTGAGAGAAAAAGAGTTCAAGAGATTAGAAGGATAGTTAAAGATGTATTAAAGAACAAACAATAAACTTCATGATTTGGACATTATCTGCACTTGCAAGTAATGGTTGCTAGGCTTTTTACTTTTAAATTAATATAATTTGGTTGGAGGTGCTTATGAATACAAAAATATCTGAGTTAATTAAAATGAAAAGAAATGATTTAAAACTAACACAAGAAGAATTAGCTGAAAAGACATTTGTGTCAAGACAAGCTGTAAGTAGTTGGGAAAGAGGAAAAACGCAACCAGACTTTGAGTCATTGAAATTATTATCTAAAGAATTAGAGATAGACATAGATAAGTTTCTTTGGAATGATTTAGAATTAGTAAAGAAGAAAATATCATTATGGAATGTTACGATGATCTTTATTAGTGCGATCATGCTGGTTGTATTTGCAATATTCATATACAATGCCTATTACCCTGTTCACAAGAGAATACTGAGTCAGTATGAGGATATAGAATATATAGCTGTGGAAACCGATGTTGATGTGATCCTGAATGAGAATGGAAACAAAAGGATCACGATAAATAGATTTAAAACTGAAGTACTAAGCTATCCTTTTGGAACCTATTATGTACCATTACAATTTACTTTGGATTTACTTGGAGATGAACTAATATTAGATAAAAACTACTACCTCCACTCAATTGTATTTTCTAGAGATGGTATTTATACCAATGTGAACCATGCAACAGTACGCAAAGTTAGGGACAAATATATTTTCATGGCATCTTATACCATTCAAATTGCATCAGATGATTATCTTAGATCAAAATCAATAAGTTTTGACATTGACTTAACAAAATATATTGATTATGTTGATGATGGATATATAGAATTGTTAATTGTTGATTAATAAGATCGCTGTACATAGAAAGAAGGAGTGATGACTATGCAATTATTTATCTTTTCAATCATAGTAATTGTTATATATTCTACTAATGTTTTGTTTATCAAATATTCGAACAACAAATATGGTCGATTTATCCCAATAACGATTCTTTCAATAGCGGATGTAGCATTCCTAATAAGGTATTTGTTCTTCAACTCGGGATTCAATCTTATAATTGATATTGTAGTAATGATAATATTATCGGTTGGAATTGTGTTTAGTGCGATTATTTTATTAGTGTATAAGAATGAGTCGCAAAAGTAAATATAGTATATGTATGTAGTTGTCATTCGTTATTGAAATGACGACTTTTTTATTGGTCATATAGATTGGACTGATAAATTCAGACAATGAGGAGATAGTTATCATAATTGACATTTATCACATCATTTTGTACTATGTAGGTAGTACAAGTATAAGGAGAGATTTTATGAAGAATATTAAAGCGTTGTTTATATTACATGGATCGCACTACTTTATATATCTACTGAGCATCACGGGTGCAATAGTTTTACCTTTCTCATGGCTGATAGCAAGAGCAGAAATGGATGGAGGTTTGATTTTCTCTTTGATTGTTATCATTTCATTGCTTCTAACTAAACTTTTAGCTAATGAAACCTATTCTATTAACAGTAGGCAATTCGCAAGAGAAATGAAATACTCAAATATTTCGTCATTTACTCAAATAATGTATTACTCGATTGTATCGTATATAGTTATTCTTTGGATTGGCTTGATAGCTACAATTGTATTTAACTTTTATGACGCAGCTTGGACGTTAGTACAAAACCCAATCTTGACTGTAAGTATGCTCTTATTCGGTAATTATATGATGTCATTTTTATATATTCTAACAACAGATACGAAGAGGTTAATTTCCAAAATCATTAAGTTGTTATTTATGGCTTTATTTATAGTATTGGTTATAGTAGTTTTATTTATCATTGAAGGAAGATTAATTACGCCAATTGTAGCATTAATCACCACAGCAATCCCAGCCACTTATGTCTTAGGATATATGTTGGATAAATATGACTGGTAAGAACCAACCGCTATATGTAACTATTGCAAACATGATTGTAAAAGAAATCTTGGCTGGGGTGATTTCTGTGGGAGAGCAACTACTTACAATCAGAAAGTTATCTTCAAAATATAAAGTTACAATTAGAACTATTCAAAACACTGTTGATTACTTGGAAAGTAAGAATATATTAGTAAAGCTTAGTACAAGAGGAATATTTATCACTGACAATATAAAACTCATTGAGAAATATTTTGTTAAGAATAGCTTTGAACATTTTGATGTATTTATAGATGAAATAAAGAACGTAATGACTAAAGAAGAAATAATGAAGCAAATGGAGGTAAGACTAAATGATTCATATTCAAAACATAAGTAAGAGTTATGCAGGGAAAAATGCATTAAAAGATGTGTCTGCTAAGTTTGTTAAGGGGATCGTTTATGCACTTGTCGGAAAAAACGGATCAGGTAAAACTACATTAATTGATTCCATGCTTGGTCTTGTAACATTGGATAATGGTAGTATCGAATCTGATTATGTTGTCTCTAAGGATATCGCGTACATGACATCAGATAAAATATACTCTGGAAACACCAAACTTAAATCGATTATCAACTACACAAAGGCGATCTCATCCAATTTTAACTTCAATCTATTTAACGAGATGATTTCTCCCTTTAATATAGATGTTAACAAGACAGTTGGACAACTTTCGAGGGGTGAGATAGTTGCATTTTCATTTTGTGTCTGTCTAGCTAGGGAGACTGAAGTAATTATTATGGATGAGCCATTCAGTGGAATCGATATTATCACAAGAGACATAATGGTTGATGTTCTATTTAGTAAAATAGACTTAATAACTAAGTGTCTAATTATGTCGAGTCATGAACTTCAGTTTATAGAGAAATATGTAGATGAAATATTACTAATGAAAGATGGTATTGTTAAATCTAATAAAAATATGAGTGACTCTGGGGGCTTAACTGTAGAGGAGTGGTTTAAAGATGAACATTAGTAGAAATGTAAAAGTAATACTTGGTTTAACAATTGGAACATTCATGATTTTGATAGGTTTGTTTATATATAGGCCTTCACTGATTGGTTCTCAAGTTGGTGAGAGGGTAATAGATCTAAATTTCGATGATCCTCACTACTACGGTATTGAATATAGAAATGGTTTATCTTTATCGCTTAGAAGGTCAGCAACTCTGGAAAACGAAGCGTTTACGGTAGAGTCTGACAGAATGATGGTCAAAGGATACTTGGCTGATGTTCTGTATGAGGGAATTGGAGTTGAGCAGACATTTGCTGATCAAGGTTACAATCCAAGAGAGTGGATAGTGGTTGTGTTTTATGTTGATGGAGTTATTGTTGCCAAGGACATCATATATCGTGATGCGGAAGATATTACCTCATATAGGATTGATGAATCAACTTTGATCATTAGTTATATTAATAAGAGTGATAACTCCGAGGGCACACATGAGTTGAATTTATATGATGTAGCTAGTGCTCCAGATGGTTGCATAAGCATCTATAACACTGAACTCGTGAACAGAGATGTTGAATATGTGACTTGTTACAGATGATAAAGGAATGATAGGGTCATTTGGTCCTATTTTTTTTACTTGAAACGACTAAATATGAATTTAAAAGTGAAAATACTGTAACCCTTCAATTGCATTAATGCTGTTATAATTATTATGTAATTGAATATAGAATAAGGAGTGATACAATGTCAATTGATAGTAGTTTATATCCTATGTTATTTGTAGGTATTCCATTACTGATGGTAATTTATGTATTTATATTTACCAGCAAGAAACCTTTTAAGAAGCAGATAAAGAGAGGTTTAATATTAACAGGGTGTTTGTTAATAGTGACATTCGTATTAGCACCTTCTGTATTCGGTATAGATATCCATAGGGAAGTTAGTCCAAACTATGATGTACCTAACGATTTTAAAGTTAGAAGATATAAAGGATTAATAAAGTATTCAGAAAGAGACATCGAGTTAATTCAAGACGAGCCATTATTTGTATATGAAAATGAATACAGGTATGAAGTATATGGTGGAAAGTTCATAAATAAGGATACATTTACAGGGCCGGGCATTTATCAGTGGCATGATGCTATTGGGATAACTGTTTATGATGGAGATGAGATTATTCATAAGGAATTGTTTCCTTCTATGATGAGCATTGATACGCTTGTACTAATTGATAGTGGAATGTTGGTTCTTAGAACTAGTACTGATGAATACTTTTTTCAGTATGTAATTGAAATCAAAGAGGTTATTGATAATGGATACACCATACGATTTTCTTATATTTTTGACTCACCAAGCCAGGAGTATTACATTCCTTACAATCATGAACTTATCAGAAAGGATTTGATTGACGATGAAACATATTAAGTTAATTATAAGAATCACTTCTGTTGTATTATTTATAGCATTTGTTGGATTTATGTTTACTCAGAAGAGTATGTCAGGGATGGATGCTAAAGGTAAACTAATTGAAATAAACGGAGATATAGTTACCATTCAAATAAATTTTTCAAATAGAGAAGTTATCATCGATGAGTTAAATGGATTAGAACTAATAGAAGGACAATGGTATGAGATATCACAAAGAACGTGGAGTTGGGGGTATTACCCCTTAAAATTTGAAGTAGAAGACACATTTTCATTGACCGCTTATTGGGAATTTGAATGATTAAAATAGTAGATAGTTTTTACAAACACTCAACTAATTATGATAACTGGAGGTTTCAATGTATAAATCGAATGAGAAATTAACTGTTAGAAGCGTAGAAATAAGCGATGTGGATATTCTTTGCTCCTGGTGGAGCGATGGGGTAGTAATGGCACATGCAGGCTTCCCAGATGGAATTGAAACAGATAGAGAAAGATTAATAACAAGAATCACTGACCAAAACAGTGGTATTCAGGTGAAAAATCATTTACTCATAATTGAACTTGACGATGATAAGAGAATCGGAGAGATGAATTATAGGGAGAAGAGCGAAGGCATTTACGAAATTGGTATTAAGATTTGTGATTTCGGTGAGCATAATAAAGGGTACGGGAGTGTAGCAGTAAATATGCTAATAGATTATCTTAAAGAAGATCTGAAAGCTGGACTAATTGTCTTAGACACCAATCTTAATAATGATGGCGCACAAAGATTTTACAAAGAGTTAGGCTTTGTCCAGACTAGGGTAATGCATGACTGCTGGATAGACCAACTCGGAAGATCACAGAGCGCAGTTTTGTTTGAAATGGTATTGTAATAATAAGTAGATAAAGAAGAGGTGTCATTATGACGAACGATGAAGTTATAAAGCATTATGATAACTTAATAGATGATAGAAACGACCCAGTAAATGACACGTCTGACTTGCAGCGCTATATGGATAAGTGGGACGGAGAGATTTTCAAAAAACTCCTAAACTTAACTATGAATGATGACGTCTTTGAAGTTGGAATAGGGACTGGAAGAATAGCTACAAAAATAATCTCTGATTGTAGAACGTTAACCGGAATAGATATATCACCTAAGACTATTGAAAGAGCAAGGAAGCATCTTAACAAAGCTACTCTGATTTGTGATGACTTTCTAACTCACATATTCGAATGTCAATATGACTTAATATACTCTTCTTTAACCTTTCTGCATTTTAAAGATAAGAGAGCAGTTTTAAAGAAAATAAGAGGACTTCTTAAAGAGAATGGTAGGATAGTAATTTCATTAACAAAAGATAATTCTAATGCTCTAGTATATGGTGACCATTCACTTATCATTTATCCAAATGATCTGAGCAAAATTATGGATTATATTAAGGAAGAAAAACTGATGTTGAGAAAGCAAGTAGATATAGAGAATGCAACAGTTCTAGTTTTAAGTAAAATATTATGAATTATATAGAGGAGGTACGACTGGTTGACGCTGATATTGATATTGGGCAATTAATAGTACAACTAATTAACATTCTCTTATTAGTGGGTATTATTGTGGTTATTGGAATAGTTTTGTACAGACTATTAAGAAGGAAAAAGTCTTAAGTGAAATTAATAAGAGGATGCAATAACTCATTGCTAGTATAACTTAGTTTTTAGTATTAAAATTTACCTGAGGTGATTAATATGAGAATTGGTGAAATAATAAAACAAAAAAGAAATGAGTTAGGTATTACCCAAGAGGAGCTTGCTGCTAAGATACATGTAACAAGGCAAGCTATTAGTAATTGGGAGAATAATAAGAGCGTACCTGATATTGAGTTTGTTAGACAACTTGCTTCTGAGTTTCATTTATCAATAGATGAAATGCTAATTAATGATGTAAAGATGATAGAAAAGAAGAGTAGAGTGAACTCTATATTAATATTTGTTACTATTGTTGCTGTTGGTTTCTTGTATTGGTCTGTTTATCCACAAATTCCTTTTACCAAAGCAAATGAAAATATTGGTATATGTAGTGCTCAAGAATTAAATTATCTTTCTATCAAGGATCTAGGAGAACATAGTTATTCAGTTTCCTTTAATGATATTCTACATACTAACAATAATTATTATTGTGTTCCTGTTCAACTAACAGTAGAAATTGATGTGTCCATTGATAAGGACATAAGTGAGAAAAATATTGTCTACGTAACAGATTGGTCTGAGTTTGAACCAGACCCTGAAGATGAAAATGGTACAATTTATGTTCTTGAAGGCTATGATTATGTCCCTGATGGAGTAAGAGTCTTAACTGAATCAGAGTTTGATATAACTTTGGAACACCTCGTTAAATCTCAAACTCACGAAGTAACTGTTATTCGAAGCTCCTCTAGTCTAATTTTTAAAATCGACTCAAAATATGTATATAAAGGAGTTGGATTTAGAATGTCTGAAGAAATGACAAGACATATTAGTATAAACTCATGGTATATTAATCGTTATTAAAAAGAGCATTGTTCATTTTTATGCATGGTCTATAAAGTGAAAAAACTGTAACCCTTTAGAGGTTACTTTTTTGTTGAAATTATATTGAAGTGCGATAAGAAAAAAACTAGTTCAAATTACAATAATAATTGTCTTAATAATTATGTGTTTGTCATTTCCCCGATATTACACATAAATTGGGTAATATTGAAAGTACTTCTTTAACCTATATTGGACTTGAGAAGTCGACCAAAATAGCATGTTACTACAAAACCGTGTTCTAAAAGTCATAATTAAATAATATTCAATATAGAAGACCAGTTTTATAGGATCTTTTACTTTATAAAGTGAAAAAATTATAACTTTTAGGGGAGTAGTTATGTGTTAACATTAGTTATAAGTAATAGACGATTTTGTACTATAAATTAATCTTGTTGAGGAGGATACTTATTTGCATAGGGAAATCAAAGCATTAATATCATGGATTGCTATTATTGTTACATTTAGATTTATGTTTGGTAACATCTCTTTAATAAGTGCTCTTTTAACATTTACCATTGTATGTGTGCTGTATTACGTGCTTGTTGTAAGACGTAATACTAAAGCATTGATTGGAATTATATTAGGTGGTATTGTATTGTTTTTTTTAGGGATACTTGTTCAAAGTATTTTTTAATTAAATCAATGTAAATACGCAATAAATAAATAATTTTTTTCAGAATTATACTTTTGAAAATGAGGAAAAATTGGATGAATAGATTGATAACATATATTATTTCAATAGTAGTAGTATTTACTTTAGTTGGTTGTACTAAGCAAATAGTTAATCCAGGAATTTACGACATTTGTAGGGTAACTGAGTTCAGACCCGAGGTAGACGATGAAGGTAATGATAATATTGTTGAATTTCAATATGAGTATTATGATGTCAGGGTATACAGAGTAAAAGGGTACAGGAAATTTCCGTCATTGTATTTAAGTTGGGTAAACGATGCAGGATATACTAGGACCGCTGCTTTTACACCTGAATATATAGAAGTAGAATGCCTTAAAAATGAATAACAAAGCAAATGCAGTTGTAGTAAGATAAAAAATCAAAAATATAGGTAAAAATCAATATATAAAAGGAGAAATCATAATGGTAATTTTTTTAGTAATTGTAGCAATAGCGGTAGCACTTGGAACAGGAGTATACTTTCTGTTTCCTAGTAGTTTTGGAGATTCAGTTTCAGGTAGAGATACGTCTTTACTTAATAAGGGAGAGGCTGTAAATCATGAAATGAGAAAGGCCGAAATGATGGCCAGAATGGAACAAACGAACAAGGGTGTTAATGGACCTAGTCAAGGTAACTGGTAGAGTTATTATTGTGATAACTGGATATGATCTATTACAATAAGACCAATCAGATAATAAACCCTCCTGGAGGTGTTACTTTTGAATGAAAAGAGATATTACTATATCAATATCCTTTACGTATTATACAATTCTTTATTTTATATTCTATTAAGTAATGTAGCATTTCGAATTTGGGTCAACCCCACTGTTCTAACTTTGATATCTGTAGTAACAGAGATTGGGCTAATTTTATTAATGCCAATTAATTTTCTGATCTTAATTAGGATTGTTTCTAAAAGAAGAAAAGAACACTTTCTTCAACTAAGCAATGTTAAGACCATTACACTTGCACTAAGTAGCTTAGTAAACTTATTTGTAGGATTTATTGTACTATTTATATTCACCTTGATGGCTTTAGGTGAATACTAAAACTAAAATGTATATGTTTTATGACTAGATTGTATAAATTATGGAGGATACTATGACAAATAAAGGAATACTCACATACTTTTCTATAATATTTATGTTGTTTCTTCCTAAAGGAGTAGAACATATTATTTTTCCTAATAATCCTCATGATTTTTTATGGGCACAATGGATATTTGTGTTTTTTTCTATCCCTTTGATTGATTATACTTTGAAAGCTTATTATAAGAACTTCAAAGACTGGAATATGGAAGTATCAGCGTTAGGCTCATTCCTTAACAAAGCATTATTAGGAATACCTTTCTTATTGTACGGAAACATATCCCTTGTGATGATGATAGTTAACAAAAGAAATATTGTATTGAAAGAAGAAAAGTGGGGAGTTTATATTTTAGGAATACTTTCAATAGGAATTATACCTCTTACGGTATTGCTAATAACCGGTCCACTTATGTTGGTTGTAGCATATGTACTTAAGGATTGGTATTTACTCAAGGATAATCAGATGTTATTTTTTATTACTACATTTGCATCGGCTATTCTTACTAAGGGAATAATATTGTTAGCTATTTATGCTGGTATTGTACTACTAAGGCTCTCACTGACTGTCATGAAATGGGGAGATGAAACAAGTATTAAAATCTATGAAATATTTCTTATTTTAGCAACCCTAATTTATGTGCTAACTCTTTACGAAGGATTTATCGTATTAGTTAGAATATTAATCACTACATTCTCTTTCTATTACTTTTTTGATATTATATTCATTGATATCAATAACTCGAAAACAAGTCCGGATAAAGCGAATGAGTTACTCGAGTATCTTTCGACTAGAAAGCAGAAGTAACAGCTTAAGCAATTTGTTAAATGATGTTTGCTTTTACATACTTTTTGGTTTTGATTGGGGTACTGCTTCATATTCTCTACATATACTAGCATAAGAGTTAGACACTTAACCTAGAGCGAATAACCGCTTTGATAATGGAGGCCATATGAAAAAATTCTTGTTAATTATCAATGTTGTAGTGATTTTGACCTTGACAGGTTGTGCTATGAAACACAATACTGAGATCTATTCGGAAGATGCTTTAAGTGATTTGTTGGAATATACTGAAGTTTCTAGACTTGATACTTATTTTTGGATGGACGACACTTATGTAGTTGTGTATTTAAGTAAATCAGCAGCGGATACGGATTATGCAAATGTAGAGAGCGTTATAAATCATTTTTTCTCTTCAGCTGCTTTTATTGAGTCGTACCCACCTATTCTAGACTTTTTCAATTCAACGAATTACAAAGTATACTTGGCAAAAAGTACTATGATAAGGCCGAAAATAATGGATGACTTCAGTAGTTACCGAAGCTTCGAAATCCAGTTTAGGGATTGTGAAAACACAAGTGGATACGCATATACTGAAGTGAAGAGTGGACTTTGCATGTATAACAGCTCAACTACTGATTAGTGTAATGGTTTTTGCTTGTATCGCAACTTGTTTCTGTTTACCCAACAATAGTGATTCAATCGATACTATTTACTAACTCTCTTTATACAGTTTAGAACCTTATGTTTATTTAACATCATTATGAACTACATAATAGGAGGAGTTAATATGAGCACAATAGAATATATTACAATAGCATTAACTGTTATTACTGCATTACTATTTATCAAAAACAGCTGGAAGATAAGTTTAATTATCCTGATAACTGGTATGTTTCCAGTTTTGTTTATTTTAGGGGGAGCAACTCCTTTGATGAGTTATAACTTTTTTTTCTTTAGTAATTTTCACATTCTTTTACCACTTTATTTTGGTTATATTATATTGACTCATGAACTAATCAGAAAATACTCATTATCAAAGTACAAAACAAAGTTAACGAAACTTTTGATAGTACTGTATCCAATTACCTTTTTTTCTTTTTTCTTGTAGCCATATAAACAAGATTTCTGAGTATGCTGTGAGGCTACTTGTATTCTATATATATCTTCTAGTACTCTTAAACCCAAATTTTCCAAAAGATTAAAAGAGGTTAATCCTGAAATAAAAAGTTTCTTTATGAGAGGTCAAGTATGAATAAATCACACGCTTTCGTAATACTTCAAGCTCTATTCGTTACATTTTTGTGGTCAACGTCGTGGGTATTGATTAAAATTGGTTTAGAGGAAATACCAGCTCTAACATTTGCGGGACTAAGATATACTATAGCCTTCATTGCCTTAGTTATTTACATGATATTAACTAAGAAACTATCTCAGTTTAAGTATTTAGAGAGAAGTCAACTTAAGAAAATACTCCTTTTAGGAGTTGTTTGGTATTTTTTTACACAAGGTGCACAGTTCTTAGGAATATTCTACTTGCCAACTATTCAAGTGTCTTTGTTTTTGAACTTCACTCCAATCATTGTTATGATTTTCGCCGCAATGTTTATTGGTGAGAAACCTTCAAAGAACCAAATATTAGGAGTAGTTATATACTTGGGTGGTGTCTTATTATATTTCTTCCCAATAGAATCTAGCGACGTTAAATTAATAGGATATTTAATAATGATTGTTGGGGTAATTGCGAATGCAATGGCTTCAGTTCTTGGTAGAAATATAAATAGATCCAAAAAAACAAGTCCGGTATTAATTACAACCATTAGCATGGGAGTTGGTGGAATACTATTACTTATGTCAGGTGTAGCAATAAATGGTGTCCCATCAATCTCAGTGTCTGGATGGGCGATTATATTTTGGTTGGCTATAGTTAATACAGCAATAGCATTTACATTATGGAATAGGACAATGAGATATCTTACTTCGGTTGAATCTAGTATAATAAATGGAACAATGTTAATTCAGATAGCAGTACTTTCATGGATTTTCTTGGACCAAGAATTATCATCAAAATCTATTATCAGTATTGTAATTGTTACATGTGGAGTAATATTTGTTCAGTACAAAAAACGCAAAAAGCAGGGAAGCAATAATGGTTAACAACAGTAACAAGGAGGAGAAATATGGAAACTTTAATTGTAATAGCTGTATACGGGGTAACAATCATTATGTTTGGATTTAATTCGTGGTTATCAATGCTTAACTATAAGAATAGATTTGCAGAGATACCTGAAGAGGTTAAAGATATTTATGATGAAGAGAAGTATCAGACTTGGCTTAAGTATAATATGGAGACATTTAGGTTCTCTAGTGTATACAAGGTTGTAGATTTGGTATTATTTTTAGTACTATTAATAACTGGTGCATTCGTCTGGGTTAAAGATATTAGTTTAGTGTCGTCATCGACTTCTATACAGTTACTAATCTTTATGGGGATCTATTATTCGATTTCATTTATTTTTGGAATTGCTTCTTCATATTATTTTTCGTTTCACATAGAAGAGAAGTTCGGTTTTAACAAGATGACTATCAAGACTTTTATATTTGATAAAATAAAATCTCTAATACTTACAATAGTATTTGGAGGAGGAATAGTTTATCTATTGTTTACTCTCTATACAAATGTTGGAAATATGTTCTTTGTCTATTCGTGGGTAGCACTTATAGTGATAATGCTAGGTATGAATATGGTTTACACGTCACTTATTGTCCCAATCTTTAATAAGTTAACACCATTACCGGAAGGTCCTTTAAAAGAGAAAATAGTCTCAATGGCTGCGAAAACAGACTATGCTATTGATAGGATTAGTGTAATGGACTCTTCAAAGAGAAGTACAAAACTAAATGCGTACTTTTCTGGACTTGGAAAAACTAAGAAAATAGTATTATATGATACTTTAGTAGATAAAATGAGTGATGACGAAATAGTTGCTGTTTTAGCTCATGAGATTGGTCACAATAAAAAACATCACACAGTTTATAGTATTATACAAATGATGATAACTTTATCACTATATATAGGTATATTTTTGGTTGTACTTAATGACACTGTTTCGACAGCATTTGGATTTGATCAATTGCATTTCGGATTCAGTATAATTATGTTTGGTGTACTTATAGAACCTATCGTAACTTTCATAGGTGTATTTACATCTAAACTTTCTAGAAAGTTCGAATATCAAGCTGATGCGTTTGCTGCTGATAATGCAAGTAAGGAATTTATGATCTCAGCTCTTAAGGTGTTATCACGTGAAAACTTTGCTAATCTAACACCACATCCACTGTTTGTTAAGATGCGTTATTCTCATCCGCCAACAGCTGATAGAATAAAAGCTATTAATAAACTGAAGTAGTAATGAAATTATATGGACCTAGTAAATCTAGGTCCTTTTTTTATGAAATATCTAATAAACTTGCAGTTATGTATGAATATACAGCTAAAATAGCATTGTTTGAGTTTCTTTTGAATAAATATCAGTTTATAATGTATAATGATGAGCGAAGATAAGAGGTAAACAAATGAAAAAAGAACAATTTAATGATTTATGTAATGATTCAAAAATATTAACGGCTTTGGAAATGTTAGGATATGAAACTCCTACTGATGTTCAAAGAAAAGTTATCCCAGCTATTAAGGGACAATCTGACTTAATAGTACAATCATCAACAGGTAGTGGTAAGACTGCAGCTTTTGCGATACCTACACTTGAAGATGTTGATGTATTACTTAATAAGCCACAAGTTATAATCTTAACTCCAACGAGAGAGTTAGCTGTTCAGGTTGATGAAGAGTACGGATTAATTGGACGTTTAAAAAAAGTAAGAAGTGTTGCCGTATATGGTAAACAACCTATGAAATACCAAGAAGCAATATTAAAACAAAGAGTTCATGTTATCGTTGCTACACCAGGTAGATTATTTGACCACTTGGAAAAAGGAAACATCGATATAAGTGAAGTTAAATATTTTATAATAGATGAAGCTGATGAAATGATGAAAATGGGATTCATTGATCAAGTTGAAGATGTTCTTAAATTGTTAGAGGAAAAGACTAAAATCTTACTATTCTCTGCAACTATGCCTAAGAAAATCAGAACACTTGCTAGAAGACATTTAACAAGTCATGAATTCATTAAAATAGAAACTAATGAGAAAACAAAACTAAACATCAAACAAGAAGTTCAGTTTTGTAATAGAGAAGACCAATTCCAAAAACTAGTAGATGTTATTTACACTACTAAACCTACAAAAGCTATTATCTTCTGTAATTTAAGAAAAACAGTAGAAGAAGTTTTAGAAGGACTTAAAGAGTTAAACATTAGTGTATGTGGTTTACATGGTGGAATGGAACAAAAAGAAAGACTAGTAGCTATCAATGATTTTAAGAATGATATATACAGTATTCTTGTAGCTACTGATGTAGCTGCAAGAGGAATTCATGTAGATCATATTAGTCATATATATAATTACGACTTACCATTTGAGTTAGATACATATATTCACCGTATCGGAAGAACTGCTCGTATAGGTAATGAAGGTAATGCTGTAAGCATTATTACATTTAACCAAAGATTTAAACTAGATAACGTTGCTAAAGCTAGTAATTATGTCATAACTGATTTCAATATGCCTGATGCAGAAATGTTAGAAGGATTTAAATTAGAGTATACTATTCAAAATAGTAAAAGAAAAATTCAAAAAGTAACTAAAGCAGTTGAGTTAAATAAACAAATATTGAGAATTAGAATAAATGCTGGAAAAGACAAAAAGATAAGACCAGGAGATATTCTTGGAACATTAATGAGTATAGAAGGTTTAACTACAGATGATGTTGGTATTATTAGTGTTGAAAGATCTTGTTCTTATGTAGAGATATTTAACAATAAAGGTAAAGCAGCACTTGTTAAGTTGAAAACTAAAACAATCAAAGGAAAACTTAGAAACTACAAGATTGTAAGTGAATAAGTTTGACATTAACTTTATGTGGTTACAAATAGGGGCGAAAGCCCCTTTTTTTGATAGTCCATCTAAAACTTTTTAATATTTATATAGTTCGCATTGAAATAATCACCTGTTTGTTTATTTATAATACTAGATATATAATAATAGAGTAAGTTGAGGAGGGTGTGCAATATGAATATAGTACCAAAGCTAATTATTAATGATGAGTTATTACTTAGAAAGCCGGTTAAATCGGATATTGAAACTAGATTTAAGTATGGTAGACCAGCCGAATTTAGAAAAATGGTTGGGGGAAATATGAGTCATATTCCCATTTTCGAGTATAAAGATGCTTTTGAGTTCTATCAAGAGATACTAGGAAGAGAATACGAGTGGATAATAGAGTATAAAGGATCAATGATAGGTACTTGTAGATTAACCTTGGCACCTGATAAAGATAGAGGTACATACTCTATAGGTATATTTGATCAAAACTTATATTCCAAAGGACTAGGAACTCTTATCACAAATACAATTGTACATTACTGTTTTACCGTACTAAAGTTAAAAAACATTGCTTTAGTAGTTCTTGAATTTAATGAAAGAGCAATAAGATGCTATGAAAAATGTGGATTCATTAAAAAAATAGTTTTAAAGAATAAGGCTGTAATAGATGGTCAGTTATTTAATGATGTACTAATGGTCCAAGAAAATAATATCTGCTAGCATAACACATAAACATTTGTGTATTAATCTAAAGATGGATTGTTATTTTATTATTGAGAATAGATTTGAGAGTCTTTGGCTCTCTTTTTTTTTTTTTTGAATCCCTCTAAATAGTAGAAAAACTGTAACTTTCTAGGTGGATTAATTGTGATACTATTTATTTGAGGTGATCTTATGATTAGAAAAATATTATTTATATTGGCTGTTATTCTTCTAACTGGATGTCAGACTGAGGAGTTGGAACAGGCTGAGCAATCGATAATAGTGCTTCAGGATGCTTTAGAAACTGTTGAGCTGAGCAATGTTGACTTGATTACTGAAGTTGAGAGTACATTATCAGATTACTCAGATTTAGAAATTTTGTACTATGAGAAAGTTATTGAATACGAAAGAACAAATAATATGCTGAATGACATCAACGAATCTATAGCCTATCTTCCATATTATATAAAACAACTAATTGGAGAAACAGGATATGGTTTGGTCAGTGTACCTTTACCTCCCGATACTTACTTATTGTTGGATAAGGAAAGAGCAATAGGTGGATATAAAGTATATGAAGCTGAGTGGGGAATATGTGAAGGAGCAATGATACACGAAGTTTATAGTGATGATGAAGTTGATTATATATTTATCTCTAATGCTGGTTGTAATCCTGAAAGGATTGGAGCACCACTGTACTTACATTTAAATGGTTCTCTTTTAACAATTCAATTATCTGTAGATCTTGGGTATATAACTATAGATGACTTAGAAGAAGCACAATTTATTTTTAAAAACGTCTATTGATATTACTAGAAGGAGTTAACAATGAAACAATACATTAAAAAGATTGCGATTGTATTACTAGCAGTATCTACAATAGTTTTTTTCTTTGAGAAAATACCTAATGAATTCGGACTGTTTTACCGTGTAGGTTCAGTGAATGTTGAATATCTAGATGGTAAGGAAAGAATTACTTTATACAGAAGGTTGCCGTTTGCAACACATGATGTTCTGTATTTTGCAGAATTAGATGGATTTTCTTATTATGAAGAGGAACGCAATAATGGAGCATACGCAAAGTTTAATGGCGAATATCACCATCCGTTTTATTTGCTTAAGGAAAGAATAATTAGCCCTGATCAACTTGCTGATTTAAGATACAAGTTTAGAGTCGAAGAGACAGTGGTATATGAGAATGAGTCAGATGATAACTAAATGAGATATTGTTCTATTTAGCACACTTAATTGCCAAATCTGGATGCAGGAGTGAGAATATGAGTAAAAAAGTATTAGCAATATTAATATTTACGATAGTAATTACCATTGCTTCTATCTTAATGGAAGAGTACATTGTTGCTGTTATTGATGGACTTATGGTCTTAGCGGTACTTTTCATATCATTTAAGAAAGATAAGAAGAGTGAGGATTACTTAGAATAATAGCTTTTTTGGAAGAGGTAGAAAATGAAAAAACTAATTATAGTGATTTTGCTACTTAGTGTAACGATAACGGCTAAGCCTGTAGATGTTTACGCCTGCTCTTGTGTTAATATTCAAGATTATGTTGAGGATATGAGCATTGTTGTAGGTAAGGTTGTACAGCAAAGAAATAAGATGTTTGTCTTAGAAGTAGAAAAGTTCTACAATGCTAACTTCAATGACACAATTGTAGTATACGTAGATAATTTTTATTCCGCAGCATGTGGATATGAATTTACCGTTGGAGAAACCTATTATCTGTTTGCTATTGCTGGGGATGGATCATCTAACATTGTAGAGTCATTAAAGGCAAGTTTATGTACTACATTAATGGAAAAACATGTTACTCCTGAACTCTTAGAGCATGTTGATAACTGGGAATATCCAAAAACT
The DNA here is from genome assembly GCA_964589075.1 of uncultured Candidatus Izemoplasmatales bacterium. Lineage (GTDB taxonomy): Bacteria > Bacillota_I > Bacilli_A > MAG-NZ > MAG-NZ > CAZPQU01. The sequence continues at coordinate 39,217 of CAZPQU010000008.1, read as the reverse complement.
GAAGCAAAAATATCCCTTATTAATCCGTATAGGTTGCCAGTAGGGTTACCACTTGAATATGTAATCAATCTTTGGGCAATGTATTTAGTCCCAACCGTTCTTATAACTGTATTTACCATATACTACTTTAAGAAGAAAAAATAATTAATTTAAAGGAGAAAATATTCTCCTTTATTTACGGGCAAGGCTAACTGCACTACTTTATACTTGTGATATAATGCTTGAAGGAAGTGATGATTATGAACCCAAAACGTATATTAAGTGCATATTATTTTATTACATTAGCGGGTATGGGAGCATACTATACTTTTCTGGCGGTTTATCTAGAAACAGATTTATCGTTAACAGGTACTCAAATTGGTACAGTGTTCGCAGTAGCACCTTTGATTGCGCTATTTGCTAGTCCTTTGTTTGGGATGTTATCTGATATCTTAAAGAAACCAAAACTGATTTTGATCTCATTATTATTAGCGAGTTCAGTATTTCTACTTTTAGTAAATACATTCACTGGGATGATTTCAATATATTTAATTCTAGCATTCGAGTTCTTTAGAGCTCCATTACGTCCATTAACTGATTCATATATAATAAAGCTCTCTAAGCACCATAATTTCTACTTTAGTCAGGTAAGACCATGGGGATCATTTGGTTATATTGTTGGTTCAATTTTAATTGGTTACTTGATCAATGAATCAATAGGTATAATCTTTACCTTTACTGGAATTGTCTATTTACTTGGGGCGATAATGTTCTCAAGAGTCCCCGTAATTAAGCAGTCTAAAGAACAAAATTCATTTATGATGAATCTTAAAAACTTAACAGGAAGAGTAGACTTTCTACTACTAGTACTGATTGTATCTAGTACTTATGCAGTTAGTAAAACTATGAATAGTTTTAACGGTATTAGAATTATTGAACTAGGTGGTAATTTTAGTCATATTGGTTATGCAACTTTCGCTCTAGCATTGTTTGAAATAGTCTTATTGAGATATAATTACAGGCTGTTAAGAAAACTAGGTGTTGTTAAAATGTTCTTAATAGGGTCAATTGCTCTTACATTAAGATGGTTCCTTCATTATGTATCTGACGATGTATGGGTATATATAGTATCTACTGCACTACACGGAATTTCATTCTCATTTGTATTCCCAACTGCTTTGATATATATAGGTTCACAGTTTCCAGATGAGATCAACGCAACAGCATATTCGCTTGTAAATGCATTTTTCTTAATAACTCTAAGTATCTTCGGATTCTTATTTGGTAGAATGTATGAAGTTTACAGTTTTGACCTTATTTACTTAATTTTAATTGGACTCGGTATCGGAACTCTCGGAACAATCTACCTATTCAGTAGGTATACAAGGATCAAGAAACATTAGAATAAAAATGAGTCTATATAAGAAACCTAAAAAGTCGCTAGAAAAATATACTTTACATTTGAAAAGTATGTAATTGGTGATGATTTAGCTTTTTTTTGCAGTTTGTCTTTTAATAACTGTAATGTAGCGGTGATTTGTTGTATGAGAGTCAAATTCATAATATAATAAGTGTAAGATAATCTAGGAGGTATATTATGAAAAAATTATTAGGTTTATTATTAACTTTAACACTAATATTTACATTAGTGGGATGTATAAAGGAAACAGAAGATTTACCAAAAGCACCAAATGGAATAGCTATTGGGGAGCATGTATTTATGACAGGTGAAGTTGCTGAGATTGATGATGAGACAGTAAGAATTATTAACGGTGAATACTGTGATAATATCATCTTCGCAAAAGAGAAAGATTCAGACATTGATTTTACATTTGAAGTAGGAGAAATTATCAACGTAGGGTATGACGGAACTATAATGGAAAGTTATCCTTGTCAAGCTACTATAATGATGTGGAATTATCCTGAGTAAGCTAAATGTCATTGAGAGAACTATTTACTGTTATTAAGAAGTAGTACATAACAACACAGTCCGAGGTGAAAACCTCGGTCTTTTTTTATGATAACTTGTGTAGAAAATGTGTTGTTACTATAAAAAAAAAAAACCGATTTGATTCCTTTTATGAGCTTGTTAACTTACTAGATCTCAATACTTTCCTCAACTCTCTTTAATCTTCCAAGCAGTATACTTACTGATGAAAATATAGATAGTAGAATATTTCTGGTTTCGGCATTAAGATAAATTAGATTACTGTTCGATAATATTTTAATTAGTAAATCTAGACAATCATTTTTCTTAGTCGCAATTTCAATATCAGCAAGAAGTCTTAGGAGAAGAATGTCCACTAAATCAAATACGTCACAAAACTCTGTGATTCCCGAATCACTTATATTGTTGTCACCAGACAAATATTATTTGTACTGTCTTTCTGAACATATGTCTTGGTAAAGGTGCTTTGTAGTCACCTTTTTTTTTGCCTTTATACTATCGAGATGATAAATATATCACATTAAATCAATAATCATTGCAATTTCACCAGTTTGGAACCTTCAGGTCCTATTTCGTTTACGTTATTCATTATAATATAAGACAAATCAGGAACTGGAGGTTTATATGTTCAAAAATACTTCAAGGCTTGTAGTGATTAGATGTTAAGCATCTATTAAGATATCTGTTTCTTAAGCTTTACTATGTACTTGACCTTGAAACGATAAAACTATTGCTTAGAAGAGTGAGTTTATCATGAATAAAGATAATCACTTAAAATATTACGAGTTACCAAAGAAGTAGAACAATCAAATAAATTGAGTTTCCTAACCAAATTATCACAAGTAGTGTTGTTTTTGTATGGTTTGAATCAGAAATATATTTTCAAAACATGAACTAGTGTAGAAAATTTGATTATCTACTGATGGTAAATATGAAGACCAACAATAACGTCATGTTTTTGAAATTACAATACGAAGTGATATAATTAGGAAAAACAATTCTGGGGGGAGTAAGTATGACTATAATTAATGACGACTTATCAAAAGAACCATTTGACGTAAACTCGCCTGGGTTTAGCAAATATATGTCTATGATTCAAAACAAGTCTATAAACTCAAGAGAAATAATAGTATGGTTCAGAAATAAGGAAGATTTTGATATTAAAAAGTTTTTTTGGTGCAATGATGCAATGTCAGACAAATTAGGACTAACTAGAAATAAGGAAGGTCTTATTGTGACACAAGAGTACTATGATCTGTTTGTTCAAGACGCAGAAGGACTTATGCTAATTGAGGAACTTAAAGCAGTAAGTATGAAGGTAAGGACTGATCACACTAATAGTGATAGAAGTTATATTGTAAAACTGAGAAATAAATTAACTAATAAACTTGTATATCTACATTACATTCTTGAAATATTCGAGAGATATCCTGACGGTTCTATCAAGTCTTGGGGTGGGAATGGTATGGATGTAACTGAAGCATACAAAGTTAAAGCTCAGTTTTTCGAAGTTAAAAGAAAAGGTGTTAATGAAGTTGTTAAAGTTTCTGATATTTTATATGTAGAAGTAATTAATAAAAAAGCATTCATCGTAACTTCTGAGGAAAGATATCAAGTACGCGAGTCTTTCAAAGAGTTGACTGATAGATTTAATGATTTTGATTTTATTTTAATATATAGAGGTTGTATGGTTAATCCGAATCATATCAAAGTTATCTCTAAAGACCAAATTGTACTTCTGAATGGAAAATCACTACCTCTAAGTAGATATAGAGCTAAAGATGTAAAAGATGAACTTGATCAATTTAGGAATAGAGTAAACTTAGAGCAGGTATAAACGCTTTATTTGATTGTAAATTTAAAATTTATTATAAGAGACTAAGTGTGAGCTTAGTTTTTTTTATTTCTATATACCAATATAGAGAATTCAAATCAATCAAATAATAATTTGACTCATGACCATTAATATAGTCTGTACTAAGAAAACCACTGAGAAAAGTGAAAGAAATAGAACTTTTTAAGCTTGTTTTAGATGTTATACTTTAGAAGATAATAGACTAATTGTGTTAAGTAACTAGTGGTGATTTTAAGAAATGTTAGTTAATTTGACTGGTTTTCGGAAAGTAGAAGAGGGTATAAAATGCGAGAGAATATTACAATGAAAGGTATCGTTTCAATACTAATTTTTTTAATTATTTTTAACTCACCAACAATTATGGTTATTGGTGAAATAATAATTGGTCCATTTTTCGTTTGGCCTTTTGCCTTACTTGTTTATGCCATAATAGACTATGCTTTGAAAGCCTATAATTTACAGTTTGATTATTATGAGAGGTCCGTTAATCTACTTAGTAAAGTTATTAACGTAATATTCTTAGGAATACCATTTCTATTGTATGGATATATGTCGCTGCTAATGATGATCATTAATAAAAACCCAATAGACCTTAAGTCAGAGTGGTACGGTATAATTATTCTAGGTGTTTTAAGTCTTGGGATAATTCCACTATTATTCTTTTTGCTTGCAGGTCCTAGCATATTAGTCACTTATGCAGTGTTTAGTGAAGATAGCGAGTTAATAAATGACAACAAAGTTCTCTTTTGGAGTAGCATTGTTATATCCACAATCGTAACGTTCGGTCTTATTCTAGTAGTAATGTTTGTTCAATATTACACAATTAAGTTAATCTTATATTCAATAGGTTACCCTGACCATTCTGAATCAAGTAAGTCTGTTTGGTTTGTTCTAGCGATTATAAGCGTTGTATCATATGGTATATATCCAATATACTTGATATTAACTTATTTTTTATATGAATTAGTTTACCTTGATATAGCAACATCAAAAAACAATCCAACTAAAGATAGAATTAACGAAATGAGTAATGCTATTAAGGATTTATTAGAGGGTTAATATAAACAATTGACCTTATTCTAATAATTACATGAAATTAGAATGAGTTAGGTATAATCCTGTATGTAATGTTAGCATTGTGTTTATGACCCTTCATAAAGGGTCTTTGAAGTGATATACTATAAAAAAATCTAGGAGGGAATATGAATAAAACAGCTGAAAACATAAATATGACAACATTTGATATAAATTCCCCGGGATTTATGAAGTACATAAGAGTGATTAAAGAAAACGCAATAACTTCTAGAGAAATTATTGTTTGGCTAAGAGATGTAGATGAGTTTGATACAACAAAGTTCTTTTGGTGTAACGATATCATGGTTAACATGCTTGGTCTTAAAAGAAACAGTGATGGACTAATTGTTACTAAGGATTATTATAATACTTTCGTCCTAGATGAAGAGGGACAAAAATTCATTGATGAACTTAAAAGATTAAGTGAATTAATAAAAGTTGATACTTCAATCAAAAAAGTGAACTATATTATCAAACTTAAGAACTTACATACTGAAGAGATATTCTATTTAGATTTTATTATGGAAATTTTTGAGAGAAATCTTGATGGTACTGTTAAATCTTGGGGTGGTAATGGTCTGGATGTAACAGAGAGTTACAAAAAGCAAAAACAGATTAAGTATCTTGCCGAACACGATTTAAGCACTAAACTATATAATAGAAACTTTATTGACAACTATATCAAAAGTGACAAATTGCAAGAATCATATGTGTTGATCGTTTTTGACATGGATGGATTAAAGACAGTAAATGATACATTTGGTCATTTAGAAGGTGATGAAGCAATTAAACTTGTTGCAGGTCTACTTTCAAATGAATTTGGAGCTGATTCAATTGTGGGAAGAATTGGTGGAGACGAGTTCTTAATTATTACTCCTAGCCAAGGTGAAGGAACTATTAGCAAAAGAGTTTATAAAGTACTTAATGAGATTGATGAAGTAAACAAGGACAATGTTTTCGATTTGGGAGTATCATACGGCTCACGAAAAGTGATTGATAATGATGTCTCATTTGATGATGCATTTAAGTTTGCTGAAAGTGAGATGTATTCTAAGAAACTAGCAACAAGCACAAGAAGAAAGCAAAAATCTCTTGATACTATACTTAAATTACTAGGAACTAAGTCAAGTGAATCTGAGGAACACGGAGATAGAATGGCAAATAATGCTGTCATTATACTTAATGGACTCGGACATAACCGCAAAAGAGAAGTTAAAGATCTTACCACAATAGCCAAAGTTCATGATTTAGGAAAAATAATGCTTGATGACTCAATTTTAATTAACAGTGGGAAGCTAAGTGATAATGATTACAGAGTTGTAAAAAAACACTCAGAAATTGGATACAAAATTATAAAGAACTTACTTAATAACGAAGTAGTATCGTTAGGTGTTTTACATCACCACGAAAAGTGGGATGGTACTGGATATCCGTTTGGACTTAAGGGAGAAAACATTCCATTGTTTTCAAGAATAATTTCTATCTGTGATGCATTTGATATTATGATGAGCGGTACAATTTATTCTGCTCCTAAGACGCAAGAAGAGATAATAAAGGAGTTAATAAAATGTAGTGGCACTCAATTTGAACCGAGAATTGTTGATGTGTTTGTTGGGATTATAACTGAGAATAAATTATTTTAGTTAAAATATAACTTATAAGGGGAATTTAGGTTCCCTTTTTACTTGAAAGTGAAAAAACTGTAACCCTTCAACCCCATTAAAAGTGCTACAATTTAGTAAGGTTAGAAATTACAATAAGGAGAATTCTATGAAGAAAAACTCTAGTTTAGTTTTACTGTCACTTGGACATTTGTTAATAGACTTTTGTGGTATTTATTTAGTTGCATTTCAAACATTTCACATGGGATTTAAATATGTAATTTACTTTTATATTGTATATGATGTTCTAGCTTTTGGAATGCAACCTTTGATTGGTTACTACTTTGATAGAAATAAACAATACAAGAATGGTGTAATTGTAGGGCTTTTGTTAGCTCTTGTGGCTATGGTTTTAAAAGATATAGGGATTGTCGCTATTATTATGACTTGTATTGCTAATGGTATATATCATACAACAGGTGGTGCACTCGTAAATAACTATTATCCAAAGAAAGCGGCTCCTCTCGGGTTCTTTGTCGCCTTCGGCGCAATTGGTGTTTTTATGGGATTTAAACTAGCTGTAAATGGTGGGTTAAATATTTATATGATTCTAGGAATCACGGTTTTCATAATGTTGTTTGGTTTAGTCAAAGACTACACCAAAGTTGAGACGATTATTAAAAAGAATTTCATGAAAATCGTTATGTTTGCTCTAATTGTAGTAGGAGTTAGAGGATTTGTAGGTTCAATTTTACTTTTCCCTTGGAAAGGTGAACTGTGGTTAGATTTAGTTCTTATTCTAGGGGTTTTCTTAGGGAAAGCTCTGGGAGGAGTTTTATCTGATAAGTTTGGATTTAGAAAGATAGGTCTTATTAGCTTTATAAGTTCCCTGCCACTACTAATTCTGGGATTCTATTATCCAGCTCTAGCAGTCGCTGGAGCAATACTATTTAATTTCACAATGGGTATTACTTTGTATATCATCATGGACTCTTTGGGAGAATATAAAGGTTTTGCATTTGGATTAACTACATTAGGACTGATAATAGGAATGATGCCTGGATTATCGGGTTATAAATTTGATTTTGGAATATACTACATATCAGCATTAACTATAGCTGTTATTGTAGGAATTATAGCTTTACTTAAATTGATTAAATTATACGAGGAGGTTTGATTATGTTATTAGATCTTATGGGTCCAGGAGCAGGTGCTGAATTTGGAATTATGATAGTACTATTTATTATCGTTCTTGTTACGGTAGTTATTTTGATCGCTTGGTTTATTCTTAGAGGTATAAGAAAAGGTGTTGAAAAGACAGATGATTGATTATATTATTTATATTGATAAATTATACGAGGAGGTTTAATTATGTTGTTAGATGTTATAGGTCCTGGAGGGGTAATTATACTTGGTGTATTAGCTCTTATTGTGATTGGTATTGTAATTGCTATTTTAAGCTTTGCTACAAGACAGATACTTTTGAAAATAAAGAAACAAGTAGAAGAGGGTGATGAATAATGTTCTTTTATTCTTTACTAGCTTATATATTAATAGTTATTGCGATTGAGTCAATTGTTCTTGTTGCACTTGGAATCAAAGATAAGTATGTGTATATTACTCTTGGAGTAGTTAACATATTGACTGCTTTTGGTTTTTATGTTCTCTTCGCTGTTATTATGGTTATAGCAGGAATGTTTCTTCGATATGATTGGAGATTTATTAGAGGACTTTTTGAGGTGATTGTGACAGCACTTTTAGGATACGTTATTTTCAAATATGAATACAAGAAATTAGTTTGGGTGTTATCTTCAAAATATGACGTAAAACTACTATTCAAGATCGCCTTATATTCAAATATAGCTACATTAGTATTTGGATATGTTGTTACTGATTTTGTACTTGGTCAACTTGGAGTAGCTTTTTAATGCTTTATTTTATTAAATATATTTTGCTGACTATTTTATTTGAGTCGGGAGGACTATTTGTCGCTAGAGTAAGAGATAAACAATTCTATGTTGCTCTAGCAATTATTAACATACCATCAAACTTGACAGCAAACTTTATAGACCAAATTCTAAGACAATACAATTGGTATAGTTTTGGAGTAGTGTTAATCATTGAACTGTTAGTAGTAGCCGTAGAATATTCGGTTCTGAAGTGGGTCTTTTCTAAGAGGTATACTAAGATATATCTTATTAAAATCACACTATTTGTTAATGCATTATCATTTGGCATTGGTCTAATTAGTATGTAATTGTTTTTCTGTAGTAGCTAAGAAGTTATGATATACTTTTAAAAACAAATTCAAAATAGAATGAACAAATATGGAGGATTATATGATTAAACTAAACGAAGTAATAGAACACATGAACTCGTTATTTAGAACAAAAGATTTGAAGAGTTTTTCAAAAGAACAAGGAGTTACATATGATTCAAAGAATCCTATATCAAAAATAGGATACTGTACAAATCTCTCATTAGATTCGATTGAAAAAGCATATTTGAGTGGAGTAAACTTACTAGTTACTCATCATGATGCTTGGGAGTTTATATATGGATTAAAAGAAGAATGTATAACTAAGTTAAAAGAGTACGGTATTTCTCATTACTTTTGTCATTTACCACTAGATGATGCTGATTTTGGAACTAACAGTTCATTACTTAAGAAACTTGGTCTTAATGAAGTATCTAAGCATGGTGATGAGCAAGGTTTTCAGTACGGTGCAGTTGGAGTATATAATGATCCAATAAGCTTTTCTGAACTTCATGCCAAAATTGATGCTTTAACGGGAGAACCTAACATGGCTTGGAAATTTAACGATAATCTTGTAAAAAGAGTATTTGTTGTTTGTGGGGCTGGATTTATGACTAACGAGGTCAAAATGGCTGTAGACAATGATTGTGATGTTTACATTACAGGTGAGAAGATTCTTTATACTGTGCAATATTCTAAGTTAAAGAAAATTAACCTTATTATTGGAAGTCACACTTTTACTGAGGTGTTCGGAGTTGAGGGATTAGTTAATAAAGTACTGATGAAGTTCAAAAGTATTGAAGGTCATCTAATTATAGAGGAACATCTTGAAATGCAGCCACTAATTAATTTATCTAGAGATTATTAATTATAATGAGTTTAAGTGACATTAAAAATAGGGCGAGGTGTATTATGAAAGATCTAATAGTAAGAAAATCAAATATGCTAGATGCTGAAGGCAAAGGATACGTTCATTACCATGCTTGGAATGAGGCGTATACTGGGTTGATAGATCAAGCCTATCTCGATTCAAGAACTGTGGAGAGAAGTATTGAAATGGGTAAGCTAAATTATGATTCAACGTATGTCGCCGAAATCAATAGCAACATCATTGGATTTGCCTCTTTTATGGAATCGAGGGACTCTGATATGGAAGGCTGGGGAGAGATTGGTGCTATATACATCCTCAAAAAGTATTATGGTAAAGGCGTGGGTCGAAAACTGATAGTAAAGTGTATTGATCATTTAGAAGATAAAAAAGGGGTATTTATTTGGGTTCTTAAGGATAATTTTAGAGCAATTGCATTTTATGAGAAAAATAACTTTATTAAAGATGGAATTAACAAATATTATTCATTTGGAAAGTCAAAGCCAATTGAAGAGATAAGAATGGTTAGAAGCAATATCTTAATTAATGAGGAGTAACAACATGAACTTACTTAAAAAGATACTTAGATTAAATCTTGCTGTTATTATGATTGCATTTCTTTTTTCTTGCGAGAAAGGTGCAGTTGTTACCAGTACTAATGGTTTTGATGAGCAAAGTGGAGTTCAGAAAATTTCTGAAACTGCATACACCATTAATTATGGAAATACTGATTTATCCAAAAATAGTAGCATAGGGCTAGTAAACTTGCTAGATGAACTTTTTTATTACGTGGATGATAAGTTTGGTGTTGAGATGAAGAATAAGAGATACTACCTCAATTCCCTAAAGTCTGGTTATAGACCAGGCGAGGCAAATCAGATATTTATTAATAATGATGACATTAGTTATCATGATGTTGTTTTGCACTCATTAATCTCTGAATTTGGTAGTGGTAACAAGTATGGATTGTTATATGGGTATACGAGCTATCTAATAGATGAGTTTGACTTAGACACATATGTACAAAATAGTGACTTGACCACAGATGAACTAAGTCAGAATTTGCATCTACTTCAACAAGATATTGTCTGCTTTGAGCCTTCGATAGCAACTAATGATGAAATGAGAGTTTCATCTCAGATAGCAAATCAAGTTGTTAATTATATTTTAAGTGAATATAGTGAGCAATTTTTAATTAATCTTATTAAATCTAAAGATTATGGTCTTTATGAGAGAGTGATCTCAAAGTGGATTAGTACTGAGTACCCAACTGTCAATATGGACAATCACACCTATTCATCTATCACTTTCAGCAACTACTACAAAGATGATAGTATATTATTCGAAACTCATAGGATCAACTGGTCGTTAAATTTACTGAATAATGACTGGGAGCCAAATTTTAATGAGGAAGAAGGTATCAAAGGAAGTTCGCTTTCATTTTATAATAATGTATCAGGAATCCTTGGGTCAATTCAGGAGCTAGAGGAAAAAATGTTACAAAGATCAATATTTCTTCCCGAACTGGATGTCTTTATATACAATGTTAAAGCAAATGGATCATACTCAGCACAGTTTATTAGTAGTGAAGTAAGGATTGATATTGGGGTTATGGACGCATTTGAACATGAATATGTACATTTTATAGATTATGCTTTAGGTATATATGGAACTAATGACTCTACAGAACGATTTAGATCAGAAATGAGAGCAGTTTACTACTCTTTTGATACAGATGTATTTACTAACAAATACAATCGGATATTGATGTATTATATAAACTATCTTCCAAAAGAAGCTGAGAGACACATTAAGGCCATAAAGGTTGTAAATAAGATATCGATGTTAGAACAAGATCAACTAGAATATCGTGATGTTATTGACTTGATTCACTTGTATAGTTCGTCACCTATAATTGAGGATGTAAAGGCGTTTAGGACTGATTATAACGTCTTCGAATGGATTTCTCTCATGGTCTATATGGAAACAACTTTTGGTGTTGAGGAAACTAATCAAATGACACTAACAGACCAGTTCCCAAATGGGAGATTAATAGACTGGGACAAGTTAGAACAAGAGTGGAAAGATTTTTTAGTCAACAATTACGATGAGTAAAAGCTTGGATAGTATAGTAAGACCTGCCATAAAACTCGAATAGCATGTTGTACAAGAATTGAATCATACTATTATAGACTTAGAGGTGATTAAATTGTTTAAAACCAAAGACATAATTGATATGTTTGACTTATCAGAAAGAACAGTAAGAAGACATATGCGCATTGGGTTGTTAAAGGGAACAAAAAGAAGCGGAATATGGGTGTTCTCTGAAGATGATATAGAGAAATATTTGAGTTGTAATATTCTCAAAGATATTGTTAATTTGAGGTTAATTAGGAATTACACTATGTTCCTAAATGGAACCAATAATTTGAGTAAACTAACTATGATAAGTGTGAACTTGTCTAATACAAGTGATCATGTAATGAAAGAAATTTCGAAGAAAGTTGGAATGTTTAATAATCCAATGGATTTCAAATGTGTCAAGAAGAGCAACCACTGGAACCTAACTTTTTACGGTAACGATGAAGGAATAATGAATTTTTTAAGTGTAATTAGTGCTTACTCATAAAGATGATGTAAGGTAGAAAAGTATAAAAACTGTAACCTTTAAACGGTTACTTTTTTGGTAGAATAGAAGTAGTAGTTTTTATATGATATGTAAGGTCTAAGTCTATATTATTTTACTAGTAAGTAGTATTATGGAAGAAAAACAGAGTTCCTACACTTTATAAGAGGTATAACTCGATAGTAATAGAGATAGTGTTCAGGCAAGTGAAATATGAAGAACTCAAATTTTAAGTGAGATACCATTCCTTGGTGACATGGATTCTAATTTACATAATTAAAAATGACACTCTGAAATTTCTAACATTTAGTCTATTAGTATAAAATGTTCCACCAAGTACTTATTTGTTTCAGAACATTAGATTGTGGGAGAGAAGATGAAGAAAAAATATTTCTTTTTGGAAAATAGGATTCTTATGCAAATTTACTCATCGTGGATCCTTTTTGTTTTCGATTTTTTTGGAGTCATTAAAGCAGCTAATTACATTCGGAAAAAGTCCTTAAAATTGTTCGTTACTATTTATTATCTTTTTGTATTGTTAATGATTACTATTTTGATTAGTCTTTTTGCTGAACCAATTATGGCACAGTTCATCTATATCGGAGAATATATTTTAGAGTTGCTTCTTTTTACATATCTAGTTGGGATAACAGTATTTATTACTAAACAGGTAAGTAAGGAAATTCGATTTCAGAAAAGCACACATTTTTATCACTTGATCCAAGATGATAAGTATATTTCATACGTTAGATTTAGTTTAGAATTAGATAGTTTCGTTAAGTATTATTTAGGTTTTGCTGTTTTGATAGTATTTATTAGTGATTTCTATTACTTTAACGGTATCACACTGATAGTCTTGATGTTAACCACTGCCGTTGGAGCTGCTTACATTCATTTCATTACTTCAAGAGTAATTAGTAATAATACCATTCAGATATCGAGAAACTATAGTGAGTTGAAAAACTCATACAAAATCTTTAGTAGATTTAAATTCCTACTACCAGTTTCCTGCAGAAACCTGTTCGAAAAGGACGTGAAAAGGTTCGTGATTGAAGGACATTCAAAGAAATATTTGCTTGTTCTTTTACTAAGTCTTATAAATATACCAATCGTCAAAAGTGTATTATTACTTCTTAGGGTTAATATGACAAAGTCAATTTCTTATGACCTTGCGATAGCAACACTATCTGGTATATATATCATTATACTTCTTAGTTATTTTCTAAAAGAGTTTATCTCATTGTCTTCTGAGAAATCATGTTTTAAGATATATAATCAAATGAATAAAGTTTACTTCAAGCTATATATAACGAAAATAATGGAATCTATATTGTTAGTGATACCCCTCTGGATTGGGTCTATTGCAAGTAAGTTTATATTTGGCTCAGCTACCATTCATTTAAACGGTGTTTTAATATTATATGAAGTATTGCTTATTCTATTGGCTTCTATAACCTATATATCAATGGATTTTAGTGAACCTAAATATTTAAAAGGACTGTTTTTTACGGGTCCTATAAGGTCAAAGTATCAAACTAAATCAATAATTACATTAGTTGTAATTACAAATATTGTTATGATAGTGAATAGTGATATATCAAACGGATTTGAAATTTACACCATATATCTTGTAAGCCTGCAGGCTGCTTCGATGATTGTATTTTCAATATATCGTAGTTACTTAAGACTTAGTTCAGCAACACGATATTGGTATGGAGGATATTACTATGATTAAATTACAAGCATTTGGATATGATTACGATCAAAACAAGGTGTTCAGAGATATAAATATGGAAATTAATGAAGGAAAGGTCTACGTTTTGATTGGCAAGAATGGATCTGGAAAATCAACATTTTTGAAATGTTTGAACTATGTTTTAGAAGATTATCGTGGTGTTATTACTGTTGACGAGAAGTCACTACTGATAGAGGACAACCCAATCTTGTTTGAGTACTTAACTGGAAGAGAATATATTAATCTTGTGTCACAATATGTTGACGTAAGCAAACAAAAAAACTTTCAACAATTAGTAGTTGATATAGACCTTGAAAAAGAATTAGACAAGCATATCATTGACTACTCATTGGGAACAAAGCATAAAATAGCTTTGATAACAGCACTAATGATGGACTATAAAATAATTCTTATTGATGAGCCGCTTAGATCTTTAGATCCATATGCAAGCAAGACTTTTATTAACTTCATTAGAGAACTAAAGAAAAAAGGTACTACTATCATTGTATCTACAAACATAATGTCTCCGGCATATGAAATGGCAGATAAAGTTCTTTTGATTAACAATAGATGCATCACTGAGGTAGAGAATGACTTCAACTCCTTTGAGGAGTTCAAGAATTATGCTGACAAGGTACTTATAGAAAATTTAACTGTTTCTAACAGTGAATAGTTGTTAGAATAAATGTAGGAAAAGGTGGCATTATTATGATTAAACAAATCGACATTGGAACAGATCGTTTGGTATTTAGAGCGTTTCAACTAGAAGATGCAGAAAGAGTTGCGCTTTTAGCAGGAGATAAAAAAGTATCTGGTACAACCTTGAATATCCCATATCCATATGATGTTAAAGATGCACTAGTCTGGATAGGTAAACACAACTCTTTTTTGGAGAATGATTCAATAAGCACATATGCAATCGTGTTGAAGGAATCAAACATTCTAATCGGAGCTATCAGTCTAATTTTTAACAAAAGACATAAAAGAGCCGAATTAGCTTACTGGATAGGGGTTCCATACTGGAATAAAGGGTATTGCACCGAAGCCTCTCTAGCTATGCTTGAACTTGGGTTTATTACTCATGGTTTCAATAAAATTCACGCTTCGTCGCTTGACACAAATCCAGGATCATTCAGAGTAATGAAAAAAATCGGAATGAAGTATGACGGAATAAAGAGAGAAGAGATATATAAAGGTGGTAAATTTCTAAATCTTCTTCTGTACTCAATACTTAAGAGTGAATATATTAATAGTTAATATGAAATAAAAAAACAGGAGGACGTTATGAGTGATATTGGAGCTGTAACCATAATTACGTTAGTATTATATATAATAGGTGACTTAGCATTGTTTGGTGTATTTTACGCGGTATTCTTTAAGAAGAAAGTGAGCTTCATAAATGGCTACAATCCAGAGCAACACGATCTGGAAAAGTTTTCCAGATACTCGGGTCTTGTTATCCTTACAATTTCGATAATATTTCTTGCAGGAAATGTGATTCCACTATTTATGAAAGTATTCTACAATGACGCACTTTATTCGACTGGAATATCCGTTTATGGACAAGCACTATCTTTGCTTGTTGGGATATCGGCTTATGTCTTATCCGGCAAACGCCTTTACAAAGATCAGTAAGACTTAGACAGGAGATTACAATGAAATTAATAGACAAATCAAATACTATTCTTATAAATAGAATACTGACTTTTCTTTATGAGGACGAGCTCCTAAATACATTTCTTATAAGCGAACTTGAACAAAAAGATATCGGTGGAGATTTATACACAGCTGAAGTCGACAGTAGTATTGTGGCTGTATTAGATATTAACTTCGATGGGAATTCAAACTTTACAAGTTTCTATTTGTTAGACAATGCATACTTGTTAGATATAAGTGATGAATTAAAAAGAATTGATAAGAAGGTCTTATTAGCTGGAAAAGCGGATTGGGTTAAAATTATAATGCTGCAGCTAAATATTGGGCGTCCTTTGTGGTTAAACAAGTATTATAGTCATAACGGCACTAAACAAGACCTAAAGGATGGATTATTACTTGAAAGGCTTACGAGGGATTCTAGTGAGCTATCCAAAGTAAAGAAGTTTATAGTTGGATTTTTTGAAGCAGAGACAGAAGTAGAGATAAATGATGTTACAAATGACGATAAACTAAATCTTGAAATTGATAAAGGATATTATATTCTTAAGTATAATAATGAAGTTGTAGGTATAGCGAGATTCTCTGGACAGAGTGAACACTATATTGATATTACTACTGTTTACATTGATCCACCTTTCAGAGGAAGAGGATATGGGAAAGAACTTATGAAACAAATGGTCATTGAAGCGTACTTGCTTGGTAAAACTCCAGTTACCCAAACCTCAGCTAGGAATGTACCGGCTATGAAAATATATGAGTCAATCGGATTTATAAGGTATACAGATTATGCATTTGAGTTTATACTATAGTAGATGAAACAATACTTAGGAGGTAAATATGTGGGAAAATGCTAGTGAGATAATTATTGGGATATCTTTTGCTATTGTAATTGTTACCTGGACAGTCCTAAGGTATTTTGCAAACACTAAAGGTGAGTACAGAAGATCATTTAGAGGATTTTTAAAGGAACTATTGAATAATGTTCTTTGGTTAGGTAGAAATGACGTTAAGTATCCCGAAAAAGATAAACTACCACCGGAATAAATATAGGAAACCATTTGGTTTCTTTTTTTTTCGATTTGCAGTTATATCTTTTTTTATCAACTAGTTTTCCCTAAAATTTGAAATTTCCGAAATTATAATTGACAATATACCCGTCTGGGTATATGATGATACTACCCTAGGTGGGTGGGTAGGCTGTTGACCGCTAAAATATTACTTAATTGAAATATTTCAATTTGATGTTGTGGAAGGATTCTAACATTCAGAATAAATTCCGAGCAATATGGTGATATGAGAGTTATCTCAACAATCAAAAATGGAGAAGGAGAACAATATGAAAAAGAAACTATATATAGAAGGTATGACATGTGGACATTGCGCTATGAATGTTACATCGGCACTTAGTGAAGTTTGCGGAGTATTAAAAGTTGAAGTGAATATGGATCAAAAATATGCTGAAGTTGATTTAGCGCATGAAGTTGAAGATGTTAAGTTTAAAATGGCTATTTCTGAAATTGGATTTGATCTAATTCGTTTAGAAGCTTAGTCATTCAAGGAGAATGTAATTGATTTTGGATTATGTACGAAATTACTTTGAACAAAATTCTATTCTCTAATTACAGTCCCTTTCATAGGTTTTAATTAAAGCTTATGTTAGGGAAGTGATTAGAATTTTAGTTACATATTAAAGAGTCATAACTTAACTATTAAAAGGAGATAATATTATGAATTGTTGCGGAAACCATGAATCACAAGATAAACAGGAAAAGTCTTTACAATCAGTTTCGGAAACGTCAAAATTTGAAGGACTAGAAAACGCAGGATTAGGCGAACAGAAAGCTAAGAGAATGCATGTCAAAGGAATGATATGGATATTACTTAGTTTCGTCCCTTTAGTTACTTATTTCTATTTTATTTCAGGAAAGTCTAGTGATTCATCAAATAATTATGAGATATATGGAATCTTGATTGTATTTATGCTGTTCAGGATGTATAGAATGGGAAAAAAAATGAAGTAAGTTAATAATAGTCACTTTATTTTTTTTGGAACCTATTGTATTGTGATTTAAGTTCAATCAGATAGTTACAATTATTATATACAGAAAATACAGGAAAGGCGCATATGAGTCATATGCAGAGTAATTAAAGATGAGTAAGAAAAAAGAAATGAATCCCATAAAATTTATGCTTTCTATAATAATCAGTCTTGTTCTTTTGTTGGCTATAGTACCGATTATTGCTGATGTTGTTTTTAACAAAGCTCCAGAGGGGTCTTTAGTAATGGAATTATCAATGTCAGGATTTACGCCTAGCGTAGTAGAAGCAAAAGTAGGAGAGGAAGTCCAAATCTATTTAGTAAATTTGGATAATGAATACCACAAGGATGGTGGAGGTTGGCATCAATTTAAAAGTGATCAACTCGGGTTTGATTATAAAATTGGTCCTGAAAATAAGCAACTAATCACCTTAACTGTCAATGAACCAGGAGAGTACGATTTCTATTGCGACGTTTGTTGCGGAGGAAAAGAAAATCCGTATATGCAAGGAAAACTAATTATTACTGTATAGGGGGACAAACATGAAGACTCATTTAAGACCATTCATTTTGTGGATATCGGTATTTGTGATTTTGTTTACGTTATCAATTATTATTTCACAAGAGTCGATATATAGTAATATCACCGAGATATCAGGGATTAGTATATTTCTATTGATCGGAATAATGTTGCTCGCAGGAATTTTAGACGGGTTCAATCCGTGTGCTTTCAGTACGCTACTACTTTGGATAGGATTCTTGTTGAATAATTTCAACACTCAAATGAATGGTGAATCAGAATTTAAACACAAACAAAAGATGATCCGTGGATTCGCAATTTATTACACAATTGGAATCTTTTTAGTCTATTTTATATTTGGAACAGGAGCCTTATTAATTACAGATATGATTAGGCCAAGTTCGATTTCATTATTGACTAAAATTGCGGGGCTAGTAGTAGTTATACTAGGGTTAATTACTCTTAGGGACTCAATGAGTAAAGGGAAGACTAAAGTAATAAAGATGCCTAAAGTATTGTATCCGTTAGTAAAGAAATTCAGCAAACCAACAACTAAATTCGCTGCATTGATCAGTGGGTTTGTTATTGGGTTATGTACAATACCTTGTAGTGGGGCTATCTATATGGCTGTACTGGTGATATTGAATACGAAATTCCAGAGTGTTATGTATCCAATTTTACTAGTTTACAACATTGGATTTGTACTGCCTGTAATTATCTTGACTCTAGCAATTTCTAATAAAAAGATATTGACTTATGTAAGTCAGGATTTCTTGAAAAGTAAAAGTTTAATCAGGTTGATCCTAAGTATAGTAACAATTCTTTTAGGCTTAATTACAATTTACTTTGTATAAAAGCATGATTAAGAAAAAGGATCAGAGTTCTAGTAAAAGTCATCCGGGTGTTAAATTTTTTTCACTATATTTGAACTATTTGGATAATATTGTAAGACATTTCTGCGATACAGTGCGGAATAGTAATGGAATTATTCTTAACTTGTTATAATGTCATTATAATGTGTTAAATCAATTATATGTATAAGAAGTTCTTTTAAACAATACTAAAATTATGGCTTGTAGAACCTTATCCATAGATGATTACCAGGATGAAAAACTATTAGTAAAACAATCATAGTTTTCATATATATTAATTTCTCGTCATTCAATTGTATATTTTCTATTATATTTAGTTATTCTAATGAATTTGCCACCTAAATACTTGACATAATATATGATAGGGTATACTGTATAGGTACCCCTAGGGGGGGAGGAGGACATTATGGAACAAATGAAACTTTTAAAGATTGCTAAAGGGCAGTTAGAATCAAGTATTAAAATGTTAGAAGATGGTAGATATTGTATAGACATCTCTAAGCAGTTGCTTGCAACTCAAGCACTTATTAAGAAAGCAAATTTAGTTATTCTGAATCAACACATTAATAGTTGTGTAGTTGATGCAATTAAGGATGGGAATACTGAAGAAAAAATAGAAGAGGTTATGGAAATAATCACTCGTTACGTTAAATAGGAGGGTATTATGAAGAAAACTTATGAAGTAGCAGGCATGACGTGTGCAACATGTGCAGGTAATGTTGAAAAAGTACTTAATAAACTTGAAGGAGTTAACAATGCTGTTGTTAATCTATCAAGCGAGAAAGTAACCGTAGATTTTAATGAAAAACAAATTAATGTAGCAAAAATGGCTGAAGACGTAAATTCTATTGGTTATGAAATGATAATTGATGCTGATACTGTTGAATCTACATTTCTTGTTATTGGTATGACATGTGCAACGTGTGTTAACAACGTTGAATCAGCTGTATCAAAAATTGATGGTGTTATTAAAGCAACAGTTAATTATGCAAGTGAAAAATTATTTGTAAAATATGACAAAGGTTCGGTTAGTAACTCATTAATTCAAAAAGTAGTAAAAGATTCTGGATATACTGCAGAATTGATTGGAGACACAAGAAGTGACAATTCAGATAGAAAACATCTTGAAATGGTGAAACTTTGGAGAAAATTTGTAGTTTCACTAATATTCTCTATCCCATTATTGTATTTAGCAATGGGACATATGTTGAAACTACCACTTCCTAGCTTCGCTGACCCAGAAACTACAATGTTAGGGTTCGGAATCGCTCAAATTGTATTAGTTATACCGATAATATGGGCTGGTAATAAATTCTATTCAGTAGGCGTTAAAGCATTAATTAAGAGAAGACCAAATATGGATTCACTAATTGCAATTGGTACTGGTGCAGCTGTTTTATACGGTTTATATGCAGTATACCAAATAGCATTTAAATCAGAAGAAATAGGTCGTTTATTTGTGAATGATTTATACTTTGAAACAGCAGGTGTAATTATTACATTAATCCTATTAGGTAAATACTTGGAGTCAGTTGCAAAAGGTAAAACATCTGATGCAATTAAGAAATTAATGGGATTATCTCCTAAGCTAGCTACTGTTATAAGAGATAATGTTGAAATGGAAATCTCTATTGATGAAGTTATTGTTGGAGATATTGTTTTAGTAAAACCAGGTCAAAAAGTACCTGTTGATGGTGTAATTACAGATGGATTCACATCGATAGATGAATCTATGATATCTGGTGAAAGTATGCCTATTGATAAAAAAATTGGTGACAAAGTAGTTGGTGCTAGTATCAATAAAACAGGATCAATTTATTTTGAGGCTAAAAAAGTTGGGAAAGATACTGTTCTATCTCAAATTATTAAATTAGTTGAAGATGCACAAGGTTCGAAAGCACCAATTGCTAAATTGGCCGACATTATCAGTGGATACTTCGTACCTGTTGTTATTGTTATCGCTATAGCAGCTGGACTTGCTTGGTATATAAGTGGTGAATCAACAATATTCTCACTAACAATGTTTATCGCAGTTCTAGTAATCGCTTGTCCATGTGCACTTGGACTAGCAACACCAACTGCAATCATGATTGGTACTGGTAAGGGTGCTGAGAACGGTGTTCTAATAAAAAGTGGGATTGCGTTAGAAACAGCTCATAAATTAGACTTCGTAATTTTCGATAAAACTGGAACAATTACTGAAGGTAGACCGGAAGTAACTGACATTGTTAACTATGATGTGTCAAAAAATGAATTGTTAACCATAGCAGGATCTGCTGAGAAAAAATCAGAACATCCTCTTGGTGAAGCTATAGTAAGAGCAGCGAATAATGAGTCACTTAAGTTGGTAAATGTTGATGGTTTCAATGCGATTCCAGGGCATGGATTAGAATTTTCAATAAGTGGTCAAAAATACTTACTTGGTAATGAAAAATTAATGAATGATGAAGGAATCAATCTTGGAACTTCAGTAGAAGATTCAATTCAATTAGCTAATGATGGTAAAACACCAATGTTTATAGCAACTGATAAAGTTGTATTAGGGTTAATCGCAGTAGCTGATAAAGTAAAAGATACGAGTGCAATAGCAATTTCTAGACTTCATAAAATGGGAATTAAAGTTGCTATGATTACTGGAGATAACAAAAGAACAGCTAACGCAATTGCTAAACAGGTAGGCGTTGATACAGTGTTATCAGAGGTTCTTCCAGAAGATAAAGCAAATGAAGTGAAAAAACTTCAAGATCTTGGCTTTGTTGTAGCAATGGTTGGAGACGGAATCAACGATGCACCAGCTTTAGCACAATCAGATGTTGGTATTGCGATTGGTTCAGGAACTGACGTTGCGATGGAATCAGCAGATATTGTTCTTATGAGAAGTGATTTGGCTGATGTTGTTACAGCTATTCAGTTAAGTAAAAAAACAATCACTAACATCAAACAAAATCTATTCTGGGCATTCTTCTATAATACAGCAGGAATCCCATTAGCAGCAGGTGTATTCTTCGCATTCGGTGGACCTAAACTGAATCCGATGTTTGCAGCAGCAGCGATGAGCTTTAGTTCAATTTCAGTATTACTAAACGCATTAAGATTAAAACGATTCAAACCAGAAACTGAAGTAGTAACTGATTAATATTCTATTTAAAATTGAATAAAAAAAAACCCTCTTAAGAAATTAAGAGGGTTTATAGCATTATAAGTGAAACAAAGAAGATAGCGAGCATTATCATTTTCACACTTTTAAGTTTAATGTTCGTAATCAATTTTAATAATGGATTATGAGTATCAATTGTGTGAACTGATAACCTTCTAATTATCAAATACAGCATAATAAGGTTTATTATTACCGATACTAAGAGTAATTCTTCTTGAATGTTGTAAACAAACGTTGAAATTAAAGACAACCCAAGGATTGGAGCAAGTTCAGCGATATGGTGAATACAACATATTGCCATTGTAGTAGTGTTCGTTGGTCCAGTTACCATCATACTTTTTGTTGATGGGTCATCAGATAACACAGTTGCATTTTTAACCTCATATATAATATTATACTGAGCTAGGTAAAGTAAGTTTATGACAAATAGCCAGTATTTAAGTCTATTTAATTCTGAAAAATATATTTCTAATGGATTAAATATTAACATGATAATAGTGAAGAGTATAAAAGGGAGAATTGACAAAATTATCCTTAATAATAATTTCAAGTATTTCATGAGGTAATCCTCACTTTATGTGACTCTCCTGTACTATCTATAATTTCTATGTCCAATTTATTTTTATTCTGCACTTTGTCGAACACAATAGTATAAGATTTGTGGTGAGGTGATCCTGATGATTCTATATCAACATTGTTCATATTGATTTCTTTTGAGTTTAATTTGAGACTTATATTGTCTGTTAGCTCATTTATTGCTCCTGTATGTACTGAAACTCGGATCAATAGTTCTAACGTTGATTCCTTATCAACTAATTCAAAATTGTACTCTGTACCATCAATTAATTTGAAAGCTGAATCGCTAATATTATTATTTTTGAAATAATAAATACCTGCTGAAGCTATAAGAATTAAGAGTATGTATGCAATGTTTTTCATTTTATTCCTCCTGTTTAGAAGTATGTCTAAGAACTGTGGATAAATTGTGAAGTAATTCACAATATAGTTACAATTCAAATATATTATTATGTGGGAGGAATTTATGAAAAAACTTATTTTATTAATGACACTATTTCTCGTAGGATGCGAGAGTAAAACTTTAGAAGAAACAGTAATGAATTTAGGAGATACGCCTAAAGAGATTATTTCTACACTAGGGAAACAACATGGACTGGAACTTGATTATTCAGTAGGTATATTAGATGATGCTGTAACGTTTGTGAATGAAGATGAATCTTACATATTAAGTTTACTTAATGAAGACTTTTATATAGCTGTTGCACCGTATCACACTAATACTCATCCCTGATTTTATCATAACGCTACAGGTTGTAGCGCTGAATTGAAGGACAAAGAGTTTAAGGTTAGAGTGATAACTAAAGAAGGAGAAGTAATTGTTGACGAGTATATAACATCTTTAAAGAATGGATTCTTTGAGATGTGGCTTCCAAGAGATATTGAGGCTACTATGATTATTGAATATAACGGACTTAGCAATATATCAGAAATATCAACGTATTCAGGTGATGCTACTTGTGTAACAACTACAAAATTATCGTAATGAAGGTTAAAATATTGAACATGGCTTGTGGCCATTGTAGATTAAAAATAGAATCAGAACTAAGAAGTGCAGGCTTTGAGTATATTGATTTTGATATGCAGAAAGACATTGTGAGTTTGATGGACAATGAAGGAACTCTCAAGAACGCTAAAAAAGCAGTTAAAACTGCGGGTTATATAGTTGATGAATTCTTCAAAGAAGAGACGACTGAACATGTTGTCAATTTCAAATCCCCATTTGATATTGAAGATATTACATCAGCATTAGATCAAATTGAGGCATCTGTCTTAAATATAAATGGAAATCAGGTAAAGGTACATTATAATGGATTACTTGAGGACATTTTAGAGATATTAGATGTATATGGTATAGATTATGAAGAAAGTTAACTCCCTGTTAACATTTGAAGTTAAGGTGATAATAACAATCGTTATTATCGCTTTAGCTGCATTACTCTATATGAGATTTGGGAATAGGTCAGATACTTATTATGTTGAAGTAAAGTATGATGGCGAAGTTGTTGACTATTTTGAGTTAACCGATGAACTAGATATTATAATTGAGTATAGATTTAAAGGATACAACAAAGTTCAGTTCAAAGATGGATACATTGACGTATTAGATGCGGACTGTCCTGATAAAGTAGATGTTTATATGGCACCAATAAATAAAGATTCTTGGAATAAGACAATCATCTGTGCGCCCAACAAATTAGTAATTCAAATTGTTGGTGGGGAACAAACTATTGATGGTCTGGTATAAATAAGTTGTGATACAATTATGTAGGAGGTGACCAAATGAGAAATGTATTGATCGTTGAAGATAACGTCAAGGTAAATAAAGTACTGTCTAAGTATATTTCCCAGGAGGGACACAACGTAATAAGTTGTTTTACTGCGGAAGATGGGTTGATTCAATTTAAGAATAACCAAATTGACTTAGTAGTAACTGATCTTATGCTTCCTGGTATGAGCGGAGAAGAATTAGTTGAGGAGATTAGAAAAACATCTAAATGTTTTGTAATAATCTTGACTGCCAAAACTCAACTTGAAGATAAAATTACAGGATTAAAACTGGGAGCTGATGACTATATACTTAAGCCATTTGCTACTGAGGAACTTATACTAAAAGTTAATAACTTTTTAACAAGGAATGAAGAAAGTAAGAATAAAATTTCCTTTTATCATTCAGAGTTAGCTATCTCAAAAGAAAATAATGTTGTTAACGTTAATGGTGAACAAGTTGAATTAACTTCTAATGAGTTTAAGATATTGATTTATCTTTCTACAAACCGTAACAGAATCTTTTCAAGAGACCAATTGCTTGAACACTGTTTTGGTAGTAACACAGATGTTTACGACAGAATAATTGATGTTTATATAAAAAACATTAGAAAGAAAATAGGAGATAATTCCAAAACTCCAAGATACATCAAAACTATATATGGGCTTGGTTATAAGTTTGTAGGTGAAATTGATGTTTAGATTCAGTAATTACTTAATGAAAAATGTTTTAGGAAAAACGATTGTGTTCTTTGCAATTGTTCTTTTAATTCTAAACTTAAGCTTGTATTATATTATTAATGCTTATGAAGCTGAATTGTTACTTCAAAAAGAAAATTCCTTTACTGAAGTAGTAAAACATTTATATTCTGAGAATGATGTTGACTATGTATTCGAGTACTTAGAGCATTATAGTCACATTAACAACACCGCTATAATAGTTATCTCAGGTGAAGTGTTATTTGAAACATCAATTAAAGGTGAAGATTACCGAGAATATCTTATTGATACAAATATAACTTTGAAAATTGACAGTAGTATGTCAAACACAGTTGTTTTATCTGATATGTTGTCGATAATTTCTAATTTAGTATTTTTAGCAGCATTTGCTGTTAGTATGTTAATCTTTTACAGGATAAGTAAAAGGAAAGCTGATTTCATGGTAAAAGACCTTGAGATATTTAGAAGTAAAATGAAACGTTATGATCTTACTGACTATAACTTCTCATTCATTGAATTTAAAGAAGTGTTTGATGAGTTTGTTTTCTTGAATAATGAACTTAGTGATATTAATTTGTTAAAGAAAGATAAACTACAATCTGTTAAACATGACCTTAACACATCGTTAACAGTTATAAAATCATATCTAGAAGGCTTCTTACACGGTAGAATGGACTTGAACCAGGAAGAGGTCATTGAACTCTTAGAGGAAGTAAATTTCAATACTGCTTTAATTGAAAAATTAGGAACTGACGTTATAGATGAGGATTCAACTCTAAACCTTTCAGTGTTGCTTGAAAAAATCACTAAAAAGTATCAGCACATATTTAACACTAAAGATATTTTGATGGTTGAAAACATCAAAAATGATGTTTTTATTAAAGGGAACGAGAATACTGTTGTTAGAGTGATTCAGAATATATTATCAAATGCTTTTTACTATTCTGAAAGGTCGACTAAAGTAACGATTACTCTTACCAGCGACACTAACCCGGTAATTATTATTCAGGATCAAGGTATTGGAATTTCTAAGGAAAATCTAAAAAAGATATTTATTAAGGAATTTAGGGCACCTGAATCAAAACATAGGAATGCTAATGGAAGAGGAATAGGATTATATACTTCAAGAGCATTAATGCAAGAAATGAACGGAAATATAGAATTAATTAGTAATAATGAAGGAACAGAGGTAAAAATTATTTTTTCTTCATAGTTCGTTCACAATCTAATTGTAATATTATCTTAGGAGGTAAGCATGAAAAATATAGTTATACTATTGAGTGGAGTTTTTCTAATTGTTTTATTAACTCAGTACATTACTCCAAGTGGAGGAATGTATATGATGCATAATTTCTCTATGTACAATAATATCACTGTCTATCTACTTGGCTTTATGGTTATTGTAGTAGTAGCGTATTTATTGTATGAGTTAAATAAGAAGAAATATTCTCAACCAATGAAAATATTAGATGAAAAGCTTGCCAACGGAAAAATCTCGATTGAAGAGTATGAGAAAATTAGAAAAATACTTGCAGGTAATGACAGAGATTAATAAACGTAAACCTGTTAGACAATCAAGAAATTAAGAGGAGAATAATATGAGGATTTTATTAAGTTTAGTTTTAGCAGTATCAGGTTATTTTACATTTGATGTATTTAATAATAATGATCACGAAGATGTGTTTAAGTATATGCACGGAGAGAACAGTGATTATGAAGATATGTTTGATTACATGAATGGTGAAGATGGTGAATATGGAGACATGTTCGATCATATGCAAGGGTATGACGATTTCGACTTGTTTGGAAGAAGCAATATGTGGGACTTTGAAGGTCAAAGTGAAGAAGTAGTATTACTAAGAGAAATGGTTTTAGAGTTTTATGAAACATTTGACTGGGATAATATGACTGATGAAGAAATTTCTTTAGCAATGATTGAGATACAAGAGTACACACTTTTTGAAGCTGATAAGTTAGATATTGATGTTGATTCACTACTAAGTAACTACATGTTTGATGGTGGATTCGGAATGCACGGTAGTTTCTCAGGCGGGTATGACTATATGTTAGTTTACCGTGATTTATATGAGGAGTATGATTGGTCAAATATGACCTCTGCTGAAAGATTAGATGCAATTGAAGAGATTGAAAATATTTTAGCGGAAGAATATTCTGATTCATTCTTTGGTGGACATATGTTCGGCGGTGGATTTGGTATGAGAGGAATGTTCTCAAACGGTTCATATGAATATATGGAAGTATATCACGAGTTGTATGAAGAATATGATTGGTCTAATATGTCAACAGACGACAGACTAAATGCTTTAGAAGAAATAGAAATCACACTTGCAGAACAATATCCTGACTTAGAGTTTGGACAAATGTGGCAAGATAATGATTCTACTGCAGGATTTAGAGGATTCGGAAGAGGCTGTCACTAATAAATATTAAGCTAGTAAACATTGTTTACTAGCTTTTTTTATAGCTAGAAGCTTTAGTTCTGAATTTTTTTATCAATGTTTAGATACTCAGAATGTTATAATTTGTATTGAGGAAGCAGACATCATAATAATGAACACCGTGTGACGTTAATTGTTTGTATTACGTCTTAAAAAGATAACTTGAACATGGATTAACTCTTTAAATTTATGAATTTATGCAAGTTGAAACTTTGACGAGTTACCAAGATAATTAGTAGATGTGTTGATAAGATGGAGTATTTATAGTAGAATAGTCTTCGTTATAGGAGGAATTATATGGATTATTTAGAAATATTAGGTTACATGGCATCACTTGTAGTATTAGTGTCTTTGTTAATGTCATCAATTAAGAGATTAAGATGGATTAATTTAGGTGGAGCATTACTATTTGGGATATACGGATTTATGATAGGAAGTTTACCCACAGGAATAATGAATTTAGGAATTGTGTTAATAGATGCATATTATCTATATATTATATATTCACAAAAAGATTACTTTACATACTTGATTGTTCCAAAAGAGAGTAGATATTTAAGAAAACTACTGAAAACACAGACCGAAGAAGTAGAAAGCTTCTTTCCAGGTTTTAAGTTCAGTGAATTAACTGATCATTTGTGTTTTATTGCACTTAGAAATTTAAATGCAGCTGGAGTTATTATTCTGAAACCAAAAGGTGAAGAATTAGAGGTTACAATCGATTTTGCTTTGAAACAGTATAGAGATTTCAAAACAACTTTCTTCATTATTGATAGAGAAAGAGAAAATCTTAAAAATGAAGGCTTTAAAAGGTTAGTAATTAAGACAAAAAACAAGAAACACATTAATTATCTTAAAAAAGTTAATTTTGAGTTGAATAATGGAGTACATTCTTACGAATTATAATTTGGAGGGATATATGAAAAACTTATTTATGATTGGTATCGGTGGAGATGCAGTAAACTCGAACATCGAAGTACACGATCTTAGGTTCATTGTTGCAAGCAGTATTGAAGAAACATATGATTCGTTAAGGAAAGATTGGTATGGGGTTAAAGATAGCCTTCATATAGATAGTTATAAGGTCCTTACCGAAATTGATGGATACTCTGTAGAAATTGGAGAACAAAGTTCTAAGGACTTGTACCTGGTTCATTTCGGAGGCATTGCAAAGGGTGAATTTAGTGAGTTTCATAAGATGTCGTTCTTAGTAGCAGATAATAAAAATGAAGTTATTATGAATGCATCAATGATGATAAATGGACTAAAGAACATAGATCACATTGATTCAGTAAGAAATATATCTCAACAAGTAAGTGAAGGGTTGAAATTTATAAAGGGTGATTACGCTTTTAATGATAATCCGGATTGGCAAGGATATATAAAACTATAAATGACCAGTTAAACTGGTCTTTTCTTTTGTTTTTCACTAGTGTTTAACCTATAGTTACCAGTCGAATACGGTGAAAAGTGAAATTTTTGTTACCACTGAGTAGACTAAAATTACTACTCAGTAGATATTGCGAATTTATCATACAATTGATGTTATCTTATAGGTGGAAAAAAGATAGTAATCTGCAGAGTGTTAACTGAAGCGTCACACATCATATGTAGATTAATCATTTGATTTATTATTTTTACGCAATTGTGGTAAAAATTTTAATAAAAGAACCAGTTTTCTTCTCATTACTAATTGTCGGGTTACTTCTGTGATAAATATACCATCACAAATTACATTCTATTCTCGGGAGTGTCCGACCGTTTGTATAGAGTAAGAAAAAAAGATTTCAAAAAAACTATACACCAATATTAATTAAGGAGGTTCCAAATGAGTTATTTAAGTTATTATATAGAAAATGTAGACAACCTAATTGTTTGGAAAGGCCTTATGGGAAGTTTCTTCATTATTTTCTTTGTATTGTTAGCAATTATTGTTCTTAGAAAAAGAGCAATAAATAAAATGATGTCTCTTAAAACAAATCAAAACTGTTTTGCGGACACTTTATTCGAAGTAAGTTGTTCACTACATGATGGAAATTCAATTAGAAGAAAAGGGAGTACATCAATTTATTCTGAAAAGGATATAGATGATGAGTTCTATTATATTAATGTTGAAGTAGTTCACGGGAAAGCCAGAATGATTGGTGAGTCAATAGATTTAGTAGTTAGGTATAAATGTGCTGATGATTTGGTAATGAAAGAGGCCGTTGTCCATAATAACTATATAATGAGAGATGAGTTACTTGATGGAGATCAAGTAGTTAGAATTCAATTACCAGATATAAGTGTAATGGAAGAAACAGTTATTGAGTACTCAATAAATTTCGATTATATTGACGAGTTTGAGAAGGCTAATAATTGGGAGTATAAGTTTTCAAATTATTTTAAACCTTTAACTGCTTTATCTAATATACTATAAATTTCGGGTAATTATTTGTTAGAAAGTATAATATAAGTAACTATTAAATTAAATAGTTACTTTTTTATTGCATTAAAATTGATAATAAAACATGGGATCCACTAATGACTATGATTAATGCTCAATTTTGGCTTTGTAGAGCCGATAGTGTAATAACTGTAACCATTCAAATGCTACTTATAGGCTATAATTAGTATGAGGGATTAAACCCTTCATTAACCGAATTACATAAAATACATCTTAGAGGAGAAATTATGAAAAAGTACTTGACGATATTGACGGTTATGTTAATTGTAGTAATTATTGTTTTAACAAGAGGGAATACAGAAGCCTCAGAAAATGATGAGGTTAGTATTAATGGAAATGGGTCAAATGATATATGTGATATTTGCCTTAATGACTTAGGTAAATATGATATTGAAGTTGATGCAAAAGTAATTATAGGAGTTGACAATACGATTGTTGGTGACAAATTAATAAGTCTCTGGAATGAAATGAATACAGAGTCTTCTGGATTGTTATCCTATATAGTCTTTAACACATATAATTCTGTTACAGATCCTGATGTTTATCTAATTGATGAACTTGAACTTCAAGTAGATGAATATTATAGTTTAGATGAGGAGTTGTTGACGAATAATAATTTTATGAAATACTCATTTGATGGGGCAGTATTCAGCTATAATCAAACTATGTTAGAAAGTTTTGGTATTGATATGATTGATAGTGATGGTGACTTTCTACCTGATGCTATCGATACCTGGGAAAAGATATTTAATTTGTCAATTGTTGGAGAGTCTTATAAAGGTAATGTAATCAATGAGATTTACCCAATATCAATAAATGAAGCATGGACAGCCTATTCATCATTAACTGCTGGTGGATATGTATATAATGAAAATGGGTTTGAGTCGATTGAGTTTCTTGAGGGGTTAGAGTTTATAGAAGACTTTTCTAAACTTGAACTCAATAATGATACTTACGGGATGAAACTAGAAGGTAATAGAATGGGTTATAGATTAGATGAGTATTTGACTGAAGAAGCCTATCCATTTGCACTGGTTGGAAGTTGGAGTGACGTTGAATCATTTGAATCAATGAAGGGTATAGATCTTAGGTTTTCACAAATGCCTACTTTTAAGGGAAATACGCTATCACCTTTTACAAAGGTAAGAGGCTTTGTCATCAATAAAGATGTTGCTTACCCATCTGCAGCACATGAAATACTAAGATGGCTAACAGAGACAGAAACCATAAAGGTTATGATGAATTTTTCTAATATTATTCCAACACCCAATTTGATGTATATTTCAGCAAATGAAAATACTATTGAAATGATGAATGCATTTATGTTCAGTCATGTTGAAACAAGCAGTAAAATTACTGGTACAAGCGTTAATTTCCTTGATGCGTATTATAATTCTAGTATAGGTGAGTACTTGGTAGACCTCTGGAATGGAGATAAAACTGCATTGGAAACTCAACAGGAAATTGTCGTTTTATCAGAAGCCTGGATTGCGAATCAAGAGTAAATACATTTAAAGAGTCTTCGGGCTCTTTTTTAGTTGCAGTAGCATCGATAATAATATATAATAAGCATAAGTTTACTGCACTAAGCAAAAGTTTAGGAGGATATATGACAAAAAGAGAACAAGAGATATTATCTCTTATCAAGAAAAATCCATTAATGTCACAAAACGACTTAGCAAATATACTAAATATTACAAGAAGTAGTGTTGGGGTTCATATTGCTAATTTAATGAAAAAAGGCTTAATAAAAGGAAAAGGATACGTATTAGGTTCGGACTATGCAGTTGTAGTAGGTGCATCTAATGTAGATATCTTTGGAGATGTTGAAAATATTATTATGCATGATTCAAACATTGGACAAATATCAACATCACTTGGTGGAGTTGGTAGAAACATAGCTGAAAATATTGGACTTCTTGGAGTTGATGTTAAATTGATATCAATTGTAGGGAATGATATTTATGGAGATAAGATTTTAAATGAAACAAGCAAGGTAGATCTAAGTAATATTACAATATCAGATGATAGGACTGGGGTTTACTTATCTATAGGTAAGGAAATGATTTTAGCAATCAATGATATGAAAATCAATGATAACTTTACGATAAAGCATATTGATAAACTGGATTCAGTCTTAAGTTTAGCGAAAATCATTGTGATTGACACTAACTTCAGTAAGGAGTTAATTGAATATACTGCTAAAAAATATCATGATAAAATTTTAATTCTAGACACGGTATCAACAGTGAAAGGGAGTAAAGTCAAAGAGTTTTTG
Source organism: uncultured Candidatus Izemoplasmatales bacterium (assembly GCA_964589075.1). Taxonomy (GTDB): domain Bacteria; phylum Bacillota_I; class Bacilli_A; order MAG-NZ; family MAG-NZ; genus CAZPQU01. Next base: position 6,785 of record CAZPQU010000008.1, on the reverse strand, counting down.
GGCTTATTTCATACAATTAAACCCAATAAGATGGAAGCTGAAATGTTAAGTGGTATTTCTATTAACAATGAAGGAGACTTATTAAAAGTTTGTTCTCATTTCCATTCAATTGGTGTGAAGGATGTTTTTATCACCATGGGTGATAAAGGGGTTTATTTCTCAAATGGAGTTCTTCAGGGAATGATCAATTCTCCAAAAGTTAAAGTAGTTAATGCAACAGGAGCTGGTGATGCATTTGTCGCTGGTTTGGTTTATGGTTACATGAACAGTTTAGGTATTATCAATACAACAAAGGCTGCGATGAAATGTAGCGAGATTGCTTTAAGATCACATGAAACAATTAATAAAAATTTAAATAATAAACTAATAGAGGTGGAATAATGTATTTAAACATTAAAAAAGAAGTTAAGGAAGCACTAGAAAATGGACTTGCAGTTGTTGCTCTTGAGTCAACAATAATATCGCACGGGATGCCATATCCTCAAAATGTAGAAACCGCATTAAAGGTTGAAGAGACTGTTAGAGCAAATGGAGCGATACCTGCGACAATTGCTATCATGGATGGAGAACTAAAAGTTGGTCTGACTGAAGATGAAATAGATAGACTAGCATCAGCTAAAGATGTTATGAAAGTAAGTAGAAGAGATATTCCTTATGTTATTTCTAAAAAAGTTATGGGAGCAACAACTGTTGCTGCTACAATGGTAATCTCTGAAATGGCTGGAATAGAAGTGTTTGTAACAGGTGGAGTTGGTGGTGTTCATAGAAATGGTGAAGTTACAATGGATGTATCGGCAGATTTAGAAGAGCTTTCTCAGACAAACGTTTGTGTTGTCTGTGCGGGAGTAAAAGCTATATTAGATCTTGGGAGAACACTTGAATATCTTGAGACTAAGGGAGTACCGGTTGTCGGATACAATACAAAGATTCTACCAGCATTTTACTCAAGAGAATCTAGTTTTGAAGTTGATTTCAAATTAGACTCGCCACTTGAAATCGCCGAAATGGTATACGCTAAAAACACTTTAGGTCTTGCAGGAGGCGTTCTTGTTACAAATCCTATACCGGTAGAAGATGAGTTTCCTCGAGATTTAATAGAGGGACACATTGAAGAAGCACTGAAGGAAGCAGATAGGTTAGGTGTTAAAGGTAAAGATAGTACACCTTACTTACTATCTAAGATAAAAGAAATAACACATGGTAAATCACTGGTATCAAATATAGCCTTAGTATTAAATAACGCAGTACTAGGTTCAAAGATATCTGTTAAATTAGCTGAAGTGAAATTAAATAATAAGTGAAAAAAGAAAACGAACTCAAATGAGTTCGTTTTTAGTAGTGTTTCTTCCTGATTGAGCCATCTTTCTTATGGATCTGATAAGTTGTGTCATGTGTATCAGACAAATGTTTTGCATACACAATAGCCTCAGCTTGAGTGTGAAATACTTTTATAGCCTTTTCGCCGTGACTAAGTTTAACCTTCCAACCATCATCGTGATGAGAAACATGATAAAGCTGTTTTCTCTCTTGAGTAATTTCTGTTTGTAATTCGTTCGATGGTTTTGGAGTTTTTTTCAATTTCATATAAATCTCTCCTTTTTAATTTTGTCCATCTAAAATTTCAAACTTACCCTCCTTATTTTTATTATATATCAGTAGATACTTAATCCGAAATGATTTGTTAAAAAAAGTTATATTTAAGTATGAAAAATAATAATATGATATTATTAATTGAGGTGAAACTATGAAAATTGAATTGAATAACGGACTAAGTGTAAACCAGTTAGCACTTGGAACATTTAGGTCAAAACCAGATGATGCTTACGAAGCAGTTAAATTTGCTTTAAAAGCGGGATATAGACATATAGACACAGCAGCTATCTACAAAAACGAAAAAGAAGTAGGTAAAGCTGTTAGAGAAAGTGGAATCCAAAGAAAAGACATCTTTGTAACTACTAAGATTTGGAATACTGAACAAGGGTATGAAAGTACAAAAGTAGCATTCCAAAAGGCTTTAGACGAGTTAGAATTTGATTATATAGATCTTATATTGATTCACTGGCCTAAAACTTTTGAAAAAACTAAGGAAACATGGAGAGCACTAGAAGAAATATATGCTTCAGGAAAAGCAAAAGCGATTGGTGTTTCTAACTTTAAAATACATGATTTAATGGTATTGCTAGAAACTGCTAAAGTAATACCTGTGGTAAACCAAGTTGAGTGTCACGTTGGACTACAAAATCATAGGCTAAAAGAATACTGTGATCAATTCGGAATTGTTTTAGAAGCATATGCTCCACTGATGAGTCATAAGATTGAAGACTTACTTACAAATGAAGTTTTAATTGAAATTGCTAAAAAACATGAAGTAACTGTACCTCAAGTAGCCATTAAATGGATTCTACAAAGAGGAATAATTGCATTACCTAAATCAGTGCACGAAGAAAGAATTATATCTAACTTCAAGTCACAGGCACTACAATTAGATAAACAAGATATGGCTGATATTAGAAAATTAAACAAAGCTATAAGATATTTTCCAGATTCAGATAATACAGATTTTTAAGGGCTACTTAGCCCTTTTTTTTCTGCTAGTAAATATAATTGCTCTATATTTATTAAATCAACTGTTACCTTGACATATAATCTAGGTTGGTGTAATCATGACGGCAAGACTGAATAAGAATCCAGTGTATTTTAAACAATTTGAAAATGTATTTTTTAAATTACTTTTAAAAATGACCACTTAACTGTGGTCTTTCTTTTAGTTAGCACAACTAACGCTTGTTAATGGATTTTGATAGTGATATTATTAATTATAATTAATTAGTATGTTAGAAATAAGTTACGAATTACTTTCTGGGGGTAAATCATGGATATTTTGTATTTAGATTTATATGTTAATGTTGCTTTACTATTCAGTTTAGGATCAATTTACATTTTGATTCCATTTAAAAGAAACCATAATCCAGTGCCAGTAAAAATAATTGCTGGTATTAGCATAGGTATTATTGGACTGATTTTAATGAGTGCTCAGTTTAATGTAACTGAAGGGTTCTTACTTGATACTAGAAGTGTTTTACTTTCATTAACAGCTGCTTTCCTTGGTTGGATACCAGCCCTTATAACAGCAGTAATAACTAGTGCCTTGAGAATTTATCAGGGTGGAGCTGGAGCTTTTACTGGCGTATTAGTAATCTTTGCTACTGCAGGAGTAGGATTATTATTTAGAAAGTACAGATTAGATAAGTTGAAGGTAAGATCATTCAGAACAATTGCCGAACTATACCTCTTTGGAGTTGCAACTCATTTAGTAATGATTTTATGTTTCTATACTCTTAACTTTGATGTAGCTAACTTTGTGCTAGGAATTATATTCTGGCCAGTTATGATTATATTCCCAATTGTTACAGTACCTGTTGGATTAATATTGTTAGTCCAATCTAAAAATATACAAAACTCTCAAATAATAGAGCATATTTCTTATCACGATTATTTAACCTCATTATATAATAGACATTATTTGGAAATTGCAACTTTAGAATTAGACACTGAAGAGAACTACCCTCTTGGAGTAATTGTTGGGGATGTTAATGGATTAAAATTTGTAAATGATTCTCTTGGTCACCTAGCAGGAGACCAATTATTAATCGAAATTGCTAGAATACTAATGGAAGTTAGTAATGAAAAAAATGTAGTTGCTAGATGGGGTGGGGATGAATTCGTGATCCTATTACCAAATTCTGATGCCGTTGAAACAAACAGGAATGTTATTAAAATATTGGAACTATGTGATGCGTATTCTACTAGCGAAATGAATCCGAGTATTTCACTTGGATTTGCTGTAAAAGAAGACGCATCAACAAGTATAGATGACATTTTTTCTGAAGCAGAAGAATTAATGTATAGAAACAAATTATCGGCTGGAAATTCTATAAGGTCTTCACTTATCTCAACTTTAGAAAATACTTTAATCGAGAGAAATTATGAATCTGAACACCATTCTGCGAAAATGATAAAGTACGGAGTTGCTCTTGGAAAATGCTTGAACCTTCCTCAAAGTGCACTTGATGAGATAGCACTAATTGCTAGACTACATGATATTGGTAAAATTGGTATTAGTGAACAAATTTTACTCAAAAAAGGTGAGTTAACTAAAGACGAATATAATGAAGTTAAGAAACACTCAAGTATTGGATACAGAATTTTAGAAGCAACTCCAGAACTTAAACATGTGAGCAAGGGAGTTTTGTACCATCACGAAAGATGGGATGGTCTAGGTTATCCAACCGGTATATCTGGTGAGGAAATTCCTCTTGTATCAAGAATCGTTTCGATTGTTGATGCGTTTGAAGTAATGACACACGGAAGAGTTTACCAACCTAAAAAAGACATTAATCTAGCTCTTGCAGAGCTAAATAGGTGTGCAGGTTCACAGTTTGATCCTAAACTTGTTAAATGTTTTGTAAATTATATAGAACAAAATAATTAAACGTCTAAGGACGTTTTTTTTATTCACATTTTAAATACACTTTAGGAATATCATTATAATATAGAGGAGGAGCAAATATGATGTTTTATTACCAAAACAACTTATTATATTTCATTATAGTGATTATTTTTGTGTTAATTCTTATTACATTGTTTTTCCGCAGTTCAAAAAGGCAAGATGAAACTGCTGCTATTCTAGATAATAGATTAGCAAACGGTGAAATTTCTATTGAGGAATATACTGAAATCAAAAGGCTTATAAAAGGAGGTCCTGTAGTATGATGTTTCTATGGATATTTTTATTTGCAGGAATTATTTATTTCTTCTATGATAAAAAAGATTTTTTACAAAAAAGTAACTTTGATGAAATCTTAGATAAGAGACTTGCAAGAGGAGAAATAACTATTGAAGAGTACAAACACATATTAAATGCCAGAAAAAATAAGTGATTTTAAGGGATGATTTTTATCCCTTTTGTTTTTGGTTAGGATAATTGATAGAAATTTAGTAAAATATACTAAATAGGAAAAAAATACGGAGGTATAATATGGGACAAATTGCTGCATTCTTCGATATTGATGGAACAATTTATCGAGAAGGTTTATTAACAGAGCTATTTAAAAAGTTGGTAACACATGAACTAGTCTCTGATGACGTATGGGCATCTGATATTAAACCTGCATATACAAAATGGGATAAGAGACAAGGTTTTTATGATGAATACTTAGATAGAATGGTTGAAATTTATATTAAGTCAATTGTGGGTGTAGACAAAAATCATATCACTCATATTGCTAAAAGAGTTATTGAACAAAAAGGTGATAGAGTATATAGATTTACAAGAAATGAAATTGAAAGACACCAAAAAGAAGGAAATCTCGTTATAGCTATCTCGGGTTCACCATCTGAACTTGTGTCTGAAATGGCACTTAAATATAAGTTTGATGACTTTAGAGGAACTACTTATGTAGTTGATTCTAATAACAAATATACAGGAGAACTTATTCCGATGTGGGATAGAGTTAGTAAAAGAAAAGCAATGCTTGATCTTGTTGAGGAATATAATCTTGATTTAGAGAACTGCTTTGGATATGGTGACACTACAGGTGACTTAACAATGCTTGGTTTAGTTGGCCACCCATATGCGATTAATCCTACTAGGTCATTGATTGAAGCTATAAAGAAGGATGAAAGTTTATCTAAGAAAATAACAATCATTGTTGAGAGAAAAGACATGATTTATACAATACCATTGGAACTAATCGAACTAGACAACATATAAATATAATACAAAGTGAACTTTTGTATTATTAACCTGTTTGATACTGTTATAATAGTATCTGATAGGACTTTGGTTGAATCTTAAAAAAGTAAATGAGAATTGGTTTGGAGAATATTATGAGTGTAGTTAAATGCCCTAATTGTGGTGAACAACTTTATATAGAAGAAATTAATAATTTTTATAAATGCAATAATAACCATAGTTTTGATGTGGCTAAACAAGGGTACGTTAATTTATTAATAAGTAACAAGAATAAGGATCTTCATCACGGTGATTCAAAAGAAATGCTAGATGCAAGAAAAGCAATTCTTTGGAATGGTTATTATAAAGCAATCTCAGACGCTTTAAACAAAAGAGTAAAAAGCTTTTCAAAAGATCAGTTTTCAATATTGGACGCAGGTTCTGGTATTGGATACTACTTAATTGAGTTAAGAAAATTTCTAGGAATTAAATTTGATTATAATGGGATTGATATCTCTAAAAAAGGAATTATTGAGTCAGCAAAGATTGAGAAAAATATACACTGGGTTGTTGGATCAACTGCTAAGTTACCATACATGGATGAGTCCATTGATGTAATAATTTCAGTATTTAGTCCTATAACATTAACTGAAGTAGAGAGAGTTTTAAAACCAGGTGGGAAGTTCATCGTCATATCTCCAAATGAAAATCACCTTTTAGAGTTAAAGGAAAAAGTATACGAGGTTGTTTTGAGCAGAAACTATGAGCAAAATGAATTGATTTCAGAAATTCTCACAAAATCCTTTTCAGAAAACATACTCGATGAAGTTACATTTAAAAAAGATGATCTTAAGAATTTACTTTTGATGACTCCACATTATTGGAGATCAAGTGTTGAATCTAAAGAGAAACTATATTCACTTGAATCATTAAAAGTAAACATTGATGTAAAATTAATTGAATATACTAAAGACCAGTAATGGTCTTTTATTATATGGAGCTAGCTATTAAAAAGTCAAGGTGATTGATAATCTCTTGAATACATCAATAA
>CAZPQU010000007.1:0-97804 GCA_964589075.1 uncultured Candidatus Izemoplasmatales bacterium | reverse complement strand
GATTCCTCTTGCTTTGAAGGACAGTGTACATCTCCAAAACTACAGAAAACACAACCATCGCCTTTTAAAGGATTTAGAATTTCTCCGCAACCTGCGCATTGATGAAAGAATTGTCAAACATCAGTAGGCATAGTCAGTTTTTCTTTATGTCCGCATATCGGACAAGTTATTGTACTTTCTAATATCATAGAATCACCTCAATTAATTGTATCATGGAACGAAGTTACATCTTATTTGAGGCAGTAGTAACGCCTAATGTTATAATTATTTGTGCTATAATTTAGGAAATGTTAAATCGGAGGTATGCAATGTTTAAGTATAACGTTTTAAGTATCACTACAAATGTATTATCCAGTGTTGAGATAGACGGGTTGTATCATGTAACTACAAAAGATTCATGCTTTTATGTAGAAAGTGGTGGGCAGCCAGCAGATATTGGAACTATAAACGGACACAACATCATAAAAGCATATAAGCAAGACGATTTAATCGTACATGTATTAGACAAAAACTTTAGTGGTGAAGTAGTAATAGCTATAGATGAGAATGTAAGATATAAGCACTCATTACTTCATACAGCACAGCATATAGTTTCAAGTGTATTTGATGAAGAGAAAAGCTACACATCATCATTTAATATTAAAGGTGATATATTCTCAATCGACTTATCAAAGCAACACAGTCAGAGTGAATTAGATGAAATTGAATCTAAAGTTAATGACATTATTTACTTAGGAGTAAGAGTAACTGAAACAATGTATGATTCGATTATTGATAATAAAATTGATTTACCAAACGTGGATAAAAACAAAATAAGAATTATTGATATAGAAGGTATCGATAGAAACCCGTGTGGCGGTACGCATTTAGATAACACACAACAGATTAGATATGTGAAATTTATTAAAACGAAGCCGTCGAGAGGTGGAATTAGACTCTGGGTTATCGCAGGCAATTATGCGTTAGAGTACATTCAAGAAAAATTCAATGCCTACAAGGAAATGGTTAGCTTAGTGGGAGTAGAAGAATCTGAAACTCTTACATTTTTAGAGAAAAGACTTATTTCATTTAAAAGTTACAAGAAACAGTTGAAGTATATTAGTAAGAATAGTGACTTTGATATTAAATTCTGATTAGTTCCTTAATAATCACCAATATGGTAAAATTATAAAAAAGCTGGGGAGATTTCTATGAGTGCTGATAAAGATAAAGATATTTTTAACTCTATATATGGATCTGTATTTGATAAAGCCTTTATACTGGGATTAATGAAGATTAATCCTCGTGAAAGAAAGGTTTTTTTTGACATTCAATTTACTAAAATAGCTGGATTACCTGACTTAATACCTAATGAGTGGATTGATCTCGAGTCCAGTGGATTAATTGAGTTTTTATCTAGTGATATGGAAAAATTCAAGACCATCCAGGATGTATTTAGAGGTATCTCTACAGAAGATATATTAGAATTTAACTTGAAAACAACAGAGGGGACTTTAGTAGAAGGTAAAATCATTGTAGGAGACAGATATGATGATAATGTCCCTAAAGAGTTCGTAGGTATATTTATTGATGCCTCATATATCGAAAATGCAGTGAAGAAATTCAACAAAATTAATACTATATTTGAATCAGCACAGGAAATATCTAGAGCTAGCACCTGGTGGATAAACTACGACGAAGGTGAAGAGTTCTTTTCTCAAACAGACAATGGAGCTATTGCGGTAGGACTTGAGCCAACAAATGATCAAAGATATTCGATTGCAGACTACAGTCTTATGAGAGAAAATGCTGCTAAATTAAATGCGGACTTTAGAGTTGCTGTAGATGAGGAGATAAAATCTTTTTCTGATGCAGCAAGAGGATTATCTGACAACTTTGGAGCTAGAACGCCTTTGTTGACAGATAAAGGAGAAGTTGTATGGACTGACTCAAGAGGAAAAGTTATCTTGAGGTATGAAGATGGATCACCTAGGTTCATAGTTGCAGTTGATATTTTTGTTAATGATATTATTGAAAAGGAAAATGAAATATTCAAACTTCAAAGTTTAATTGACCAAGGACTGACAAATTCTAATATTGGTGTCTGGTGGTACGAGATAGTTGAAGGTGGAACTATATTCCATCAAACTAAGTCTTTCAGAGAAGTAATGGGAATGACATATTTATCAGATGAAGATAAAGATGGGTTAGTTTGGGCAGCATATCTTAAGAAATTTAGGAGAAGATTTCCTTCATATAACAGTTATATAGATGATGATGCAAACAAGTTTGCAGGTGCAGTCAATGGTGAATTTGATAGCTACACAGCAATCCATCCAGTACTTAGTGAAGCAGATGAAATAAAGTGGATTGAAGTAAGAGCTACTGTTATTAAAAGAGATAGTTCAGGAAAAGCCTCTTTGATGGTTGGTGTAAACGTAGATATAAGTGATAGATTAAAAACCCAAAAATTAGTGGAAGAATTAGAAAGAAAAAATTTAGTTCTTAACAACGCAAATAGTACAACAATTGACGCAAGTGGACTTTTGGTTTGGTCGAATGATAAAATGGATGTTCAAAACAAAAAAAAATATTTTGCAAACTCCATGTATATTCAAACTCTTGGAATGCCGGTTGACAGCGAGGGATTAGTTAGTCTAGAAGACTATTATAAGTCTGCATATCCTGACACTGAAGGAAAAGAAGGGTTTGAGATATTAAAGAGTAAGTTCAGTCTTTTGGGAGATAATAAAATTAGTGATTTTAGTGGATTGGTTGTTAAGCATAGAAATCTTAAGACTGGAGAAGCAGTTTTTCTAGAACATAATGCCGCTATCCAGGAACTTAATAAGGACGGAAAAGTTAGAACAATTACAGGATATATTAAAGATATAACTGAAAATGTGGTTATAGAAAGAGAAAATATAGAACTTAATAAACTAAATGAGAGACTTTCAAAAGCGGATAAACTAGCTATTAAGTCTGGTAAAGTACTTGTTTGGTACCAAAGTAACGATGAATTTGATGGAACAGAATACTTTTTTGGAAATGATATATTTTCTACCAAATTTGGAATAAAAGTCCAAAATAATGGCTTGATGCTATTATCGGACTACAGAAGAACTGTATACAAAAACACACCGGAGTCTTTGAAGGCTTCAAATGAACTCAAAGAAGCTAAAGATATGTTGTATGCTGGAGAAATTGACAACTATGAAAAGTTAGTTGTGATTCACAAAAATTTACTAACTGGAAAGTTATTACATATTGAGCACGCTTCTGAGGTTGACAGTAGATTTGAGGATGGATACATCAAAGCAGTTGGTGGGTATATGGTAGATGTTTCTGAAGCTATTGAATCTAAGAGACAAATTGTATTTTTAGCTGAAAGAGATACTTTGACCTCACTTTATAATAGAAACTATTTTGAGAGTTATGTTAAGGAACATTTAGATGATTCTTATTCATTAATAATATTTGATTTAGATGGATTAAAATTAATTAATGATACTTTTGGACACCTTGAAGGGGACAAAGTTATTAAGTTCTCTGCAAGTATAATTAAGAAAATGTTTGATGTCGATTCTGTTATTGCGAGAATTGGTGGAGATGAGTTTGCTGTAATTTCAAAACTATTGAATGAGAAAGAAATAGCAAAAAGGTATAGTGATATTGCTAACGAAATTACTGTTTCAAATAAGGAAAACAGTTTTGATATAGCTTTATCTGGAGGACATGAGATTGTAATTAATAATAATAAAACTTTTGAAGATGCATTTGGATTTGCTGAAAATCTTATGTACCGTAGAAAGTTAAATTCAAGAAAAGATAGAAAAAGTAATTCACTAGATTCCATTCTATTGAATCTAAGCAAAAAAGCTGGAGAATCAGAAGAGAACTATAAAGTAATTGCTGAAACATCTGTAAATACTTTGAAGGAACTAGGATACTCAAGAACATCTGAAATTGAAGACATTTTATTATTGGCTAGAGTTCATGATATTGGTAAAATCACGATACCTGTGGAAATCCTTTTGAAAGAAGGAAAGTTCACAAAAAGTGAATATGAGATAATAAAAAAACACTCTGAGGCTGGATATAAGATTATGCATAATATCCTTGATTCTAAGACTATCGCTGAGGGAGTTTTGTATCACCACGAGAGAATAGATGGGCATGGGTATCCTTCAGGCATAATGGGTGATGAAATTCCTATTTATGCTAAGATAATATGTGTGGCTGATGCATATGAAGCAATGGTTATGGGTAGAAGTTACTCTATAACTAGAACAAAGGAAGAAGCATTTAAGGAATTGCTAATATGTAGTGGGACACAATTTGATGAAAAAGTCGTAAAAGCTTTTATTAAGTCAAACAAATAATCTAGGAGGTAGAAATGTTTTATAACATGGTGGTAAAAGACATATTTGATAATGAAGTTAGTTTGTCAGAATATTCTAATAAAGTTGTTTTGATAGTTAATACTGCGAGTAAGTGAGGATTCACTCCACAATTCGAGGGACTCGAAAAACTTCACAACAAATATAAGGAAAGAGGACTTGTACTTTTGGGATTCCCCTGCAATCAATTCCTATTTCAAGATCCAAAAAGTAATGAGGAAATTAATGAATTTTGTACAATAAATTATGGAGTTACTTTTAAGATGTTTAGTAAAATAAAAGTTAATGGCCCAAAGGCTAGTGAATTATACAAATATTTACTTAAAAATCAGCCAGAAGGTAATCCTAAAAAAATAAAGTGGAACTTTACAAAATTCTTACTGAATAGAGATGGGGAAATTGTCAAAAGGTTCGAGTCAGCTGTTAAGCCAGTTGATTTAGAGAAATATATTGAGAGGCTTCTTTAGCCTCTTTTTTTTTGCGTCTAATTCAATTATAGAGACAAATTGCTTTTATTATGATTTAAGCAATTGGTGATAAATAAATGTTGTGTCAATGTGTGAGTGACTAGTTGTGAATGGTTGAAGAAATAAAACATAAAATTATGTAGTATTTTAAATTTAAAAATGTTAATATATGATTGAATTCTAGACATTTACTAAGGAGAAACATATGAAACTATCAAATAGAGTTAGAGCAATGCAAGAATCACCAATTAGAAAACTAGTACCCTTTGCAGAAGCTGCTAAAAAAGAAGGTAAAAAAGTATATCATTTGAATATAGGTCAACCTGATATTGAAACTCCTAAAGGATTTATGGAGTCTATTAGAGATTTTAATAATCCTGTCATTAAGTACTCATATTCTCAAGGTGACCCTGAATTAATTGATGCAATAATAAATTACTACAAGGGACATGGAATGGACTTCTCTAAAGATGAGATATTGATTACTAATGGGGGATCTGAAGCGTTATTATTCGCAATAATTGCGATATGTGACCCGGAAGACGAAATTTTGGTACCAGAGCCATTCTATACTAACTACAGTGGCTTTAGTGGTGGTGTAAGTGTAAACATCAAGCCAATCACAACTACAGCTGAGAACGGATTCCATTTGCCGTCAAAGGAAAGCATAGTAAGTTCAATTACTCCTAAAACAAAAGCTATCTTGTTTAGTAATCCTGGTAACCCAACAGGTGTTGTTTACACTAAAGAAGAAGTAAATATGTTAGCTGAAATTGCAAAAGAAAATAATCTTTTTATTATCTCTGATGAAGTGTATAGAGAATTTGTATATGATGGATTAGAATATACATCGTTTGGAAATGTAAAAGGGATTGAAGATAGAGTTATTCTTGTTGACAGTGTATCAAAGAGATACAGTGCATGTGGAGCTAGAATTGGCTCATTGGCTTCGAAGAATAAAGAGTTTAGAACGCAAGTTCTTAAATTATGTCAATCTAGATTGTGCGTGCCAACATTAGAACAAGTAGGAGCTACTGCACTTTATAAAACTGATGAATCATATTTAATCGAAGTACATGCAGAGTATGATAGAAGGAGACACATTGTATTTGATACATTGTCATCTATAGAAGGCGTTATTTGTGAAAAACCTACGGGAGCTTTTTATGCAATTGCTAAACTCCCAATAGAAGATGCTGAAGATTTTGTTATTTGGTTGCTTAAAGAGTTCGATTTGGATGGAGAAACTGTAATGTTTGCTCCAGCTGAAGGGTTTTACTCAACTCCTGGGCTTGGTAGAAATGAAATAAGAATCGCATACGTTTTAAATGAAGAAAGTCTATCAAAGGCTATGGCAATATTAAAAGCTGGACTAAAAGTATATATGGAAAAATAAAAAAGGGGAAATCCCCTTTTTTTTAGCAGTTACCTTCTTTGATTCGTCTATTACAGACACAGAATGAGTCAACTCCAGTTAATTCAATATCAGTCGATAAGTATCCATCTTTAATAGGTTGTTTTTTAATTATGTCAGTCGTTAAGTACTTTTTGTTGTCATCTGAGAACAGTGTAACTACATTTAAGTTTGAGCCATAGTTATTTTGAGCATAAACTGCACCTAAGAAGTTAGCACCACTTGATATTCCAACTCCAAGTCCTAATTGCCTAGCAAGTTGCTGAGCCATAATAATGCTATCTCCATCGTCAACTTTTATGATTTCGTCAAGTTGATCAAGTTTTATTATTTCAGGAATGAATTCATCGGAAATTCCCTGAATTCTATGGTGTCCAACTTGATGACCAGTCGAAAGAGTTGGAGAGTTTGACGGTTCAAGTGGGAACAGTAGTATGTTTTCGTTCATTTCTTTTAATTTTCTTCCAGCACCCATGATTGTTCCACCGGTACCTACACCAGCAACCAGTGCGTCTGGTACTATATTATTCATCTTTAATTGAGTTTGAATTTCAGATCCTGTTGTTAAGTAGTGAGCTTCAGAATTTTGGTTATTAGAAAACTGTTGTGGTCTAAATCCAGATATCTTTTTAGCATATTCATTTGCTTGTTCAATGCTTCCAATGAACCCGCCTTCTTCCTTAGATACTTCATGAAGAGTGGCTCCATACTTCTTTATCATCTCTTTACGCTCAAAACTCATCCAGTCTGGCATAAATATATGAACTTCATGACCAAAGTATGCACCCAAAGCGCTAAAAGAAATACCAGTATTACCACTAGTTGCCTCTACAATAGGCATACCTGGTTTAAGGGATCCGTCTTTATAAGCTTCTGTAATTATGTGGAATGCAATTCTATCTTTTATGCTTCCGGTTAAGTTGAAATACTCAGCTTTTGCATAAATAGTTCTTGCTTCACCTTTATACTTGTAATTGATCTCAAGCATAGGAGTGTTACCAATCATATTCTTCAAAAGAAATCCTCCTTGGGTTATCTTTGTTTAGAGTATCAAACTTTCATTGTGAAAGCAAATTTTTGATTGGTGATGATGACATATGTATACACTTATTGAATACTGTTTATTGTTATAAGGAAGTGTATAATCCATAATTAAATAGAGGTGATAGTATGAAGATAGCTATATTAACAGATTCAAGTTGTAATTTGACTAAAGAGTATTTAAGCGAACATAAGAACTTGTTTGTCGTACCTTTAGGGATAACAGTAGATAATGAACAGTTTAGGGATCAAGTAGATATTTCATCTAAGGAGGTTTATTCTAAACTTGACACTAACGACGTTAAGAGTAGTTTGCCAAGTATTGGTGATATCACAAAAAAAATAGAAGAAATTATTCAGTTAGGGTACGACAAGATTTTTGTCATAAGTATCTCAAGTGGATTGTCAGGTACTTACAATGCAGTAAGGCTTGCTGTTGAGGATATTGATTTCGACATAACTATTTTTGATTCAAAAACACTGGCTATGGGATTAGGATACGTTGTTAAAAAGGCAATTAAACTCCTAGAAAAAAGCATAGACCTAGATGATATTATTAAATTATTAATTGAATTTAGATTTAACAAACTTTTTACAGTTTATACACTTAACACTCTGAAATATTTAAGAGCAGGTGGTAGAATCGGGAAAGTTGAAGGGACTATCGGAGATATACTTAAAATCAAACCAATCATCACAGTAAATGATGAAGGAGTTTATGAGACTTTAAGTAAAGGTAGAGGAAACAGAAGAGCATTAAGTAAAACTATTGATATAGTAGTTGAAAGATTTACAAATAAAGAAATCAATCTTACAGTACATTATGGTAACGACTATGAAAAAGCTGAAATGCTTTTAGAAAGACTTAAAGAGTTACTAAATATATCTGAAAGTGAATTAGTTGAGTTAACGCCTGTCTTGGGGATACATACAGGACCAGGATTAATAGCTGTTATAGCTCACGAAGTATAAAAGTGTACATTGTACACTTTTATTTTGCGATGGAATACATTATAATTTAAATGAGGTGATGATATGAAGTTTACTCTTACCAAGGCACTAAGATCTGTGGCAGTTGTAATAATACTTATTTCAGCAATATACGTGTATTTTGGAATTTACGAGAATATGTGGGAATCTTTATGGTTTATTTATCTTTTGCCAATTTTAGCTTGGTGGTTGTTAGATTTAAGATTTAATTACACAAAAGGTAGTTTTTTCTATAGAGGATTTATACCATTTATTTTAGTACTATATCTTGGAGTGTCATTAATTAGCAACGAGTGGATAAACACTCTAATAATATTGACCTTTCTACCATTTTTTGTTTTAATTTACAACGCTAAGTTTTACCCTTTGAAATATTCAATTATACCTATAATTGCGTCATTTATTTTGATAGTGTACCTTGGAGTCGGTCTATTTTTAAACATATGGCATCCAACATGGATGATGTTTATAATAGTTCCTTTACTTCCATTGGTGCAAAATTATGAGTAATGCCTAAATTAACATTTTTTAACTTATCAATTGATAAGAAGCAGAAGATTATTAAATCTGCAAAGGAAGAATTTGAGTTATATACATTAAAGGGTGCAAAAGTAGTAAGAATTATTAAAAGAGTAAATATATCTAGAGCTAGTTTTTATAAATATTTTGATTGCCTTGAGGATTTGTATTTTTTCATCCTCAATCAACAATCAGTGGAAACATTGGCCATTCTAAAGGATGAGCTGATTGAGAACGATGGAGATTTCTTTGTCTCTTGGAACAATTTGTTTCTGAGGTACATTCATACTCCACAGATGTACTCAAGATTCATAAATAGAATATTCAATTTACACTTTAAAGATTCACTAATGTACGCAAGAAAATATGATGATTTACTGAAGGAGCAAATAATCGACCTTTCAAATTTGGTTGAGTTTGATCTATTGACAGTTGATAAGAAAGATTTCTATCATCTATTGAGTGTTAGTGTTTCAGTTGTTGAAAGAATACTGTCATATCTAGAGTCTGGATTTTATGATGGTGAGAAGGCTAAAGTTGTATTTGAAAAAAGAATGAAAATAATTATCGGTAATCAACTTATTTAATGTCTTGTTTGTCACTTATGAAAACTTTTCATACTTTACATTATGTTAGAGTTCACATAAGCCATTAATTATAGAAGGATTACATTCTTTATATGAGTTTGGTATTAATATAATTATAACGGCTTATCTTAGCCGTTTTTTTAATGTACTTAACTTGGGTTATCACGCTATTAATGAATAATATCAGGCTTTTTTACGCTGTAAAATTACAAGTAATTGTCCCAATGAAAACTTTTCATAAAAATTATGAAAAAAAATGAAAAATATGTTGAAAACGTTTTACCATAATGTTATATTATGTTGTAAGTAACAATACTAATTAAATTTAAAGGAGAGAAATAATGAACCCATTACAGATGGTACAAGCTCAAATTAGAAGTGCGTTAGACAGCATGGACTTAGAACCAGTAGTTTACGACTTACTAGCTGAGCCGCAAAGATTTTACGAATTTTCATTTCCAGTAAGACTTGACGATGGTAGCATTAGAATATTTAAAGGATTCAGATCACAACATAATGATGCGTTAGGTCCTAATAAAGGTGGATTAAGATTCCACCAAAATGTAACTGTTGATGAAGTGAAAGCACTTAGTGCTTGGATGACATTTAAATGTTCTGTAGTTGGATTACCTTATGGTGGTGGTAAAGGTGGTATCATTGTTGATCCACGTGAATTAAGTGAAGGTGAACTTGAACGTTTATCTAGAGCTTGGATGAGAGCATTTCATTCTGTAATTGGACAATATAGAGATATTCCAGCACCGGATGTAAACACAAACCCACAAATCATGGCATGGATGATCGATGAAGCTAACATTATTTCAGGTAAATCACAAAATGGTCATTTAACAGGTAAACCTGTTGAATTAGGAGGTTCTTTAGGTAGAACTGAAGCGACAGGGTATGGTGTAGCATTTATGGTTAGAAAAGCTGCCCAAAAAATTAATTTAGAATTTGAAGGATCTACGACAGTAATCCAAGGATTCGGTAACGTTGGTAGTTATGCTGCTGAGATGTTAAATAGTTGGGGAAGTAAAATAATCGCTGTAAGTGATGTTTACGGAAGTATATATAAAGAAGACGGAATTGATATTCCAAAATTAATGGAATTTGTAGCGAAAGGGAATAAAGTAACTGATTTCCCAGGTGTTGAAATTAAAGATAGAGATGCAGTGTTCAGCACTTCATGTGATATCTTCTTACCATGTGCGTTAGAAAACTCTATCACTAAAGATAATGCACATTTACTTGATTGTAAAATTATCTCTGAAGGTGCAAACGGACCTACTACTCCTGAAGCTGATGAGATTTTACTTGAAAAAGGTATCTTCGTTATTCCTGATGTACTAGCTAATGCTGGTGGTGTAACTGTTTCTTACTTCGAGTGGAGCCAAAATTTATATGGTCATTACTGGGAAAAAGAATTAGTTCTAGAAGAAGAAGAAAAAATCATGGTTAGAGCGTTTGATGAAATATACAAGTTAATGCAGTCTAAAGATATGAAAAACATGAGAAAAGCAGCATTCATGCATTCAATCAAAAAAATTGCTGCTGTAATGAAATTAAGAGGATGGTACTAATATAAAAGGTAGATTCTTTCTACCTTTTTTTCTCTAAAATCTGAATGAATACACATTGTTGAAAAGGCTTTCATGATGTGCTACACTTTTAAAGTAGTTTTAACTAGGAGGATTATAAAATGGCAAACATAGGATTTAATTATCAACACACTCCGTTTAGATATATATCTAGATGGAAAGATGGTAAATGGGATGATGGTGCTCTGACTGAGGATAATATTTTACACATTAACGAGTCGTCTCCAGCATTGCATTATGGTCAACAATGTTTTGAAGGTTTAAAAGCATACAGAACAAAAGACGGTAAAATACAATTATTTAGACCAGATGAAAACTCAAAAAGACTAAACAGATCTAGTGCTAGAGTTTTGATGCCCGAAGTACCTTATGAGAAATTTATTGACGCATGTAAACAAGTTGTACTTGCTAATGAGGAACTAGTACCAGATTATGGGAATGGTAATACTTTTTACCTTCGACCATTTGTAATTGGTGTTGGGGAAAACATAGGAGTAAAATCTGCAACTGAGTTTTTATTTATTGTGTTCGGATTACCAGTAGGTCAATATTTCAACGATGGATTAGCTCCTGTTGATTTTTGCACTACTGAGTACGATAGAGCTGCACCAATGGGAACAGGAATGGCAAAAGTTGGTGGGAATTATGCTGCTAGTTTTTACCCTAAATCAATCGCAAAAGAAGCAGGATATGTTGAATGTATTTATCTAGATCCATTAACTCATACTAAAATTGAAGAAGTAGGAGCTGCAAATTTCTTTGGTATTACTAGAAACGATAAATTTATAACACCATATTCAAGATCGATTTTACCTAGTATTACCAAATATTCATTGTTATATTTAGCTGAAAATTATCTTGGACTTGAAGTAGAAGAAAGAGATTGCTTCATTGACAATTTGTCTGAATTTAAAGAAGCAGGTGCATGTGGGACTGCAGCGATCATTACACCAATAAGAAACATTGCTCACAAAGACTGGGTACATACATTTGACTCAGGAGATTCTGTAGGTCCAATCACTCAAAAATTGTTTGATACTTTAGTTGGAATTCAATTCGGAGATATAAAAGCTCCAGATGGATGGATAACTATAATTAAAGAATAGCCACTCTTAAAGTGGCTTTTTTTACGTAATATAATCACTTAAAACAAGTAACATTTGTTACATTGTTTTATCTTTGCCAAGTTTATTAGTTAAACAAACACTTACGAATTTATTAATCGTCAGATAGCGCTTGTATTTCGTTTTTATGAGGAGTATAATATTTTCAGTTAGTTAAAAAATACAAGAGGTGTTGAAATATGATCAATCTTATTTTAAGTGTTGCTGAAAGTAGTACTAATTCAAACTTATATCAAATACTTTTAAGTCTTGGAATTATTGTTGTTTTAGGACTTTATGCGGGAAGATTATTCGAAATGATAAAGATCCCTCATATAACAGGTTACTTAGTGGTAGGGATAATAATTGGACCAAGCGTTTTAGGAATAATCGCAACTGAAAGTGTGATTGGACTTGAACTTATTACTAATGTTGCATTAGGGTTTATCGCATTTGGGATTGGATCCGAGATATTACTTAAAAATTTAAAGAAGACTGGAGTGCAAATTGTCATTATTACTTTGATGCAGGCATTCACAGCTGCAGTTTTCGTTATGATAGCTTTATTGTTATTCGGTGCTCCAATGTGGCAAGCTTTAATTTTAGGAGCAATTGCGACTGCGACTGCACCTGGTCCTATTATGATGTTAACAAAGAAATATAAGGCAAAAGGACCCGTAACTGAAACGATGTTACCGTTAGTAGGACTTGATGACGCTATTGGGATTGTGGTATTCGGAGTTCTGTTATCTGTTGGGTTCTCAATGTACTCAGGTGGATCAGCAGGGATTATTGAACTTATGAAAACTCCAATGATTGAAATTGGATTATCTATTGTAGTTGGTGGGATAATTGGATTAGCTATGATGTTGGCTATTAAGGTAGAGAAACATGAGTCTCATGAATACAGTTTGATTATTGCGGTTGCTGGTATTATATTAGCTGTAGCGATATCTCAGATTGGAGTATTCGGTCAGCATTTATCAATTATATTAACACCGATGGTAGCGGGGATGTTCTTCGCAAATACTATTGAATTAGAAAAACTTCACAGAACTGTTAGAATTATAGATGAGTTTAATCCATTTATACTTGTAGCGTTCTTCACAATAGCTGGTGCTCATTTAGATTTAGGTGTCTTGTTTAATGTATCTGGATCGACAGTAGCTAAATTTGGGATAATATATATTCTAGCTCGTATCGTAGGTAAGATGTTTGGATCTTGGTTTGGAGCAGTGATTACAAAAGCTCATCCGAATGTTAGAAAATGGTTGGGAGTTACACTATTACCTCAAGCAGGTGTTGCGATTGGTATGGCAAACGCTGCAGCTACTACCTTAAAAGGTGATGCAGGATTATCAATACTTACAATTGTGTTAGCTGCAACAGTAATTTATGAGTTATTTGGACCTATTGGTGTTAAAATAGCACTACAAAAGTCTGGAGAAATAAATGTTTAAGAGAACTTGAAAAAGTTCTTTTTTTTTCGTTTTATGAGTTATAATATATTATAAATGTTAAGGAGATTACGTATGGAAACTATAAAACTAATTATTTTAGCTATTATCCAAGGGATAACTGAGCCCTTACCAATATCTTCTAGTGGTCACTTAGTAATATTTGAAGAGATTATGAACCTTAATTTACCAGGATTTCAATTTGAGTTATTTGTGAATTTTGGATCGCTATTAGGAATTATTGTATATTTTAGAAAAGATTTGATGGCTTACTTAAAGACTTTGAATAAGGTCGAAACGAGAGTTTATTCATATAAAGTTTTGTTAGCTACAATTCCTGCTGGATTTATAGGTTTCTATTATATTGACTCATTTGAACTGTTTAAAAGTGCAAATTACGTAGCTGGATTTTTAATTGTGACGGGGATACTTTTACTAGTTGGTCCGAGGATTATCAAGGAAAGAAGAGAACTTAGTTACAATGATTCACTTTATGTAGGACTTGCTCAAGCAGCTGCATTGATACCAGGTATATCTAGATCAGGAATTACAACAGTGGCAGGAATTTCAAGAGGTCTTTCAAGAGAAGATGCATTTAAGTTTTCTTTTATGATCTATATTCCAATCAGCTTTGCATCGGGAATTTACTCGCTGTTCAAGTTAGATGATTTTGGTGTTGAGTATTTACTGTACTTTACTATCGCAGCAGTAATGACTTACATCGGTCTAATATTCTTTAAAAAGATATTACTTCAAGATAGACTTCATTACTTTGCAATTTATTGTTTCTTGTTAGCATCATTGATAATAATAACAATCATTTAAAAAAAGGCAATTAAGTTTTGCCTTTTGTTTTGTTTGTAGGGACTGGATCATAACCACCTTTACTAAATGGGTTACATCTAAGAATTCTCCATATTGATAATATAGTTGCATAGAGAAAGTTTTTCTTCTCAAACGCCTCTTTTGCATAGGTACTGCAACTAGGATGATACCTACACCTTGGTGGAGTGTCAACCGTAAATTCTTTGTATTTTTTTATTAGAGCAAGGACTATCTTTTTCATTTTAATCACCTTCTTAACTATAGCAAGTTTGAAGTATTTTGACAAGAATTATGAGCCATCTATAATTATGAGAGATTAGTAATAATCTTTTTCTTTTTTTTACATATTTTCTTTACCTATAACTAAAAAATGTTATAATATAACGTATTTCAAAAATAGGAGGTTTCAGGGATGGCTAAAGACATAGTTGTACAGTTATTCGAGCAATTTGATAAGTATATTAATATCTTAAAAGATGACTTGAGAGTTACCTATTTACACGCATTATATCTATTAAGTAGAGATATATTGGAAGGATACGTAAACGAAGATGTATCAATGGATGTTTCTTATGAACTTGAGAAGATTTTGACTGATATTCAAGAGCTTGACTTCAAAAAAGAAGAAATGAGAAAAGCACTTGTTGCATTAACGTTAAATGGGTATAAAAAAGATAATATTAGAAATAGTGAAATTACACCAGATACAATTGGGTTACTAGTGGGTTACATTGCTAATCATTTGTTCAGGGGTAAAAGTTCACTTTCAATTATAGATCCACTTGTTGGAACTGCTTCTTTATTAACTAGTGTATGTAATACATTAAATAAGGATTTTGACATTGTAGGTATTGACAGTAACTTAGACAATATTCAACTTGCAAGAGTTTATGCAGATTTACAAGATTACAGCGTTGATTTTCTCCTTGAGGACGCTATTGAGTCTGGAATTACTGGCTTTGATTTAGTAATAGGAGATATTCCATTGTATATATATAATGATGAATATTTTCCACACGTTATTGTAAATAAAATATTTGAAATGATGAATGATGACGGGTATGCGTTAATGGTTATTCCCAATGACTTCTTTGAAGTTGAAGGGATACTTAAGGCTGAAATTCAAGAAAAGGCGACGATGCTTGGATTAATCAAGCTGCCGGATGATATGTTTGTTGATGTTAAACTAGGAAAAAGCATCTTACTTATGAAAAAGAAAGATGAGTTAAATAAAGAATTTCTATTAGTAGACCTTCCAAGTCTAAAGGACACTGAAGGCTTCAGAAATTCAATAAAGAAAATAGATAATTGGTTCAACAAGGAGGATATTTAAATGAAAATTATTAGTGTAAATGCGGGGAGTTCTTCACTGAAGTTCAAACTATATAATATGCCAGAAGAAACAGTATTGTGTGAAGGTATATTCGAAAGAATTGGTCAAGAGATGGGTACTCTTAAGTTTGAGCATGCAGGAAGTAAAGATAAATCAGAATTACCGTTACCGAATCATTCTGTTGCTGTTAATAAATTATTAGACTTGATTGTTTCTAAAGGTGTTATCAAGAGTCTAGAAGAAATTCAAGGTGTAGGTCATCGTGTTGTACATGGTGGAGAAAAATTCGCTAAATCTGTTGTTATTACAGATGAAGTATTAGCTGGTATTATTTCAGTTTCAGAATTAGCTCCATTACATAATCCTGCAAACCTTACAGGAATAAATACATTTAAAAAAAGTTTACCAAATGCTGTACAAACTGCAGTGTTTGATACTGCATTTCATCAAACAATGCCTCAGGAATCATATATTTATGCAACTCCATACGAATGGTATCAAAAGTACGGAGTAAGAAAGTATGGGTTCCATGGTACAAGTCATAAGTTCGTTAGTATGAGAGCTGCTGAACTACTTGGTAAAAAACCAAGTGAGGTAAATATAGTTGTTGCACATCTTGGTAATGGTGCAAGTATTTGTGCTGTTAAAAAAGGTGTAAGTGTTGATACGACAATGGGATTAACTCCTTTAGCTGGAATCCCAATGGGAACTAGAAGTGGAAATGTGGATCCTGCTATTATTCAGTTTATTTCTGAAAAAGAAGGTACAACTCTTAAAGAAGTAACTGATACACTTAATAAACGATCTGGTTTCTTAGGAGTAAGTGGTATTTCTTCAGATAACAGAGATTTAGAAGAAGCTCTTGAAAAAGGGTCTAAGAGAGCTAAGTTATCAATGGATATTCAAGATAAAGCTATCGCCGATACAATCGCAGCGTATTCAGTATATATGGGTAGTGTTGATGCAATTTGCTTTACTGCTGGACTTGGAGAGAACTCTTCAAGAATGAGAAAAGCAATTTGTGAAAGATTAGCTTTACTAGGTGTTGAGATTGACAATGAGTTAAATAATGTACGTGGAAAAGAAACATTAATCTCTTCGACAAATTCAAAAGTTAAAGTTTATTTGTTACCAACAGATGAAGAAGTAGTTATCGCAAGAGACACTCTAGAATTATTATAATATTAGGTCACTTAGGTGACCTTTTTTTTAGCAGTTGATATGGTCAAGTCAAACTTATTTTGATATACTTAACCGGAATAGGAGGGTAATTATGAATATATTAGTTACAGGTGGTGCAGGTTACATTGGAAGTCACACGTGTGTTGAACTTCTAAACAACAATCATAACGTTATAATTGTGGATAACCTATCGAATAGTAGTTTCAAAGCTATTGAAAGAATAGAGTTAATTACTAATAAAAAAGTTGTATTTCATAATGTCGATATAACTGACTCGTTCGAGCTTGAAAAAGTGTTTAATGATGTGAAGATAGATTACGTAATTCATTTTGCTGGGTTCAAAGCAGTTGGTGAGTCTGTTGAAAAGCCTTTAATGTATTACAATAATAATATTTATGGAACAATTTCCTTGCTAGAAACAATGGAAAAATACAAAGTTTCAAACATAGTTTTCTCTTCAAGCGCAACAGTTTATGGAGTGAATAACGTTTCACCTCATACCGAGGATATGGAACTTAGTGCTACAAATCCATATGGGCAAACAAAACTTATGATCGAGAAAATATTATTGGACACTTATAATTCTAATAATTCTTGGAATATTACTGTCCTTAGGTACTATAATCCAATAGGTGCACATGAGTCTGGCTTAATTGGAGAGGATCCTCGAGGGATTCCTAATAATCTAATGCCATTTGTGACTCAAGTCGCTGTAGGTCAAAGAAAAGAACTAAGTGTATTTGGAGATGATTTTGATACAGTCGATGGAACAGGAGTTAGAGACTACATTCATGTTGTTGATTTAGCGAAAGGGCACATCTTGGCAATCGAGACTGACAGCATCAAAGGATATAATGTCTTCAATTTAGGGACCGGTAGTGGTACAAGCGTTCTAGAGTTGATTAACACGTTTTCAAAAATAAATGAAATGAAGATACCATATAATATTACATCAAGACGAGCTGGAGATATTGCGGTTTGTTACGCAAGTGTGAAGAGAGCTAAAGATATTTTAGGATTCGAGGCGACTTTGACATTGAATGATATGTGTAAGAGTTCTTGGAATTGGCAAAAGAACAACCCAAAAGGATATAATTAGGCAGGCGATTTATCGCCTGTTTTTTCATGCTACGTGTTGAAATTGACATTCATTTCTAGTGTGAAATATGATATAATTATGGGAGTTGAGGGTGGTAAAATGAAAAAGAATATTAACAATTACTTTTTACTGATTGATATATTTATGATTTTCACAATTTATCTGTTTGTGGAGTCTTTAACGAGAGAATTCAAATTTGCAATGGTTACAAATATTTCACTTTTGTTATTGTTTACAATGATAACTTTAGGTAAAGTAATTGTTAACCATTTTTTTAAATTATACATTAGACTGTGGTCACATGCTTCTATTGAAGATTTTGTATTCTTAGGATACTCTTTTCTAATATCAAATTCAGTGGTGTTTACTTTAGTAGTGACTGATTTAATCAATTTCACACTATTAAAATTACTTGCAGTTATGTTCTTAGAAGCTGGAGGATACGTAGTAACTAGATTTGGGTTTAGATACTATGGTTATTTTAAGTCTAAGAGAATTAAAGGACTTAAAAAAGGATTAATTATCGGGGCAGGCGCTGCAGGAGACTTAGTATTTAGAGAAGTATCTAGAAATGCAATTGCTTACGATTTAGAGATAGTAGCATTTCTTGATGATAATGAAAAGAAAATTGGTAGAAGTTTTAAGAACAAAAATGTTGTTGGACCATTTGATGATATTGAAAAGATAATAAACGCTAATGGGATAGATGAAGTTATTATAGCTATTCCTAGTCTATCTAGAGGCGATCTTGCTAAAATGATTAATAGATTATCTTCACTAAATGTGTCTGTTAAGACTTTACCTAATATAAAAGAGATTAAAGATGTTAAGGACTTAAAAATTCGAGAAGTTCAGATCGAAGATTTACTTGGCAGAGATGAAATTAAATTAGATGACAATGGAATAAGTGGATTTATTAAAGATAAAATTATAATGGTAACTGGTGGTGGAGGATCGATCGGGTCTGAAATCGTGAAGCAGGTAATACGTTATGGTGCAAGGAAAGTTATTATCTTTGATATTTATGAGAACAATGCATACGATCTTCAACAAGAGTTAATTCTTGATGGATTAGGTGGGTTAATTGAAGTGTTGATTGGTAGTGTTCAGGATAAGGAACGTATAAATGAGGTTATGGCTATTCATAAACCTGATTTAATATTCCACGCCGCTGCACATAAACATGTTCCTTTAATGGAGGATTCTCCTAAGGAAGCTGTTAAGAATAATTGCTATGGAACTTACAATACAGCCTTAGCTGCTATAAATAATAATGTTTCTAAGTTTGTGCTAATTTCTACTGATAAAGCAGTAAACCCTACTAACATTATGGGAGCTAGTAAAAGATTTGCGGAACTAGTTATTCAAACAATGGATGGTAAAAGTAGTACGAAATTTAGCGCTGTAAGATTCGGTAATGTACTAGGGAGTAATGGCTCTGTAATACCACTCTTCAAGCGTCAAATTGAGAATGGTGGTCCTGTTACGGTTACTCACAAGGATATTATAAGATACTTCATGACGATTCCTGAAGCAGTCCAGTTAGTTTTACAAACTGGAGTATATGCTCAAGGGGGAGAAATATTTGTCCTTGATATGGGTCAGCCTGTTAAAATACTAGATCTTGCTGAAAAGATGATTAGTTTATCTGGATATGTTCCTTATAATGATATACCAATTGAATTTACAGGTCTAAGACCAGGTGAAAAGATGTATGAGGAATTGTTGATTGATGAATCTCAAATAAGAACTTCAAATGAAAGAATTTTTGTTGAAAAGAATGGAAAAATGCCTATCGATGTGGATGAACTAATTAAGGATATCGATTCAGTGTTCGAAGTTGTCAGCAAAATTATTGGGTAATATTATGAAAAAATATTTTGGAACTGATGGTATAAGAGGAGTAGCTAATGAATTTCTTACTCCTGAGCTAGCATTTAAGTTGGCTAGAGTTTTAGGAAAAAGAATAGCTAGAGATTCTGGTAAAAGACCTTACGTTTATGTTGGTAAAGACTCTAGACTCAGTAGTCCGTTATTAGAGTACTCTTTAATAAGTGGATTCTTGGCAAGCGGTATTGATGTTAAAAGATTACATTTAACTCCTACTCCAGGAGTTGCATATTTAACAAAAAGTACTGAAGCTAGCATGGGAATAATGGTCTCAGCTTCACACAATCCATATTTTGATAATGGGATTAAAATTTTTGGTGAGAGCGGTTTTAAACTAAGAGACGATGAGGAAATTGAAATTGAACATCAAATCGATAACGGAGAAATTGGTAGAGCTACTTATGAAAATATCGGTGAAGTATTAAATAGACATGAGAGTATCTATCAGTATATTGAGAGTTTATTTTTTAGTGTGAACTCAAGATTTGATGGTTTAAAAATAGGACTAGATTGTGCCAATGGTTCAACATCAGTTATAGCTAAAAGATTGTTCACTAGACTTGGTGCTGAAGTAACTGTAATCAATGATCATCCGAACGGTAAAAATATCAATGACAATTGTGGTGCTACTGAAATTAATCAGATTACCAAATTAGTAATTGATAACAAACTAGATGTAGGGTACGCATTTGATGGAGATGGAGACAGAGTTATTTGTGTTGATGATTTAGGTAACACAGTTGATGGAGATCATATGTTAATGATTTTATCAAAACAAATGTCTAAAAATAATAAATTGAATAATGGTAAGGTTGCTACTACCGTGATGAGTAATATGGGTTTATTTAATTCACTTGAAGCAGAGTCTGTGGAAGTAAATGTTACTGATGTTGGTGACAGATATGTTTTAGCTAATATGATTGATAATGGTCTTAACCTAGGTGGAGAGCAATCTGGTCATATTATAATGTTGGATTATAACACATGTGGTGATGGGATGTTAGTTGCGTTGCAGTTAACTGAAATTATGGTTAAAAATGAACTCAAGATGAGTGAACTTGCCTCAGGATTAACTAAATATCCACAATTGCTTGGGAAAATTAGAGTTACTGATAAAACAAGTATAATGGAAAACACTAATTTAATAGCTAGAATCAAGGATGCTAATCAAAAACTTGGTAGGGATGGAAGAGTCTTAATAAGACCAAGCGGAACTGAACCAGTGATTAGAGTTATGGTTGAAGCAGTAGATGTTAAAACGTGTCAGAAATACTATAATGAGATGTTTGAGTTAGTTGAAAAACTCGCTTAAGGAGATGAATTTATGAGTTATGGAATAATACTAGCAGGTGGAAAAGGAACTAGAATGAATGATGATCTTCCTAAAGTTTGTCAAAAGATACTTGGGAAAGAATTTATTAATTATGTAATTGATGCTCTAGTTGCTTCAGGGATTGATAATGTAATTCCCATCGTTGGATATAAGAAAGATACGGTACTGAACTGCATTAATGTAGAAAAGTATTTCGTACAAGAAGAACAACTAGGAACTGGCCATGCAGTTAGCATGGCATTTGAAGAGTTAAAAGACTATGATGGAGTTTGTTTTGTTATAGCTGGTGATCAACCGCTTATAACTCCAGAGAGTATTAGAAAAGTTATTGAAACTCATAAAGAGAATAAAAACGATCTTACCTTACTTACAGCTGTTCTTGATAATCCGAAAGGTTATGGAAGAATAATCAAAGATGGTAATAGTGTCTTGAGAATTGTAGAGGAAAAAGATGCTTCAAAAGAAGAAAAGCTGATTAATGAAGTGAACATATCTACAATGTGTTTTGATAACAAAATGTTATTCAAGTACATAAACTCGCTTAAAAACAATAATGCTCAAGGAGAGTATTATTTAACTGATATTTTAGAATTATTTAAAAGAGATGGATTAAAAGTAGAAGCAGTTCCTGCTCTTACTATGTATGAAACTATAGGGATAAGCGATAAACGTGACTTATCTATTGCTACTGATTTACTTAAAGAAAAGATTAATGAAGCACATATGATTAATGGTGTTACGATTGTTGATAAGTCGAATACAATAATTGGCCCTGATGTTTTAATAGGTAAAGGAACAATTATATATCCGAATTCTGTAATAGAAGGAAGAAGTGTAATTGGAGAGAATTCTACAATACTATCTTCTTATATTATTGATTCAAGTGTTGGTAATAATTCTACTGTTGGACCATTTGCACATTTAAGACAAAATGCAAGAGTTGGCGATAACAATAGAATTGGTAACTTTGTGGAAATTAAAAAAAGCACTTTAGGTAAAGGTGTTAAGTCCGCTCATCTTACTTATATAGGTGACTCTGAAGTTGGTAATAAAGTAAACTTTGGATGTGGAGTTGTAACTGTTAATTATGATGGGACTAACAAGCATAAAACAGTTATTAAGGATAATGTATTTATTGGAAGTAATGTTAATTTAATTGCACCAATTAAAATAGGAAAAAATTCAAAAATTGCTGCAGGAAGTACAATCACTGAAGACGTTCCTGATAATTCACTTGCTATTGCTAGAGAGTATCAGATTAATAAAAAAAATTACTATAAAAAGTAGGAGGATATCATGGAAAATAAGTTATCTTATAAATTACAAACGGTACTAGTATTAATATATTTGGCGGGTATACCGTTATTGTATAAGGCTGACCCAGTTGAGTTTCACAATCAAAAATTGGTTGCTCTATACTCAGTTATAGGTGGAATCTTCTTGTTAAGTATTCTACTTGGAAAAGACTTCTCAAAACATTATAGGTTGTCATTTAAGACTTTTAAATGGGAGAGAAGATTATTTACAGTTGCGATAATGTTTATGTTTATGTCATTGTTCAACAATTTACTAGTTATGCAATCATTTGTAAATGCTGGTTATATTTCTACTAAAGTATTCTTTGGAGCAGGTCCAAACTATTTATCAATATTCTTTTATTGGTTCTGTATATTATTGTTTATAGCTCTAATACCAGTTTGGCACTATCTTAATAAGAGAGTTATTAAGATTGTTACAGTGGCCTCACTGAGTATTACAGGATTATTAATTGCCTATCAGGTATTTATTAACGATTTTATTGGTGTTGCAAGAACATATTTGTTCGGGTTTGGGAATTCAAACTATACTCCCGATCCATTTGCACTAGTTGGGCTAATGTTAATTATTCCGTTCTTATTCAGTAAAAAGATCAATTGGATTGAGACTGCTGTTGGAATATTCATGTTTGTGATTGTATTGCTTTCTTTATCAAGAGCTGCTTTCATGGGATTAGGCGTTTCAGTACTGTTTACAATAATTTATTTGGCAGTAACTAAGAAGTTAGCTGTTAAGAGAACTATTATATTAGCTGTTGCCGGTATTGCTTCCTTAGCCTCAGCTATATTCATTCTAAGTAGCATCGGAGATACAGGAATCCTTAAAGACTTCAAGAGTTTACTAGATGTATTAAGTGGAGATAAGAGTTTTGCTAGTGTTTCAAGTTTAAGAGTTGATTTGTGGGCAGCTACTCTTGCTGAGATGAATTCTAAACCAGTACTTTGGTTCTTAGGAAATGGTCAAAGTGTCTATATTTGGACTGCTGAAACTACTAGTTATTTAGTTACTAATGTTCATAACATGTATCTTGATATTCTGTTCTCAGGTGGAATTATAGTATTTGCAGCATTTATTACTTTATTAGTTAGACAATTCATATTTGCACTTAGACTTGTAAAATATGATACCAAAAATATTGTCCTTCTATCAGGTATGGTATTTATACTTGTTAAATGGATGTTCAATAGTTTGAACGCACTCCATAGTCCATTTATTATAATGGTCTTTGTACTTATAAGTTATAGATATATGATCATGAAAAATGTAGAGGATGTTGAGTAATTATGTGTGGTATTGTCGGTTATATAGGATTTGAAGATTGTAAGCCAATTCTATTAAGTGGTCTAAAGAAACTTGAATACAGAGGATACGATTCAAGTGGAATAGCTGTTAAAAATGATGGAATAAAAATATTCAAGGAATCAGGAAGAGTCGCTTCAATGGAAGCGACAGTTTCTAGTGAGGAATCAAACATTGGTATTGCTCATACAAGATGGGCTACTCATGGTGTTCCTAATAAACTAAACGCACATCCTCATTTATCAAAAGATGGAAGGTTTGCTATTGTCCATAATGGTGTAATTGAGAATTACGTTTATCTAAAAAAAACTTACTTTCCAGATCATGATTTTGTATCAGATACAGATACTGAAGTTTTGGTTGAATTAATTGAATTGTTTTATAGTGAAACAAACTCTATGGAAAAGGCAATTCAGAAAATGATTATTACAGCTAAGGGATCTTTTGCTTTAGTTATTATTGATAAGGAAACTGATGAACTATATGGTGTTAAGAATAAGTCTCCACTACTTATTGGTATTGGTAAGGGCTTTAATATGTTCGGTTCAGACGTATCATGTATGTTGTCGAAGACAAATGAATTTTATGAATTTCACGATAAGGAATATGCAATATTAACAAAAGATGAAATTAAGATATTTGATTCATTAGGGAATAAAATTGTAAGAGAATCTTATATATCGAATATAAATTTAAGTGATACTGAATTAGGAGTATATCCTCATTACATGCTTAAAGAAATTGAAGAGCAATCTTCCGTAATAAGAAGAATTTTAACTAATTACTATTCTGATTATTCTATAAGTGATGAGTTGCTTAGCGAAATGAGAAATGCTGACAGAATTAATATTGTTGCTGCTGGAACTTCGTTTTATGCAGGAATGGTAGCTAAATCGATTTTTGAATCAGTTATCAAAAAGCCAGTTGATGTTCATATCGCAAGCGAGTTTGTATATAATACACCATTGTTAACAGAAAAACCGTTCTTTATCTTTATCTCCCAATCAGGTGAGACTGCGGATTCAAGAGCTGCCCTGTTAAAAGTTAAGAATATGGGTTATAGATCATTAACAATGACTAATGTAGAGGGGTCAACATTGTCAAGAGAGTCAGATTATACATTGCTTCTATTTGCAGGTCCAGAAATTGCTGTTTGTAGCACTAAAGCTTATACTGCACAAATTGCAGTATGTGCTATTCTTGCAAGTAAGGTTAATGAAGATTACATAATTGATATGAGAAGTGAGCTTTCTCTTACTGCAAGCGTAATAGATGATATTGTGTCTATAAAACATAAAGTAGAGCAGTTTGCTCATGATTATTTACTAAATACAAGAAATTGTTTCTATATTGGACGAGGGTTAGATTATTATGTAGCATTGGAAGCTGCTTTAAAACTTAAAGAAATTAGTTATATTCAAACAGAAGGGTTTGCCGCGGGAGAACTTAAACATGGAACGATTGCTCTTATTGAAGAGGGGATTCCAGTTATCGCAATTATCTCTCAAGCGCATACTGCTTTAAACACAAGAGGGAATATAAGAGAAGTACAAGCAAGAGGAGCAAATACTCTTACCATCTCATTTGAGAGCATCTCAGAAGAGAGTGACGAGTTAATTTTACCAGATGTTAATCCACTCTTAACTCCACTTGTAACAATAATTCCTGCGCAGTACTTGAGTTATTATGCAGCATTAGAAAGAAATTTAGATATTGATAAACCTAGGAACTTAGCTAAAAGTGTAACTGTAGAATAAGGGAATTTCCCTTTTCTTGTTAAGGATGATATGAAGGAGTGACTCTATGATTAATAAGTATATTAAAGAATTGACATTATATGCAATAGAGAGAGAATTATGTTTTTTAGAGGATTACAATTATCTCATTAATAGACTTCTTGATTTGCTTAATCTTGATGAATTTATTGACTGTGAAATCAACTTTGACGTTGAGAAAGACATAGATAATTACATTGAGCCACTTTTAGATTACGGTGTACAGAAGGGTTTAATAGAGGATACTATTACTTCTAAAGATGCTTTTGAGGCGAAAATGATGGATATTCTAATGCCACTTCCATCCACAGTAAATAGAAAGTTTAAGAGACTTTTAGTAGAATCACCTAGGAAAAGCACAAATTACTTATATGATATGTCTGTTAATAGTAATTATATTAAAACTAATAGGGTAGCTAAAAACATAAATTGGGAATCTCCGTCAAAGTATGGAGTAATTGAAATGACAATAAATGTTAGTAAGCCTGAGAAGACAATTGATGAAATTAGAAAAGCCTCTGTTGAAGAGTCAAATTATCCGAAATGTCCTTTATGTATCGAGAACATAGGATTTAGAGGTACTTTGAAGAATGTAGCGAGAAATAACTTAAGAGCTGTTAACGTTGTTTTAAACGAAGAAGAGTTTATGTTTCAATATTCACCATATGTTTATTATAATGAACATTCAATTATCTTTAAAAAAGAACATATACCAATGACTATTGGTAATAGTACTTTTAAAAGATTATTAGATTTTGTTGAATTATTCCCACACTATTTTATTGGAAGTAATGCTGATCTTCCTGTAGTAGGTGGGTCGATTCTAAATCATGAACACTATCAAGGAGGAGCACATGAATTTCCTATGGACCGCGCTAAAGCTAGTTATGAAACTTTAGTTGGTAGTGTTGTATTAAGAAGGTTACACTGGCCTGTAACTGTTATTCAACTAGAAGGTCCTAAAGAGGATGTTATTTCACTTGCAACTAAAATAACTGATTCATGGTCGAATTATACTGATATTGACGCTGGTATTGTTTCTAAGACTACTAGCCAACATAATACAGTGACTCCGATTGCTAGACTAAAAGATGGTAGATTCATTTTGAATATAGCATTAAGAAATAATAGAACTAGTGATGAATTTCCTGATGGTGTTTTTCATAGCCATCCGAAACACCATCATATTAAGAGAGAAAATTTAGGACTTATCGAGGTTCTTGGTCTTTGTATTCTTCCTTCAAGGTTAGTAAGTGAACTAGAAGATGTTAAAGGATACTTAAGAGGGGAAAAGATTTCATTAGGCTTGCACTCAGAATGGGTGAAAGAGCTTGAGTTAACTGAATATCAAGATAAGTACATTAATGATAAAGTCACCGAGAAGTTTATCAACTGTTTAGAGGACGCTGGTGTGTTTAAGAACACTTTGTCTGGAGAATTACAATTTATGAAGTTTATGAAAACAATTATCTAATAAGATCATTGTTTTTAGAGAGGTGATACCGTGAATACAAAAACTATATTTTTTTACAGCCTAGGAGCTTTCGGTAAAAATGTAATGTACGCAATGAGCTCCGTATTACAAGTTTTTTATACTGCATTTCTTGGTATCAATCCATTTTTCATTGGAATGATGTTTATGATTGTGAGGTTCTGGGATGCAATAAATGATCCGATAATGGGTAAAATTGTACAAAACACCAAAACAAGATTTGGAAAATTCAGACCATGGATATTAATTGGTTCTATAATTAATGCAGTTGTTCTACTATTTGTTTTTAAAGTTCCAGATTTAGAATCTAATAGTGTACTTATGTTAGTTTATGTTTCATTTGTTTATACTATATGGGGAATGAGTTATACCTTGGCTGATATACCGTTTTGGAGTATGTTGCCAACATTTAGTAAAAGCCAAAAGGATAGAGAAAAGGTTACTATTTCAGCAAGAATTGGTGCTCAAATGGGACTTGCAGTAGTTGGAGCCCCTTATTTAGTTATTGTTAAACTACTAGGTAAAGGTGACAACTTAGATCAAATGATCGAAGGGTTCTTTAAACTATCAATTGTCGTGAGTATTGTATTTGTTATCACTCAAATACTTGTGTTCATTTTTGTTAAAGATAAATACTCTTCGTCTGAAGAAGATTCTATGAGTCTGAAGGAAATGGTTAAGAGTTTGAAAGAAAACGATCAATTAATGGTTGTAGCTGGAGTAGTATTATTATTCAACTCAGTTATTTTTATGACATCAACCGTTGCTTTTTATTATATAAAGTATGACTTAGGTGAAGTTGTCTTATTCGGAAGAACATATGATTATGCTGTATTTAATATGATTTTCATTGCTACAGGATTCTTTGTGCAGTTAATTTCAATGGCATCTTATCAAATATATAGTATTAGGATGAAAAGGAAAAAAGTA
This sequence comes from uncultured Candidatus Izemoplasmatales bacterium, assembly GCA_964589075.1. Lineage (GTDB taxonomy): Bacteria > Bacillota_I > Bacilli_A > MAG-NZ > MAG-NZ > CAZPQU01. The sequence goes on along the minus strand of CAZPQU010000007.1, from coordinate 69,774 downwards.
TTTGAATTAGGGATAATTATTTCAATAATAGGTTTCGTACTATTGTTTATGAATGCATTTGTATTTGGTAACAATGTTTACGGGTTAATTGTTTATGCCTCAGTAGTTTTTTATGGACTGGGATTGTTAATGATTGCTCAAACAGTACTATTAGTGGATACAGTTGAGTACGGTGAATGGAAAAGTGGGAAAAGAAGTGAAAGTCTTGTATTTAGTATTCAAACATTTGTAGTGAAACTTGCTACTGGTTTATCAATGGGATTTGTAGGTATTGGGTTGTCACTTGTAAACTTCGATCCAGCACTGGATTTTCAGTCCACTAAGACGATCATGGGAATTAGGATTATGATGTTTATTTTACCTATAATCGGTATACTTTTGGCTTTAAAGATATTTAGAAGCAACCATAAACTAGATGAAGAAATGTTTGCATCTATCATGATTGATTTGGAAAATAGGTAATTTTGGAGGTAATACTATGAAATGTCCATTATGTGGAAAAGATAATGGTTGTTATATGGATTTGGGAAAAGATCCATCCAAATGCTGGTGTCATAATGTTGAATTTCCAAAACAACTACCAAAAACTGATATTTGTATCTGCGTTGATTGTGTAGTTAAACTTAAAAAAGAAGAATTACCTAAAGAAAGTAGTTAAAGGAACTAAATAAATATTAAAATAAAACACTTCAATTTTAGAAGTGTTTTTCTCTGAATGCAGTTTCTGATACTATTTTAGTGAGCTGCTCAGGAGATAACTTTTTACCATCAAGCACCCATTTTACTAATACTGATTGAACTATTCCACTAATGATTACGGCTGAATATTCTAATTCGTCTTTATCAAGGTCAAATATGTCATACTCATTAATTATTTTGTTAATGTATTTCATGAATATAGCGTCAAGCAGACCTCGTCTGCCAGCTTTAATTACAGATTCGATTATCCTAGAATCAGACTCCCAGAATTTGAATACAGGTACGAATAACTTAGGAGACAATTGAAATTTCATAAGTTCATTTGAGTTAAAAATGTATCCGTAGAACTTTTCGAATTCTCTGTCAAGACGCTCAATTAGGACATCTTCCTTAACATCATAGTTACGATAAAATGTAGATCGACCAACTCCTGCTTTTTCTATCAACTCTGTAACTGTTATGGCCTTAAAAGGCTTTTTGTCAATTAGTTTACATAATGCTTCATATATCCATTCCTTTGATCTTTGAGAACGAATATCCTTATTTATGTGATACATCGTTTTCCTCCTTGTTTCTTAGTCTGCAAAAGGGTTGCTTTTCTTATGACACAATTGTATCATAAAGGTACTTACGATACAAGTGACCCATAAAGGATGTGTGTTTAATGCTTAGTATTCTTAAAATATCATTAAGAAGAAGAAAATTAGTGATTTTTCTGTCCCTACTATTGTTAGGAGCAGGATTATATAGTTACATTACAATACCAAAACAAGAAATGCCAGACATGGTCGTACCGATGGCTGTCGTTCAGGTTGTTGCACCTGGTCTTAGCGCAAATGAAATGGAATCAATTACTAGCGAACTTGAAAAAGTGTTTTCTAGTTATGATGAAATTGATTATTACACGACGTTGACACTTGATAATGTCATAATTGGAAAGTTAAATTATGATTTCGAGGTTGATGACTTTAATGAAACTTCAGAAAGGATAAAGTCCGAACTCCTTGGTTTAGATTTTGGTGATACTGTCCAGTCAATTTCGTTTAGAACGAACTTCGACATTCCCCACATTGTTTACGCTTTAAGTGGTGGAGATATTAATAAGCTTGAAAGTGTTGCTGTTGAATTAGAGGCGACAATTATGGACTTTGATAATGTTAAGACAACCAAAATAACAGAATCAATTGAACCTTATATTAGCCTAAAACTAAATAGTGAATCTCTTCAAGTGATTTCTATAACAGATATATATTCGTTGATTAAGGCTAATAGTGAATCAATACCGTTAGGGATGATAGAAGGAAACACCTTAAGAATTGATGGTAAATTCACCTCTATCTCTGAGCTTGGAAGTATTTTCATTAGTTATAGTCAAGATCCAATCTCTTTAGAACTTTATCCTATTTACCTAAAGGATATCGCTGAAATAGAGATTAAGGAATATGAACAAAAAGAGTTTTACCACGACGGTAAAAGAGTCATCTTCTTAGAAGTTTATTTTAAAGAAGATATTGATTTTTCCATTTTGGGTAAAGATTTAAGAGAAAACATTAATTCATTTGTAACTGATGTTGAAATAACTGAAATGAATTATATACCAGATTACGTTGATGAACAGATTTCTCAAGCAATGATATCTTTACTTTACTGTGTTCTAATTGTAGTAGTGGTTGTGTTAATTGGACTTGGAGTAAGAAATGCTCTGTCCATAGCGATTACTATTCCTATTATTGCGTTTGCTACTATTCTCACTATAGACATTATGGGATACGAACTGCAGAGAGTAAGTATCGCAGGTATCGTCATATCGATAGGAATATTAGTTGATAACTCGATAGTCATCTCTGAAGCAATCCAACACTATTTAGATGCTGGAGTGGATGTATATAAAGCCTCAAAACAAGCAATTAAAGATAATTCAATCGCAGTACTTGCTTCAACATTAACTACGGTTGCAGCATTTATACCTTTAACAATGTTACCAGGTCTTCCTGGACAAATGGCTAAGTCCTTACCAATTACTGTTATGACTGCAATTGTGATTTCATATATATTTGCAATGATAGTTACACCAGTAATAGCTACACTTTTATTTAAGCCAAGAATAAGGAAAAAGAAAAAACAAAAATTACTGCTAAGTAGAGTACTAAGAACTGTTTTAAAGGTTCCTAGACTTGTACTATTAACTAGTGTTTTATCACTAATATTAACTGGATATTTGGTTTATAAAAACCAACCAATCGATATTTTTCCCGCAGATGAAAAGTCTGAATTCTACATAGACTTTAAGTCTAATGAAGGAACTTCAGATAGTGCTAAGTTGCTAGCAACTGACGTAATCGAAGTATTAGATACATATGAGGGGATTAATAGGTACTACTATTCTCTGGGTGGCAACTTACCACAGTTCAGCTCAACTACACAGCCAATAAATGAACTTCCTAATGAAGGTAGGTTCTATGTACATACAGATCTAGCATTCTCAGATATTAGTGATTTATTAGACGAACTTAATAATGATTTTAGATTCATAGACGGAGATGTCAATGCTAGTCAAATGACACTTGGTATAGCCAGTGCACCAGTTGAGATGTCAATAACATCATCAGATTTACAATATTTAACTAGTGTTTCAAGAAGTTTAGAAGAAATGTTGAGTGAATCCTCAGATGTTTCAAGTTTTGTACTAAATCAAACATCTATATCTGATACATATAGATTAAGAGTGAATAGAGAAGCTTTGGCTAGTAATAATGTACAGCTTATAGAACTACAGTCCTTTATATATTCAAATCTAAACGGGCTAAAGTTGGACTCATTCTTACTTGACGATATAAGCACTGATATTTATATCGAGTCAACAGTTGATTCTATAGAAGAATTGATGTTGCTTAACTATAACGGAGTTGAGATAAGTAATTTCATTAGCGTATATTTGGAGGAGTCATTCGGACAAATATATAAGTATAATGAGAAGTACCAAGTAAGTATTGAAATAATACCTATGAACATTGATAAAATAGAGCTTGAGAGTAATACTAAAGAGTTTCTAAGTAGCTTCGAGGTAGAGATTGTTACTGGAGGAGATACAGAACTTGCAAACACTATCTTTGGTGACATAGGAACTGCAGCAGTTTTGGCTGTTGTATTAATCTACGTTATTATGTTTATTCAGTTTAATTCATTCAGAAAACCATTGATAGTATTTTTAACAATACCATTATCTCTAATTGGATCATTTACTATGATGCTGATATTTGATACACCAATATCTTTAACTTCTCTACTAGGAATAGTAAGTCTAGTTGGGGTTGTTGTAAATACAGGTATATTGTTAGTAGAGTATATTACTAAAGCTATGGCAAACGGCTTATCAAAACTAGATGCTTGTATTGAAGCAGTAGGTAGAAGAATTAGACCAATACTACTTGCATCAACTACTACTGTCTTAGGATTAATACCACTTGCGATAAATGGAGGAGAGTTCTTTAGACCTCTTGCAATAGTGTTTATAGGTGGAATTATTTCATCTACATTCCTGACAATATTCGTTGTTCCATCTTTATACATAATATTAGTTGATAATAAAACACCTTAATGGTGTTTTATTTTTAGCAAATATGTGTTTTAGCATAAAGATACTAAAGGGTGATTTTATGCTATATTTATTGATTATACTAGCTACTAAACAACTAGAAGAGTTGGTTACAGCTGATGTGTACTTCGAAGAACAATATATTATTGAGGACAAAGTAACTTTGGGCTCAGACAAGAACCAAATAATAATAAAAGATTACTGTTTCTCTGGAGAAGATCTATATCTTGTAGGTGGGGCAGTAAGGCACGGTAATTATCATGGTGGACTTGATGCATTTATTATGAAGTATAATAAAGGTATTATATGGACTAAGGTATATGGTGGCAGCAGAGATGATACATTTGAAGGCATTGATTGCAGTAATGGTCTGACACTTGTTGGGACCAGTTACTCTGTAGATTTTATCGCAGAAAGCTGGAATTTTAAGAACGGATTTATTATGAACCTAGATGAGAATGGAGAGTTAGAATCAGTAGATAGGATTGAGTACCCAATAGACATTACTCCAACTTCAGTCATCGCAAGCAACCCACCAGTTATTGGCGGATATCTTGACAACTTTGGTAATAAAGATATTTTTATCTACGAAAAGGAACTAACTATTTATCCGTTTTCAGGATTAGACAGGCTATATGACATTAAGTTTGATAATGGACTCATTGGTATTGGTTCGACTACATCGAAGGAATTGGAAGCAGTTAATATAAATGCAGCAATCTATCATTTTGGTGAAAACCTGTTTGTAAATGTCTATAAATCATCACAAAAGAGTGAACTAATTAAATTTGCAGAAAACGGTGCGAATGGTTATGTTGGAAACAATAAATTAGTGTACAGTGACGGAATATTCACAATTTCCGAAAGTGATTACTTTCTTGAAAATGGCAATTTGACAGTTACGAATGAAAAAGGAATTCTAAACATTATTTATTTAAAAACAATAAGTGCTAGTCCGGATGTATATGATAAAGTTGAAAAGTTTTATACAAACTCTAGTGGTGTATTTTACACATATAATAAGTACACAATCGATGATGTTTTGCTTTACACTGATTATACTGAACTGGGATTTATTAGAAACAATATTAAGGAAGAGCAATATTCTCCATTTACTTTACTATTTAGTGGTAAAGGATTAGTTAATGGAGCTGAAGTAGATACAGGCATGATTCTACAAAGCGGAGAATACACTTTTGAGTCTGAATTCGAGATGTTTACCTTTAGAGTTAAAGACTCAAGAACACTTTTTGAGTTTGTTGATATAGATAACTATTACCACAAAAAAAAGATTGAAGTTGTAGGAAATAGAAAACTATTAATCCTTCCAGTAATACTGATTGGAAATCTAATGTATCTGAAATATCAATAAGCGATGTGATATAATTAATTTGAGGTAATTATATGACGAATTTGTATACAATTTCAGCATTTACTTTCTTGAAAAGCAATATAAGAGTGGAAGAACTTGTTAAAAAAGCAAAAGAGATTGGTCTAAGTTCAATAGCTATCACAGACACTAATTTCCATGTTGCATTCAAGTTTTATAACATTTGCTTAAAACAAGGAATTAAGCCGATTATTGGACTAGAAACTGTTGTTTCTGATGTCCCTTTTTTGCTGTATGCAAAATCAGAATTAGGATACTTAAACTTACTTAAATTATCAAGTAAGAAGGAAATAACAGGAAGCATCGCTTTTGATGATATTGGCAAAGATATTATTCTAGTAACTAAAGGAGATTTTCTAGATTATGATTTTGATTTACTTAGTAGATTCGACTATTATTTAGGAATTGAACTGGATGATCTAGAATTAGAACTTAACTATGCCCCTAAAATACATGCTAAAGCTATAGAGCTAGGAAAAAAATGTGTTGCTTTGTCTAAGACGATTTATTTAAATAGAAGTGGACACAAATATGTAATGGCGCTTGAAGCAATTGAAAAAGGCGAAGAACTTACGATGGATGATTACTCTGTTGGTAACCAGTTCCTACATTCTAGTGATGAAATGAATGAGCTTTTCAGTGAATACCCAGAAGCATTGATTAATACGGACGAGTTAGCTGATAAATTGAATGTAAAAATAACTTTTGGTGATTATCAATTACCTAAGTTCCCAACCAAATATGAATCAAAAGAATATCTAATGGCCCTTTGTAAAAAAGGACTAGACATAAGACTTACAAAAATTACAACAGATAAAAAAATATATATATCAAGATTATTAGGTGAGCTCAAAACAATTAATGAGATGGGATTCAATGATTACTTCTTAATAGTTTGGGACTTTGTTAACTACGCTAAAAAACAAGATATTCTTGTTGGACCAGGTCGAGGGTCTGCAGCAGGAAGTTTGGTGTCATACTGTCTTGGAATAACAAATACTGATCCAATTAAATATGATTTGCTATTCGAGAGATTTTTAAACCCTGCGAGAGCTACAATGCCTGATATTGATATGGATTTTCCGGATGATAAAAGAGACATAATCATCGATTATGTTAAGAATAAGTATGGACTTAAATATGTTTCGAGCATAGTAACATTTGGAAAGTTTGCAGCAAGAAGTTCAATCAGAGATGTCTCAAAAATATTACGTTTGAGAAGTGAGTACTTAGAAGAGGTACTTAAATTTATTCCTGTAAATGCAACAAATTTAAGAAAACTAAGCACCGGGAAAGAATTACTAAATTTAAGAAAGAATTTTAAGGAAATTGAGCAGTTAATGGATTTTGCCTCTGCAATTGAAGGGTTACCTAGACATACTTCCACACATGCTGCAGGAATAATCATTACAGACAAACCAATCACAAACTACACTGCAATTCAAAAAGGTCTTGGAGGCATATACCAATCACAATTTGAAGCCAAGGATCTAGAGAAAATCGGATTACTTAAGATAGATTTTCTTGGGTTGAGCAATCTTAAAATATTAAAGAATACTGTAGATTTAATTAAAAAGTATGAAGGTATTGATATAAATCTTTATGATCTTACTTTTGACGATAAGGATGTATTTAAATTGTTAGCTTCAGGAGATACAGATGGTGTATTCCAACTTGAATCTCGAGGCGTAAGAGACGTCTTAAGAAAACTTAAGACTAAGGAGTTTGAAGATGTAATTGCTACGTTAGCTTTATATCGTCCCGGACCTATGGATAATATACCTGAGTACATTAAGAGAAAACATGGTGGAATAGTTAGTTATGTTCATCCTGAACTTGAGCCAATTCTAAAATCCACTTATGGAATAATTGTTTACCAAGAGCAAATAATACTAATCGCAAACAAGTTCGCTGGATACAGTTTAAGTGAGGCGGATTTGCTTAGAAGAGCTGTAAGTAAAAAAGATCATGAGCTTCTTAAAAATGAGCGTATAAGATTTGTTGATAAATGTATAAGCATGAACCGTACAAAAGAAGCAGCGAATCAAATATATGATTATATAGTAAAATTCGCTAATTATGGTTTTAATAGATCACATTCAGTTGCGTATGCTATGGTTGCTTACCAATGTGCATATATGAAAGTAAAATACCCTAAGTACTTTATGGCTGTTTTACTGTCACACTCTGTTGGAAGTGAAAAGTCGACTGAAAAATATATAAGGGAATGTAGAAAGTTAGGAATTGATATTCTACCTCCTGATATAAATTCAAGCACTAACAAATATACTGTTTACCAGAATGCAATTCAATTACCTTTGATTGCTGTTAAGAATTTGGGTAATGCTACAGCCAGCAAAATTATTGAAATTAGAGATAATTCAACATTTGATAATTATTTAGACTTTGTTAACCGTACAAAGGGAGTTGTTAATCAATCATTAATTGAAAAACTAATTAATGCTTCTGCATTAGATCATTTTGATACTCCTAAGAAAGTGATGATTAATAAATACTCAGATGCACTGAAGTTTGCTGAGTATGGTGAGTTAATAGGAGAGATATCATTTGATTTTGGGAAACTTGATGAATTCTCACTGAATGAGTTGATTGATAATGAGCGATCTGCACTTGGATATAATATTAAATACAATTTCATGGGTAGATTTGAAGATGTTATTAGAAAGAATTCTTTAGACTCTTTATCTGACTTAGAAATTAAAAAACAGATTAAATTCATTGCTAGAATTAATAAGATTAAACAAATTAAAACTAAAAATGGTGATAATATGGCATTTATTACACTTGAGGACGACACAAGGATAGAAGATAGCGTTATCTTCCCTATTGAGTTCGCTCAATATGATAAACTATTAATTAGAGGCGAGTGTTACCTGTTTAAAGCAGTGATGGAGACGTCTAGAGGAAGAAACAGCCTTATTATTAACAAGATTGGAAAATTATAATGAAAAAGATTGGAATCTTGACATCAGGTGGAGATGCACCTGGTATGAATGCAGCTATAAGAAGTGTTGTAAGAACTTCCATAAGTTTGGGTCATGAAGTTTATGGAATCTATTATGGATATAAAGGAATATTAGATAGAAATATTAAAAAGTTCGATAGATTTAGTGTTTCTGAAATAATGAACAGGGGTGGAACTATAATTAAGAGTTCTCGCTATCCTGAATTTAAAGACTTAGAAGTAAGATTGAAGGCAAAGGAAATACTTGCGGACTTCGGTATTGATTACCTTGTTGTTATAGGGGGAGATGGTTCATTCACTGGAGCAAAACTTCTTACTGACATTGGGATTAATTGTATAGGAATACCAGGTACTATTGATAACGATTTGAACTACACTGACTATACTTTAGGTTTTGATACAGCGGTTAACACAGTTGTTGAAGCAATAGATAAACTTAGAGATACTTCTAGTTCTCATCAAAAATGTAATATTGTTGAAGTTATGGGTAGAAATTGTGGAGATATTGCGATCCATTCTGCAATTGCAACTGGAGCAAAATATTTGATTACTCCAGAGACTGGGTTAAATGTTAATCATTTATACAAAGAACTTAAAAGACAAAACAAAATTGGTATTATGTATTCAATTGTAGTTATTACTGAACATATGCATGATTGTATAGAACTTGCTAAAAAGGTTGAAGCAGCTACAGGTATTGAGTCACGTGCAACTATTCTTGGTCATATTCAAAGAGGCGGTTCACCAACCGCATTTGATAGAAAACTAGGGATTGAAATGGGAAGAAGAGCTGTTGAGTTAATAGACAAAGAAATTGGTGGAAGATGTATTGGTGTTGATGGTGGTGAGATCTTCGACATTGATATTACTGAAGCTTTACTTGCACCAAAAAGAGATCAAACAAATCTAATTAAGACGTTTGAAATCACGAAATAGAATTAAAAGGGGATTAATATGATTAAAAAAAAGACTAAGATAATTTGTACAATTGGACCAAACTCAGAATCACCAGAAATGCTTAGAAAATTAGCTGAAGCAGGTATGAACGTTGCTAGGATGAATTTCTCTCATGGAGATTTTGAAGAGCAAAAGATTAGAATGGACAGAATAAAAGAACTAAACAAAACTTTGGAGTTTCCGATTGGAATACTTCTAGATACTAAGGGACCAGAGATAAGAACTCATGGTTTCAAAGGTGGGAAAGCAACAATTATTGAGAATACAGTTGTTGAAGTTCACATGAATGAAATTGTTGGAAATGCTGACGCATTCTCTATCACGTATAACAGATTAATTGAAGATATTGAGATTGGAAAGAATATTTTAGTTGATGACGGGTATCTGATACTAAAAGTTGAAGGTTTTGATCTTGAAAGACAAGTAATACTTACAAGAGCTGTAAATACGCATAAAGTTAAGAATAGAAGAGGAATTAACGTTCCTAATGTACCACTAAGACTTCCGTTTATTTCAGATAAAGACAGAGCTGACATGGAATTTGGATGTGAACAAAATGTAGATTTCATTGCTGCTTCTTTCGTAACTTGTAAAGAAGACGTACTACAAATCAGAGAACTACTAGCTGGTAAAACAAATTGTCATGTTCAAATTATTGCTAAAATAGAAAATCAACAAGGTGTTAATAACCTTGATGAAATATTAGAAGTTTCAGATGGTGTAATGGTAGCCAGAGGAGACTTAGGTGTAGAAGTTAGAGTAGAAAAAGTACCATTAATACAAAGACAAATGATTGAGAAAGCACATATTGCTAGAAAAATAGTAATCACTGCTACTCAAATGTTAGAATCAATGATTGATAATGTTACTCCAACAAGAGCAGAAGTTTCTGATGTAGCTAATGCAGTATTAGATGGATCTGATGCAATTATGCTTAGTGCTGAAACTACGATTGGAAAACATCCAGTTCTTGTAGTTGAAACTATGACTAGAATTGCCAACAGTATTGAACAAAGTATCAATGTAAAAAAAATGACGAACCGCGTTAGAAGAAAAGAATCTAAAAACAGAACAGCAAAAGCAGTTGCATTGTCAATTGCTCAATGTGTAAAAGAATTACCTGTGGCTGCAGTAATTTGTCTTTCTAAGACAGGTTATACTGCTAGATTAATAAGTCAATTTAGACTGAAAAGCCCGGTATTAGCATTAGTAGAAAACAAACAAGTTGCTAGAGCATTGACTCTTAACTATGGTGTTTATCCATATGTTCTAGAAGAGGAATTGGATAATTTTGAAAAAGCAACTGAAGCTGGTGTTAAACACGTAATGAAATATAAAGAACAACTAAGGTTCCTAGGTGATAGAGTTATTGTTACTGCAGGATTACCGTTTGGGAAAACAACTTCTCAAACAAATACAATGCAAATATTAAAGTTTAGAGATAATAAAGAATGGTCTGATGAGTGGAACTCATAGACCTTTTTTCTTTGGTTTGGTATAATTTCAATAGTGAGGTGGAAAAGATGAGTGATGAATTAAAGTATTTGAGATTACTAAGTAATAAATTTCCTTCAAAACAGAGTGCTTATTCAGAAATAATAAATTTAAATGCAATACTAAATCTTCCAAAAGGTACTGAGCATTTTATTACTGATGTTCACGGTGCATTTGAAGCTTTTTCTCATTTTATCAAAAATGGATCAGGAGTTATTAATAGTAAGATTTATGATGCATTTGGAGACAAATTAACTTCGTCAGAGCAACAAAAACTAGCAATATTAATTTGCTATCCTGATGAGATTCTTGAGAAATATTTTATTAAACTTTCGATCAAAGCTTATAACGAGTATATTGAGATAAATTTGAGAAGATTAATTCATGTTTGTCGACTAATTTCTACAAAATACACAAAAAGTAAAGTAAGAAAAGCTTTGCCTGTTGATTACGCTTATATAATTGAAGAACTTCTATATGAGGTTTCTAAAGAGAACAAACAATCCTATTACGAGTCTATAATAAAGAAAATGATTTCATTAGATAGAGGAAGTCACTTTATTAAGGCACTTACAAGGGTAATACAGAGGTTAACAATTGATCATCTTCACATTGTAGGAGATATCTTTGATAGGGGAGCTTACCCTGATAAAGTAATGGACGTACTGAGGAAGTATCACAATGTTGATATACAGTGGGGTAATCATGACTCACTATGGATGGGAGCTTCGTCTGGAAGTAAACTATGCATTGCTAATGTAATAAGGATATCCGCAAGATACAATTTGTTATCTGTAATTACAGATGGTTACGGGATAAACATATTACCACTCATAAAATTTGCTGAAAAGAATTATTCTACCGATTATGAAAACTTCATGCCAGTGGCTGGTAGAGATGAAGATGCAATTTTGGCTGCTAAAGTCCAAAAAGCAATCACAATAATCCAATTTAAACTGGAAGACAAATATTTAAGAGAAAATCCTAACTTTAAACTAGAATCAAGATTAATGTTACATAAAGTTAAGGATAATTCAGTTGAAATTAATGGTGAAATTTATAAACTTAACACTAGTATTACTAACGAAACTAAATTAACTAATGATGAACGTACTGTCGTTAGTAAGCTTAAACTTGCCTTCTTAAACAATGAAAAACTATCTAAACATACTAAATTCTTGTTTAGTAATGGGTCAATCTATAAAGTCTATAATGGAAATCTCTTGATTCATGGATGTATTCCATTAAATGAAGATGGGTCCTTAAAAGGAATGGAAATAGATGGGGACATTTATAAAGGAAAAAAATTACTGGATAAACTAGAAGAGAAGATACGATCAGCATTCTTTGGTAACAAAAAAGATAATGATTATTTTATATACCTTTGGCAAGGAGAAGCATCTCCTCTATTTGGTAAAAAGGAAATGAAAACTTTTGAAAGATATTTCATTAATGATAAAAGTGCATGGACTGAGGATAATAATCCTTATTTCGAGTTAAGAGAGAACGAAGATGTTCTAAGAAATATATTTAAGGAATTTGGTCTTGATTTTAATAAATCAAAAATAATTAATGGTCACATCCCAGTTAAAGCAAGTAACGGTGAATCACCGATTAAAGCTAATGGGAAAATCCTTTCAATTGATGGAGGTATGAGTAAAGCAATCGGAAAATCTACTGGAATTGGTGGTTATACTCTAAGATATAATTCGAATGGGTTAGTGCTTGTTGCTCATGAACCGTTCTCATCAATTGAGAATATAATTCGAAACGAAAAAGATATCATTTCGAGTGTAACATTCACAGAAAAAACACCGATTAGAAGATTCATAAAAGATACTGATATTGGAGTTTCAATTAATAAACAGATTTTCGATTTAGAACGATTGATATCTGCATTTACAAATGGACTGATAGAAGAAAAGGGATTATAATTTATAATCCCTTTTGTATAGATTTATTTTATTTGGCTTATATATCTTGATAATATAATTATCTACTTTTTCAACTATAGAGTATTTATATAACTCATCAAGTGAATAAGTTTTATTCTCTTCATAGAAAAGCCTTAGTACTTTGTTTTTTTCTTTTTTGTCTAGTGGAGTCCACCATCTTTTTGGTTTTATCTTATGATAATTAAGATAATCAACGATAATTTGTTCCTTTGCAGTATCAACATAATTGTAAAGTCTTTCATACAAATCACTTAATTGATAATTAAACCAAGAAAATTGTTTTTCATAGTATTCTCCATAACTTAAGAAGAAATCGAATGGATCATCTATAAGTAGAAGTAATGATTCTGTCATATAACCTGAATTCCAGTACTTCTCCAAAACCTCTTCGACTGTTTTGATTTTTTTGATGTCGTCTTTGCTGAGGAAATCAGATTCCGTAATCTCATATGGTGCATCACCATATTTGTAATTCCATTTATCAGCTTGGAATCTTAGTTTAGTTCCTTTTAACATTTTCAAGAATCCTAGTTGTAACTCTTTAATGTGAAGGTTAAATGTGTCGTTAAAGGTCTTCTTAAAGGACTCTAAGTCCTCATTAGGAAGTCCGGCTATTAAATCTACATGCAAATCTACAATGCCCTTAGATTGGATTTCTCTTATTACATCAAATAATTTTTCAGTATCTTGATATCTATCTACAAGTCTGTTTGTTTCATCATTTGTTGATTGGATACCTATTTCGAACCTAAATAATCCTTTTGGGGCTTTATGAACCTCTCTCAGGATTCTATCATCTAGTATGTCACCTGTAATTTCGAATTGAAAACTATTCCCAGTCTTGTGATTCTCTATTATATATCTTATTACTTCAATTGAGTTTTTAATATTTAGGTTAAATGTTCTATCCAGAAACTTAAATACTCTTGCTCCTGAATCTATAAGCATCTGTATATTTTCTAACACCATCTTAGCTGGAAAGTATCTTACTTTTTCTTCCAATGAAGCTAAACAATAACTACATTTGTAAGGACACCCTCTTGATGTCTCAATGTATTGAATTTGATGAGAACTAAAATCTATATCATTAGCAAACAATATATCTAATGTGGGCTCAGTTATGGGATTATGCTTTATGGTAGTGTCTTTATAACTTAAACCAGGGACCTTTTTCAAACTACTTAAATTATTAAGAAGAATATCAAAGCTTTTCTCAGCTTCGCCTCTTAAAATATATTTAACACCTAAGTCGAAAAAATCATTATTCTCAAATGATACTTCAGGTCCACCAAGGAGAATTTCTTTTCTAAGTTGAGGTAGTATTTTTTTAATTTTTAGAACATTCCAGATATAAACGCTAATCCCTACTATTTCTTGGGGTGCAGAGTTTATATAGTCTATTATCTCGTTGCTATCATCTTTGATTGTGAACTCCTTTATTTCAACATTGTGAATAGAGTTTTTCTTAATCAGACGGATAGCAATATTTGGATGGATAAATTTGGAGTTTATTCCTATTAATAGAATATCCATATTTCACCAACTTTCTAAACTATTGTACCACGTTAGGATACTAACATACACTCTTGAGTATGTTATAATATGATGGGTGAAAAGATGTTTAAATTAAAATCAAAATTCAAGCCTACAGGAGACCAGCCATTAGCAATTAAACAGTTATTAGAAGGTCTTAAAAAAGGTTATAAAAAGCAAACACTTCTGGGTGCAACAGGAACGGGTAAAACGTTCACTATTAGTAATGTAATTAGTGAAATTAATAAGCCTGTTTTAGTGTTAGCTCATAATAAAACACTAGCTGGTCAACTTTATAATGAGTTCAAGGAATTTTTCCCTGAAAACAGGGTTGAATATTTTATATCGTATTATGATTATTATCAACCAGAGGCTTATGTGGCTCATAGTGATACATATATTGAAAAAGATGCATCAATTAATCAAGAAATAGATGAGATGAGACATTCAGCTACAGCTAGTATCTTGGAACGAAAAGATGTAATTGTAGTAGCTTCAGTGAGTTGTATTTACGGAATTGGAGATCCTGCTGACTATGCTGCTAGTATGATAACTATCCGTGAGGGTGAAAACTTCGGAAGAGATAAACTAATAAATGACTTAGTAGGAAATTACTATATAAGAAATAATATTGCTTTTGATAGAGGTAACTTTAGAGTTAGAGGTGATGTTGTTGAGATATTGCCAACCTATCAAAAAGATAAAGCGATTAGGATAGAGTTCTTTGATGACGAAGTTGAGAGAATAAGAGAGTTCAATATTGTTACAGGTGAAATCTTGAGAGAGCTTAAGTATATTTCGCTTTTCCCAGCTTCTCACTTTGTGACTAATAAAGATAAATTTGATGAAGCCTTAAAAAGAATAGAAGATGAATTAGCATTAAGGTTAGTTGAGTTAAAAAAAGACAATAAACTTTTAGAAGAACAAAGATTAAGACAAAGAACCAATTATGATCTTGAGATGCTTCGTGAAATGGGAAGATGTCAGGGAATAGAAAATTACTCTAGACACATGAGCTTAAGGGAAGCAGGAGAGACTCCTTCAACACTAATAGACTTCTTTGGAGATGATTTTCTTATGATCATCGATGAGTCTCATGCATCATTGCCACAGGTTAGAGGGATGTACAAAGGTGATAAAGCTAGAAAGACTAGTCTAGTTGATCATGGATTTAGATTGCCTTCAGCTCTTGATAACAGACCACTTAACTTTGAGGAATTTGAGAAGAAGTTAAAACAAACAATTTATGTATCTGCAACGCCAGGAGATTATGAGAAAGAAAACTCTGACCAAATTGTAGAACAAGTTATACGTCCTACGGGACTTCTTGATCCACAAATTGAAGTTAGACCATCACTAGGACAGATTGATGATTTAATTGGTGAAATTAGAGGAAGAATCGAAAGTAACGAAAGAACTCTAATAACTACTTTAACAATTAAGATGAGTGAGGATTTAACTGACTACTTAAAAGAATTAGGAATTAAGGTAGCATACCTTCATTCTAAGATAAAGTCACTTGAGAGAATTGAAGTTATCCGTGACCTAAGAGCTGGAGTATTTGACTGTATTGTTGGGATAAATCTTTTAAGAGAAGGACTAGATTTACCTGAGGTAAGTTTGATAGCTATTCTGGACGCAGATAAAGAAGGATTCTTAAGGAGTGAGAAAAGTTTGGTTCAGACAATTGGACGTGCTGCGAGAAATAAAAACGGTAAAGTTATAATGTATGCTAATAGGATAACTAACTCAATGCAACTAGCAATTACTGAAACAAACAGAAGAAGGGTAATTCAGGAAGCTTACAATATCAAGCATGACATTACACCTACAACTATTCAAAAAGCTATACCAGACGCAATTAAAGTAACTAAAGCTGCTGCAAAAGGCTCTAAGAAATTGAATAGACTAGAAAGAGATGCTATGATCCATGACTTAGATAAGGCTATGAGACAAGCAGCTAAGGCTCTGGACTTTGAGAGAGCTGCCACTTTAAGGGATCTATTGATTGAACTGAAAGGCGAATTATGATAACTGGAATAGGAACTGACATAATTAGACTAGATAGAATCAATCTTGATGAAAAGTTTGTGGAACGAGTACTATCTGAAAAAGAACAAGCTCTTTATAATGATTTACGAATTGATAAAAGAAGAGTTGAGTTTTTAGCGGGTAGATTTGCAGCCAAGGAAGCATTAGCTAAAGCCATGGGAACTGGGATAAGAGGATTTAATTTAAATGATATATCGGTACTTTGGAACGAATTACACAAACCTGTTTGTGAGTTCCGAGGATTGAATATTCATATATCAATATCTCACTCAAATGAATTTGCGGTAGCTTTTGTAATAATAGAGGAATAATATGAATAAAATAGTAGAGATAAAAGATTATACATACGATGGTTTAGGTATTGGCAAGATTGATGGGTTTCCATATTTTGTTGAATACGCTGGAGTGGGAGATGTAGTTGAGATAGAAGTTACAAAGATGAAGAAAAACTTGGCATTTGCTAAAGTAGTGAAATTCATTACACGTAAGAGCATTGAACCAGTTTGTGAACATTTTTATGAATGTGGTGGTTGCCATATTATGCATCTTGATTATGAAGAACAGTTAAGATTTAAAACTAATCATGTTACTGAAACAATAAAAAGAATTGGAAGTATTGATACTGTGGTATTACCAACAATAGGGATGGATAATCCTTATCACTACAGAAATAAGTTGATTATGCCGTATGACGGACCTTTAACTGGATTGTATAAAAAGGGAAGTCACGATATCGTAGACTTGAAAAGATGTCATATCTTGAATGAATATTCTTTTAAAATTGCACAATTTTTAAGAGGTAAGATTAAACTTAGAAATGTTCTTGTAAGAAATGCTTTCTATAACGACTCTATAATGGTTGTATTAATTACTACTGATAGAATCGAAACTAAGATTGCTGAAGATATAGTTAAAGAGTTTCCTAGAGTTGTTAGTGTTGTTAACAACGTTAATCCAAAGAAGACAAATGTTATTTTAGGAGAACAGAGCTTTGTTCTTTATGGTGAAGATGCATACTCTGATCAATTACTTGGAATTGATTACTCAATAAGTCATAAGAACTTCTACCAAGTAAACACAATACAAACAGAAAAACTTTATAATATAGCTATTAACGCAGTTGATTTAAAAGACAAGACAGTTGTAGATGCTTACTGTGGAATAGGGTCAATAGGACTAAGTTTTGCGCATAAAGCTAAATTTGTTTATGGAATAGAGATTAACAATTCATCAGTTGAAATGGCTAGAAGAAATGCAAAAAGAAATGGTGTAAAAAACATAGAATTTGTGTTAGGAAAAGCTGAAATAGTAATTGGAAGAGTAATCTCTGATGTTGATGTTGTAATTACTGATCCACCTAGAAAAGGTTGTGGTGAAGGGTTCTTACAAAGTATCATTGATAACAATATATCTGAGATAGTTTATGTTTCGTGTAATGTTTCAACATTGGCTAGAGATATAGAGTATCTGAGTAAACATTATAGTGTGGATTATATACAGCCAGTTGATATGTTTCCTCATACGTTCCATGTAGAATGTGTTGCTAAGTTAACTAAGAGATAGGAAAATAATCCTATCTTTTTTTTATGAAAATTTATAAGTAAGTCCAGTAAAGTTGTGATAAAATATTAATGAAAAAGAATGGAATTTTGGAGGATGAAAATGTTTAGACCAATGCGAAGAATTGACCGAGAAACTACTCTTGAAAGAGCTTACGAAATATTAAAGGATTCAACTTATGGTGTTTTTACTCTTCATGGTGATGATAACTATCCATATGGTGTTCCGGTAAATCATATTGTAATTGATGGTGATATCCTATTCCATGTAGCTAATGAGGGAAAGAAATACGATTCACTATTACTAGACAATAAATGCGGATTTACAGCAGTTGCGTCACATGAGGTAGTACCTGAGAAAATTACAACTAAGTATGCAAGTGTAATTTGTATGGGTATAGCTCATATCGTTGAAGGTGAAGAAAAGAGTAATGCTTTAATTGAAATCATGAAAGTATATGCGAATGAGTTTCTGGAAAGTAATATGGATAACATTCGTAATTCAATGAATAGATTAAAAATTATTAAAATAGAAGTTCAACATATTACGGGGAAAGAAAACAAATAATAGGTGAATGTTGTGTGGTTAGAATTTATTCAAGCAGTAACACTTATATTTTTTGCGGAAATGGGTGATAAGACCCAAATTTTAGCGATGGCATTTGCGACTAAGTACCGAGTTAGAACCGTTTTAATTGGGATATTTATAGGGTCACTACTTAATCATGGGATAGCTGTTGCCCTGGGAAGTTCACTCCCAAACATAATACCCATATCTACATTACAAATAATTGCAGGATTCTCATTTGTGGCATTCTCACTTTGGACTCTAAAAGTTGATGAAGACGATGATGTTTCACAAAAAAGGAGTTATGGACCAATTGTGACAGTAGCAGTAGCATTTTTTATAGGAGAGCTTGGAGATAAAACACAGCTTACCGCAATAATACTATCAACTGATGCTCAGTTCCCACTACTTATACTACTTGGAACAGTTACAGGTATGGTAATTACAGGTGGTCTTGGAATATATGTTGGAAGTAAACTAGGTAGTAAAATACCAGAGTTTACTATAAAGATGGTTTCCGCAACTGTATTCATGTTATTTGGAGCTGTTAAGTTATCTCAAAATCTACCTAATGTATTTTTAACACCAATCTCAATATCCTTGTTTTCAGCAATTGTAGCTTTATTTGCTTACAGTATTTTAAAGCCAACACTTGTCAAAAGAAAACTTGGAGAAACTGCCTTTCAAGCTAGAGCTCAAAAATTACATGAGTTCTATGAGGATTTAAAACTCAGCATTGAAGAAATATGCTTAGGGGAAGATGTTTGTGGAGAATGCAAGTATGGATCTTGCATCATCGGTGCTACTAAGTCTCTTTTATCTAATAACGAAGAGTTTGAGATAGATTTTGCAACTCTAAATAAGAACTTTGATAAAATTAAAGTAATTAGGAGTTTAGAATCAATTATAAATTATCTAGACGATGGTGGAACTCAAACAGAAAAAATAATTAACACAATGAATAACTTAGAAAAAATTTTGTTCAATAAAAAACTTGGCTTTACAAATAGGGTAGACTATCTTAAGTTAATTAAAGATATTAGTCCTGAAATCGAGAGATTACTTGATAATTAATGAGTAAATTCACGATGTGCTTTATTGCTTAAGTTTAAAATATGATATAATTTTAGGGAATTACACTACAGAAGAGGTAAAATATGAAACGAATTAAACACTTATTTACTGGTACTTATGTTAGAAGTTTTGTTACTTTATATGCGGGATTTACTCTTGCTGGGGCTATTCTTCTGATGATGCCGTTTTCGTTAAAAGCTGGGCAATCAATTACCTTTATTGATGCGCTTTTTGTAGCGGTAAGTGGAATCAGTACAACTGGACTTAGCACTATTGTTGTTGCTGATGTATTAAGCAAGGTAGGACAACTAATCTTAGCCTTTATAATACAGTTCGGGGGAATTGGACTAATAATGCTTATTGGTTTTTTCTGGTTAAGCACTGGGAAAAATATCTCATATAGACAAAGACAGTTTATTGTAACTGACCAAAACCAAGTTAAGACAGCTCAAGTAGTAAAACTAATTAAGGATGTCTTAATTATCTTATTCTCAATAGAGTTAGTAATGTTTGTCATAATGGGGTCTTATTTATATATTAATGACTATTTTACAATAGGAGAATCGTTCTTCCAAGCATTATTCCTTACAATTTCAATGACTGCAAATGCTGGATTTGATATAACTGGGGATTCATTATTTAGGTATTCAAATGATTATGGATTCCAGCTTATGGCGATGTTCCTAATGTTTACTGGGGCAGTTGGTTTTTGGCCATTAGTTGAACTTAAAGACTGGTTCGTTGCAAAAGGTAAAAAAGTAAAATTTGAATTTTCTATGTTCACAAAAATATTGGTAATTATGCATGTAGGTTTATGGGTTTTTGGAGCATTAGCAGTATTTGTTATTGAATATGATAATTTCTTAGCAGGTAAAGATCTAATCGAAAAATTCTTCTATTCTACATTTATGTCATTAACAACAAGAAATGCAGGATTTGCGACAATGAATGTTACCAATTTCAAAGGAGCAACTCTATTGCTATTCACTGGATTAATGTTTATAGGTTCATCACCAAACTCGGCAGGTGGAGGAATAAGAACAACGACCTTTATAGTCGTAATTGCAGCTTTATTCTCGTTTAGTAAATCAAGAGAACAAGTACTACTTGGTCATAAAGCGATTAAAAAACAAACTGTTCAAAAATCACTAGTTGTATTTATTGTCGCCGGACTAATTGTGTTTACGTCATCCTTCCTTATTTTGGTGTTTGACAATGTAACGTTGAAAGAAGCAGTATTTGAAGTGGCTTCTGCATTCGGGACAACTGGTTTATCACTTGGTATAACTTCATCACTTAATTCATTAAGTAAGTTTGTATTAATTGCTACAATGTTTATTGGTAGAATTGGTATTGTTGCACTACTATTATTTATGAAAGATAAACGTGACTTTAATAAAATAAAATATCCGAATATTGATTTGATAGTTGGATAGGGGGACGAGTTCTCCCTTTTTTTTGTTCTATTTGATAACTCCATAGCAAAAAAAAAGCAGGATTACTCCTTACTTTCTTTCTCGTATTCAATTAAATCTGCTGGTTGACAGTCTAGTGCTATACAAATCGCTTCTAGTGTTGAAAAACGAATTGCTCTAACTTTACCAGTCTTAAGATTTGATAAGTTTACAGTACTGATTCCTGTTTCTTCAGATAATTCGTTCAGTTTCATTTTTCTATCTGCTAGAACTCTGTCTAGTCTAATTATTATAGCCATTTATACAGTTGCATCATATTCATTTTGTAGATGCACCCCATGTGAGAATATTTCTGATAGAAGAAGAATTATTAGACCAAAGAATACAGTCTGTAGGTCTAAACTGAAGTCGTAAATTCTAATTTCTTGGCTAATACCTTGTTCAAACAATACTGTCATAAACGACTTAGTAAGAATAAATTGTAAGAAGCTTGATACAAATGCCCATAGGATTAGACTATAAGCTAGCAACTTAATCTTTTTAACGTTAGTTTCGATAAACACTTGATCTTTCTTAACATTTTTAAGAATGCTTTTCAATATTACTAATAGATATACTAAGTAAGCTAATGACAAAGTTGCGGTAATTAATCCAACACTTACTAATGAGTTTATATCTTTTCCGATTAGGGAAGCAGTATCTATTGTTAGTGATTGCCCAACAGTTATTACATCTGGGAGAATATCTGGTACTGTAATATTAATGAACGTAGTTACAATCAGTGCTATTAACACTAAACCTGTAACAATACTCATCATGTAGAAGAACACGTTTGTAATGATATATAATGTGTTTACTAATTTTTTTGATTTTTCCATTTCTTTCACCTCACCAACATTGTATAGTAACAATTAATGTTTGTCAACTATTATATAATGATAAACATTAAATAATATACTTTTAACATAAAAAAATGACATTTCTGTCATTTTTGTTTTAACTTCATTATTTGATCCTTACTAGGATCTATGTAAATTGTACTGTGGTTTGAATATGTCACAAAACTAAGTGGTCTTCCTGGTATTTTCTTTATATATCTAATGAATGTGTAATCAACAGGGACACTACTAGAGTTTTTAGCCTTTGAGTAATATGCTGCAAGGTTAGCAGCTGTTCGAAGTGTATCTTCGTTTGGATCTTGACTTCTAATTATTACGTGTGAACCCGGTATTCCTTTAACGTGCATCCAAACATCATACTTGTTTGCGATTTTATGAGTTAAGTACTCATTCTGTAAATTGTTTTTCCCAACTAATATTTCAGTATTATCTTCTGAAATAAATGATAAGAAGTTTGGTTTAACTTTTCTTTTTCTTTTTTTCTTCTTAAGGTAGTTATTTTCTTCAAGTTCTATTCTGATTTCTTCAACATCGTTTACTGACGCAGTTGATACTTGCTCGCTCAATAGTTCAAAGTATTCAATCTCGTTTTTTGTTTTATTAATTTGTCCTTTTAAGTGATTAATTGCATTTTTAGCTTTTTGATATCGTTTAAAGAATTTATTAGCATTTTCACTTGGTGTAAGAAGTGGATTCAATGTAATGTTTATCATTTCGTTAGTGTAAAAGTTTTCTAACTCAGCACTATTCTGTCCTCTTTTAAGGTTGTGTAAGTTTGCTAACAAAACCTCCCCTTTAACTCTCAATAGGTCGTTATTAGTGGCTTTTGATAATTCATCAATTATTTTATCGAGTTTGTTCTTATTTTTAGTAAGTTCATTTTTGATGAAAATTGTTAAGTCCTTGGCTCTTTGTTTAATCTTCTCAAATGTATCTCTATTAAAAAAATATGCATCTAGCATCTCAGAAATCGAATCATAATGCTCTATTTCTCCTTCATAAGAAAATGGAATGAAGTAGTATTTCTCTTTTTTACCCCTAATGATTACTGGATCTGGTATTGCATTAATTAAATTGTAGTCATTATTGTTAACCATCATATTGGCAAGTAGAGGCGAAATACCTTGGTAAGACATAATATCTTCAAACGTATTAGCTTCAAAACTTTCATACGGATTAGTTTTATCTAAAGGTGGATACTTATACATCGCTCCAGGTAGTATAGTTCTAAATGTGTTTTGAAAAGGAGGGATATGTTTAATAGACTCAATTATTTTTCCATCCTGAGTAATAATTAGGTTAGAGTGTTTCCCCATCGCCTCAAAGTGGATAGTTTTAACAACCTTATCACCAAGTTCATTATTTTTTAAAACTTCAATTTCAACTATTCTATCGTTCTCTATTTGACTAATTTTATTAATATATCCACCCTCTAAATGCTTTCTAAGCATCATACAAAAGGTAGGTGGAGTTGCTAAGTTATCAATTGGATTTTTTGTTATGTGTATTCTAGCAGACTGACTGCTTGCAGAAATGAGTAAATTGTGGTTTACTCTATTGGCTCTAATTGTTAAAACTATCTCAAGTTTTGATAATTGTTTAACTTTGGAGATACGTCCAGACTCCAGTATTTTGAGCTCTTTTATTAAATTTCTTATTAGTACACCATCAAATGCCATGATTATCATTCCCATCGTGAAATTTATTCTATTTAAGTATATAAAATACTTTACTAAATTGCTATAGATAAGTTATAATATATAGTAATAGTTAAATAGGGGTGAAACAATGAAACTGAACAAAAAAGGATTACTTGTAGTAATCTCTGGACCTTCTGGTGTTGGAAAAGGTACTGTTAGGAAAGCACTGTTTGAATTAGACAACCAAGATTTATCATATTCAGTATCTATGACGACAAGAGAACCTCGCGTAGGTGAGGTTGATGGTGAAGACTATTATTTTGTTTCAAGAGATGAGTTCGAAAGGCGTATTGAGAACGACATGTTCTTAGAGTATGCTGAGTTTGTAGGTAACTACTATGGAACTCCACTTGATAAAGTAGAAGACAAGTTGAATGAAGGACTTGAAGTTGTGCTAGAAATTGAAACTAAAGGTGCACTTCAGGTTAGAAAGAGAATGCACGATGCTATACTTGTGTTCTTAGTACCACCAACAAAACAAGCTTTATATGACAGGCTAATTACTAGAGGAACGGAGACAAGTTATCAGGTTAATGAGCGTATTGCGAAAGCTGATAGCGAGTTTAAGTTAGCACATAAATATGACTACATTGTAGTTAATGATGAAGTAAACAATGCAGCGGATAGAATATTTGCGATCATCAGAGCAGAACATGCTAAGACTGAAAGAAGTATCCATGCATACTTAGATTTATTGGAGGTAGGAAATGAAGAGTAATCCAGCAAAAGAGTTTGGAATGAGATATCCATCAATTGATAAATTGTTAGATGTATCAAATTCAAAGTACAAATTATGTATTGCTAGTTCTAAGAGAGCTAAAGAAATTCAAGAAACAAATGAAACATTAGTACCAACATCATGTGTAAAACCAGTTGGAAGAGCACTAGAAGAAATATTAGCTGGTGAAGTTAGATTAGTTGAGAAATAAACACTTAAACACTTAATGACTTCATTAAGTGTTTCTTTTATAGGTGGTAAAAATGATAGCTAGAGTAATAGTTGATGTGAACATCAAAAAATTAAATCGACCATTTGATTATTCAATTCCAAAAGAATTGGAAGAATTGATAGAAACAGGTACTAGAGTCATAGTGCCTTTTAATGTTCGTAAAATCATGGGTATTGTTATTGAAATTATAAATGGTGAAAACAATGATTTAAAACCTATTGAAAAATGTATCGACATTGTGCCAACTTTTAATAATGAGTTATTAGAGTTAGGAAAGCAGTTAGCTAACGAGACTTCTAGTAACTTGATTCACACATATAAGACAATGATTCCTACAGCTATGAAGGCTAAATATAGAAAGTACTATTTTAGCGATGGTAAAAAAATATATATTGATGACTTAACAGTCTCTGAACTAAGAAACTTAAAAAAGAATCCTAAGATAGAGATTATTTATGAAGTTAAGGAAAAAGGATCAAAAAAAACTGAGAAGATTCTTACATTAATTGACTCAAGTCTGTGTACATCTTCTAAGCAGGAGGATATTATTAAAGATCTTTTAGCTGGTCCACTGAAGAGAAGTAACCTTTTGAAAAAGTATTCGGTTTCTCCAATAAACACATTAATTAAAAACGGAGCGATTTCAGAGGTAGAAGTTGAAGTGTACCGAGAAATTGAAGTTGATGCATTTGATAAGGAAGTATCATTGTCAAATGAACAAATAGAAGCAGTTGCGAGTGTTAAGAATGGAGTTAATCTTTTACACGGGGTAACTGGGAGTGGTAAAACTGAGGTTTACATTAGTTTAATTGAGAAAACTAAGAAAGATGTAATCTTATTAGTACCAGAAATTGCACTTACATATCAAATGATCAATAGATTCAAAGGTAGATTTAAGGATCAAGTTGCGATTCTTCATTCTGGACTAAGTGAAGGTGAAAAGTATGATGAGTGGCGAAAGATACTTAGAAAAGAAGCGAGAATAGTTATTGGTGCTAGAAGTGCAATATTTGCACCATTTGAAAATATAGGATTAATAATAATTGATGAAGAACACGAAACAACTTATAAACAAGAAGACTCACCAAGGTATCACGCAAGAGAAGTTGCCAAGATGAGAGCAAGTTATCACAATTGCCCATTAATACTTGGAAGTGCAACTCCGTCGTTAGAGAGTTATGCTAGAGCCCTTAAAGGGGTGTATAATCTAATTGAGTTGAAAAGTAGATATTCTCAAAATTTACCACATGTAAAGATTGTTAATATGCAAAATGAGGATAATGCAATATCCTCATTACTTCTAAAAGATATATTAAAAAGAGTAAAGTTGAAACAACAAATAATATTGCTTGTAAACAGAAGAGGATATTCAAACTTTATATTGTGTAAAGACTGCGGTGAGACTATTAAGTGTGATTCATGTGATGTTTCACTTACGCATCATAAATATAAAAATAAATTAGAGTGCCACTATTGTGGTCATCATGAGAGTGTACCAAAAATATGTCCTACATGTTCTTCTGAAAGAATTAGTTTTCTAGGTATTGGTACTGAGACAGTTGAAGAAGAATTATACAACTCTCTTCCTGGGATTAGAATCCTAAGAATGGACCAAGATACTACAAGGAAGAAAAATGCTCATCGAGATATTTTGAGAGCTTTCAAAAACCATGAAGCTGATGTTCTTTTAGGAACACAAATGATAGCAAAAGGGTTAGATTTCGCAAACGTTACATTAGTAGGCGTTATATCATGCGAGCAAATGTTAAATCTTCCTGATTTTAGATCAAGTGAAAGAACTTATCAAATGCTTACTCAGGTAGCTGGTCGATCTGGTAGAGCTATTCCAGGTGAAGTCGTATTACAAACATATAACCCTGAACACTATGCAATTAAAGGTGTTAGTGAATTGTTTTCTAATTTCTATGAACAGGAAATGAAGTTTAGAAAACTAGCTGGATATGTTCCTTACTATTTTGTTGAGAATTTAATTATAACTTCAAAGGACTATAGGTTACTACAAGTAGAAGCGAACAAGATTGCAAATTATGTTAAAAAGAATTTAAGCTCTCAGGCAAGAGTGTTAGGACCAGTTACACCTAATATTTCTAGGATAAAAAACTATTATCGTTCTCAAGTGATAATTAAATATAAAAAAGAAGATAATTTACTTAATGTATATAGAGAAATTGAAAGACTTATTAGTTCAGATGTTGACATTAAAATTGATCGATATCCAAACTATATAGGATAGGTGAATAAAATGAAAATAGTATTTATGGGAACTCCTGACTTTGGAGTCATTGCTCTAAATAAGCTAATAGAGTTTCATGAAGTTGCACTTGTTGTAACTCAGCCAGATAGAAAAATCGGTAGAAAGAGAGTTCTTACTCCTTCTCCAATAAAAGCAGTCGCGATAGCGAACGATATTTCTGTTTTCCAACCAGAAAACATTAAGGAAGATTATCAAAAGATAATTGACACAAAACCAGATATTATTATTACAGCTGCCTATGGACAATTTGTTCCGGTGGAAGTACTGGAATGTCCAAAATATGGAGCAATTAACGTTCACGCTTCACTATTACCAAAATACCGTGGAGGTTCACCTATACATTCTGCAATTAAAAATGGAGAAGATTATTCTGGTGTATCCATAATGTATATGGTTAAGAAGATGGATGCAGGAGACATATTATCTCAAGTTAAGGTGAAAATCGAAAATGATGATACTGCATTATCAATGTTTACTAAATTAGGAGTTGCTGGAAGTGATCTTTTATTAAAGACACTGAAGAGTATAGAGTCTGATGATCTTTCACTAACGAAACAAGATATAAATCTAGTTACTTATGCTCACAATATTAAACGAATAGACGAAAAAATCAATTGGGATCAAGATGCATATGAAATAGATTGTCACATAAGAGGATATCATTCTTGGCCAGGTACATATACTGAAATTAATGGACAAGTGATTAAAATTTTTCCAGGAGAAGTAGTTAAAGACTCTGGAAAACCAGGACAGATTTTGTCAATAAGCAATGATGGAATTATAGTAGGAACGTCTAAGTTTTCTTACCTAGTTACGGATTTCCAAGTTCAAGGAAAGAGAAGAATGAAAGTTAAGGAGTTTCTTAATGGTAATAAATTAATTTTCATAGGTGACTACTTTAGATAAATCGATGAATTATCTTTATTTGAAGCCGATTATGTTATAATTATAAGAAGAGGTGAGACGAAATGAACAAAACAAAATTACTGTATTCGCGTCAAGAAATGAAAGATGAGTGTTTAAGAATACTCGAAAAAAGAGGCGTAGACTATCTTGATATTGCTAAAATAGCTCACGATCAACAAAGTAAGTATAGCGATGGAATTAGCATGGAAGATTGTATAGATAGTGTCTTAAAGATTTTGTCATTAAGAGACGTATTCCATATTTTAATCTTAGGTGCTGAAATCGATAGAATAACTGAGGAAAAAGGATTTGAAGGTCCAATTCAAGAGATAATGGCACATGACTTAGGTATGTTTGGTGTAGATGAAGTGTTAGGACTAGCAATTGCTGGACTTTTTGGTGTAATTGGTCAAACTAACTTTGGAGATATTGATGTAAATAAACCAGGAATAGTAGCTGACTTGAATGATCACGGTAAAGGTGGTTCTTATGCATGTCACACTATGTTAGATGATATTGTAGGTGCAATTGCAGCTGCTGCTTCAACTAGAGTTGCACAAATGGCAATGGAAGATGTTGCTAAATCAGATTTATCGATTACTCAAGAAGTATTGTTTTAAGGAGTACTTATGAACAGAGAAGATTTAAATATTAGTGATTACTTAAAAGAAACGGATTCTGATAAATTTAATCCGAAAAAGAAAAAGAGTTCTTTCAAACACAAAGCTACAGTTGCTAAGAAGAAAAGGACTAAGAAATTACTTACTACTAAAGTAGATAAACAAAAGTGGACATTTAAGAAACTTTTAAGTTTATTTGATTTAGAAGCAGGAATTGACATCTTGGATGAATCAGAAGCTTTATTCCGTAAAAATAGAATTATAAAGAGGATAGTGTTTATTACAAACATTCTCTTTTCGTTATTTCTAATAACGAGAAATTATTCAATGATTGTCGTTACAATTTTACTGTTCTTATTTACATTTGGGATTAACAAATTACTGAAAAACCTTATCTACGATGATCCATCAGATGAAATTCATCAAAAAATAGCTATGTATCTTGTAAGTGGAAATACACTTGTGGTTGCTATTGGGACGTTTATTAACTTAAGATTTGATGCAGTTCATTCAATTAATAGTATTATTAATGGTCAATACCAAGAGGCTTTAATTTATAGCAGTATTGCAAATGTATCTTATGGATTAGTTTTCTTTTCACTCGTTATAACAGCATTTTATCAAAACAAGCAGTTAATGAGACATATCTCGTATGTTACTTTATTTTTATATACTGTATTACATACTGTTGTAATTTATCCTTTATATACTAAAGTAACAAACTTAAACACGTTCATGGATTTTTCTAAAACAGCTGAATTCCGAGATATAATGATTAGAACAGTTGTATTGGTAATCTTTTTACTAGCAATTAACTTCAATGTTAAGATTAGTGAAAAAATGAATGATGAGAGAAAAAAAGAATTATTATCAAGAAGAGATTTAGAAAAAGACTTCCTGGTTGTTGTTGAAGATATCTTTAATGGTATTGAAGTTTTTAATTCTTCAAATATTTATAAAGACAAATTCACCACCTATCGTTGCTCTCAATTGGTAAGAAAACTTGCTGGGTTGTTGCAACTAAACGTTAGTGAATCAGAGAAAATTGCATCTTTTGCTAAAGTACACATTGATAAAAGGGAATTCTTAACATTAATGGATTTTAAACATGTAAAAGTATTGTCTCAAAAGGATTATGCAGAAATTGAAGAAAGAACTCATATTGGAAGAGAAGTGCTAAACAGACTTAGATTGAATCAATTATCAGAAGACTTAGTAAGATCTCATTGTCATAATGGATTTGACAGAATGTATAAAGAGTCTGACACGATTACTCTTGATACTAGAAGTCAACTTGTTTTATTAACTGATATTTACGATGCTTTAAGAATGGATAGACTCTATAAGGACGAGTTTTCCCATAGAGATGCTATTAGAATAATAAGAGATTATTTTAGTACGTACTTTGAATTTCAAGTTGTTGATAGATTTATAAGATTTGAGTCAGAATTCAGAGATTTATATGATAACTTTATTTTGTAGCTAATTCGTTGGCTACTTTTTTATTGGTATAAACAGGTATTAAATTTATACTTGAAGCACAACACATTACTGATGTGAATGATATATAGGAGGGTTTATGAAAGTAGAATATTCAAAATTTCTTAATGACAACAAGGAAGTTGTCAAAAGAATTGTATCTGAACTAAGTAACAATTTTAATTATGTTTCAGTATTAGGTGTAGATACGCTTGGAAAGACATACAGCGTCTCTAAAAGAGGAAGTAGTATAAATGACTCAATGTGGAGCGAAAGAGGTTTTGTAGTAAGAGTATTTAATGGTATTGGTTATTCTGAATTTTCTTTTAATGAACTAAACGTAGATTTTGTCATTGATAAAATGTCTGAAATTGCTAACAAAGACTATGGAACTAAAAAAACAAATTATCCAATTATTAATGAAGAAGAGATTATTGAATCTATGGAAAATAGTGTTGATGTTCCAATTCATGACATTACAGCTGAAGAGAAACTAGCAAAACTGTCATCAATAATGAATAGAGGTTTAGCTGTGTCTGACAAGTTAATTGATTTTAGAGTTAGTTATGAGGAAGTTCATATTTCCAAAATGTTTATTTCACCAAAGAAAGACTTATCCCAAACAATTGTTTATACGAATGCAGCAATTGTACCAATTGTAAAACAAGGAGATAACATAAGATATTTCCACAAAGGATATTCTGGATTAAAAGGTGTTGAGATATTAGATGAGATAACTCATGAAGAGGATACAGTCAATGGTGCAATAGAATTGTTAGATGCAAAAAAAATAGTACCAGGAGATTATGAAATAATATGTAATCCAGCTGTCTCAGGTCTGATTGCTCATGAAGCATTTGGACACGGAGTTGAGATGGATATGTTTGTGAAAAATAGAGCTAAAGGTGCAGAGTTCATTGGGAAACAAGTTGCTAGCAAAGAAGTATCAATGAGAGATGGCGCGTTAAGTGCTAGAGAAGTAGGTACATACTTGTTTGATGATGAGGGTACTTTAGGTACTGATACTTTAGTAATTGAAAAAAGTATCTTGTTATCAGGAATAAGTGATCTATTGAGTGCACTGAAATTAAATACTATTCCAACTGGGAATGGTAGAAGAGAATCTTTTGAGAGAAAAGTTTACACAAGAATGACAAATACTTTCTTTGTTTCTGGTGATGACAAGCTGGAGGATATGATAAAGTCTATCAAAAAAGGTTATTTACTTGAAAATTATAATTCCGGAATGGAAGATCCAAAAAACTGGGGTATCCAGTGCATGATTTCGAAGGGTAGGGAGATTATGGACGGTAAGTTAACAGGAAAAATAGTTGCTCCTGTGCTACTTACGGGATATGTCCCAGATTTGCTTAAGAGCATCTCAATGGTATCTGATGGGCTTGAGTTATCAGGTGGAGGAGCTTGTGGTAAGGGCCATAAAGAATGGGTTAAGACATCCACAGGTGGAACTTATATTAAAGCAGTAGGGAGACTTGGATAATGATAAAAAGCATACTAAAAGTATTAGATAAAGTCAAAAATGATGGTTGGTTAATTGTAAATACTATTATAGAATCAGAAGAGTTATTTTTTATAAAAAAAGAACTTGATATGAACAGGGGTAAAAAAGTAAACAATATACATGTAACGATTTACAGAGAAATAGAAGTGGATGGAACCAAGTTTACAGGATCATCAAGAACAAGAATATCTCCAACAATGAATGATACTGAGATTTTGGATGCTTTAAATGTAGCATCGCTTGCTGCAAGTTTCGTAAAAAATCAATACTATGAACTTGTTAAACCAAGCGAATACTCATTTAAATCTTCTGTTAAAAAAGTAGATATAAATAAACTTATAGAAGCTGTATATAAGAACGACACTCACAAAAACGGAAGTATAAATTCGACTGAATTCTTTGTCGAAAAACACACAAAACGTATACTTAATTCAAGAGGCGTTGATGTTTCATATGATATCCAATCATGTATGATAGAAATCATTGCAGATTGGAAGGAAGATGGAGAAGAAGTAGAATTACATGAGATACTTCATTTTGCGTCAATTGATTATTTGGAGTTAGAGAATAGAGTTTCAGACTTGCTAGAGGAAACTAGGTTAAGAGCGATTGCTACTCCTTTAAAACCGGTTGGAAATGTTCCTGTAATACTAAGTGGAGGCAGTGTTAAATCAATGATTCAGTACTTCACTATTAGAGCAAATAACCAGTATAAGTATGAGGGGTATTTTGATAACTCTATTGGGGATAAACTTCAAGGGGAAATCAAGGGGGATGCTATTAATGTCACATTGAAAGCTATTCTAGAAAATTCTACTTTATCTGCACCTTGTGATTCAGATGGATTCATTTTGAATGACGTTAATATAATAAAGAATGGAGAGCTTGTGAATAGATTTGGATCAAAAAGGTATTCAAGTTATCTTTCATTAGAAACAACTGGTAACATCCAAAATGTTGATGTTGAGCCGGGTTCATTAGAAGAAAGTGTATTCTTGGAACCTCACATTGAGATTATTGCTTTCTCTGACTTTCAGACCAGTGTCTTAACTGGTGATTTCGGAGGAGAAATTAGACTCGCAAGATATTATGATGGGGATAAATATATTCCCTATTATGGTGGAGCTTTAACTGGAAATATGAAGAACATTCAAAGTAACATCAAGTTAAGTGTGGAGTTGCAACAGTTAAATAATTTCAAAGGACCAAAATATATAAAATTTGATAAATATAGTCTTGTGACTAGCTAAATAAAAGTGGGAAACTTTCCCACTTTTTTATTTGTTTAAGCAACCCTGATAACTATTTCTAAGTCGCATCTCTTTATCGATTTCGTTCACCACGATAAATTTTTTTAAACTCCATAGAGGTTCAATAAGAGATTCTTTTGGTGCATCTCCAGTTAATCTATGAAGAATAGTGTTCTCATCAAGTATTTCGATTTGACTACACACAATGTCAGTATATTCAACTTGAGTTAAGGTTTTGAACTTATCCTTTTTATACATGTCTCCAAGTGAAGTACCTTCCATTATATGTAAGAGATGAATCTTTAGTCCTTGTATATCAAGTGTATTTACAAGTTTAATTGTGTTTAACATATCATCTTTAGTCTCATTTGGTAAGCCGTTAATAATATGTGCAATTACGTTTATTCCTCTATTCCTAAGTTCTTTTGTTGTATCCACAAAATCAGCGACAGTATGTCCTCGTTTTAAAAATGTTAGACTTGAGTCTTTTGCGGACTGTAAACCTAACTCAATAGTTAAGTAAGTTCTTTTAGATAATTCTTCAAAATAATCCATGAGTTCAACTGAAATACAATCAGGTCTTGTTGAGATACTAATCCCAACTATACTACTGTCCAGTGTTAATGCAGTTTCGTAAAGACTCTTTAAATAGCTTAGCTCGCCTAGTGTATTTGTATTTGCTTGGAAATATGCAATTGTATAAGCATCAGGCCATTTATTTAACATTCTAGCTTTTACAGTAGCAAACTGAGACTTTAATGATTCTGCTGGATTTCCAGCATATTCACCTGATCCTTCAAGACAAAAAATGCAACCAACTCCATCCACTATGTTAGGGCATGTAAAGTTTGCATTTAGGGAGACTTTGAACACTTTCTTACCGAATTTATGTCGATAATAATTGTTTAAAGTATTATATCTTTTTTCATTTGTAGTTAAGTTCATTTGTATCACCATGCCAATTTTAACATATTTCGCATTCATATTGAGTTTAACACCATTTTTACGTTATAATAGGTAAATAATGAGGTGTATTTATGTATAAAAAAATAAAAGAAAATATTATAAATCCAACAAGAATTCTAAATAGAAAAGATGATAATTTTTGGGTTAGTTTGTTGTACTTTGCAACATTAGTTTTAGTGATGAGTTTGCCAAGTGTTATTCAATCTCTATCATTCAATAGTCTAGATGCAAACACAAAAACAGCGATGAGAGTTGAACTTGAAGACCAATTTGATTTTAACTGTACAATTGACTATGGTTTAACTTGCGACACAAATGAGGTAAATATTGTTAATCTAGCGACTATCGATGTTGTATTTGATCCTGAGAGTTCATATACACCTGAAGATGCAGGAGTAAAAGTAGTTTTGAGAGAAAATAATGTAAATATTTACTCAGCAAAACAATCAATACTGACAATTGATTATGGAAGTTCTTCAAACCCTACTGAGTGGCCAGCTGAATGGACTCAAATCGAAATTGATGTTGAGAATGATCTATTTTGGAATAAGTTGTTCGCTGGTATTGATAGAGCGCTAGAAGAGAATAGAAATATTTGGATGCCAGTAATTGTAATTTCATCTATATTTGCATTTTTCCTAGTGTTGTTGACAGAAATAGTAATAGACACTTTGATCTTAACTGTGTTTAGAATTGGTAAGATAAAGTTCACTCAAACCTTCAAAGTCGTCCTAAATTCAATGACTCTTTATGTTATAATTAGAGTTATCTTGGAATTATACAATATTCGAATAAGTGGCTTAATGCAGTCATTATTACAAATGATTCCATTGATGTATGCGTTAATCGCAATTAGAAATCCGTTTAAGAGGTGAAGATAATGTTTGATCACATTAAAATAGAAAAGAAGTGGCAAGATAATTGGGAGAAAAACAAGACATTCAAAACAGATGTCTGGGATTTTTCAAAGCCGAAATTTTATATATTAGATATGTTTCCATACCCTTCAGGGCAAGGACTTCATGTAGGGCATCCAGCAGGTTATACTGGTGGCGATGTTGTTTCTAGATTCAAAAGAATGCAAGGATTTAATGTTTTACATCCTATGGGATTCGACGCGTTTGGCTTACCAAGTGAGCAATATGCAATTAAAACTGGAAATCACCCAGGACCATTTACTATTAAAAATATTAGTACATTAGAAAGACAACTTAAATTACTTGGTTATGATTACGATTGGGATAGACAAATTTCAACTGCAGACCCTAAGTTTTATAAATGGACTCAGTGGATATTTGGAGAGTTATATAAAGATGGATTGGCTAAATATGTTGATATGCCTGTCAATTGGTGTGAGGAACTAGGGACTGTTCTTGCAAATGATGAAATTATTGATGGACTTAGTGAAAGAGGCGGATACCCAGTTATTAAGAAGAACCTTAAACAATGGGTTATAGATATTCCAGTTTATGCTGAAAGACTATTAGAAGGTCTTGAAACTATTAATTGGCCTAAATCGACAAAGGAAATGCAAAAGAACTGGATTGGGAAGAGTATTGGTGCTGAAGTAGCATTTAAAATAAACGGAACTGACTTAGACTTTAAGGTATTTACAACTAGAGCAGATACATTGTTTGGTGCTACATACTGTGTTTTATCACCTGAACATGCTCTTGTTAATGAAATAACAACAACAGATAGAAAAGATGCAGTTGACGCTTATATTAGATTTGCCGGAGGTAAATCAGATATGGAGAGAACTGAGTTAAGTAAAGATAAAACTGGAGAATTTACTGGAGCTTATGCAGTGAACCCAGTTAACAATAAATTGATACCAATCTGGATTTCGGATTATGTACTTTCTACTTACGGAACTGGAGCTATCATGGCAGTTCCTGCTCATGACCAGAGAGATTATGAATTCGCAACGAAATTCGGACTAGAAATAATTAAAGTTCTTGACGGCGACATCTCAACAGAAGCATTTGTTGGAAACGCTACTCACGTAAATAGTGATTTCATTAATGGTCTGGATAAAGAGACTGCGATTGAGAAAATGAATTCATGGTTAGAAGAAAAAAATATTGGTAAAAAATCTATAAACTATAAAATGAGAGAATGGATATTTGCTCGCCAAAGATATTGGGGAGAACCAGTACCAATCATTCATATGGAAGATGATTCAACCAAATTACTTTCAATAGATGAATTACCACTGGAACTACCAGTGTTAGAGCAATATACTCCAAAAGTAGTAGGTACCGCACCACTTCAAAATTCTCCAGAGTGGGTGAACGTTGAAGTTGACGGTTTAAAAGGAAAAAGAGAGACAACAACAATGCCAGGATCTGCTGGTTCAAGTTGGTATTTCTTAAGATATATTGATCCTCATAATGAAACTGAAATTGGAAATAAGGAATTACTTAAACATTGGATGCCTGTCGACTTTTATGCAGGAGGGTCTGAACACACTACAGGACACTTATTATATTCAAGAATGTGGAATAATTATCTATATGACAAAGGAATATCACCAGTAAAAGAACCATTCCAAAAGTTATATCATCAGGGTATGATTTTAGGAGCGAATGGTGAAAAAATGAGTAAATCAAAAGGTAATATAGTTAATCCAGACGATATTATTAAGTCTCATGGTGCCGACACTCTTAGATTATTCATTCTATTTATGGGTCCTCTTGAAGCTGCTAAACAGTGGAACGAAAATGGGTTAGATGGTGCTAGAAAATTCTTAGATAGAGTTGAGAGAATTTTTGAAATGTTTACATTTGAAGACTCACCAGAGTTAGATAAAGTTTATAACCAAACAATCAAAAAAGTAACTGAAGATTATGAGAATTCTAGATTTAATACAGCTATATCACAAATGATGATTTTTATTAATGAAGTTTATAAAGTTAAAAAGATTTCAAAAGATTATTTCAATGGGTTCCTAAAATTGTTAAACCCTATTGCACCACATGTTACCGAAGAGCTTAATGAAATACTAGGGTTTGGTGAGTTAGCGTATTCTAAGTGGCCATTATGTGATGAGTCAAAACTTGTAGAGTCGAGCATGGAATTAGTTGTGCAAGTTAATGGTAAAGTAAGAGATAAGATTAATGTTGACGTTAACCTTACTGATGATGAAATCAAGGCATTTGCCTTAACTGATAAAGTAACTGAAATCACTAAAGATTTAAATATTGTTAAGGTAATTTATGTTAAAGGAAAACTAATAAGTATTGTAGCTAAGTAAGACAGTAAACACTGTCTTATTTTTGTGCACCCAAAAAGTTTGATTTTCAAAGTTTTATATTATATAATGTTTTAAGTGAACCATGGGAGGTACGAAATGAGAAAACTGAGTATTCTTGGGACAGGTAAGTATGTACCAGAAAAAATAATAACAAACGATGAGTTATCAAAATATGTTGAGACGTCTGATGAATGGATTTCTAGTAGAACTGGGATTCGCCAAAGACATATAATTAAAGATGAAAACACTATTTCGCTGGCTCTTGGAGCTGCAAAACTTGCAATCGAAGATTCAGGTGTTTTGAAAGAAGATATTGATCTTGTTATAGTAGCTACCGTAACACCGGAAAACACATTTCCATCAACAAGCAATATGTTGCAATCGCAACTTGGACTTGGAGAAATAATGAGTTTTGATTTAAATGCTGCGTGTAGTGGGTTTGTTTACGCGATAGATGTCGCTAATAAAATGATGAAATCTGGTGCTTTTAAGAATGCACTTATTGTTGGATCGGAAACTTTAACAAAATATGTAGACTGGTCAGATAGAAACACTTGTGTGTTATTTGGTGATGGTGCTGGTGCAGTTGTTATTGGAGAAGGTAGTGGTGAAATAATTGATTGTATTTCTCACTCTAGAGGAGATGAAAATAAGTTTCTTTATGGTGCAGGAGTAGAAGTAAGAGAATTTTTCAACAGAGAAAAACCTACTGTTGGATTTATTGAGATGAATGGTAGAGAAGTATTTAAGTTTGCTACAAGGACTGTTCCTAAGGCAATCGAAGAAATTTTGGCTAAAAATAATCTAACAATTAACGATATTGACAAATTTGTTTGTCATCAAGCTAATGAAAGAATAATTGAGTCATCGGCTAAGAAATTAGATGTCTCAATGGATAAAATGTATGTTAATATCCATAAATATGGTAACACTTCAGCGGCATCAGTGCCTATTGCACTTGATGATGCATTCAAAGAAGGAGCAGTAAAAAAAGGTGATTTAATCTGTATTGTTGCATTTGGTGGAGGATTAACTTGGTCTAGTAGTATAATTCGTTTATAAAAACAGTGATATTTTCACTGTTTTTTTATATAATTAGATGAGGTGAGAAAAATGAGGACCAGAATGTTAACAGAAATTGCCATAATGAGTGTGCTAGTATTGTTTTTGGATATCATTTCACACCTACTACCAGTTCCTGGTACTAACGAAGGAATTAGTCTTTATTTACTGCCTATTTTTATAATGTCATTTAGATATGGAATCAAGGCGGGAATCTATACAGGGTTATCGAGCAGTGTCTTGTTCCTAGTGATGGGACATTTCCATTCATTTACATGGGCTCAGTATATATTAGATTATCCAATAGCATTAACAGTAGTGGCAGTAGCAGGAGTTTATCATAAAAAGTTAATTATGTGTGATTGCAACTGTGAATCAAGAAGCAGTTATCTCATAAAAGGAGTGTTCATCGGTACTGCTTTGAAATTTATGGTGAATGCACTTTCAACGTATATCTTTATTGATTTGTACTTTGAAGAGTTAACTGAAAGAAATATCAGCATTTTTGATGGTATGGTCACAAATAGTGGAGTTATTTTTTCAGTTTTGTATAATACCATTCACTACTTGCCATCAATTATAATTACTACATTTATATTGCTGAGAGTATTTAAAGTTTATGGAAATAGAATTTTAGTCAGATAGTATATTCAATTTGTATTTTATGTTAAAATAGTTTGTTAGAATATTGAAATATAGGTGGATAATATGGGTCTATTAGATTTTTTTAAGAATAAAAAATTAAATAAGAAATATGAAGTAGGGATGAAGAAAACTAGAGATGGAGTTTTTAGTAATCTTAAAGATATATTATCTGGACATGGGAAAGTGAATCACGAGCTTTTTGATGAACTAGAAGAAATATTTATTATGGCAGATATTGGAGTTGATACTGTCATCGAATTTGTTGAAGAACTGAGAAATGATGAGAGAGTTAAAGGGTTAACTAACCCCGAAGACTTAAGTCCTATAATTGTTGATAAGATGTTTGAACTATATTTAAAAGGAGAACTAGTTAATTCAAACTTGATTGAGAATAAAGATGGTTTATCTGTCTACCTAGTTGTAGGAGTTAATGGAGTTGGTAAAACAACATCTATCGCTAAAATAGCGGCTTTATTAAAATCTAAAGGTAACAAAGTACTACTTGCAGCTGGTGACACATTTAGAGCTGGAGCGATTGAACAGTTACAAATTTGGGGAGATAGAGTTGGGTGTGAAGTATTATCAAGAGCACCAGGATCTGATCCATCAAGTGTAATGTTTGATGCGATAAAGTACGCTAAAGAAAACGACTTTGATGTATTACTCTGTGATACAGCTGGAAGACTACAGAATAAAGTAAATTTGATGAAGGAATTACAAAAGATTAAAAAAGTTATAGAAAGAGAAGTTCCAAATGCTCCTCATGACACACTATTAGTTATTGATGCTACAACAGGTCAAAATGGACTTGAACAAGCTAAAGTGTTTACTGAGAGTACTAATGTTACTGGAGTCATCCTAACGAAGCTAGACGGAACTGCAAAAGGTGGTATCGTTCTCGCTATTAGAGATAAGCTAAACATTCCAATCAAGTTTGTTGGACTTGGAGAGCAAATTGATGACCTAGAACATTTTGACATTGAGCAGTATATTTATGGACTTTTTAGTGATTTAATATGATTGAAAACATTACAAGAGTAATTAGTCTTTATGATTTTTATCAGGACTTATTAACTGAAAAACAAAGTGCATATATTCAAAGTTATTATGAAGATGATCTGTCGCTTTCAGAAGTTGCTGAAAAGTTTTCGGTTTCTAGGAATGCAATACACGATAGTTTAAAGAGAACTGTTAAGCAGTTAGAGGAATATGAAGTTAAACTGCAATTGCTAATGAAGTTTAATAAGAAGCAAGAATTAATAAATGAATACAAGATTAGTAAGGATTCTTCAATTTTAGATCAATTGGAAGAATTATAAATTATAGAACGTTGGTGGAGTTATGGCATTTAATAATCTAAGCGATCGCTTACAAATGGCGATGCGAAGAGTTACTGGTAGAGGTAAGTTAACTGAAAACGATATAGATCAAATGATGAAAGAAGTAAGATTATCACTTCTTGAAGCAGATGTAAATTATAAAGTGGTCAAAGAGTTTACTAAAGAAGTAAAAGAGAAGTCTCTCGATGAAAGTATTCTAAAGGGACTAAATCCTGGACAACAAGTTGTAAAAATTGTTCATGAGCAACTAAAAGAATTAATGGGTGTTGAATCACCGCTTGCATTAAATACTGGTAGAACAGTACTAATGATGGTTGGTCTTCAGGGTGCAGGGAAAACAACGCATGCAGGGAAACTTGCAAAGTATTTAAGAAAGAAAGAATCTAAGTCACCTTTACTGATTGCAGGAGATGTTTATCGTCCCGCTGCGATTGAACAGTTGATTACTATTGGTAAACAAATTGATGTTCCAGTTTTTGAACTAGGACAAATCGACCCAATAGAAATCGTTAGAAAAGGTATGATTTATGCTGAAGAGAATAATCATGATTTAGTAATTATAGATACTGCTGGTCGCCTACATATTGACGAAAAAATGATGGGTGAACTTGTATCAATTAAAAAATTAATTAAACCTGATGAGATTTTACTTACTGTTGACGCAATGACTGGTCAAGATGCTGTAAATGTTGCTAGTGCGTTTAATGAGGCTTTAAATGTAACAGGTTGCGTGTTAACCAAGCTAGATGGTGATTCTAGAGGTGGAGCCGCATTATCAATTAGGAAAGTTACTGGAATTCCTATTAAGTTCTCCGGTGTGGGAGAAAAGTTAGATGATTTAGAAGTATTCCACGGAGACAGAATGGCGTCAAGAATCTTAGGTATGGGCGATGTTATGACTCTTATCGAAAAAGCCCAAGAAAATATCGATGAAGATGAAGCAATGGGAATCATGGAAAAGATGATGAGTAACAAATTCAATTATAATGACATGCTTAAGCAGTTCAAGATGATGAGTAAAATGGGATCACTTTCTAAAGTAATGGGTATGATGCCTGGTATGGGTAATATGAAACAACTTGTAAATCAAGTTGATGATAATCAGTTTAAAGTACTAGAAGTTATTATTAACTCAATGACAAAGGCTGAGCGTAAGGACCCAGACTTAATTAATAAGTCATCTCACAGAAGAAAAAGAATCGCAACTGGTTCTGGAAGAACTGTAGCGGAAGTAAATAAATTAAGACAAGCTCTAGATGCTCAAAAAATGATGGGTAAAAACTTAGGTGGAATGGATCCTAACAACATGAACATGAATATGAAAAATATGATGGGCAGTGTAAAACCTAAGAAAAGTAGAGGAAAAGGGAGAAACAAAAGAAGATGGTAGAAAAATATAGTTTAAACCAGAAACACCTTGTTTTCTGGGGTTATATTATTGGATACTTGCTTTTACCAGTTTTGATTATTGGTGTATATTTGGGATTTAGAGAGGTAGTTTCAAATGAGTCTCTGAATAGTGAAGAACTGATGAACATTACGATCTATGTCTCACTAATAGCTGCAGCCATAACATTTGTAGCATACTTAGTATTTGTTAAAAACATCTTCAAAGATGATTTTATGAGATTATTTAAAAATAAAAAGACTCTTTATTATATTTTTGGTGGTGCATTTTTAATGTATCTCACAAATATAGCTTTCACAGTTCTATATAGTGTTATCGGAATAGCAGGGAGTAGTGAAAACCAAGAAATACTTGAAGAACTAATAACAATTAATCCTTTAGTAATGTTACTTCCAGTAGCAATTCTTATTCCTGTAATAGAAGAAGTGTTGTTTAGAGGAGTGCTCTTAGAGATATTTGAGAAACGTTTTGGAGTGATTGCTGGTGCAGTTATATCATCATTAATGTTTGCATCGCTTCATGTTACGGGTGCAAGTTCTCTAATATTTTTACCAATTTACTTTGCTTTAGGACTTATTCTAGCTCTATTGTATCTTAAGTCAGATAAAAACATTCTAGTAGCAATTGGTGCTCATATAATTAATAACTCAATAGTTGTTATCGCAATGATAGTAATAAATGGTGGACTATAATACGTCCACCATTTCTTTTAAACTATCTGTAATTTCAACCATTGCCCATGTATCTTGTTTACAATACTCTAATAGAGCATTGTATTTTTTTTTGTATTCATCACGATCTAAACCATGAAGCGAAGCATAAGTTACAACAGCTTCCATTCCATTACCAACTTCTAATCCGTTATATGTAAGTTCTGAGAAAATTGGTAATACTTTCTTAATACTGAATGACCCTTGTAATTCATAATGGTAATAGTTAAATATTTTTGAGTACTCTTTATCAAAACCTAGAGCAGTATAAAGCTTTTGATTTGATTTTAATATGTACATTAGATCAAATATTCTTTCGTTAATTGCTTTTAATTCAGTTGTGTACTCGGGGAAGTATCCTATAAACTCCTTGATTCTTCCTTTTTCGAATCCCTGATTCCAAACTACGATTGTTCCTTCAGTTCCTAAGTTAGCGATCATTGATTCAACTAGCTCACGTCTTTGGTCGTTAAAGCCATCTGCTAGAAATTCATAGTGGTTTTTTGTTTTATCGCACTCACCATAAGCAGATTCAATGTGCAATGAGTATTGGAATACTGATTGAACATAAGGTTTTTCTCCCTTAAACCTTGGAAGAGGACAAGGGAAAGATTCAAAGTCTAGGTGGTATAGTGGAAACTGTAGACAATCAAGTCCTGCTCTTAGTTTATCCTTGCTTATATATTCTTTTCTACTATCAAAAACATCTCTTTGTATAACATTCTTTGGTCTTGTTAACCAGTTTTCTGGAATTTGATCGAATTTTGTTATGCCTTCATTCACAAGATCAATCGGATATCTCTTTGTTTCTCCATCAAGGAAACCGTGATGATTCCCTATATAAGTAAATATTGAATCCTTTTTTGGAACGTCTTTCCAACAAATATCAAAAAATCTACATTGAGTGGTTTTATTTCTATCACAATGAATTCCTACTGGAACAGGGTCGATAATAAGTTCATCTTGGAATTCCTCAATACTAGCCGCAATTTCAGAAATAATCGGTTGATATTCTTTTGTTATTTTTGTAAGATCGACGAATGACACTATTTCTTGACCATTCTGTTCATTATAAACAGCTTCACCATCTATCATTTCACCATTATAGATATATTCATGGTTTAGTACACCTAGTAAATATCTGTGTTCTTGATTTGATTCCCTTTCGACTATATATCTCTGGACTGCTAAATCGAATACATACTTCCCGGTTGGACTAAATCTATTAAATAATTTGTCTCGGTTAGCATGATACTTATCAGGGTAATCTAAGTTTAAGATTTCATCCTTTAGGTAAAGTACATTGTCTTTTTTTAAGAAGATGTGTTCTTCAACACCATCTAGTTTGTATTTTAGAGATTGAAATTTATTTGTGGTAGTAGCTTTAGTTTCAATTATGATAGGTATATCAGAATCTACAAACACATCGACGTAACATATATATTCATAATTTTCTCCCCAACCTTGGAAAGATTTTTGTTCACTGGTCTTAAGTGAATACGTAATATCTCCAGGTAAGTATTTTTTTGTTATATCAGCAGTTACTTCCTCAAGTTTATTAAAGTAAGGCAACATTGTCTCTAATTGAGAATTATTCATCTCAATATCTAACTCACCAGAAAGTACCATGTATTCAAGTAAGTCTGAGACTTCATCTTTTAAACTAATAACATTAGCATCTTGTTTGT
This sequence comes from uncultured Candidatus Izemoplasmatales bacterium, assembly GCA_964589075.1. Taxonomy (GTDB): domain Bacteria; phylum Bacillota_I; class Bacilli_A; order MAG-NZ; family MAG-NZ; genus CAZPQU01. The sequence continues at coordinate 25,821 of CAZPQU010000007.1, read as the reverse complement.
CTCTTTGTGACCTATCAAGAGCTGAATACCTTTGACATCTAGAGAATTCTTTAAATTTAGTTTTAGTAATCATGATTATCACCTCCATTAAATTATAACTTATTATACAAATTAGTGGAAAGAAAAATTGAGAAGTAGTACAATGTATTGAAAGGGTGGTAAATTATGAAAGTAAACACAGTATTATTTGATTTAGATGGTACGTTAATCGATACTAATGACATCATTATTGAATCGTTTAAACACTCATTTAAAGTTCATGCTCCATTTGTCGAATTTGATTTAAACTTATTTAAATCTTTTATAGGCCCTTCCTTACAACAAACATTTTCTAATTATGTTGATGATAAAACAATTAAACTAATGATAAAATCTTATAGAGATTATTATGTAGCAAATGAATTTGATTATTTCAGTATTTATCCTAATGTTATTAGCGTGTTAAAGGAATTGAAGAAAAAAGGATTTAATTTAGGAATAGTAACCACAAAATATAAAGTAGCAGCTTGGCCTTCATTCACGCATTATGGACTTGATGAATACTTTGACTGTTTTGTAGCACTTGATCATGTTGAGAACCCAAAACCTCATCGTGAACCAATAGATCTAGCACTATCGAAATTTGATCATACTGGCGCAATTATGGTTGGTGATAATCAAGGCGATATACTTGCGGGGAAAAATGCAAACATTTATTCTTGTGGAGTTGCTTGGAGTTTTAAAGGAAAAGAGTATTTAGAGGAAGTTAATCCAGATTATATGATTGACGATATGACAGACTTGCTTACTATTTTGGATTCATTGAATGAATAGATTTTTTATATATTTGTTCGGTGTTACCGGAATCGGGATTGGAATTGGGCTAATCTTATTAGCAAACGTAGGATATGGTCCTTGGGATATATTCTATGTTAATTTTGTACATTTATTTGATTCATCATTTGTAATAGTTCAAACATTTATGTCACTTGCATTAGTTCTAATTGGTTTTTTAATTAGAAAGCAAAAGGTTGACAGATCAATTATCATAATAACAATTAACTCAGCATATCTTGCTGGATGGATTGATATTATGCTAAGACTACCAATGAACACAAATCCTGTTATTGGATACATAATGCTAATCAGTGGGTTAACTATGATAGCTGTAGGTGTTAATATGGCAAGATTTACCGCAATGGTACTTCCTGCACTGGATTTTTTCACAAGATCGATTTATTTGAATACGAAACTTAGTTACGGTAGAATCAAGCAGATAATTGAGGGTATTGTACTAATTATAGGCTTGCTTATTGGATTCATCTTTAACCTAGAATTTACTTTAGGATTCGGTACAATAATAATTCTATTCATGGGTGGACATATGATTAACTTTACATATGACCATGTGACAAGATTTCTTGATAAAATTGTAAAATAAAAAGATGTTTTTAAACATCTTTTTTTGTTTTCAGCAATATTGGTGCAAATCGCTCAATAAGGATTAATCCAATGGGAGCAGTTAATAAGATACTAAGTGTACTGATAGCCAGAATAGTTTCTCCGAACCCAACCCCGTATATTAGTGGAATTGCTCCTAAGCTAGCTTGAACTGTTGCTTTTGGAGTATTAGCTATCAAACAGAATAACCTTTCGTTCCTGTTGAATATCGACCCTTTTAAGCACAGAAGAACACCAACGTACCTCAGTAGTAGACCTATTATTACGATTACAACTGCGATAAGTCCAATATTTGTCATTACTTTAACATTTACAAGTAGGCCGATTACGAAGAATAAATATATTTGGGCTATCCCCCAAATATTGGTGATGCTTCTAAGAAATCTTTTTCCTGTTTTAAAGTGAAGTAGATAACCTATTGACATTATACCAATGTAAATCATTGGCCAGATAATTGTTTCAAGATTATCCCGAGTGAAACTACCTGAATACAAGAACAAGAAGATTGAGAACATTATTACACTAACAATGTCATCAATAGAAGCGCTCGCTAGATTCAAAACTGGCACCCCTGTTTTATTATATCCACGTTCTTTAATCTTTATCATTGACGGTATTACAACTGCAGGTGATATAGGACTAACGATAAACCCTAGCATTCCAGCTTCAACAAATGAAACATCAAATATGAAATATGCAAGAAGCGCAATTGTGAATCCTTCTAGTAGATTAGGTATTACACCTAAAAGACCCGCCCTTACGCCGACACTTTTGATAGTTTTCTCATCAATTCCAAGTCCGGCTTTTAGTAATATTACTGAAAGGGAAAATACTGTTATTTCTTTTTTGAACAGTAAAATTTCTCCATCAATGATTCCAAATAACTGGAAAGTCATACCTAACAATAGATATCCCAACAGCTTCGGCATTTTTAATAATTCAAATAATTTTCCTACTGCTAGTCCAGCAATTAGGATGATCAAAACCTCTATAAACATAAAATCATCTCCATTTGCAATTCTACTATTCATATATAGAAAGTGCAAGTATTTGTGTGATATAATTACTTGAAGAGGGTGGTATTATGGAAAAATTGATTCTAATTGATGGTTTTAGTTTGTTGTTTAGAGCGTATTACGCAACAGCATATTCAGGTAATTTAATGCGAAATTCTAAAGGTCTTCACACCAATATGTTATTTGGTTTTGCTAATATGATGCAAAAATTGTTGAAGAAGGAATTTACGCATATTTTAATTGCATTTGATGCAGGTAAAAAGACGTTCAGGCACGATATGTTTCCAGACTATAAGGCTGGAAGAAGTAAAACACCCGAGGAACTAATTGAGCAAATTCCTTATGCTAAGAAGTATGTTGATTTACTTGGTGTTAAGAGATATGAGAAAGTTTCTTTTGAGGCCGATGATATAATTGGTACAATTGCAAAACGAGCAGAAAAACAAGGAATGTATGTTGAAATCTATACTGGTGATAAGGATCTACTACAGTTAGCATCAAAACATGTGACTGTTAATATAACTAAAAAGGGAGTAAGTATTGTTGAGGCATATACTCCGAAGTATTTATTCGATAAAATGGAAATAACACCCGAACAAATCACAGATTTAAAGGGACTTATGGGAGATGCATCAGATAATCTACCAGGAATTCCAGGTGTTGGAGAGAAAACGGCAATTAAATTATTAAAAGAGTTCTATACTCTAGAAAACGTATTTGAAAATAAAGATAAAATCAAAGGTAAGTTAGGCGAAAGAGTAAGAGCAAATGAAGATATCGCTAAGCTATGTAAAAAAATGGCAACTATATTAACTGATGAGGACTTTGATATCACTGTAGATGAACTTGATTATAAAGGGTATGACCAAGGAAAACTAAATGATTTCTTTAGAGAATTAGAATTCAGAGGGTTTATTAAAAACGTCACTAAGAAATCTGAGTTTAAACTTATCAATTCAGAAACAATCTATGATATTGAAAAATATTTGAAGGCAGACTCTGTAGTAAGCGTTGAAGTGTTTGACTCTAATTACCATAATGGAGAGATTTTAGGAATCAGTATTGTGAATGATGATGCAATATTTATCCCTTTTGAAGTTATTGAAAACTCAATGAGTGTTCTTCCGGAGTGGTTAGCTAATGAAAAAATAAGTAAATACACATATGATTATAAAGAAGCAAAAGTAGCTTTGAAGTGGAAGGGATATGACTTCAAAGGAGTTACTTTTGATTTGTTGTTAACGAGTTACATTGTTAATGCTAATACGAAGGACAATCTATACTCAATCGCAATGACTTATGGATATGATGATATTCTTGACCCAGATATTATTTATGGTAAAGGTGTGAAGCGTTCAATTCCTGACATACCAACAATTAGTAATTTATCAATAAAGAATGCTTATGCCATTAAGGGATTAAGAGAGAAACTTCTTTCTAAGATAGAAGAAAATAATCAGGTTGAACTTCTTGATTTAGAGTTAAAACTAGCGTCAACTCTTGCTGATATGGAGTTTGAAGGAGTGGTAGTTGATGTTGTTAAACTTAATGAGCTAAAAGTTGAGTTCACTGGTGAAATTGACACTCTTAAAACACGTATTCATGAATTAGCTGGAAGAGAGTTTAATGTAAACTCACCTAAGCAACTAGGTGTAGTTTTATTTGATGAATTAGAACTGCCACATAAAAAGGTTACAAAGACAGGTTACTCAACAAATATTGATGTACTAGATAAATTAAGAGAATATGAAATTGTAGAGAAAATATTGGAATACCGTACACTTGCTAAACTTGTTAGTACTTATATTGATGGGATAGAAAAGGTTCTAATCGAAAAAGATGGAATTCATAAGGTTCACACAATATTTAAACAAGCACAAACAGCTACTGGTAGACTTAGTAGTATTGAACCGAATCTTCAAAACTTACCAATTAAAACTGAAAAAGGAAGACTTATAAGAAAGCTGTTCGTACCTTCAAAAGGTAACTATCTTCTAAGTGCAGATTATTCTCAAATTGAATTAAGAGTAATTGCATCTCTGTCTGAAACTGAAGTTTTAATTGAAGCATTTAATAATGGAACTGATATTCATACAGAAACTGCAATGAAAGTATTTGGAGTAGAACATGATGAAGTTACAAAAGTAATGAGAAGACAGGCAAAAGCTGTTAACTTTGGAATAATCTACGGACAAGGTGCATGGGGATTAGCGTCTGAGATTAATGTTACAGCTAAAGTTGCACAAAAGTTTATTGATGATTATTATGACTCATTCCCTGGAATCAAAACATACTTAGAGTCAATTGTTGAAAACGGTCGAGTAAATGGATTTGTTGAGACAATCTTGCATAGGAGAAGATACATTCCAGACTTATACTCAAGTAATAGAAACATTAAGCACTTTGGAGAAAGAACCGCTAAAAACGCACCAATTCAGGGAAGTGCTGCAGATATAATTAAAATTGCAATGGTCCAGATTGATGCAGAGTTATCAAAACGAAAACTTAAATCAAAATTGATAATACAGATTCACGATGAATTGACATTTGATGTTGATATATCTGAGTTAGAGATAATGAAAGAATTAGTACCAAGAGTAATGGAGTCAGCGTTCAAACTGAAAGTTCCTTTAAAAGTGGATTATGGTTATGGACAAAACTTGTATGAGGTGAAATAATGAATGAAATTTATACTAGAAGATCAGTAAGAAAATTTCTGGATAAAAAAGTTGAACCTGAGAAAATTACTAAAATGCTTGAGGCAGCAATGCAAGCACCTAGTGCTAGAAATCAGCAACCATGGAGATTTTTAGTAATTGATTCGGAAACTGAGTTAAATGAAATTAAGAAAATGAATAACTCTACTCTACCATTACAAACAGCGAAGGTAATTATTGTTCTAGCTCATATAAATGAATTGCCTGTTCTTAACAAAGTACAACAAGATTTAGGATGTGCAGCTCAAAACATGATGTTAGAAGCAGTAACTCAAGGTTTAGGTACTATTTGGATTGGTACATTCCCAAATGAGGACAGAGTTGCAGATGTTATCAAGCTAACTAATATGCCTAAGGGCATGACTCCATTTGCTGTATTTGGAGTAGGGTATCCTGATGGTGACCTTAATAGATTTGTAAACAGATTCGATGAAGCAAAAATAAGTTACAACAAGTGGAAGTGATTAAATGCCTGAATTACCAGAAGTTGAGACTGTCGTAAATACTCTAAAGAGACTTATAGTTGGCTCAAGGATAGAAAAAGTCCTTATAAGATATGATCTTATAAGATCAAAAGAATTCTTTGTGGATGGTCAAACAATTAACGATATAACAAGAAGAGGGAAATACCTAGTTTTTCATCTAGATGATTACTATATGATTTCTCATTTACGTATGGAAGGTAAGTATTTTGTTAAGAAAGATGAACCATTTGAAAAACACGAACATATGATATTTTATTTAAATGACGATCGAACACTAAGGTATCACGATGTTAGAAAATTTGGTACATTTGATTTGATTGATAAATCAGAACTAAGTAGCTTTTTTCAAAAACTTGGACCTGAGCCTTTTGATAAAGAGTATAATGCGAAGTATTTATTTAATAGAAAAAGTAGAAAGCCAATAAAAAACTTTCTTCTAGATCAAACAGTTGTCGCAGGTATCGGAAATATTTATGTTAACGAAATATGTTTCATAACTAAGATTCACCCAGAGAAAATTACATCTGAATTAACAATTTCCCAGTTTGAAGACATTATCAAAGTAACTAGGAAAGTTTTAAAGAAAGCAATTGAGCTTGGTGGAACTACAATAAGATCATATACATCTAGTCTTGGTGTTACAGGACGATTCCAAAATGAACTACAAGTACATGGCAAAGTAGGATTACCATGTCCGGTATGTGGTGATTTAATTGCTAAGATTAAAGTATCAGGAAGAGGAACTTATCTTTGTGAAAAATGCCAGAAGAGGTAGATTATGTATGTAATGGGCGTTATTAACTCAAGAAGACTAGGGAAATCCCTTGGACTAGATATAATTGGTGCAGACGGCGTTAAGCGTTGCAACTTCAATTGTGTATACTGTGAAGTAGGGAATGGAAGATATGAGATAGAGCGTGGTATTTACGCTAATTTTGACAATGCGATGAAGGAACTTAGGAATAATCTTTCAAATGAGCTTGATGTCATTACATTCAGTGGAAACGGTGAACCAACACTTAATCTTGAGATTGGAAGATATATTGATGCAATCCATAATCTAACAACAATTCCTGTATGTGTCATTACTAACTCAAGTCTTTTATACAACGAGGATGTATTTGGAGCGTTACTAAAAGCAGATATTGTTATGCCTAGTATTGATTCATTCATTGAGGAAGAGTTTAATGCTATTGATAGACCATTAAACATTAATTTAAATAGTGTAAAAGAATCTATTTTAAAATTTAGTAAAGTTTACAAAGGTAAATTATTTTTAGAAGTTCTATTTGTTAAAGGATATAATGATTCATCTAATAACATGGACATGTTATTAGAATTTGTTAATGAAATCAATCCAACGGAGCTACATTTAAACACTGTGGACAGAACTCCTGCTGAATCTTTAGAGTCGTTTTCAAAAGAGGAATTAGATAATTTATATAACCATTTTAAATCAGCGAATTGTATTGTGAAAATATATTAAGACATCTCTGATGTCTTTTTTTGAACAATTGACTATAAATGCAGTATTTGATACAATAAATCTCCCTAAGGTAAATAAAAAGGTGATTAATATGAAGCGAGTAATTGGACTAACTGGAGGAGTTGCGAGCGGTAAATCTACTGTATCGAAATTCTTCAAAAAACTTGGTGCAAAAATCATTAACGTTGATGAAATTGGACACCTAATACTTAAAAAACCTGAAGTTATCAAATTAATTGATAATGAGTTTTTGAATGTCTTAGAAAACGGAGAAGTATCAAGGATAAAACTGGGTAATCTTGTTTTTTCTAATCCAATGGAATTGAAGAAACTTAACGATATAATGTACCCTAGAATGAAGAAGATAATTACTGATACTATTGAAGATGGAATTAACATATTAGATATGGCTATTCTGTTCGAGAGTGGATTCGACAATTTGTGTGAAAGTGTAATTGTCGTTAGTACTTTAGTAGAGACTCAAATCGAAAGAATGGAAAGAAGATATTATAATTCGGATAAAATTACAGGAATACTTAATTCTCAAATGGATACTCTAGACAAGTCTCTAAGAGCAGACTTCGTAATAAATAATGATGACTCTAAAGAGCTATTGAAGAATAAAGTAGAAAATTTATATAAGCATATACTGGAGAATAAATAATGAATGGTAAAGTACTAGACAAAGTTAAAATACAAAGTTCAACAAGTTTAAGCGGTGATGATCTATCAGTGCTTGCTTTACTATATCAACCATTGATATCTGCGAATGCATTTACATTATATTTAACACTGCATTCATTATTAAATAAGGAACTATTATCATATGAAGGTCAAATTAAAAATATTATTAATGTTATTAATTTATCCTTAAAAGAGTACCAAACAGCAAAAGATAAACTTGAAGCAATTGGATTACTAAACACATACAACGGTGATACCGAGTATTTGTATGAGTTAGTGCATCCACTTACTGCTAATGAATTTATCATGGATGGAAGTTTGGGAGTTTATCTGTTCTCTGAAATTGGAGAAACAGAATTTAAATCTTTATCTAAAAGGTTTAAAATCACTAACTCTAGCAAACGTAAGTACGTCAACGAGACTAAGAATTTTAGTGATGTATTTAAAGCACAAACATCAAAAATTGATTTTGAAGGTAGCTATAAGACAAAAGTTAGTGCAATGCTAAAATTTGAAAGTGGATTCAATTTTGATTTATTTGTGAGTGGATTAAGTAAAAACTTTTTCTCAACATCAATGTTGACCGATAAATTAAAGGACACTTTAATCAAACTAGCATTTACGTACGGTCTTAGCGAAGCTGATATGCAAGACGCTTATATGAGATCATTAAATGCTGTAGGGAAAATTGACTACAGAGTGTTTCCTAAAGAGGCTAGAAAACAGTATCAATTTAAAACAGGAATGGAGTCTCCAAAAATTGACATTAAGATGAAAAAAGTCAAAGGAGATGGACTTCTTAATCACTTGAGGAGTATTACACCAAATGAATTACTGCAGGAACTAAGTGGTATGCCAGCTGCTCCGTCTGAATTAGCAATTTGTTATAAGTTGATATCAGTTAACAAATTAAGTCCAGAACTAGTTAATCTATTAATATTCTTTGTTTTAAGAATAAATAATGGAAAAATGCCTAACTACAGTTATTTTGCTAAAATAGCTAATGAGTGGGGAAGAAATGGACTTGATAGTTTAGAAGCGGCGTATGAGTACGTTAAAGGAAACTCCAAGAAGGGTAACAAACCTAATTGGCTTACCGAGTACCGTAAAGAAAGAGCTACTAAAGATGTTGAACTTAAAAAAACTGAGGAAGAAAAAATTAGCAAGCTTGATCTTGATGAAGTATCAAGAAGATTTGCTAACTTATAAGAGGGTCTATTGATGAAAAAGATAGCTGATTATGTGAGTAGTAGTGCTAGCATTGCTGAAATAAGAAGAGAAGTACTTAGTCATCCTAGTATCCAAAAGATACTTTTGGAAAACTCATTTGATGACTCGAAGATTGATGCTAATCTAACAGACCTTTTTAGATTCGTGAATGCATTTGGTAAATGCAGAAACTGCCAGGGATTAAATAAGTGTAGTTTAACAACTACAGGATATTATCCAAACCCAATTGTTAAGAACGGAGAACTTTCTGTTGAATATATTCCATGTGACTTTCAAAAAGAGTTCACAAAGGAACATAAAAATAGTTCAAAACTAAAATCAATGTATATGCCAAAGAAAAATTATAAAGATTTTGATCATACAAAAGAGCGAATGGCGATTATGGATTACATAAGCGACTTCATTCAACAAGATACATATATGCGTGGTTTATTCCTTCACGGGAAACCAGGTGTTGGAAAAACTAGAATCTTAACAGTTACTGCAAAAAAACTTTCTCAAACTCAAGAAGTTCTATATGTAAATTATCCTGACTTTGTAAGAGAAATAAAAGGGGCAATCTCTGACGGTTCTTTAGAACGAAAAGTTGGATTACTAAAAAGAGTGAAAATATTAGTCCTAGATGATTTTGGAGATGAAGGAATTCAGTCTGCTTGGTTTAGAGATGAAGTGTTGATGCCTATCTTACAATCAAGAATGGGTACAAAAAAACCAGTATTCTTTGGATCAAACTATTCATTAGATGAATTAAGAAATGCATTTGCCTATAAGACAAAAGATCAAGTAAAAGTTGAAAGACTTATGGCTAGAATAAGAACATTATCTAAGCCGTTTGAATTAAAAGGAAAAAACTATCGCGAATAAATTGACAAACGTCGATTTGAAGCTATAATTGAAACAAGCTATGAAGTGGACAAGGTTATTAATTTTTGTATTTGAGCGAGCCAGAGGCGGTGTGAGTCTGGTATATAGAAGTAATAATTACTCCCATGGAGCAGGATTTAATAAATCCCGAAATCTCGCGTTAAGAGAATCGAGTGCACATTATGTGAACTAAGGTGGTACCGCGGATTATTTCGCCCTTAGAATTAAGGGCGTTTTTTTTATAGAAGGTGATGAAATGAAAAAGTTTAATATTGAAGAGTTCCAACAATTTGTAAAAGAAAGAGATCATTGGCCTGATAATAAGGCTGAAGTGATGTTAAAACTTGTCGAAGAAGTTGGCGAACTTGCAAATGAAATAAGAAAGTCTAACATGAACGGACTGACAAGTGAACGATACGTTAATATAAAGCTTGAACTATATGATTGTTTACATTATATAGCTCAAATCGCTAATATTTATGATATTGATCTAAACGAAGCAATAGATATGAAAGAGAAGATAAATAAAGAAAGGTACAATAGGTGAAGATATGATTAAGATTACTTTCCCAGATGGAAACAGTAAAGAGTTTGAACTTGGAGTAAGCGTTGAAGAAATAGCAGGGAGTATATCTCCTGGACTAAGAAAAAAATCACTAGCTGGATATATAAATGGTGAACTTTACGATTTAAATAGAAAGATAAATGAAGATGCAACAATCGAAATCATAACTAAGAGCCATAAAGATGCCTTTAGTGTTTTAAATCATTCATCTGCACATTTATTGGCGCAAGCAATTAAGAATCTATTTCCGAAAGCAACATTTGGAGTAGGACCTGATATCAGAGAAGGTTTCTATTATGATGTTAATACAAATGATGAGCCAATTAGAGAAGAAGATTTAAAAAAACTAGAAAGAGAAATGACACGCTTAACTGGAGCTGCTTTATCAATGGATAGAAATGTACTATCTAGAAATGAAGCATTAGAGTTCTTTAAGCACGATAAATATAAAACTGAGTTAATCTCGGATTTACCAGTTGATGAAGTTATCACAACATATACACAAGGAGAATTCACTGATTTGTGTAGAGGTGGTCATGTTGGTAATACGAAACATATTAAATTCTTTAAATTACTTAGTATCGCTGGAGCTTACTGGCGTGGAGATGTTAAGAATGAACAACTTCAAAGAATTTATGGAACAAGCTGGTTTACTAAAGATGCATTAAATGATCATTTAAAACTTTTGGAAGAAAGAAAGAAATTTGACCATAGAAAAGTTGGGAAAGAACTAAGATTGTTTGAAATTTTCCCTGAAGCTGGTCAAGGTCTTCCTTTACTATTACCAAAAGGTTATGCAATAAGAAGAGAATTAGAAAATTACGTATTTGAAGTTGAAAGAAAAGCAGGATATTTACATGTTTCGACTCCAATTATTGGAGCTAAAAGATTATATGAGACTTCTGGTCACTGGGCCAATTATCAAGAAAACATGTTCCCGTTAATGGAAAGAGACGGAGAAGAATTCGTTTTAAGACCGATGAGTTGTCCACATCATATGTTAATTTACAAATCTGACATGAGAAGTTATAGAGATTTACCTCTTAGATATGCGGAAATAGTAACTCAGCATAGATATGAAGCAAGTGGAGCACTTTCTGGGCTTGAAAGAGTAAGAGCGATGACTTTGACTGATGCTCACATATTTGTTAGACCAGACCAAATTAAAGATGAAGTAAAAGATGCATACAACCTAATCTATAAAGTAATCAACGATCTAGGTTTAAAAATTGAAAATGTTGAACTTGCATTAAGAGATGATAAAAAAGGTAAGTTCCATGACGATGATAAATTATGGGATTCAGCAGAACAAACAATGAGAGAAATCTTAGATGAAATGGGTGTTGAATACGTTGAAATGAAAGGCGAAGCTGCTTTTTATGGTCCGAAAATTGATATTCAAGTAAGAACAATGATGGGACACGTTATAACAATGAGTACTGTCCAATTAGATTTCTTGTTACCACTTAGATTTGAACTAGAATATGTTACTAAAAGTGGAACTAAGGAAAGACCGGTTGTAATTCACCGTGGATTAATCTCTACATGGGAACGTTTAATGAGTATTTTAATAGAACAATACCGTGGGGCATTTCCGACTTGGTTGGCTCCAGTTCAAGCAACAATAATCCCTGTTAGTAATGAAGCACATGCAGATTATTCGAAAAAAATGTATGATGAGTTATTTAATTTAGGTGTTAGAGTAGAACTTGATTCTAGAGAAGAGAAATTAGGATACAAAATTAGACAAGCACAAACTCAAAAAATACCGTATCAGTTGGTAGTTGGAGATAAAGAAGTAGAAAGTGATTTAGTTACTTATCGTAAGTACGGATCTCAAGAACAAGTAACGGTTCCCTATATAGAATTTAGGGATATGTTAATGTCAGAAATTAAAACAAGAAAAAGAGGTTAATTATGTACGTATTATTATATAATCCTCTATCAAGAAATGGACATGGGGAAACTTCACTTGCTGAAGCAATTGAGTTTATAGCAACTAAGGAATATGTATCAATAAATATATTAGAAGTGACTGATTATGTGGAGTTGTTTGACTCTTACTCAGTTGAAGATACTTTTGTAGTAATTGGTGGTGATGGAACTTATTCAAGATTCATTAATTCGATTCCACTTGTTCCAAATAAAATTATGTTTTTTGCTGGTGGAACCGGAAATGACTTCATGAGAAACTTTAATGGAGATTTAATTGAGTATTCAAGTGATATTGATAAGCCAATTGTTACAACTGATTCGTCAGTTAAAATGATAAATACTTTTGGTACAGGTGCTGATAGTTTAGTTATTGAGTATTACAATAACAGTAAGAGTAAGAGTAAACTTGCTTACTTCTACTATACTTTAAAGGCTTTTTTAACATACAAGCCAATTACAGTTAATGTAGAAATTGATGGTAAAATACATACCTTTCATAAAACGTATTTAGTAGCAATTCAAAACGGTAAGTATTTTGGTGGAGGAATGAACGTTGCTCCTGACGCTAAAGTTGATGATGGAATACTAGATATCTGTATTATTCATAATGTATCAAGGTTAAAACTGTTCATTGTTTTCCCAAGTGTATATTCGGGAAGTCATTTAAAATTCACTAAGAATGTTTTTTACACACAAGGTAAGAAAATACATATTACCTCAAATGATCCAAGACCTTTCACAACTGATGGTGAGTTAAGCGAGAAAGTTTATCACAACATTAAGATAGAGCTATGAAACTAGAAAAAGCTCATGAACTGTGGGAAGCAGGAAAATTAGAAGAAGCACTCAAAGTATTTGAGGAAATTGAAATGCCAGATATTGACACGATTCAAGATATAGGTCTAATTTATTTAGAACTTGGTAATGTAGAACATGCTAGTGAAGTTTTCAATAGTATAGTGGAACTTGATTCTGAATTTGCTGGAGGATACTATGGGTTGGCAATGTGTATGGATGAAATAGGCGATACAGAAGAGGCTTTAACTTACTATCTAAAAACGATAATGTTAGATCCTAAACATGTTTCAGCTTATATATCTATCGGAGATATCTTTGCAATAAATAAATCAGCAGAGGCACTTAACTATTATGATGTTGCTGGATCACTTAGTCCTGACTACTGGTTACCAATTAGTTCAATAGGTGACTATTATCAATCAGTCGAGGAATTTGATACTGCTATAGATTATTATTTAGAAGCATTAGATATAGAAGAAAATTATTGGTCATACCATGGCCTAGGTTTTTGTTACAGTAAAATCGGAGAAATTGAAAGTTCAATTGGAGCTTATGAAGCTGGATTAATGATTAATGATTATGTATATACAATCTTTAACTTGGCTGTAATTTATAAAGATTTAGGTGAGTTCGAAAAATCGTTAGAATTTTATAATAAAGCAATAGCTCAACACATCGATGTTGTGTTTTATTACAACAGAGGTTGTTTGTATAATTTAATGGGTAAAATTGAGCTAGCTAAAGAGGATTTACTATATTCTTTTACCAAAAGTGAAAAAATAAAGAAGTTTTCAGTTGATGATTCTGAACTTACAAATCTAAAAGAATGGTTGTTAAGTCTATAACCGTTCTTTTTTACGCAAATTATTGATATAATTTAAGAGGTGATAAAATTGAAAAAAGTAAAAATAATAGGTGCAGGACTTGCTGGAACTGAAGCAGCGATGATTCTTGCTAATAATGGAATAAAGGTCGAGTTATTTGAAATGAGACCAACGAAGAGCACTCCGGCACATCATACTGGAGATTTTGCTGAGTTAGTATGTTCTAATTCATTAAGATCTGATTCACTTGATAATGCAGTTGGAGTTTTAAAAGAAGAGATGAGATTATTAAATTCCTTAGTAATTGAGGCGGCAAATGAAACACGAGTTCCGGCTGGTGGTGCGTTAGCTGTTGATAGAGAAAAGTTCTCTAAGTACATTACTGCTAAGATAAAAGCACATCCAAATATTGATGTTATTTATGAAGAGGTTAACGAGTTACCTGAGGGTAACGTTATAGTAGCGACTGGACCATTAACTAGTGACAATTTAAGCGATAATATTAAAGCCCAACTTGGAGTTGATTATTTAAGTTTCTATGACGCAGCAGCTCCGATAGTTACTAAAGAATCAATTGACATGAGTAAAGCGTATATAAAAAGTAGATACGACAAAGGTGAAGCTGCCTATATAAATTGTCCAATGAATATGGAAGAGTATGCAATTTTTCATAGAGAAGTTGTTAATGCAGAAACTGTAATATTAAAGGACTTTGAGTTAAAAGTGTTTGAAGGATGTATGCCCGTTGAGATAATGGCAAAAAGAGGTCCAAAGACATTATTATTTGGTCCAATGAAGCCAGTTGGCCTTGAACATGAAGGGAACAAACCTCATGCGGTAGTTCAGTTAAGACAGGATGATGCAATTGGAAGCCTTTATAATATTGTTGGATTTCAAACAAATTTAAAATTTTCAGAACAAAAGAGAATTTTAAGATTAATACCCGGTTTAGAGAATGTTGAAATTGTAAGATATGGTGTTATGCACCGAAATACATTTCTTAATAGTCCTAAATGTTTAAAGAACACTTATCAATCGACCTTGAGGGATAACTTATTCTTTGCAGGTCAGATTACTGGAGTTGAAGGATATGTTGAGAGTGCTGCTAGTGGTATTGTAGCTGGAATCAACATGCTTAAACTACTAAATGATGAAGATTTAATAGTGTTTCCCAAAGAATCTGTAATTGGTTCGATGGTGAATTATATATCAAATCCAAGTATTAAGAATTTTCAACCAATGAATGCTAACTTTGGACTGTTACCAAGTCTAATAGGTAGATATAGAAAACCTGAAAGAAAAAAAATGTATGCAGAAAGAGCAATAAAAGCTATTGAAGAGATCAAGTGAATTAATTGATTTATTCATGGAATACTTGGATGCTACAAACTATTCAAAACATACAATAACGAGTTATTCAACAGATACTATGAGTCTAGTTAACTTCTTGATGAGTGAAGGATTGGGTAATTTAGAAGACGTTACTGATACATTAGCTAGATATTATATTGGATATTTATCTGACAATAATTATTCTAATAAAAGTATTGGAAGAAAAATATCTTCAGCAAGAAAGCTCTATGATTACTTAAAAGATAATGGACATGTGAGTCATAATCCTTTTAAAGCATTAATCATTCCTAAACAAGAAAAGAAGAATCCTCGTTTCATATATGAGAATGAGATTAAGCAAATGTTTGATTCTATTGATGTTAGTACTGCAAAAGGTATAAGGGATTTTGCAATACTTGAAATTATGTATGGTTGTGGATTACGTGTGAGCGAGCTTTGTTCAATGAAGATGGTTGATGTTGATTATTCTCAAAATATGATTCTTGTACATGGTAAAGGTAATAAAGATAGGTACATCCCAATTCACAACAAGATTGTTAAAGCTGTTAAGGCTTATGAGAAGTTTAGTCGCAGTGAGTTTTTACTCAGAAGTGAAGACTACTTTCAAGAAATCTTATTTCTTAATTTTAAAGGAACACCTCTTACTGATAGAGGAGTTAGAAAGATATTAAACGGTATAATCGAAAATACAAATGTCGAGGGTACTATGTCGATTACACCACATATGTTAAGACATAGCTTTGCGACACATTTACTTAATAATGGTGCAGATTTAAGAGTAGTGCAGGAACTATTAGGGCACTCTCACTTATCAAGCACACAAATATACACTCATGTTTCAAAGGAAAAACTAAAATCTGAGTACATGAAAAAGCATCCTAGATCTAGAAAGAGGGAATAACATGAGAGGTTTTAGAATAGCTAAAGGTTATGAGAACAAAAATATTGAACTTCCAAAAAGAAGTACATCTAGAAGTGCAGGATATGATATATCACTTGCTGACGATTTAACAATTGAGCCAGGTAAGATAGGACTGGGAGCAACTGGTATTAAAGCGTTTATGCAGGACGATGAGGTCTTAATGATGGTCCCTAGAAGCTCACTACCTAGAAAGTATGGTCTCATACTTCCAAACAGTGTTGGGATAATTGATAGCGACTACTTCGAAAATCCTACTAATGATGGATTAATTCATATTCAGCTATATAACATTGGGACAGAATCGGTTACAATAAAGAAGGGCGAGAGAGTTGTCCAAGGAATCTTTAAAAAATACTTAACTGTTCAAGATGAGGATGAAATATTGACTATGAGAACTGGTGGCTTTGGAAGCACAGGTAAATAGCATAAAACTCTTGTAATGAACAAGGTATTTTGATATAATAACAAGCGGCAATTATTACACACGCTATTCGAGATATTCGTCATTTGACTATAATGGTTGGCGGAGGTTGATGACCATAGCGGAGGCCTAAAAAAAATAAAAATATGGAGGTATTAAAATGGCTGTAGTTTCAATGAAGAACTTACTAGAGTCTGGAGTTCATTTCGGTCACACGACGAGAAGATGGAATCCAAAAATGGCAGAGTATATTTATACGTCAAGAAATGGTATTCACATTATTGATTTACAAAAATCTGTTAAAAAAATTGAGGAAGCGTATGCTGCCTTAAAACTTATCGTTGAAAACGGTGGGAAAGTATTGTTTGTTGGTACTAAAAAACAAGCAATGGAAGTTGTAAAGGAAGAAGCAGATCGTTGCGAAGAGTACTACGTTAACCAAAGATGGTTAGGTGGAACATTAACAAACTTCAAAACAATCCGTTTAAGAATTAGAAGATTACATGATCTTTACAAAATGGAAAAAGATGGTACTTATGATTTGTTGCCGAAGAAAGAAGTTATTATCTTAAACAAAGAAAAAGACAGACTAGAAAAATTCTTATATGGTATTAAAGATATGAAAGCAATTCCGCAAGCTTTATTCGTTGTTGATCCTCGTAAAGAGAGAAATGCAATTGCAGAAGCAAGAATTCTTAAAGTACCAGTATTCGGAATCGTAGATACTAACTGTGATCCTGATTTAGTAGATTATATTATTCCTGCTAATGATGATGCAATTAGAGCCGTTAAATTGGTTGTAGCAGTTATGGCTAACGCTGTATGTGATGCTAAAAACTTACCAATCGCTGAATTTAAATCTCAACCTAAAGAAGATAGACCACCAAGAAGAGAATATAAACCAAGAGATGGTAGAAGAGAATACAAACCAAGAGAAGGTAGAAGAGAATACAAACCTTATAACAAACCAACTACAAGACCAGCTGCTAAGCCGGCTGCATTTAAACCAAATGTTAAACCAGCTGAAGTTAAACCAGTTGTAACAACTACTGAAGTTAAACCAGCAGCAACACCAGTTGAAAAAAAATAATATATAAAAATAAAGTGATAATTTTTGATAATTTATCACTTTAAAGATATGGAGGACAATATGACTATTACTGCAAGTTTAGTAAAAGAGTTAAGAGTAAAATCGGGTGCAGGAATGATGGACTGTAAAAAGGCATTAGTTGCAACTGAAGGAAATATAGAAGAAGCTGTAGTTTGGCTTAAAGAAAAAGGAATTTCAAAAGCTGCTAAAAAACAATCTAGAATCGCTGCTGAAGGACTTTGTCATTATGTAGTTGATGGAAATGTTGCTATAGTATTTGAACTTAATTCTGAAACA
Organism: uncultured Candidatus Izemoplasmatales bacterium; assembly: GCA_964589075.1. Lineage (GTDB taxonomy): Bacteria > Bacillota_I > Bacilli_A > MAG-NZ > MAG-NZ > CAZPQU01. The sequence continues at coordinate 7,694 of CAZPQU010000007.1, read as the reverse complement.
GATTTTGTTTCTAAGAATGAACAATACTTAACATTACTAGAAGATTTAGGTAAAGCATTTATTGTTGCTAAGCCAGAAAATACTGAAGCTGCTTTAGAAGTTGAAATGAATGGTAAAGCTGTATCAATCGTATTAGCTGATGCAACATTTACTATTGGAGAAAAGCTTTCTTTAAGAAGAGTTACTAAAGTTGTTAAAACTGATGATCAAGTATTCGGAGCATATAAACATAATGCTGGTAGAATTGCTGTAATCGCAGTTTTAGAAGGTTCAGACGAAGATGTAGCTAGAGATGTTGCAATGCATGTAGCTGCAATCAACCCATTATTTGTTGATAAATCTCAAGTTCCAGCTGAACAATTAGAAAAAGAAAAAGAATCATTAAAACAAATAGCATTAAACGAAGGTAAACCAGAAGCAATAGTTGAAAAAATGGTTATCGGACGTTTAAATAAATACTTGAAAGATATTTGTTTACTTAACCAACCATTTGTTAAAGATTCAGATTTAACAGTTGAAAAATTTGTTAACGGTAAAAATATGAAAGTAATTTCATTCATTAGATTATCTGTTGGTGAAGGTATTGAGAAAAAAGTAGAGGACTTCGCTGCTGAAGTTGCTGCACAAATAGGTCAATAATACAATAAAAAATGGATAGGGTGAATAGTATGAAGTATAAACGCATTATGCTAAAACTTAGCGGTGAAGCATTAGCCGGAGACCAAAAGCAGGGTATTAATCCAGTTGTGGTAAGACGATTTGCAGATGAAATTCGTAAAGTATACGATTGTGGATACGAAATTGGAATTGTTGTTGGTGGAGGTAATATCTGGCGTGGTATCCAAGCTGAAGCAATCGGGATGGATAGAGCGAGTGCAGATTATATGGGGATGCTAGGGACTGTTATTAATGCATTAGCTTTAGGGAATACACTTAAAGAAATTGGTGTACCTACTAGAGTAATGACATCGATGGCAATACCGAGTGTTGCTGAACCATACTTAAGAAACAAAGCATTATCACATTTTGAAAAAGGAAGAGTATTAGTATTTGGAGGAGGAACAGGTAATCCCTATTTCTCAACTGATTCAACAGCTAGTTTAAGAGCTGCTGAAATGAATGCTGATATCATTCTTATGGCTAAAAATGGTGTTGATGGAGTTTATGACTCTGACCCCAAAACAAATAAGAATGCAAAAAAATATGAAGAACTTACTTATAGTGAGCTGATAGCTAAGAAATTAGCTGTAATTGATTTAACATCAGCTGCTATGTGTGATGAAAATGATATAGATATGATTATCTTCGACATGAATGTTGAAGGTAACATCAAACGTGCCGCACAAGGTGAAAACATCGGTACGAAAATTAGAAGGTAAGGAGACATATTATGCCTCGTCAAATAATTAAGAGTACAAAAGAAAGAATGAATGGTGCTGTTGATTCTCTGAGAAAAGAGTTATCTGCAATTAGAACTGGTAGAGCGAACCCTGGAATACTAAATGGAATATTTGTTGAGTATTATGGAGCGAAAACACCACTAAGCCAAATTGCTTCAATTGCTGTACCTGAACCACAGTCACTATTAATTAAACCTTTCGATAGATCTGCACTTGATAGTATTACAAAAGCAATTTTCGAATCAAACTTAGGACTAACTCCTAATAATGATGGTGAAACTGTAAGATTAAATATACCTGCTTTAACACAGGAAAGACGTACAGAATTAACTAAAGTGGTTAAAAAAGCTGCAGAAGGTGCTAAGGTTTCTTTAAGAAATGTTAGAAGAGATGCAAATGACCATTTGAAAAAGCTTGATGGTATTTCTGAAGATGATGTAAAAGGATATCAAGAAGATGTACAAGAATTAACTAATGAATTTACAACATTAATTGATCAAGTAGCTAAAGAAAAAGAAGATGAAGTTAAGAAAATATAAAGGTTGTTTAGACAACCTTTCTTTTCTAATTTAGAGGTAATCTATGAATATTCCTAAACATATAGCATTCATTATGGATGGTAATGGAAGATGGGCTAAAGAACGTGGCTTGACTAGAACTAAAGGACATGAAAAAGGGTTTAGAAATTTAATCAATGTTGCGGACGCCTGTTTAGATATGGGAGTTGAAGCAATCACGTGTTATGCATTTAGCACTGAGAACTGGAATCGTCCGAGGTTAGAAGTAGCCTATTTAATGGAAATCCCATCTCAGATTAATAAAGAGAACAAAGATGAGTTTAATGAGAAAAACATCAAAATTATATTTATTGGTAGAAGAGATAGATTTCCTAAAAGAACTCTAAAAGCTATTATAGAGTTAGAGGAAAGCACTAAGAATAATACTAAAATGACTGTTTGTATTGCTTTTGATTATGGTTCACATAATGAAATCATTACATCTATTAAAGATGTAGCAAAAGATGTTTTGAATGGTATGAGTATTGATGATATTGATGAAGAATATTTTGAAAGTAAACTAAGTACAAATGGGTTACCCAAAATTGACTTACTTATAAGAACAAGTGGAGAAAATAGAATATCTAATTTCCTTATGTGGCAATTAGCTTATAGTGAACTGTATTTCCCTCTTACTTATTGGCCAGATTTTGATAAGGGTGAACTTGAAAAAGCGATTGAAGAGTATAATAGAAGAAATAGAAGATTTGGAACAATCAAGGGGGATTAAGATGAAGACAAGAGTAATTACTGCGATAATAATGTTGTCTATTATTATTCCAGTGCTTTTTATTAAAAATCAAATTCCATTTGAGTTATTGGGATCAATCTTCGTGATTGGCGCAACATTTGAGTACATCAGACTAACTAAAGTATCCAAAATCTATTATGGGACTAACTTATTAGCGTATGGAGCATTTTTGATGTATGTTAACCCAGATATGGTTTCTGAATATATTTTACCTATTAAACTGGTCTTAGGTACATTTGTTCTCTTTGCGTTATTAATTGTGATAAAGGATCCTTCTTTAAAAAAGTGGTTCAATCCAATCGCGAACACATTCTATATTGGGTTTGGTATAGCTAACTTAATCGTTTTAAATCAAATTGGAACTTATATGTTGGTATATTTAATACTAGTTATTACAATGACAGATACTTTTGCACTTTTATTTGGAGTAAGGTTTGGAAAGCACAAACTTGCACCAACCATTAGTCCAAAGAAATCAGTTGAAGGATCTATTGCCGGTGCGATATTTGGAACAATCCTAGGTACTATCTACTTACTTGTTATGAATACTTACTTTGACTCACTAGTATCAATGAATATAGTATTCATTGTTATGATGAGTTTTACAGTTTCCACAGTTGGACAGTTCGGAGATTTGTTTGCATCGAAAATCAAGAGATTCTACAAAATAAAAGACTTTGGTAATTTCTTCCCTGGTCATGGAGGAATCTTAGATCGATTTGATAGTTTACTACTATCAGGATTAATATTACTTCTATTAATCTATTAGGAGACTTATGAATATATATCTGTTAGGAGCTACTGGGTCAGTTGGCACTCAGACAATTGAAGTTATCAAAGAATTCAACTTTGATTTGGTTGCGTTTTCTAGCGGTGAAAATATAAAGGTTACAAAAGAAATAATTGAAGAATTTGCCCCAATGCATGTTTCGGTCAAGTTTAAGAAAGATGCTATGCTTCTTAGTAAGTTATACCCTGGAATAAATGTATACTATGGTGAAGAGGGAATGCTTAAGATTGCTGAACTTAATGGTAACGATGGTGTTCTAGTAAATGCTCTTGTTGGATTTGTTGGAATGAAACCAACTATCGCAGCAATAAAAGCTGGAAAGAAAATAGCACTTGCTAATAAAGAAACTTTGGTTGTTGCTGGTGATATAATAATGGCACTTGCAAAAGACAATGGCGTTGAGATAATTCCAATAGATAGCGAACATTCAGCTATTCTTCAGTGTTTAAAAGGTGAAGAACTTGAAAATGTAAGTAAACTAGTTATTACTGCTTCAGGTGGTTCATTTAGAGATTTAAGAAGAGATGAACTGGAAGATGTTACAGTTGGACAAGCATTAAGTCATCCAAATTGGAACATGGGAGCTAAAATAACAGTAGATAGTGCAACGATGATGAATAAGGGATTTGAAGTAATTGAAGCTCATCACTTATTTGGGATTGATTATAGTAAGATTGAAACTATTTTGCACAAAGAGAGTATTGTTCATTCAATGGTTGAATTTATTGATGGATCAATAATTTCGCAAATGGGATCATCAGACATGAGAACACCTATTTATTATGCACTTATGCACCCATCAAGATTAGATGCACCTTATAAACTTGATTACAAATTAATGAATCAACTTAATTTCACTGAAATGGACTATGAGAGATTTCCTCTCTTAGGACTTGCATATGAAGTTGGGAAAGCTAGCGGAGTACTTCCTTGCGTCATGAATGCTGCGAACGAAGCTGCTGTTGAATTGTTTTTAGGTAAGAAGATTAAATTCACTGAGATTGAGTCTATTGTAATAGAAACAGTGAGAAGTTACAAAAATGTACAAATATACACGGTTGATGATTTGATAAGAATTCACAACAGTGTAAAAAATAATATATTAAATAGTTAAGGATGATGATTATGGTAGGAATTTTAGCGTTTATATTTGTTTTAGGATTAATAATAGTAATACATGAGCTAGGTCATTTTTATTTTGCCAGAAGAGCTGGAGTGTTATGTCATGAATTCTCATTTGGTATGGGTCCAGTGTTGTGGCAAACTAAAAAAGGTGAAACGATGTTTTCCATCAGAGCAATCCCCATTGGTGGGTATGTAATGATGGCAGGAGAAGATCAAGATACGTCTATGGTTAAGAAAAACCAGGAAGTAAGACTTGTAATAGTCAACGGAATTGTTGAAAAGATTATTGTTGATCTTAAAAACAAGAAATATATGGAACTTGAGCAAGTGAAAATAGTAAATACTGATTTGTACGGTGAATTTGGAGATTTATCTATTAGGGTTCTTGAAGACGAAGAAGTTGAGTATCCTGTAAAAAGAGATGGTTCATACATATTTAAAAATGGTGAACTTAAGTTTTCTCCATATGAAAGAAGCATTGAATCAAAAAGTAAGAAGCAAAGATTCCTAATTATGTTTGGTGGACCTTTAATGAACTTCTTATTAGCAATTGCTGCATTCTTTATGGTTGGACTAATGACAGGAGCACCTGATTTAGAATCAACGGTACTTGGAGAAGTGGTTGAAGAAGGACCTGCTTATCTTGCAGGACTTAGAACAGACGATGAAGTGTTATCTATTAATGGAGTTAGTGTTAGTAACTGGAATAGTTTATCTGGTGAGTTAAATAAAAACATTGCAGATAATGTTGAGATAACTTGGTTGAATAACGGATTAACAAAAGAAGCTGTTATCTCACCTAAAATCATATTTTACGGAGCAGGATTCTCAAATAATCCGTTAGAAGAAGGATTAATAGTAGATGGAGTATCTAGCCAGACACTAGCAGGAAAAGCTGGCTTGTTAGTAGGAGACGAAATAATTAAAATTGATGAGATATATGTTGAATCATGGTCTGACGTTGTCCGAATAATGGAAAACAATACTGAAGGTTATCAAACTTCATTTACAGTTTTGAGAGATGGTATTGAAGAAGTTGTTTCATTTCAGCCGTATGGTCTTGATTTAGTTCAATCTCAAGGTTATGATCTTGTTGATTCTGTAATAGCAATTTCAGCAGATTACTCATTTGATTTCTTTTATGCAGTAAAATATAGTTTTGTCGGAACAGGAAATTCAGTTAAGTCGATTGCAGACACTTTGAAATTGTTATTTAATAATGACAGAGTAGGTGTGAGTGATTTAGCGGGACCAATTGGGATTTATTCTATTACTAGCAGAGTTGCCAGTGCTGGATTTGTTTCTCTAATTGGATGGTTAGGACTACTTAGTGTAAATGTTGGTGTTATCAATTTACTACCAATACCTGCATTAGATGGTGGAAGATTAGTCTTTTTAGGAATTGAAGTAGTAACAAAAAGAAAAATTAACAGAAATATTGAAAATAAAATCCATACAGCAATGTATTTCGCTCTATTAGCACTATTTGCTATTGTAACTTGGAACGATATACTAAGACTGATTGGACTTAAATAAGGAGTAATTATATGAAACAAAGTATGATGTTTATACCAACACTTAAAGAAGCTCCAAAAGATGCTGAAGTAATAAGTCATAAATTACTGGCAAGAGCTGGTTTAGTAAAACAAGTAGCTGCGGGAATTTATAGTTATTTGCCACTTGGATATAAAGTGTTAAGAAAAATAGAAAATATTATAAGGGAAGAACTAGATGAACTAGGATGTAGCGAACTGTTGTTACCTGTTTTGTGTCCATCAGACTTATGGAAAGAATCAGGTAGATGGAATGACTATGGTCCTGAACTTATGAGACTTAAGGATAGAAAAGATAGAGACTTTTTATTAGGACCAACTCACGAAGAAGTGATTACGTTTGTGACAAGGGACTATTTAAACTCTTACAAGAAGCTTCCAATTGCTTTGTACCAAATACAAACTAAATTCAGAGACGAAATGCGTCCAAGATTTGCTTTGATGCGAGGAAGAGAATTTAGCATGAAAGACATGTATTCATTCCATGCAGATGAAGAGGATTTAGCTGTATGGTATAAACTAGTTTGGGATGCTTATAAACGCATCTTTACTAGATGTGGTTTAGAGGTAAAAGTAGTTGATTCTGACACTGGTCAAATCGGTGGAAAAGAGGCTCATGAATTTATGGTTATGAGTGAAGTTGGAGAAGATACTATTACTTATTGTAATAAGTGTGATTTTGGAGCTAATGTTGAACACAGTGGATTAGCTGAAGGTGATAAATGCCCTATGTGTGATGGAACAATAAGTGTTGCTAAAGGGATTGAAGTTGGAAACATATTTAATTTAGGTACTAAGTACTCTGAGGCAATGAATGCTAACTTCTTAAACAAAGAAGGTAAGTCGTTACCGCTTGTAATGGGATGTTACGGTTTAGGTGTATCTAGAACGTTAATGGCTGTAGTAGAGCAAAATAACGACGAATCAGGTATAATATGGCCTGACGAACTAAAACCTTTTGATTTTCACGTTATTTGTGTTGATCCTAAAAAAGATGATTTAAAAAATGCAGCATTTGAAATTTATAATGTTCTACGAAAAGACTATGCTTGTTTAATTGACGATAGACTTGAAAGACCAGGTGCAAAATTTAAAGATGCAGATTTAATTGGGATTCCATATCGTATCACTGTCGGAAGAGATGTAAAAGATGGTCTTGTAGAAATCAAAAACCGTAAAAATGGCGACACAAATATGGTTAAAATCGCAGATGTAAAAGCGTTCTGCGATTCACTGTAAAAAAAGTTGAAAAAATAGTTGAAATCAATTGACTTCAACTATAGAATATTGTATTATATGTTTGCGCTTGTAAACGCATGCGTATATTTATTTGAAACAACGCATTAAGAGTTAAAGAAATATTAATTAAATACTTGAAAAGCATTGACAAATAAGTCGCAATGCTGTAATCTTGTTATTGTCGCTAAAACGATAAAGGTCTTTGAAAACTAAGCAGAAGAAATGAAGTTAAATGAATGAGAAAGAACAAACAATTCATAAATATGGAGAGTTTGATCC
>CAZPQU010000006.1:0-129833 GCA_964589075.1 uncultured Candidatus Izemoplasmatales bacterium | reverse complement strand
GGATCAAACTCTCCATATTTATGAATTGTTTGTTCTTTCTCATTCATTTAACTTCTTTTTCTTCTGTCTAGTTTTCAAAGACCAATTCAACGTCGCTTGTTAATGTGACGCTTAATAAGTATATATTAACACCCTGTGAAAGTCAACGATTTAGTAAACTTTTTTTCAAGTAAACTTGGTCGTAATTTGTTTCAAACAATCTCGCTTTTCACAGCTTAATCATTCTATAATAAATCACCATTCAAGTCAACAGTTTTGAGAAACTTTTTTAAAAGTATTTTTGGTCGTAATTTGTTTCAAACTTTCTCGCTAATCACAGCTTAATCATTCTATAATAAATCATCTTCCAAGTCAACAGTTTTAGAAACTTTTTTAAATGTAATTCTCGTTGCAAATCAGTTTCAAACTTTCTCGCTTTCAACAGCCTAATCATTCTATAATACTTCCCGTTCCAAGTCAACAGCAATATGAAAGTATTTTGTATTTTATAAACAAAGCTCTAAATAGTTAAGTGACAATTCCCTTATGTTATACTTAACAAGGTAAAAGGGGTGGGCAAATGTTTAAGCAATTTATTAGTTACTACAAAGATCATAAAGGATTATTAGCCTTAGATTTATCAGCATCAGGTATCGTCGCTGTTCTTAGTCTAGTATTTCCATCAGTTACAAAAGTCTTTATTGACGACTTAATTCCAAACAAAAAACTTGATGAAGTCATCGTGTTTGTAGGGGTATTAATTGGCCTATATATAATAAGGACAATACTTAAGTTCATAATCGACTTTTATGGACACGTTATGGGTACCAAATTAGAGAGAGATATGCGACGTGATTTGTTCGATAAACTTCAGACTTTAGACTCAGATTATTTCGATGATAATAAGACAGGAGTAATCATGACAAAATTAGTTGGAAATTTAAGAGACATTTCCGAGATGGCACATCATGCTCCCGAGACAGTTTTCGTCTCAACGATCATGATCGTCGGAAGTTTTATACTTCTCTTAAGAACGAGTGTGATGTTTACGTTAATTACATTTTCATTTGTGTTAATTCTAATTATTTACATGTTCTTTAGAAGAAAAAAAATGATGAACAGTTTCAGAGTCACTAGAAAGACTCATGCTGAAATCAACTCTCAGGTAGAATCAAGCTTGGGAGGTATCAGATTAACAAAAGCTTACACCAATGAAGCGTATGAAAAGTTTAAGTTTCAAATGGTTAATAACGAATATCAAGACTCATTCAGTGATGCTTATTTCCAAATGGGAGTGTTCAGTGCTGGAACTTCGTTCATCATCGACATGATAAATGTAGCAGTACTTGGTGCAGGAGCATATTTTGTAACAAAAGGAGACATTTCATTGGGGTCTTATACGTCATATTTCTTGTATATGAACTTCATTATGCAACCAATTAGATCCCTTGTAATGATGATGCAACAAATACAAAGAGGATGGTCAGGCTTCGAAAAGTTCTATGATATTATGCAAATCGAACCAAAAATCCAATCTGTGGAGAATCCAAAGTATTTAACTAACCCTATTGGAGAGATAGAATTCAAGAATGTTACTTTTAGATACAATAAATCAAACACAGAAGTTTTAAAAAACTTCGATATGAAGATTAATCCTGGTCAAAAGATCGCCTTAGTTGGTGAAACAGGAGTCGGAAAGAGTACTATTTCAAAAATAATCCCTAGATTTTACGAAGTTCAAGAAGGTGAAGTGCTTGTGGATGGTATAAATGTTAAAGACTACGATGTATATTCCTTAAGAAATGCAATCGGTCACGTTCAACAAGACGTGTACATATTCTGGGGAAGCATCTTTGATAATGTTATATACGGTAAAAGCGATGCTTCTAGAGAAGAAGTTATTGATGCCTGTATAAAAGCAAATATCCACAACTTTATCCTTACTTTAGAACATGGATACGACACATTAGTCGGTGAAAGAGGAGTCAAACTCTCAGGTGGGCAAAAACAAAGAATCTCAATCGCAAGATTATTCTTGAAAAACCCATCAATATTAATATTAGATGAAGCAACATCATCACTTGATAACATTACAGAGCAACTGATTCAAGACTCTTTAGATGAACTAGCTAGAGGAAGAACTACTATAGTTATCGCACACAGATTATCTACGATTATAAACAGTGATCAAATAATAGTTTTATCTGATGATGGTGTATCTGAAGTTGGAACTCATAAAGAATTGATAGCTTTAGATGGTTATTACGCATCACTTCATAAAGCAACCATATAAAAAAGGAGAAATTCTCCTTTTTTTTAGCTTATAGGTTGTCCTTTTAATATATTTTCAATTCCATCTAAGTGACTAAACTTCTTAAAGTTATCCTTAAATTCACTTACAAGTTTATCAACAGTTTCAGTATAGTTCGCGAAATTAGTCCAATTTCTCTCAGGATGCAATAAATCCGTTGGAATTCCAATTATATTTGTTGGTATTGAAAGCCCAAACTTATCATCCTTAAAATATTCAGTATTATCAAGTTCGCCCTCAACTGCAGCCTCAACCATTCTTCTAGTATGTTTCAGGCTAATTCTTTTTCCTGAACCATATTTGCCACCAAACCATCCAGTGTTAATTAAAAATACTGGTATATCTCTTTCATTAATTTTTCTACTTAGCATATTAGCGTATTCTATCGCGGCTCTTGGCATAAATGGAGATCCAAAACATTCACTAAAGACTGCTATCGGCTCAACAATTCCCCTTTCAGTCCCAGGAATTTTAGAAGTATATCCACTCATGAAGTAATACATAGCTTGATCCTTTGTCAGTTTAGCTATTGGAGGTAAAACTCCATACGCATCAGCACATAGAAACAGTATTGCTGTTGGGTGTCCTGCCATGTAATCCGGTTTCATTGTCTCTATTTTGTCCACACTAATGCAGGCCCTGATATTACTAGAAATACTAGTGTCTTCGTAGTCAAGTACTTCTTTTATAACTGCATTTTCTATTATAGTTCCTTTATTAATCAAATTGAATATCACAGGGTCTTTTTCTAGCGTAAGACCGTCTATTTTGGCGTATGAACCACCTTCAAAGTTGAAGATTCCACTGTTACTCCAGCCGTGCTCATCATCACCTACAAGTAGTTTTTTTGGATTCATACTTAATGTAGTTTTTCCTGTACCGCTTAACCCAAAGAACAAAGTAGTCCTATTGGATTCATCAGTGTTAGCGCTGCAGTGCATAGGAAACACACCTTCATCGGGTAATATATAATTCATTATCCCAAATACAGATTTCTTGATTTCTCCTGCATAAGGAGTACCAATAATTAGAACAATTTTCTTTTTAAAATCAAGCCCTATGAAAACATCACTTCTTGTAGAATCAACTTTTGGATCCATCTTCAAATCTGGTAAACAAATAAGTGTCCAGTCTGAAGAATCAAACTCTGTATTACCTCTTACGAAGATTTGCTTTGCAAAGAAACTTTGCCAAGCCTTTTCAGTAAGAACATTTAGAGTTATTTGATGTGACTTATCAACCCCAGCAAATCCCTTTAACAAATACATTGATCTTTTTTTCATGTAACTTATAGCTTTTTCAAGAACATAATCAAACTTCACCTCAGAAACAGGTTGATTAATAACATTCCACTCTACATCTTTACTTGCTTCATTCTTTACAATGTAGCGGTCTTTTGGACTTCTTCCAGTGAACTCACCATTATCAACAATAATAACAGATTCTTTATTAACTAAAGCTTCCTCATTTTTGATTATTTCCTCAATATAAAGATCATCATCTAACAATTCTATAGCATTCCTTAGAATACTATCAAGTTTACCTATCATTTCTAGTCCTCTGCTTTCATAAAAATCACCCACATAATAACACTTTGAAAGCGCTTTTTCAAGTCTATTTAGAGGAAAATTTACTTCTTTTTTTTGAAACTAACAACAAAGAAAAAAAGCTGCAATTGCAGCTTCTAACATACACAAATTTCAGAAACCATAAAGTCATAAAGTTCTTGCTCTAAAACTTCGTTTCTTTCTAATAGAACTTCTCTTCTTAACGTAGATCCCTTATGCTTAATAAACTCAATTTTTTCATTAGCATAGTTCAGGATAATCTTATACTCAAAGAATGTTCCGTACTCATCTTCGTACAGTAATGTCATCTTTGTTCTTGTATCGCGTTTGAAGTCTAATGTAAACTTAACAAGTTCTCCTAAATGTCTATTAATAATAGTAACCAATTTCTCATGTCTCATCATAATTAAACCCTCCCTATCTAAATTTATTAACTCAATTATACCTTGATTTGAAGACTTTGTCTATCAACACGCTACTCAAATATACAGATTAATGCATATAAAAAAGTAGACATTGTCTACTTAATTAAATAAGAATTTTGTTTTGTTCGCAAAGGCTACTAGTATTAACATTAATGGCACTTCTACTAAGACTCCAACAACAGTTACTAATGTAGCTCCACTGTTAAGTCCGAACAATGCAATAGCTACTGCTACAGCCAATTCGAAGAAGTTCGATGCACCGATTAATGCTCCAGGTGCTGCTATTTCATGTTTAATGTTCCATGCTCTAGCCCAACCATATGCTAATAAGAATATGAATACAGTTTGTATTATCAATGGAATTGAAATAACAAAGATAGCTAATGGATCATTAATTATCGCATCCCCTTGGAACATAAATATTAGAACTAACGTTAGTAACAGACCTAGTTCAGGTACACCATGGAATTTGTTAATTAATCCATCAATTGACCCTGTATACCATTTTCTTGTAAAGTAAGCGAAGGTTATTGGTAATACTACAAATAACACAACAGATAATAATAATGTGTCGTATGGAACTATAACATCACTTAACCCTAACAAGAATGCAACAATAGGAGTGAATGCGAATAATAAAATGAAATCATTCAAAGCAACTTGGACAGCGGTGTAAGCTGAGTTCCCTTTAACTAAATGACTCCAGACGAATACCATCGCAGTACAAGGAGCAGCTCCAAGTAATACAGCACCAATTAAATACTCTCTAGCAGTATCGTCGTTAATAATATCTGCGAATCCAGTAAAGAAGAAATACTTAGCAATCAAATACATACTTAAAGGTTTTATAATCCAGTTAATTACAGTTGTTACTACTAATCCTTTAGGATTCCTACCAACCTTTTTTACAGAACTAAAATCAACCTTAAGCATCATCGGATAAATCATTACCCAAATCAGTATTACTATTACTATATTTATCTGTGCATATGTAAACTTGTCTAAGAGTATTACCGCACTTGGGAACGCTTGACCAAGGACCACACCGATCACAATACATAGAGCTACCCAAAGAGTTAAATACTTACTAAATAAATTCATTATAAATCCTCTATTCTTCTAGCTAAATCAATAACTAAATCCTTTATTAAATCTCTCGTTCTATTAAATTCGTCTATAGTACCACCAGATGGATCAGTTAATCCCCAATCCTCAGTATATGCATTAGGAATATAAGGACATTCTACTTCACATCCCATAGTTATAACTACATCAACTTTAGGAATATCCTCCATAAGTTTAGATGAATAATTACTTATATCAACCCCAACTAACTTCATAGCTTCAATAGCTTTTGGTTTTGGTCCGGGGTACTTTTCTGTTCCAGCTGAATATGAATCAAAAAGGTCACTAAACAAGTGCTTTGCCCACCCTTCAGCCATTTGTGATCTACAGCTGTTGTGAATGCATATAAAAGCAACTTTCTTCATTAGCAATCACACTCTTTCTTAGATTTGGACTCTTTTGAGTCAATCAATTTGATTAGTAATTTATACTCCTTAGCGAAACTTTCCGCTACAGAATAATGAACATATTTACCAACCTGCTTAGATGCTAATAAGTTTTCCTTTTTCATAATGTTTAAATGTTTACTCAAGTTTGCTTGTTTGATATCTAATAACTCTTCCAAATTACACACACAAGACTCACCATTCTTTATAAGAAAGGTAAGAATCTTATATCTATTTTCATCACCAATTAGTTTGAATACGTTATTCATTAAGTAAATCCTTTATGTATTCAACACTAGCTACTCTTCCAGTAGATACCACTTTTCCATTTATGACTAAACCAGGTGTGCTCATAACACCTGCCATAGCTATTTCAATTTTGTCAGTAACCTTAACAAACTCAACATCTAAATTTAGATCTGCTGCAGCTTTCTTTGCATTTTCAAGTAATTTCTCACAGTTTGCACATCCGCCACCTAATACTTTAATTTCTAATTTCATAATTCCTCCTATAAAAACATATTAAATAAATAACCTATAATAATTATTCCAATAGATACATACCCTACAAAGAAGTAAAGTAACTGTTTCTTAATAACCTTACTAATAAGAATAATACTCGGTAGTGATAAAGCTGTTACCGCCATCATAAATGCTAGAATTGTTCCTACTGGTACTCCGCTTAAGAACAAAGCCTCTGCGATTGGAAGAGTACCGAATATATCTGCATACATTGGGATACCTACTAAAACCGCTAGAATGACACTAAATGGATTATCCTTACCTATCACAGTCTGAACAACTTCTGCAGGAATCCAGTTATGGATTATTGCGCCAATCAAAACTCCAACCAAGACATATATCCATACCTTATTGAAAATATCCTTAACTTGATTTAATGAAAAGTTAACTCTTTCACTTTTTGTTAGTTTAAAATCTTCAACAACGTCCATCTGTTTCTCTCTTAATTTTAGCACGAATGGTTCAACGTATTTTTCTAATCCTAATTTATCAATTAAAGTCCCTCCAACAACAGCTAAGATAAGTCCAACTAAGACATATGCTATTGCCACTTTAGGACCAAAGAAACTCATTAGTACAAGTACTGATGCTAAATCAACCAAAGGACTTGAAATAAGGAACGAAAACGTTACACCAACTGGAAGTCCAGAGGATGTAAATCCAATAAACAAGGGAATACTACTACAAGAACAAAATGGAGTTATCGTTCCAAATAGTGCTCCAAGAATATTTCCTTTAATACCTTTCATTCTTCCCAAAATTCTACTAGTTCTTTCCGGTGGAAAGTAACTTTGTATGTAAGAAATCATAAAGATAAGCGTGAACAACAAAATAAAAATCTTTATTGTGTCGTATATAAAGAAATGTAAACTATCACTTATTTTTAAATTATTAATATTGAACAATTCTACAAGTTTTGAAACAACTTCACTGAGCCACTTCATCCCTAAGATTTGTTCACTAAAAAAGTCAAACACCTTCATCTAATCACCCAACTCATATTACCATAAAGTAATATGTATCACAATAAAAAAAGATCAAAATTTCTCTTAATCTTCTATCACTAATATATTTATCCTTTTAGTTTTCATTACAGCTCCATCAATACCAATCTTTTGTTTATCGGGTGACTGATATACTGAGAAATCGTTAGAATCAATTCCGTCATCGTCTCTTAAGTTTCTAGTTGAAACATGTCCATGAACAACCGTCTTAGTGATTCCATGTTTAGTTAAATCAATCTTTCTAAACTCTCTTGTCTTAGTCCAAACGGCTTTCTTCCACTCACATAGTCTCCAGTCTTCTACTTCTAAATTTAGTCCAGCGTGAGTAAATATGTAATTCTCCGTTTCATAATAAAACGGTAATGAATCAAGCCAACTTATAATTTCTGGATTTTGCTTAGTAAATTGATTCTTAATATCTATTAATTCCCAATCCGTTACATCTTCTCCACAAAAGCTATTCAGTGTAAATTGGAACCCGTTGTGTTTAATATTAAACTTAACTCTTTTATCATTGAGTTCTATTATTTCATATAAGAACATCTCATGATTACCTTTAATAACGATAGCCTGTTTAGATTCAGTTAGTTCCTTCAAGTACAAGTAAACTTCTAAACTCTTCTTACCTCTATCAAAACAGTCACCAATTACAATCAATTTGTGACCAGAATTGTCTTTATCGAATCCAGACTTATCTAAAGCCTTAATTAATTCTTTGTAATATCCATGTATATCACTACAAACAAAATATTTCATATAACACCTCATGTAAATTATAACAAAGACTGATACTAATTCATCTTATATGAGTAAAAAGTAGCCACGAGTTTATTCTCTCAGCTACCTAAAGTATATTGTGTTATATAGTATGATATAAATTAATTAAGTTTATCTATTTCACTTAATACATCGTAATTAGATATAAACAATCTCCATTCAGTGATAACTTGATCCCAGTCAACATCACTTCCGTCTAAGTAAACCTGTTTCAAAGTCATTGAATGTAATTCATCTAATCCGTGTGTCAACTCAACAAAGTTCATTAGAGACATCCAGTGATAGAAATTGTATTCATCCCCAATTACTTTAATACCCATATCTTGATCAGTTAGAGTACTGAAGTAATGGTAAATAAGATAAGTGTTTTCTATAGTAAAAACTCCGTCCATTGATTCATCAAAAACTGCAAGTGTTTGAATATACATTTCGTTTAGGTCATTATCTTTTTCATAATTTCTCATATACTCGATAATTTCAACATGGCCAACATTAGTCTCGAGAGTAAAATATGTAGTTCTCATCTTGGCTAACCATTCATCTACACTAACATCCAAGTCTAGATCACCAGTATTATCATCTAAGTAACTTATGTATGCATTTCTTAAGAAAACTGTAGTTTGAAGATAGATAGTCAAATCGTCTGAAACGTACCCTGCAGTAACAACAACTGGATATATTTTAATAGTAACTGGCCAATAATACTGATCAAACTCTATAACTCTTTCATCCGTCACAGCCATAACTTCCAGTAGCAATTCCACTTCTAGGTAAAATTCTTTGACACTGTCATTGATACTCTCTTCATTATCAGTTTTACCCCATCTTGCGCCTCTACTAGTAGATAATTCCCAGTAGACACCAGGCGTTTCAAATAGAATTGAGTCATCTTTAATATAGTTACTAAATATAATATCTCTGTTAATAGTTACACCTTTAAAATCAGGATAAACAGAATTAATCCATTCAACTTTCATCGATTCAATTTCGTTATTGCTTGAGAATATAGTTTCAGTCAAGATTTCCTCTGATCCACTTGCAAGTAAATACTCATAAAACGAATGAGCCATCCACCTAGATATTTCAACTTCCTCTTCAGTAGCAATCTCAGGCTGGAATCCTAAATATGATAAAGTACTCAAATACCAGTATTCCTCAACCAACTCTTTAGTTACCTCTATCTCGGTAGGATAATCAAATTCTAAATCATTAGCTATCTGTTTTGACATTACATACAACAACCCAAAGTTAGTATTTTCAGGATAAACATTAACTAAAGAATAAAGGATAATATCAAACTCCATGTAACCTTCAACATCAATCAATATTTGATTCCTTCTTGCAGGTTGATAACTAGAGTTATCAGTAGTGAAATAATATCTTAGTTCTTGTCCTTGATAAAAAGGAACGTCTTTAATTACATCCACAATCTCCTGGATATTATTTATCATTTCATTATACAATTCATCATTGAATTCATAAGCTCCAAAATCAATTCTAAAATCTTCTTCGTTCACTACTTTGTCATACTCAATCGTCTTCGCTTCAGTAATTTGAATAACGACCGGATCTATTTGTTCTTCTGATTTATTTACAATTACAAATCCATCATTCAATCTTGTACATCCTGTTAGAGAAAAGATAATTAGTACTAGCGCTAAAGCATAACTTTTTTTCATTTTTTCGTCCTCTTTATTATTTAGTGTATTATCTGCGGCCTAAGCTATGTCCAGAATACCTAATTATAGTATCGCCATCTACTTCTATATTCACCACGTACTTATATGTAAATCCCATAGATTTTTCAGTCACAATTAATTGAAAGATATTGGGGAAATCAAGGTTATCGGGAACTTGAAGTTCGTAGTCAATGATTTCAAGGTTATGACCACGCAACATGTTTGATATTTGTCTGTTTGACGGTAACATAAATGCTTGAGCAATCAATTCATCAGATAAGTAATCACCATATATATCGGTTAACATAACCTGTGTGCATTCAATGAATTCTATATTTGATTCAACTGATGACAACTCAATTTCAGTACAGTCATAGTTATTAAAAGTTTCAAAGTTATAATATATATCAATGAACTCTCTTATTATTACTTCTTGTCTCTTGATCTCTGTCTGCTCACTAGAGCACCCTGTCAAGATAATCAAAACTATTAATAGAAGCTTTCTCATAGAATCACCCTACACTAATAGTAACATTTATAAGTAGCTTAGAAAGTTACAGTTTAGTAACTATTGGCGTAAGAAAAGACAAGATAAATCTATATCTTGTCTTGGTTATCAGTAAGTGTTTTATTCAACACTTTTCATATAATGCTGTGTGATAATTCCAAACACAGTAGCAAAGTAAATGTTCATAGGTCTTTGGAATTCCTGCATAATTGCCCAAATTGGATTACCGTAGAAAAACACTAAGTATTCTACATAGAACCGAAAACTAGACATTACTAATGAATATACTATGAATCCAAGCATAATCAGTAATACCTTTTTGTTTATAAAAGACTCTTTTTTGATTTTCTCGCCTTTCAAGAATGAAACAATTAGAATTATACTTACGAATGCTATCATCATTTCTGCAACTCTAAAGTAATACATTGTAGTTCTAGGAATCGCCCCATTAAGGTACATGTTTTCTCTAGCAGCGAGGGCAATTACACCAAGATATAGAATTAAGTTAAATAAAATCACTATTAATGCATTTCTAAGATTTTTACTCATAATTTCTCCTCTATAGTTATACATTAAGTGTATCATTAAACGCTTGCTAAAAAAGTTATAGTTTATCCACTTTTGGACATAAAAAAAACAAGATAATATTTTATCTTGTCTAGAATTTATAATGGCAGGGCTAGATGGATTCGAACCGCCGATCCTGGAGTCAAAGTCCAGTGCCTTAACCGCTTGGCCATAGCCCTAAATTAAAAATGGTGGAGAGGGGCGGATTCGAACCGCCGAACCCTAAGGATTTGAGTTACAGTCAAACGCGTTTAGCCACTTCGCTACCTCTCCAATTTCAATGCCTATTTAGTATATAATATTTTGTTGTAAAGTACAACAACTTTTATAAGTTTTTTTTGTTTTTTCAAGATAAAACACATTCCTAGTGGAATGTGCTGATTTAGAATATATCGTACTTAGCATTGTAGTAATTAATTACTGATCTACCAACAGATAATACTGGTGTTGATATAATCATTCCGACAATCCCCCATAAGGAACCAAACAATGTCAGCCCCAGTAATATTGCTACTGGATGGAGTCTTGTGTGTCTACCCATTACAAACGGTTGTAGGAATAATGATTCCAGCGACTGTGTAATCAATATAACAAGTCCTACTGCCCAAGTTACCCAGTAATACTGCGTATTATCATTAAGTGCAACAATTATTATGATTGGAATTCCACCAATAAATGGACCCGCATATGGTATTAAATTTGTAAGTGCAGCTAAAATACCAAATACCACAATTGTTAATATAACTAATACTCCTCCGGATTGGAATGAAAGTATTGTAGTTGCTCCTTCTTGGTAAAGAATAGTACTCGATAAGAATGCTACAATTGAGATTCCAGTCGCAATAACTGACCCCACTATTGCTGCTATCATTAATGCTCCACGCATGTATTCAGTAAACGATTGTCCTACTATATCAATAAAGTTAGACCATTCTGTTTTTACGCCTTTTGGGATAATCGATTTAATCGATGGTCCAAAATTACTAAAGTTAGGTAATAAGAACCCAACAACCATCGCTGATATTACAAACTTCCAAAAATAACTAAACGAAGTTGCAACTATATCAATGATTGATGTACCTGACCCGAATATGAGTTTGTAAGAATTCATCAGATGCATCGTATCAGGGTTAATAACAGTAGACTTCTCAATGAATCCCACAATTACTCCACCTTGAACTACTAGTTGTAGCATACCACCCTTACTAAACTCTTCGTTAATGTTGTTATTAATCACTGTTACAATATCTCTTCCCGTATTTAAGAAGTGACTTACATTGTATCCTCCAGTGAAGAACTTAATAACTGAGCTAAATGTAACATAAGCAAAACCACTAAATAAAATTGAAAGCATTAACACCCCAACGAATGTTACAAAAATCGATGCAGTAGTTGGTTTCCACTTTCTTGCTACTAAAGCTGAAACAACTGGAGTTAGTAACCAAGCAAATACAATTCCTAATATAAATGGTGTTAGTATCGATAGAAATGCAAACAATGGTTGGAAAATTGATTCTCCAATCGATTCAATAACAAATATTAAAAGCGCTAAAGCTGCTAACACACCAACTAGTTTGATAATAATATTTAAAGTTTTGAATTCAACACCATCTTCACGATGCTTAAAAAATGCTAGAAAACTCGATCTTTTTGTTGCTTCATCTTTTCTTTTTTCATCTACCATATTAGTTACCTCTCAAAATGATTCTATCATATATAAAAATCTCTTACAATTCCTCATGCTATCTCTTTGATATGTAAAAATGTTAACTAAAATATAACAACCACAGTTAAATCTGTTAGTTATTACTCAACTGGATACTTAACCGCATTCATTTTCATCTTTTCTCTAATGATTGATTCAAAATCTAAACCTAAATCATGCATTAAGGCAATTGTATAGATTAAAATATCAGCAATCTCCTCTTTCACATTTTGTAAATCATTAGGCTCATCTGACCACTGAAAATTTTCTAACAGTTCTGCAGACTCTATAATAATAGACTTAGCCAAATTGCTTGGAGTATCGTGGCTTGTCCAGTTTCTTGCATCTCTAAATTCTATAATTTCATCAATAATTTTTTTCATAATTAACCTCCAATTTATTATAACATTGTTTTTGTACAATCAAAAAATCGAAAAGCACATGTTATGCGCTTTTCGTTATATATTTACCTAACAAATCAAACTTCATTGGGTGACCATAGTAATATCCTTGAAGATAATCTGCGCCTATTTCCTTGAAAGTGTCCGCTTGATCTTTTGTTTCTATACCTTCAATAATCACTTTGATGTTTAGGTCGTTATTTAGAGAGATTAATGAATTAATAATTGTTCTTGTTTTTTCATCCTTATCGTATCCTTTAAGAAAATCTCTTGGAATTTTCAAAGTTGATATATCTAAGTCTATTAGATAATTTAAAGAAGAATACCCAGTTCCAAAATCATCTTCAGAAACCATAATGCCCATTTCGCTTAGTTCATTTACTACCTTTTTCATTAAATCAAAATCTTTTACAAATGCTGACTCTGTAATTTCTATCTCTAATAAGTCTGTATTAACTTCATATTCCTCAACAACCTCTAAGAAGTTAGTAATAAAATCCGGTCTTGTTAAATGAATTGCTGAAAAGTTGATTGAAAGAATAAAATCTTTCTTGTGAAATGCTCTCAGTTCATTAATATCTTTAGAGGATTTCTTTAATACGGTTAGGTCAAGGATGTTTATTGACTCCTTGTCCTCTAAAATCTTAATAAAGTCATCGGGTGATACGACTCCTATTTCCGGATGTGACCATCTAGAAAGGACCTCAAACCCTCTAACGTCATTAGTAACAGCATCTATGATTGGTTGGTATACAACGTCAAAGTTATCGTTATTAAGCGCACTATCAATACTGGTTGATAAAATTGTTTTTTGATCAAATCCAGTTCTCATTTCCTCACTATATACTCTGAAATTGTCTCCCTTTTTATTGTATCTATAATCGTACATCGCAATATCCGCACAGGACATCAAATATTCAAATACATCTCCATGCTCAGGGAAAAACGAAACTCCAATACTAAATGATAAGTATATAGAAATCTCTGAAGTTGTAAAACATATAGTTTCAATTTTCTTTAAATCTAATACTCTGTCATATACTTGCTCTTTATTCTCATAGTCATTAATGACAATCAACAACTCATCTCCACCAATTCTTGCCACCGTTTCATTATAATTATTAAATGTCTCGGTTAATACTCTTCCTAAGTCTTGAAGAATCTCATCTCCAACCTTGTGACCATAAGTGTCATTAATTGTTTTAAATTTATTTAAATCGACATAAATAAATGCTGCGTTCTTATATTTCGCTGATTTAAAATCCTGTAGAACTTTATTTCTAGTTGATAGTCCTGTTAGACTGTCAGAATACGCTATTTCATGTAACTCTATATTTCTATCATTTACAGCTTTTGACATATTATTAAAGTTCGAAGATAGTAATGAGAATTCCTTAAATACTGTCGCAGGGAGATTAGTATCGAAATTCCCCTTAGATACAAGCTCAGTTGAATAGATAAACCTGTTAATATACTTTTTAAGTAACTTCGAAAATAATAGAAACGAAAATCCAAATGCTGCGAATACTATTGCAATTACACTAATCGGTCCTTTCGAATATAGCAAAAATCTATTTTGTAAGTTTTGAGTTCCCTCATAAACAAACAAATACCAGTCATTTTCAATAATTCTTTTTGAACTTACAATGAATTTCTCATCTCCAATAACAATGTCAAAACTATTTGAATTATTGTCAATCTCAGCTTTAAAAGTGTCGAATAAGTCGAATCTTCTTCTTTGTTGAATATGTTCATATTCAGTACCAGCCAAATAAATTCCATATTCATCGGTTAAAACCATTTCGAACACTCTTGAATCTTCATCTATATATGTAGCTATCGAACTATAAAGTTCATAGAGATTTTTGTATCCAATTACTATATAATCTCCTGCTTCTTTTGCTATCGTCATTGATTTGCCATCTTCAACCAAATTTACGGATGTACTATAAGTTTTTCCAGAACCACTAATAATGTTTTGAACAACAATTTCACCACTCCTATTTAGGTATAATGAGGCTTCGTTATCCGCAGTTGTAAATTTAACATTTCCATCGTAATCAAGAATTTCAATTTTACTGAATAAAGAATTATCGTTATTGATAGAATTGACATACAATTCAATTCCTTCATCATTTGATGCTTTAATGGTTATAGAAATGTTTTCCAAATACTCATTGGATATTCTAAGAATGTTATTAATATGATCAGATGCAAATTTAGCAATAATCTCAGTATCGGCTTTCACCTCTTGCTCAACTTGTTCGTTGACCACTTCTCGGTATATATTAAACACAATTGCTAGAGTCAAAAGCGAGATTAACATAAAAGTTATCCCAAAAACTGTGAACATGCTTCTCTTATTTAAGTAATCTCTAAGTCTAGTCATATTAGCCTTCCTTGATTATAATTTTATTGTCTACTATTATGAACTGCGTTATCTCTTTTTCAACGTCACCATAAAAATTTATAAAGTAGTCTGATTGAACTCCCTTAAAATGTCCTATGCTAATTATCTTCTTCTTTAGATTTATGCTAGATACATCTTTCATACCATCAAGTGCTTCGGCCAACATATATACTGCATCATATGCGTATGAAGCTACCATGTTCATGTTTGAACCATATCTGTCAAAGTATTCTTTTTTAGTGCGTTGGAAATCTTCATCAACATCATT
The DNA here is from genome assembly GCA_964589075.1 of uncultured Candidatus Izemoplasmatales bacterium. Lineage (GTDB taxonomy): Bacteria > Bacillota_I > Bacilli_A > MAG-NZ > MAG-NZ > CAZPQU01. Next base: position 114,198 of record CAZPQU010000006.1, on the reverse strand, counting down.
ATCATTGTAGAAATTATATAATGTCAATCCATCGGTAAACTGTCCTAAATTCGTTAAAATGTCCCCAGTACTTGCCCATGCTGATAAGTGAAACTCCCCTGCGTAATCGTTATTTCTAACAACTTGAATTATCGCTGCAGAATCATGTGATGAAGCTACAATAAAAATGACTTTAATATTTTCCTTTTTTATTAAATCAGAAATTTCTGCGTAATCATTCATACTTCCAGTTGTAAATCCCTTTGTTATCGCGGTCCTGTTTGATGCGTCAAACACCTCTTTAAAAGCTTCTATGTGATAAGAAGTTAATGCAATATTGCCAGTGTCATAAAGAAGTAATGCCTGATCGGCACCAGTTTCCAAAATTATATTTGCAACCGATGATGCTTCATATTTAGCAGTTGGTACTAGTCTGATAAATAGATCATCGATATCAGTTAATAAATCAGTTCCGATAGATGGAGAAATTAGTAAAATGTCATTTTTGTTTGCGTTATCAACAGTTTCTTCCGCAACACTACTAAAACCATGGCCTATTATCGCCACAGCTCCAAGTTCTTTAAGTTCATTATCAGCTTTAACACCTTCAATTGGAGAAGCAAAATCATCTCTAATCTCTAATACTAGTTTTTTCCCATTAACTCCACCTGCAGCGTTTATTTGCTCAACAGCAAGTTCTGCTCCGTACATCTCTGATATACCTATAGAAGAGTTTGTTCCCGATAAAGTAGTGCTAAGTCCAATAACATATATATCATTACTAGAACACCCTGATAGCAATATTACTATCAATAAAAATACTTTTCTCATCTAATCACCTTTTCCATTTTATCATCATATCAAGATTTTTGAGCGAAAAAAAAGTGGATTATTCCACTTCTTCAATTAATATTTTTTTTACCTTTTTCCTAACATCAATTCTAGGCATCATTACCACTCTCTGACAACCGGTACATTCTAGCTTTATATCTGCTCCAAAGCGGATAATTTTCCATGCATTTGTTCCACATGCGTGTCCTTTTTTTAGGACTACTACGTCATTAAGTTTGATATCTAACATTATCTTATTTTCTCTATCAAGAATTCTAATTCCTTAAGGTCTTTAAATTTAATCGTAATACTACCCTTTTTAACTTTTACATTCGCTTCTAAGCTTCTAGTTAAAACATCTTGATACATTGAATAGTCAAAAGTGTCTTTTCTCTTAAGCTCAACTTTTTTGGACTCTAACTTTCCTAGAAGTTCAACGTCACGAACACTTAGTTTCTCTTTTTTGATTCTATTAGCTAATTCAATAATTTTCTTATCATCATCAAGTTTAGACAATACTCTTGCATGACCCATTGAAATGAATCCTTCATTTACCATTTGTTGTACAACTTCTGGTAACGAAACCAGTCCAACCATATTAGTAACATGTGATCTACTCTTACCAACTCTTTTAGATAATTGTTCTTGAGTAAGTCCAAGTTTTTCAATAATTGATTTGTATGAAAAAGCTATTTCAATTGGAGTTAAGTCTTCACGTTGAATATTCTCAAGTAAAGCAATCTCCATCATTTGAGCTTCTGTATAATCTCTTATAATAGCTGGGATAACTTTTAAGCCAACCATTTTTGATGCACGAAATCTTCTCTCACCAGCAATTAGAACATATTTACCATTCTCCAAAACAACAATGATCGGAGTAATGATACCGTGTTCTTTAATCGAATCTGCTAGTTCTTGAAGCTGCTCTATTTTAAATGTTTTTCTTGGTTGATGTGGATTAGGGATTATATCCTCTAAACTAATGTTAGAAGAACTCTCTCCATCCAAAATTCCTTCTAGAAAATAATTTTCATCAAATAATTCTCCAAGTCCTCTACCTAATCTGCTTTTCATTGTTTTCTACCTCCGTTGCTAGTTCTCGATATACAAGTGCACCTCTTGAATTAGGTGAAAACTGTTGAATAGTTTTCCCATGAGATGGCGCAATTTGCAGTTGAACATTCCTTGGAATGATTGTTTTAAATACTTTTTCCTTAAAATACTTTCTAACTTCAGTAACAATTTCAAAACCAAAATTATTACGGTTGTCGAGCATTGTAAGTAATACACCTTCAATTTTAAGATCTCTTTTACGAGGTCTTAACCTTGTTTGGATGATTCTTATAGTATTCAGTAATTGTGTCAAACCATCTAATGCATAAAACTCACATTGAACTGGTATTAACGTGCTGTCTGATGCACATAATGCATTTATTGTAACTAAACCTAATGAAGGAGGACAATCAATGATAATATAATCATATTTTTCTCTTTCAGCGCTTAGTTTCTTAAATAATTGAAATTCTCTTTCCGAAAGACCAGCAAGAGATAATTCTAATCCTGCTAAATCTATTGTTGAAGGTAGAATGTCTAAATTTTTAACGCTTGTAGCTACGATTGCATCAACACATGGTATATCTGATATTAATACGTCGTATCCATTGTATTCTAAAAAGCCTCTATTAATTCCAACACCTACAGTTGCATTTGATTGCGGATCCAAGTCTACTAAAAGAACTTTTTTACCGCGCAAAGCAAGTGCGCTACTTAAGTTAACTGCTGTAGTAGTTTTACCTACTCCACCTTTTTGATTTACAACTGAAATTGTTTTTCCCATCTAGTCCACCTACTTAACCTATCTATATCTATTAAACCACATTTCGAGATATTTATCACTATCTTTAGAGTGGCAATTTTTTTATTTGACCATATAATCTTGGGTATTTATGATTAGTATTTTTAATTTTTTGAACTTTAACTATAACTCTTTTACCCATCAGCTCTGGAAGTTCGTAATTTATTACTTCAGAAACTTTTCCACCTAACGTCTCAATAGCAGTAGTTCCTTCAGTGATTTCTTCTGAATTAGTTCCTTTTAATGCGATAAAATATCCTTTGAATTTCACAAATGGAATACATAACTCACTTAAGATATTAAGTCTAGCTACAGCTCTTGCGAATACAACATCAAATGATTCTCTATTTTTCTTAATATATTCTTCAGCTCTTGCATGTACATTACTAACTTCAATACCTAATTCACTACATAATAAATCAAGAAACTTAATTCGTTTGTTTGTAGCGTCAACTATCGTTAGTTTAAGATCTGGATAAATTATCTTTAAAGGAATACCTGGAAATCCAGCCCCAGAACCGATATCACAGATTGATTGATTAGAAAAATCAATCGCTTTAGTTGTATATAAAGAATCAAGGAAGTGTTTTATATAAACTTCCCTTCTTTCCGTTATAGCTGTTAGATTGATTTTATCATTCCACTCAATCAACACCTCGAAATATCTTTCAAACTGATTTAGTTGTTTATCTGTTAACTCAATATTTAACTCTTTAAATAATTCTCTCACTTTTTCATACCTCTTATATGCATCATTAGCATTGAAACATCACTAGGAGTTATCCCACTAATTCTCATTGCTTGACCAATTGTTTGTGGTCTAATTTTTATTAATTTTTCATTAGCTTCTAATGCTAAATTATGAATATCATTGTAGTTAATTGTATCAGGAATCAATAAATTTTCCATCCTCACCATTTTTTCAGCATTTATTTTAGCTTTTTCAATGTATCCTTTATATTTAATTTGAATTTCAATCTGTTCAGCTACCTCAACTGGCAGATCAACATGCTCATTAATAAGTTCCTTAACCATGTAGTAAGTAACCTCTGGTCTTTTTAAGAGCTCATATGCATAAACATTATCTCTTAGTTTTGCTGAACCGATATCAGTTAAATATTCATTTGTTGCTTTATCATTATAAATCTTAACTTCCGTTAAGTGTTCAATTTCTTGATCTATTAAACTTACTTTTCGCTCAAACTCCTGATGTCTATCAGCTGAAATAAGTCCTGCATAGTAACCTTTTCCAGTTAATCGAACGTCAGCATTGTCGTGTCTTAATAACAGCCTAAATTCAGCTCTAGAAGTAAGTAACCTGTATGGCTCTTTAGTTCCCTTAGTTACTAAATCATCTATTAAAACTCCAATATAAGCCTCGTGACGCTTAAGCACTAACGGTTCTCTTCCTTCAATTTTCAAACAAGCATTAATTGAAGCCATCAATCCCTGGCAAGCTGCTTCTTCATACCCACTAGTTCCATTTACCTGACCAGCCGTATAAAGTCCACTTACAAGTTTTGTTTCTAATGTAGCATATAGCTGAGTTGAATCAATCGCATCATATTCTATTGCGTATGCATATTTTTCAAATACAGCATTTTCTAGTCCTGGAATAGAACGTGTCATCTTTTCTTGAACATCATGTGGCAAGCTACTTGAAAGTCCTGCAATATAAACTGTATTCATAAATGCACTTTCTGGTTCTAAAAATAGTTGATGTCTTTCCTTATCTGCAAACCTAACAATCTTATCTTCAATACTAGGACAATATCTCGGCCCAACACCTTTAACATTACCACTATACATACTTGATCTAGTCAAGTTATCATTAATAATCTCGTGTGTTTCAAGTGTTGTGTAAGTTAAATGACATGGATATTGTTCTTCTACTGATAAATATGGTGTTTGATCTGTAAAACTAAATGAACGTTTCACCGAATCACCAGGTTGTATTTTTGTTTTCGAATAATCAATCGAGTCTTTATTAATTCTAGGTGGTGTTCCTGTTTTTAATCTAAATGTTTCGAAACCTAAATCTCTTAGATTTTGACTAAGTCCCATTGAAGGTCTTTGCCCCTCAGGTCCTGCGTAATTGGATTCATTACCAACCATAACTTTAGCTTCCATATAAGTACCTGTTGTAATAATAACAGCCGCAGAAAAATAAGAGTCTCCACTCTCTAAAGTTACTCCCTTAATTACTCCATCTTCTACTATTAAAGATTCAACATATGCTTCCAATACATCTAAGTTTTGTTGATTCTTAATAGTCTTTTGGATTTCTTTAGGATATAAAACCTTATCAGCTTGAGCTCTTAAAGCTCTTACTGCTGGCCCTTTTGACAAGTTAAGCATCTTCATCTGTAAGTAAGTCTTATCAGTGTTGATACCCATCTCTCCACCGAGCGCATCTATCTCGCGAACAACTATTCCTTTAGCTGGTCCACCGATAGCTGGATTGCATGGTAGATTTCCTATCATATTTAAATTTCCCGTAATAAGGAGTGTTTGATGGTTCATTCTAGCACCGGCTAAACAAGCCTCAATACCAGCATGTCCTCCTCCAATTACAATTAAATCATACATATTTTTACCTCTTTACTGCCAATATACTAAATTATACCAGCTTTTGTGCGTATTTATTTTAGCATAAACGTTTTTAAATGCCTTGCATATATGCTAAAATATTATTGTAAGGGGTGATTTTTGTGGAAAATAAAACAATTCTTATCGTCGAAGACGAACCTACGATTCAAAGTGTGGTAACAAAGTACTTTGAAGCAGAGGGATTTAAGGTAATAACAGCGGATGACGGATTCAGTGCTTTAACTGAATTTAACAACAATGATATAGATCTTATATGTCTTGATATTATGATGCCAAACATAGATGGTTGGACAGTTACTGAAACTATTCGAGAAACATCTAATGTTCCAATTATAATCATGACCGCTTTGTCGAGTGAAGATAACGTCCTTAAAGGATACACTTACAACATCGACGATTATATCACAAAACCGTTCAACCCAAAAATTTTAGTTGCGAAGGCGAAGAGTTTATTACACAGAATAGCTACTCCGAACTTACAACCAAAAACTAATAATTCATTAATTGCTGGTCCAATAGAAGTAAATGTTGAGACTTTGTCATTTAAATTAAATGGTAAAACAAAAGATATTTCAAGAACAGAGTTTGATTTACTGAAATTCTTAATAGAGAATCATGGTCAAGTTTGTTCAAGAGAAAAAATACTCTCAGATGTTTGGGGTGAAAGTGGAGTTGAAACTAGAATAGTTGATACTTACATCAAGAAACTTAGAAAATTGCTTGGAGAACATTCAACGATAATAAAAACCGTATTTGGTTTAGGATATAGATTTGAAGTAGATAATGAAAAAGTTTAGAAGCCTTTCATTATCTTCTCAAATTTTTTTCTTGATATCATCTTTTGTACTTTTACTTATTCTTATACAATATATAGTATATTCAGCAGTATTCCAAAATTATTACATCAATACAATTAAATCAAACATAGATGCTCCTTTAGAAGAGTATATAGAGGAATTAAGAGAAAACGCTACTGATAACTACTTTAAAACGATGTATGATTTTAGAACTAAAAATAATTCAATAAGTATTATGCTGGATTCTGAACTAAGACCACTTGAATCAGAATTCTCACTATATTCAATTGAAGTAATAAATACCTCAACATATGAGACATATTTTATCATCTTACCTGAACCAATTAATTCAATTAAGGAAAAGAGCTTCGTAATCGCTCAAGCGTTACCAAGAGGAGATACATCTGAATATGATGCCTATAACCTTAAAGTAAATGGTGAAGAACTTCTATCAAGAGAAGGGTGTACAGAATGTGTTGAATTAAAAGGATCTGTACAAAAAATACAATCTCCAAAAAACCTAAACAATTATTACACAAACAATCAGGTCGCAGTTTCAGAACTTTTAAGAATTGAAAAACTTGAATTAGATTTATCAGAAGCAGTTGAAGGGATTTCAATTGATAACAATACTGAATTCAGTCGTAACATTGTGTATATTCATCAAATTAACGATGAATCATACGTTTTAACAATTTACGTTGTAGAGAGTCCTGACAATCTTTCATCAATAATTGGTACTTACAATTTATCTATCTACGCAATGATGATAGCTGTTAGTATTATCATATCTATATTAGTAAGCAATTTGATATCAAAACCAATCAAGAACATTGATGATGTAGCGAAGGAAATATCTGAACTGAATTTTGATGCACAAGCAGTTGAGTTTAAAAACCAAGAAACAGCATCACTTTCAAGATCTATAAATAAAATTTCTGTAAACATGAAAGAGAATATTAATCAACTTCAGAACCGTAATGATGAAATACTTAATTTATATGAACAACAGAGTAAACAAGTAAACTTGAGAAAAAAATTCATTAGTGCTATCTCACATGAACTTAAGACTCCGTTAATGGTTATCAATATCACAGCACAAGGGATTTTAGATGGTATCTTTAAGGAACACGAAACAGATACTGAACTTACAAGAATCCTTGCTGAAATCACAAACCTTGATGTAATGATTAAGGATCTACTAGATGTATACAAATTAGACGAATTAAACATAAAGGAAGATCTTGAAAAGGTTAATCTAAGATCGTTAACTTTATCAACGATTGAAAGTCTTAGTAATCTCACTAGGAGTTACAATCAAGTAATCAATGTTGAGGCTGACAGAAATACAGTTATATACGGAGATGCAAAATTCATCTCAATGGTTGTTTCGAATTTAATAACCAACGCGATTAAGTATTCTCCAAATAATGAGAATATTGAGATAGCTATCACTTCCGTAAAAGACAAGATAACATTCAAAGTTACAAATTACGGTGCACATATACCTAAAGAAGCACTAGAGCATATCTGGGAACCATTTTACAGAGTAGATGAGTCAAGAACAAAGAGTTCTAAAGCAAAAGGTACAGGTTTAGGCCTATATATTGTTTCAGAAACTTTAAAGGCTCATGGATTTGACTATGGTATAAAAAATATTGAAAACGGTGTCCAAGCATGGTTCACCGCAACTAAAAATAAAAAATAACACTACTCAGGTAGTGTTATTTTAAATAAAGGTCTCTTCTTAGGAGCCCCCACTCACATAGTTACAATTCTTAAGGCTGCTACGTTCCCGTCCTGACCTGATTCGTACTATAATTATTGAATGGAAGCACCTAAAAAGAGACCTAGTGTATAATATCATAATCAACTCTTCGTTACAAGAAAATCACTTTCTTAACAACTTAAAGAAGCTCTTCATAAGTTTCACTGCTTCTTCACTTAAGATACCTGATTCTACCTCAACAAGGTGATTAAATTTATCATTTCCCAGTACATTAACAACACTATTATGAGCTCCGAACTTCGCTTCTGTCGCTCCGTAATAGACTTTCTTTATTCTTGAATTGATAATTGCTCCACTACACATTGCACATGGTTCTATAGTTACGAATAATTCACAGTCATCAAGATGCCAAGTTCCAAGTACTTTTGAAGCTTCCTCGATACAAAGTATTTCTGCATGAGCAACAGCTGATTGTTTTTCCTCTTTTAAATTATGAGCTTTAGCAATAACGATATTATCTTTTACAATAACAGCACCAATAGGTACTTCCCCTTTGCTAAAAGCAATCCTCGCTTCAGCTAAGGCTAACTCCATATACTTACTCATAAACTGGTCTATCGATTACTGAATGACAATGTCTGCATCTAGGCTCATAAGCTTCTTCAGCACCAACCATCACAATAGGATCATGATAATTAGCAGGTTTTCCATCAATTAATCGTTGTGTTCTTGTTGCGGGTTTTCCACATGAGTTACAGATTGCTGCTAATTTCATAACGTATTCTGCTTTAATTACAAGCTCACCCATTATGCCAAAAACTTCTCCACGGAAATCTTTGTCTAGCCCTGCAACAATAACTCTAATCCCACGATCAGCCAAGTGCTCACAAACATCAACTAGATTTCTGTCAAAAAATTGAGCTTCATCTACAGCTACTGCATAAGTATTATTAGTTACATGCTGAATTATTTCGTCAGCAGTATCAATTACAATTGCTTCGTACCTATAATTACTATGAGACACTACTTCAGTATCACTATACCTATTATCTAAACGAGGTCTAAATACTTGTACCTCTTTTTTCGCATAATTAATTCTCTTAATTCTTCTTATAAGTTCTTCAGTCTTTCCAGCAAACATACTACCGCAAATAACTTCAACCCAACCTTCTTTAGGTATAATATCCATGAATATCGCCTCCAATACAATTTTAACCCATATCGGTTAAAAAATAAATAAAAAACCACTTATTAAGTGGTTTATTTATTATGCGTTTTCTTGTTCTTCTAATGCAGCTCTTTCAGCTTCTCTTTTCGCTCTTTCAATTACAACAACTTCGTGTTCAGCTTTAGCTTTTTGAGCTTCGATGAAACGTTTGTTGAATCTATCAACACGACCATCTGCTAGTACACTGTTTTGTTTACCAGTATAGAATGGATGACAGTTTGAGCAAGTATCAACTTTAATTGAATCTAAAATTGAACCAGTTTCGAATTCGTTACCACATGTAGTACAAGTAACAGTTACTTTATTATAACTTGGATGTATATTATTTTTCATTTGAGTTTCTCCTTCCGCCATAGCGTAGATGCCATAGAAAGTTTTTGCTTGATTATTATACCATATTAATCAACTATTTCAATAGATTAACCGAAAATCACTAGAGAATCGACGCTCTTTTAAGAATCGTATCAACATTTCTCATATAATACTCTAACTCAAAGCAGTTATCCACATCATTTATGGTTAAATGATTCATAACCTCTGAATTAACCAGTAATTCTCTGAACTCTAGTTTATCATTCCATGATTTCATACTTAAAGGTTGTATTAGATCATATGCATTTTCTCTTGATAAACCACCTAATATCAACTTGTTCATCACTCTTTGAGAAAATATCACACCATTTGTAGCATAAATGTTCTCTATCATTCTTTCAGGATATACTACAAGACTCTGTAGTACCTTTGTATATCTTGCCAACATATAATCTAAAAGCATTGTTGCATCAGGTAATATGATTCTCTCTGCAGATGAATGAGAAATATCTCTTTCATGCCATAAAGGATTGTTTTCATAACTTGTTACCGAATAACCTCTTAAAACCCTTGCACAACCAGCAATGTTCTCGCTAGCGATAGGATTTCTCTTATGAGGCATCGCGGAAGATCCTTTTTGACCAGCTCTAAATGCTTCTTCAACTTCTCTAACTTCTGTTCTTTGTAAATGTCTAACTTCTGTGGATATCTTTTCTAAGGTAGTCCCAATTATTGCGATTACACTCATATAGAAAGCATGTCTATCTCTTTGAAGAACTTGAGTAGATATATTCACAGATGTTATCCCAAGTTTCTCACAAACATAATCTTGAACAAATGGAGGAGTGTTTGCGAAATTACCAACTGCCCCACTTATTTTTCCTGCTTCAACATCATGTCTAGCTAATCTAAACCTCGCTAAATTTCGGTTCATTTCCTCATACCATAAGGCCCACTTAAGTCCGAATGAAGTAATATCGGCATGAATACCGTGTGTTCTTCCTATACAAGGTGTTGATTTATACTTCAGCGCATTAACTTTAAGCACTTCAATAAAGTTAATCAATCCAGATTCTATTAATTCATTTGCTTGTTTAAGTAAAAACCCATTAGCGGTATCAACAACATCAGTTGAAGTTAACCCATAATGAATCCACTTCTTTTCATCACCTAATGATTCCGAAACACTTCTCGTGAAGGCAACGATATCATGTCTAGTTTCTTGTTCAATCTCATATATTCTTTTCAAGTCATAAGTTGCTTTATATAATTTTGGGATGTCTTCTTTTGGTACTATTCCAAGCTCAGCATGTGCTTCTGACGCTAACAATTCAACTTTAAGAAAAGCATCAAACTTATTAGTCTCAGACCACACTAATCTCATTTGTTTTCTTGAATATCTATCTATCATTTTTTCACCTCTAGAATTAATCAAATAAGCCATATAACTCGTATTTTTACCAGTACATGTTCACTATCCTAGTTTAACACAGTTTATTTCAATTAAGATATATGTTGATAAACACACTTTGTTAATATATTTGAGTCATTAACTCTTTAAATATTAAACATATACGTTATAATTAAGCAGGTGATAAAGATGAAAACAATAGAGAGACTTGAATACATTCAAGCAATTGAGAAATTATGTTTAGATTCCAACTTTGACCTTGCTACAAGTTTTTTAAGAGTCCTTGAGGACTCAAAGGCAAAAGAGGAAAGTAATGTTGGGAAAAAGATTTTAGAACAAATACTCGACAATGCAAAAATTGCTTCAGAAAATAAACTTCCAATGTGCCAGGATACTGGTATTGTGGTAGTTTTCTTAGAAGTTGGAAAAGTAGAATTCGATTTTGATATTTATAATGCGACTAACGAAGGTATCTCAAGAGCCTATGAAAAAGGTTATTTAAGAAAATCAGTTGTTGCTCATCCAATCGATAGAGAAAATACTGGAGATAACACTCCGGCAATCATCCATGTAAAATTAGTAGATACTACTTCGATAAAAATAACCCTAGCACCTAAAGGTGGAGGGAGCGAAAATATGAGTAAAATGAAAATGCTTACTCCTGCAGAAGGTAAAGAGGGTATTAAGAAGTTTGTCCTTGAAACAATTGAAGAAGCAGGAGGTAAAACTTGTCCTCCAATTATTGTTGGGATTGGGATAGGTGGCAACTTAGAGAAAGCTGCTTTGATTTCTAAAGAAGCAATACTTAGAGATATAAATGACCATAGCGATAATGAAACAAATAAACAACTAGAGATTGAATTGCTCGAAGAAATAAACAAGTTGGGGATAGGTCCCATGGGGCTTGGAGGATCTACAACTGCTTTAGCAGTTAAAGTTAATTCTTATCCATGTCATATTGCAAGCCTACCAGTAGCAGTTAATTTACAATGCCACGCCGCAAGACATAAGAGCGTGATTTTATGAAATTAACTACTCCATTAACCAAGGAAAAACTAAAAAAACTTAAAGCTGGGGATTTAGTTTATTTATCAGGAACGATATATACTGCTAGAGATGCAGCACACCAGAAATTTTCAGAGTTATTAGCTGAAGGGAAAGAACTTCCAATCCCTATAAAAGATTCTGTAATATACTACGTTGGTCCAACTCCTACTAAACCAGGAGACATTATTGGTTCATGCGGTCCAACTACATCTTACAGAATGGACCCATACTTAGAACCATTATTGGATTTAGGATTATCAGCTACAATTGGTAAAGGTGCTAGAACTCCTAAGATGAAAAAAGCACTCAAGGAACATGGCTGTGTTTACTTCTCTGCAATCGGTGGAACAGCAGCTTATTTATCTCAGTTTGTTGAACAATCAGAGATAATTGCTTTTCCAGAATTGATGAGCGAGGCTGTAAGAAAGTTAATTGTTAAAGATTTTCCAGTATTTGTCATATATGACTCATTTGGAAATGATCTAATTGAAGAAGGAATTAAAGCTTTTAAAAAATAGACGTGATTACGTCTTTTTTTTTGCAACTTATCCCTCTAATAATGCAATCTGTGAAGACTTTGTTGGATATCGCCTACATATACCCTAATATAATAGTAAGATACATTCATTACCTCAACTCAAACGTTGAAGTTCTAACTATTAAGAAGTTATGGAAAGTTTTCCCCTTCAAGCCATAGCTTAATCCATAAAAACGAAATAAAATTATCAACTCTAATGAAAGAGGCCATCTATGGACTTTTTTAGTGCGAAAAAAAACAACTCTTAAGAGTCGTTTTCATTATTTTTTATTTTAACAGCATTGCTTTTGATACGTTTATAAACATATCTTCCCGGTATAAATAAAACACCAAGAATTATCAAGTAAGGTATTGAACCTAACAAGAATAATGACAATCCAACAATAAACGAACTCATTCCATCTACTGTATTCAAGAATGTATTACTAACTTTATCACCGTAATTCTCAATTGTTTGATATGTTTTTATCTCAACATTAGAATCTTCATGCTCTTCTTGAGCAGAAAAGATTTCAAACTTGTAAACAGTGTCTGAGTCTAGCTCTTCAACTTTTACGATTTCATGCATAAGTGAATACACTTTAGTTTGAAAGTTAAGAATTAGTTCATCTTTCTCGTAAATACTAATATCAGCTATCATAGTTACTTCACTAGCATTATAAAGATCAAACTCTAGGTAATCTTTTCCTGTATCAGTTAATGAAATATGAGTTTGTCTAGCCATTGGTAAAAGATCGTATGTTTCGGGATCTTTTAGATCCACTTCAACTGTAACTGTACTAAAATCTACTAAACTATCATAAGAAGTTAATGTGATTCCAATTTCAGTAAGTTCACTCTCAATATCAGCTCTAGCTGATTCAAGTTCAATAATATCTTCAATTGTTTCTGCGACAGTTATTAACTCTATCAATCTAAGATGTTGTGCTTCTAAAGCGAATTTTCTTGCTTCATAAGTTGTATAAGTATTTGTAATATCCTGTGATGTCTTTCTGAAGTAAGTAACTTCTCCACCACCTTTGAGTGCATTGAGAAAATCATCTAGTGCTTCTGACGGTACTCTTACTGTCAAATTCAGCCTTTTCTCAGTAGCATACTCTGATTGATAATAACCACCATGGATAATCACTTGATTGTTAACTAAACTATGATACTCATCTAAGTCAAATGAATCTACTCGAAGATCAGCCATATAGATTATTTTTCTATTTTCCAGGGCAGGAACACCTGCTAAATTTACAACATTATCCCCACCTGACGAATAATCGGATACCGATTGATCACCAGATTCTACATTTACCTCTTTTATTACTTCCACATAAACAATATTCTCTACCACAACATCAGCATACTCAGGCGTTACAGATTCACTATCTGAACATCCTACTAAAAATAACAATAATACCAACACAAATTTCTTCATTTTCTTCCTCCATTATCGTACAAGGATATTTTCCTTATACATTTATTCAATACGTAAATCAAATAATTTAACAGAACTCCATTTGCTTGTTTTGACTACAATAATTAAAATATATTCCTTCTTCTTATTCCCTTTATAGGAATGACTGCTCTATGACGGTTAATTTGTAACCTAATTAAGAGCCGCCCCCAGGTTTTCAACTTGTAACCATTAATGTAACCCTATGTTACTAATTCATATTGCTCTGGTTATCTTATCTGTACTTGTCTTCATATTAAGATAATAATCAATTTAATTCAAACAATCTCCGATAAATTACATTATCAGGTATCTGAGTTACAGATTTTTGAGTTGCATTTCTGAAATGTATCTCTTCCTTTTCTTGTTTATCTTGTGAAAATAATGTTATTATTGTCACTTAATTCAGAGTTGAACTTGTAATCTAGTTCAGAAAATCCTTTGATATCCTCAGGTGTGTTAACCTGATTCTTAATCAAATAATCTAACAATACACCTCTCGCCTGTTTAGAGTAAGTTGGTTTATTAACAAATTTTCCTTTTACCTCTTCTCTAAATCCAATAGTAATCATAGGTGACTGGACTGCTTTCGAAAACTCTTCTGATGCTAAGTTGATTACTGTTTCATCAAAAGAAAAGTCTCTGTACTTATATAAATCCATCCCAATCTTGGCTTTGTAGTCAAGGCGGTACGGTTTTATCATTGTCTCAGGTTTAAGTAAGCCATAATAAGCAGAAATAATAATTAGATTATCATTTAAGTAATTCCATTCATCTTTAGAATACAACTCAAGATTTAGCCCCTTGTAGACAAATCCAGTATAAGCTCTTATCGCGGTATTTGATTCTAAGTCATCATTGTTACGGATATTAAAGTAAGTTTGATCCAGAATGTTTCCCTTAATTCCAAATGCTGCACCTAGATTATTCTTACTTAACTTTTTTAACTTGTTATGGATTCTTTTATAAGAATCATCAGGATAAACTTCACTTGTAAATCTATCCTTAAATTGCATACTTTTACTTGGTGAAATTATAATTTTCATATAAACCACTCAATCTAACATAATGATCCTTATTATCAAGTATTGCTTGAACATCAGCATCACTTAATTCCTTAACTATTTTCATAGGGTTTCCAACTACTAAATGTCTTGCTGGAACAATCTTGTTTGGTGGAACAACACATCCTGCAGCAACTAACGCTCCTGCACCAACTGTTGCGCCGTCAAGAATAATCGACCCCATTCCAATCAAAGCACCATTTCCAATTGTAGCTCCATGGATAATAGCATTATGTCCTACAGTAACATCGTCACCGATAATAGTTTTTATCCCATCATTATCATGAATCACAACTAAGTCTTGTATGTTAGTTCTCTCACCAATTATAACTTCAGCCATATCAGATCTAATAACCGTATTAAACCAAACTGAAGCATATTTTTTTATTGTAACGTTACCTATGATTTTTGCACCATCTGCAACGAACACTGTTTTATCAATTTTCATATGTAATCCTCCACCTATATTATATCATTGTTAAAGTAGTAATAAATGCTTTTTTATGCTACTCTTTGATAGAAATTGACATCATTGTATAATTAAATTACAAAACAAAAAAAGTCTCAACCGCAAGTTTATTTTAGAATAATTAGATTTGTAGATTTATTTGAAGTCCAAATTATTGGTACTGAAAATCTACTATTTACTGTATTCATTGGCTTAAACACTATTATTTAGTTAAGGACAATGGATATTTTATTTAATCTCGCTTAAATTGAGGATAGAAAAAATAGGTAAAAAGATGAAAAAATTAGAATTAATCGCAACAACAACATTTGGATTAGAAGCAGTAGCGAAAAGAGAATTGCTTGGATTAGGCTTTGAAATAGTTAAGACAGAAGACGGAAAAGTAACTTTCTTGTCTACTTTTGAAGGTATCGCAAAAGCAAATCTTTGGATGCGTTCTGCTGATAGAATATTACTTAAACTAGGTGAGTTCGAAGCTCTGACATTCGATGACTTATTCGAACAAACTAAGGCACTGAATTGGGATGAGTGGTTAACTGAGGATGCTAAGTTTACAGTTAATGGTAAATCAATCAAATCAGCACTGTTCAGTATTTCGGACTGCCAGGCCATCGTTAAAAAAGCAGTAGTTGAAAAGATGAAGACAAAATATGACAGACAGATATTTGAAGAAACTGGTCCTGTTTACACAATACTAGTTTCATTACTTAAAGATGTAGCAACTCTAACAATAGACACATCTGGTTCTGGACTGCATAAAAGAGGATACAGAATTGAAACAGTTGATGCTCCAATTAAAGAGACATTAGCTGCAGCAATGGTTCTTCTTAGCTTCTGGAATAAGGATAGAATTCTTTATGACCCATTCTGTGGATCAGGAACAATTCCAATTGAAGCAGCAATGATTGGTAGAAATATAGCACCAGGACTTAATAGAGATTTTGCATCAATGGAGTGGCCACAATTACCACTTGAAATATGGAGTGAAGCTATTCAATCAGCAAAAGACTCAATCTTACCCGGACCGCTTAAATTATTTGCATCAGATATAGACAAAAAGAATTTATCAGCTGCAAAAGCAAATGCTGAGAAAGCTGGAGTATCTCAAGATATCACATTCAAAGTTAGTGACTTTAGAAAAATAAGATATCAGAATAACTTCGAAGTTATAATTACTAACCCACCTTACGGTGAAAGATTAAATGACCAAAAAGAATATGAACTTAAGAAATTGTACAGAGATCTTGGTTTCATACTTAAAAAGATGAAAACAATTAGTAAGTATGTTATAACTTCATTTGAAGGGTTCGAGAATCTGTTCGAGGCTAAAGCAAGTAAAGTTAGAGTGTTATACAACGGGAAAATTAAAGCAAGATATTATCAATATTATGGTCCAAAGCCAAAATAAAAAAGACTACGCAAGTAGTCTTTTATTTCTATAATAAACAGCTATATCAACTAATATTAACAAGAAGTTGATTATGTAAAGGTAAAATACTGGATCCATATTATAAATCATTTTATGGAATACTCCAAAAACATACCCTGTTAGAATAATAAACGAGAATTTAATACTCTTCCCTTCAACACTTTTACTTTTTAATCCTTTGTAGATGTTAGCAGGCCAAGCTGATGCAAAGCAAGTTAACATTAATATTTCAAATATACTCATTTTTTAGAACGATTTAAGAACCAAGTTAATACTCATTACAACCATAATAACTAAAACAATCTTCTTAAATACCCTTTCATCGAATTTCTCTCCTAATAATAGACCCACATAAGTTCCTGTTATCAGAGCTGGTAAATAAATTAATACAATATTCAGTACAGACTTATCAAACAATCCTTGGATAATAAACATGATAATAGCTACAACATTCAATACCCAAAAATAACTAGTAAGAGTTGATCTGAACACTTTCTTTGGTACATCCAGGTTAGATAAGAATAAAAGTACTGGTGGTCCACTCATCCCAGTAGCACCATTTAATGCACCACTAGCTAACCCAACTGGTATATAAAATCTTTCAGGTTTTTTCAATTTAACTTTAAATCCAAGTAAATTACTAGTAGCAGTAATAAACAGTATTATCCCTACCGTTAATTTTATAGGATCTGCTTCTAGATTTTTTAATAAGAACGATCCGATTACTGTAAAGATAATCGCCGTAATCAAGAGCGGTGATATCTTCTTTAAATCTGCATCTTTCCCTACTTTTCTAAAAATCATTGAATTCATTACTAAGTTATAACTTGCTAGTAACGGAACTATTACTCTTATATCAAGAAAGACAAGTAATAATGGTAACGCAAAAAGCGAAGAACCAAAAGAAGTCATCCCTTGAATTAGTGACGCTGCGAATATAATTAAGAATATCCAAATGTATGTTTCCATAAATGTACCTCAATTCCTCTAATAATATATCACATCAATATGAATTAATCATCCATTATAGCCTAGTTAAATATTTATTTAATTCCCACTGAGATATAAACTGTCTATACTCATTCCATTCATTTTTCTTAGCTGCTCTAAACTTGGATACAAGTTCACTTCCAAGTGAAGAAACTATTACTTCATTCTTCTTCAATTCCTTAATCGCATCTTTTAAATTTTCAGGAAGATTTAGAATTCCTAATTCTTCTCGTTCATCTCTTGTCATTGTATATAGATTTAGATAAGTTGGATCAATTGGCTCAGTTTTATTTTTTATTCCATCAAGCCCAGCTGCTAATATAACCGAAAATGCTAGATAAGGATTGGCAGAAGGATCAACAGATCTTAATTCGGTTCTTGTGGCAACTCCTCTTGCAGCAGGAATCCTAACTAAAGCAGACCTGTTTGCATCAGACCACGATATGTAGCATGGAGCTTCAAATCCCGGAACAAGACGTTTATATGAATTAATAGTAGGATTTGTAATGGCAGTAAATCCTCTAGCATGAGCAAGTAGTCCGCCTATCCAGTATTTAGCAACACTTGAAAGTTCAAGTGGCATCTTTGGGTCATAAAACATATTATTTCCATCAGAGTCCGATAAAGAACAATTAACATGCATCCCTGATCCATTTATATTGGCAATTGGTTTCGGCATAAATGTAGCGTGGAGATTATGTCTCTTAGCTACATTCTTTACAACTAGCTTAAATGTTTGTAAGTTATCACTTGCTTCCAGAGCATTGGAGAACTTAAAGTTTATCTCATTTTGCCCAGGAGCAACTTCATGGTGAGCTGCTTCAATTTCAAACCCTAGTCTTTCAAGTTCCAAAACAATGTCTCTTCTACAGTCTTCAGCTTGATCAACTGGTGCAAGATCAAAATATCCACCATCATCTGAGAATTCTAGAGTTAACTCTCCATCTATAATTTTAAATAGGAAGAACTCTGGTTCAACTCCTATATTAAATGAATCAAATCCTAATTCCTTCATTTTCAATATGTTATTTTTCAAGACAAATCTTGGATCCTCCTCAAAAGGTGTGCAATCAGTCTTGTATACATCACATATCAGACGTGCAACTTTTCCATATTTAGTATTTTCATATGTTAATACAAGCCACGTATCCAAGTCAGGAACCAAAAACATGTCTGCCTCCTGAATTCGAACAAAACCTTCAATACTAGATCCGTCAAACATAGTTTTCCCATCAAGAGCATCAGCTAACCCTCTTCTAGTTATCTCTACATTTTTCAGTACACCCTGTAAATCAGTGAACTGAAGTCTTATGTACTTCACATTCTCTTCTTCCGCAATTTTTAATATATCAGCTTTTTTCATAGTTATCACCGGTCCTTTTAAAAATTATATATGTAGTAAACACCCAAATCAACCTATTATTGTCAAATTAGGGGGAAAAAATAAAAAAACTATATGTTGTAAACATATAGTTATCTCTTAGATGCCAATCCTTTATAAGTTTCAGTAAATATTGTTAAATTGTATAAGTCGTCTCTATATTTTTCAAACACTTCATTTAATCTAGTAACTCCTAGTGGTAATAGTTCATACCTCTTTTTATTGGGACCTTTATCTCCCTCAATCCAGTGAGAAGTAATAAAATTATTTTCTGCCATTTTATCAAGTGTTCTATAAACTCCAGCAGTGTCTATTTTTACACCTTTTAAAGCCTTATTGATTTTTTTATAAAGATCAAACCCATGATAAGGTTGTTGCAATAAATACAACAATATAAATGATTCTATTCTTCTATCTATTCTCATAGATCCTCCTTGATAATTGTTTAATTAGATACACAAAAATTATAGCACAAAAAAAGGTGTAGAAATCTACACCTTATATTATAGTTTTATATCAATTGTGTTTCCGTCAGGTCCTGGATTTGAAGCTAAAAATTCTCTTATTTCAGGTAGTCCAGGCCCTTTTGCACCTGGTTTACAATTAGTTAAATTTTTTACTTCTCCTTCAAGAATACCTTCAGCAAACCCAGCACAACCAGGATACCCACAAGCACCACAGTTAATTCCAGGAAGTAAATCTATAACTTTTTCTAATCTATTATCTTCTTCAACATGAAATGCATCACTTGCAATAGCAAGTCCTAATCCAAGTGTTAATCCCATTGCTCCAAGTATTATAAAGGCCCACATATTAGATTAACCCCTGTAATCCGAAGAATGCTAACGACATAATTCCAGCTACTACCAATGAAATTGGTACACCTTCATATTCACTAGGTACTTTTTGTGAATCTAATCTAACTCTGATTGCACTAAATGCAAACATAATTAATCCAAATCCAGCAGCTGTTCCTAATGCGTTTGTTAAACTTACTAATAAACCAGCACCGAATCCAAAAGTATCAAAGTAATTGGTTAATATATTACCTTCAGCAACACCTAAGATTGCACAGTTTGTAGTGATTAATGGTAAATAAATACCAAGTGATTTGTACAATTTCTTTGAGAATTTTTTAAGAAACATCTCAACGAATTGAACTAGAGAAGCAATTACCAAAATGAATGCAATTGTTCTTAAATATTCAATTTCGAACGGTATAAGTAATGAATAGTAAATTATGTAAGTAATAAAAGTAGACACCAGCATTACGAATGCAACGGCGAAGCTCATACCAATTCCAGATTCAATTTTTTTAGATACACCTAAGAATGGGCATATTCCTAAAAATCTCATCAATACAACATTGTTAATTAACATCGCACTTACAAGTGCGGTAAAAAATACTGTAGCTGACATTTGTTAAGCCCCCTTCTTATCCATAATATTTTTCATTGCTAACAAGAAACCTAATGATATAAACGCACCAGCTGGTAACGCAAATACTCCAATTCCATATTCAGCAATTCTGAATGAATCATCAAATATATTGATAATCCAATCTAGTGTAAATATATAACCTGTACTTGGGAAAGGTAAATAGATACCATATGCAATTTGTCCAGATGATAACAATTCTCTAACAGTCCCAATAATTAATAGTCCAATTGTAAATCCAATTCCCATTCCGAATCCATCAATAGCTGAATTCCATACAGAATTTTTTGATGCAAATGCCTCAGCTCTACCTAATATTAAGCAGTTTACAACGATTAACGGAATAAACACACCTAAACTTAAATATAACTCAAACGCAAATGCTTCAGTTAACATTGCTACGATAGTTACGAATGTAGCGATGATAACTATATATGAAGGTATCTTAGCCTGAGCAGGCACAAATCCTTTTACTAATGAGATAACTACATTTGAAAGTGTTAATACAAATATAACAAGTAATCCCATTCCAAGAGATGTTTCAAATGTTGCTGTCACGGCAAGTGCCGGACACATTCCTAATAAGAAGACGAATATCGGATTCTCTTTAAAAAACCCTCTAGTTAAAATATCTTTACGCTTCATTATTCTACCCCCTCATGATATTTACTTACTTGATCAACAAGATCACGAGTAGTTCTAGCTGAATAAGTTGCTCCAACTTTTACATCAAAGTCTGCATATGATGTTGATGTAGAATTTCCAATAAACCTATTTAGAAACTCTTCGTTATTTACTTTTGATGCATATGATGGTGTTTGATTAAGCATTGCAAACTCAACACCAGATATATTATTATTATTATCAATACCAATCAAGATAGCGATTGATCCATAATCATTATTAGCTCCAGCGCTATATATAGAACCAATTATGATTCCATCAACGTCTTTGATAACAACTCTTGAATCCAAAGATCCTTCTTTGATTTCAATTTTCTCATACGAGTCCATACTCGGGAAGATAATTGAATATGTTGCTTCTTCTCTTATAATTCTATTTTCATCAATTACGGGCTTTGTAATTGAGTTTATTAAAAACAGTACATAACCACTTAAAGCAGCTACTAGGAATAACTTGATTCCTACTATTATTCTAGTTTTCATCTTATACAACTCCTACAACCAGTAATGAAATTGTTAATACAACAACAATACTGAATCCAATAATTGATTTTTTAGTAAATCTTGAGTTAGCCCATTTATAATAATCTAATCCTGGTACAAACATATTCATAATCAATATAGCGAATATAACACCCTCAGGTAATGCTCCGAATATTCTTATGAAATAAGTTAATACTCCAATCCCAAACGCATAGTATATTCTACCTGGTCCAGTAATTGGCGATGTAATTGGGTCAGTAGCCATGAATATAGCTCCGAACAATAACCCACCTGTTAACAACTGGAAGATTGGATATACCAACGTAGTTCCAGTCACTAAAGCAGCAATTAATGATAATCCAAATACCGTTCCGATATAAACTGAAGGAATTCTCCAGTCAAGTGATTTTCTAAAGAACAAATAAGCTCCACCAAGTAATATCCAAATAGCACTACTTTCACCTAATGCACCTGGTTCACCAATACCGGTAAACAATGTCATTAAATTAAAGTCATCCAAAACCATCATGTCGAATGATTGGTTTACATAAGATAATACTGTAGCTCCACTTATAGTATCCATTTCATATGTTAAGAATGTTCCGAAACTAAGCATTACGAATACTCTAGCAAATCCAGCAACATTGAAGATATTAGCTCCAAGTCCCCCGAATGCCATTTTAGCGAAGTATGCTCCGAACACTCCCCCGATAAATACAATCCACAGTGGTGAATTATCAGGCATGATTAATGCAAACAAAATCGCACTTATCAATATTGAACCATTTCTTAATGTAATTGGTTCTTTTTTAATCTTATAATATAAAAATTCAGTTCCAACCATCGCAATGATTGAAGTTAGAATAATCAGTACAGCTGTCATTTGAAACTTCCAAATAGTAAAAATTGTAACTGGTGCTAACGCAATTAATACGTCATACATCATACGTTCAACTCTTGGTTTTGGATCCCTCAAATAAGGAGCTGTCTGTCTTAAAAATCCTGTTTTACTAGCCATAACTTCTCCTTACTTAACTAACTTTTTAGCTTTACGCATAAAGTCAGTCAGATGAATTTTTGATGTGCAGACATAACTACATAGCCCACACTCGATACAATTTAATACGTTTAATGCTTTAGCAGCATCTCCGTCTTTAGTTTTAGCAGCGTGCATTATTTGAACAGGTTGTAAATCAGCTGGACAACTATATACACATGATGCGCATCTTACGCATGGTTCTTCTTTATGAACAACAGGTTTGAAAACCAATACAGATGCAACAGTTATAGAAACAACTGCATCATCCATCATTAAGTTTGATCCCATCATTGGTCCACCTAGAATCATGACTCTGTCATCCGTAGTATTATAACCACCACAAGCTTCAATAATTCTTGGTATCGTCTCTCCAACTTTTACTTTAAGTTGTGAAGGACTAGTTACTGCATCTCCAGTAACTGTGAAGTATCTCTCAGTAATCGGTTTATTAAACTTAACAGCGTTGTAAACCGCTTGAGCAGTTGTAACATTAAGTTCAATGATTCCATAATCACTTAACAATGTTCTAGGTTTAATTTTAATACCTAATGCATTCTTAACTAATTCAACTTCCCAACCTTGAGGGTAATAACTTCTCACTTCAACAATCTCGCAATTCAAATCAGGGAAATGTTCATCTTTAACTTTTCTTAGACTTGCAAGCAATTTCACCTTAGTATCTTTTACTCCAATGATTGAACGAGTTGTCCCCATTGCATTCATTACGTAACTAAGACCAGTGAAAATCTCAGCTGCATCATTTTGCATTACTTGATAATCAGCAGTTAAGTACGGTTCACACTCAACTCCATTTAATACAATAACGTCTATCTTTGCATCAGTAGTCATTTTGATATAGGTTGGGAATCCTGCCCCACCTAAACCTTTAACTCCATTTTCTTTGATTATTTCAACCATTTGGTCTTTTGTTAAATCACTAATCTCTTTATCAGATCTAGTTTGGACTCTGTCCGCAACTGTCTCATTAAAGTCATTTAGAATTTCAAGACACTCTGTTTTTTTACTAGTATAAGTAAATTTTTTGATTATCTTACCTACAGTACCACTTACCGTTGAAAAAATTGGTTGAGTGAAATACCCACCATCTCTTTCACCAATAATTTGACCTACCATAACTTGATCTCCTTCAGAAACAGTCAGTTCATATGAACGTGTTCTCATTTCTTTTAAGGTGATATACACCTTCTCAGGAGCACTAATTTTGATAGTCGGTAATGATTGAGCAAGCTCATCAATCGTAACTATTTGATCAGTTTTCTTTATCATAGAATTCTCTCGTAGTAATATCCTTACTACTTACCTCCATTTGTAAATTATCACAACAATAATTATAACATTTTCAACACGTAATTCTAGTGGTAATTTATTGAAATTTCTAAAAAATAACTCTCTTTTCACATCATTCATATTACTCTAACAATTCAGTCTCATTAATACCGTATTACTTAACACATTATTTCTATACATTTATATGTATACTCTTATGATTCAGCTTACTAAATGTTAACTCTTTAATTTAAATTATATCATTATTCCCTTTTGACTGCTCCGGAAGATTAGAAAAAGCCAACAACGTTGGCTTTAAATAATATCTATTTTGATTCTGTAGGTTCATCTTCATACTCAATAAACTTGTTTTCCCAAGTTCTCAACATATAACCTTTATCTGTTTTAGTAATGTAATTCGGTAATATTGGAACTTTCCCATTTCCTTTTGGGGAGTTAACAATATAAGTTGGAATCGCTAATCCTGAAGTTCTTCCTCTTAAGTGTTCCATTATTTCCAAACCGTCATCAATTGAAGTCTTGAAATGGTGTGTACCTTTGACGTTTTTAGCATGGAAAATATAATAGGGTCTAATTCTAACCATTAACAACAAGTGATTAAGTCTCTCCATTACAAACTTATCATTATTGATTCCGTTTAGTAAAACAGCTTGATTCCCTAGAATTATTCCAGCTTCATTTAAAATATTACACGCAACCTTAACCTCAGGAGTAATTTCCCTAGGATTGTTAAACTGTGTATTCATATATATCGGATGATATTTACTAATCATTTTAGCTAGAGAAACTGTGATTCTCTGAGGTAAAGTAACAAGTGTTCTAGTTCCCAGTCTAATAATCTCAACATGGGGTATCGCTCTTAATGATTTAAGTATATGTTCTAATTTATTATCACTTAACATTAAAGCGTCTCCACCCGTTATTAGAACATCTCTAATCTCAGGGTTATCTCTAACGTACTGGATTGATTCATCTATATATTCGATTGATTGATGTGTGTCAGATCCTCCGATTTTTCTTCTTCTTTGACAATGTCTACAATACATAGAGCACATGTTAGTTACATTTATTATTAATCTATCAGGGTACCTTCTTGTGACTGATCCTGCCGGATTAGTATGTTCTTCGTCCATTGGATCTAGCACTCCATGCAAATCCTCTTCCTCAATAAGTGGTAATGCCTGTAATCTTATTGGGTCATGCTTGTCATTCTTCATTAAAGATAAATAATAAGGTGATACATTCCATCTATATTGTTTTTCTATTTTCAAAATGTCTGTAATTTCCTCTTCATTCAAATCTAACAAATCTTTAAGTACCTCAACACTTTTTATTGAGTGTTTTAATTGCCATAAATAGTTATCCCAGTCAGCATTAGTCGCACCAAAATAATCTAACATTCTATTTTTAAGTGAAGTCTGTTCTTTTATTCTAATTTCATCTAATCCTGATGGAATTGTTTTTTTAGCTTCAATGTATTCTTTTGCCTGCTTTTTAAGTTCTTCTGCTCTTATTAACGAGTCTTTATTACTCATAAATTTACCTCCTTCAGTTCGAAAACAAAGAGGACTCAGTCAATGTAGAGTCCTCCTACCTCTCTATTATAACAAGCAGTATCAGAAATTCCAAATTTTAGTGCGTAAAAAAAAGCCCAATATATTAAATATGGGCCTTTTTATTTAGTAAATCGGGTGTTTTGAAGTTAAGGCAACTACTCTTTGTCTTACTTCTTCTTTAATTTCTTCATTGTCGTAGTTTTTAAGTGCCATTGCGATTAATTCTGCAACTTCTTTAACCTCAGCTTCTTTAAAACCTCTAGTTGTTATTGCTGGTGTTCCTAGACGGATTCCACTAGCTATAAATGGTTTTTCTTGATCGAATGGAATAGTGTTTTTATTACACGTGATCTTCACTTCATCTAAAATGTGCTCAGCTACTTTACCAGTTAATCCAATTGATCCTTTAACATCAACTAAGATTAAATGATTATCAGTTCCGCCAGATACAATTCTAAGACCGTGCTTAATAAGTTCATCACTTAGAACTTTTGCATTCGCTATTACTTGTTTTTGATAATCTACATATTCTGGTTTTAATGCTTCTAAGAAACATACTGCTTTAGCAGCGATAACATGCATTAATGGTCCACCTTGAATACCAGGGAATATAACGCTGTTAATTCTTTTATAAATTTGAAAGTCATTAGTCATGATGATTCCACCACGTGGTCCTCTTAGTGTCTTATGAGTTGTTGAAGTAACAATGTCTGCGTACTCACAAGGATTCATGTGTTGTCCAGCAGCTACTAATCCAGCGATATGAGCCATATCAACCATTAACTTAGCTCCTACTTCATCAGCAATTTCTCTAAATTTTTTAAAATCAATTGATCTTGAATAAGCACTTGCACCAGCAACTATTAGTTGTGGTTTATGCTCAATAGCCAATGCTCTGATTACGTCATAATCTAAAGCTTCAGTTTCTTTATTTAACTGATAAGGTACGATATTATAATCTTGACCTGAAAAGTTAAGTGGATGACCATGTGTTAAATGTCCACCATGATCCAGTGCCATACCCAGAACAGTATCACCTGGTTTAATCATAGCTCTATAAGCTCCCATATTCGCAGTTGAACCTGAGTGAGCTTGTACATTAACGTATTTAACTCCAAATAGTTCCTTTAAAGCAGTTCTAGCTATATCCTCTACTTTATCAACTACTTCACATCCACCGTAATATCTTCTACCTGGATATCCTTCAGCATACTTATTAGTTAATACGCTACCCTGTGCCTCTAGTACAGCTTTTGAAACAAAGTTTTCTGAAGCGATTAACTCGATGTTAGACTCTTGTCTAAGATGTTCCTCATTAATCAGTTCGAAAACGCTTTCTAAATTATTTGCCATTATGATCCCCCTATATTAATATGTTAATCATATTATAGCATTTTTAACCGTTTTTACTATAGTTTAATTGGCCTTATCGATAATACTTTCATGTCCATAATTCCTAATTGTGAAAGTTATAAACAATCAATAATTAATTAATTAATCAAATATCTTGACAAACTGAAACAACCGGATTATACTATAGCCAGTACTATACAACATATAGTAGTAGACAATGTATAAGGAGTGGTGAAATGAGCACACAATTAAAAAAAGGAGTATTGGAGTTATGCGTACTAGATATATTATTAAACGTAGACAGTTATGGTTATGACATATATCAAAACATAAATTCTAATATGGTTATTAGTGAAAGTACAATTTATCCTATATTAAGGAAAATGGTAAAAGAAGGTTTCTGTGAAACGTACTTAAAAGAGTCCAATGAGGGACCACCTAGAAAGTACTTTAAAATAACAGCAGTTGGGAAATCAAAACTTGATCAACTTAGATCAGGATGGATAGAATTTTACGAAACAGTAAATAAAATGATAGGAAGTGTAAAATAATGAACAGAAAACAATTTATAGCGTCTCTTAGTAGACAGTTATCACAATTATCTTTAATAGAAAGAAAAGAAATAATTTCATTTTATGAAGATAGATTCAATAATGCAATATATGAGGGTAAATCAGAAGAGGATGTTATTCTCGAGTTGGAATCACCTGAGGAAATATCAAAAAATGTTTTAACTGAATACGGTATTGAAAGAAAATATAGTGAAAGAAAAGTTGAAGCTACATCGATTCTTGGAATATTATTCTTTGATTTATTCGTAAGTTCATGGTTGCTTCCTGTTATTATCGCAGTTCCAGCTAGTTTATCATTATCATGGTTCTCTTACTTCTTCACTTTCGAAGTATTCTTCAAATATAGTTTTGGAGTTGCGATGGGAGCATTCTTAATCTCAACTGGAGTATTCATGGTTTATTTAGTCTTTATTGTTTATTTAGTAATTATTTCCGCAAAACTAGTAATATCAATATTCAACTGGCATGTAAGAGTGTTTACTGGAGATAGATATTTAAACCTTATAGACAAGCTTAATAACTTTTCATTCTTTGAACAACTAGCTAAAATCAGAATTACTCATAAAGTATTAGGTCTTATATTTGTTATTGGTTTAGCCGTAACATTCACATCTACAATTGTATGGCGAGGTATTGCTCCCGATACTAAAGAAATTGAAACAACATTACAAATTTCTGAGTATGATGTTAATAATTTAGATAACTACAATTTAACAACAGATTTAAACAATTCAAGTGTCGAGGTAAAATATGGTTTATCAGACAAAGTAGTGGTAACTTTCCACAACACTGATGATGCTGATATTGAATATACAGAAACAACTAACGGGTTAATAATTCAGGACAAATCTGTTACACGTTGGTTTGATAATACATCTGCAGTAGATTGGTTAATAACGTTGATGCAAAACGACTTCAATTACACCGGTTCTTCAATGGTTATTGAAGTGCCAATAGGTATGACATTCTCAGAGTTAGACTTTGAAACAAGCAATGGAGAAATTGTTATTGATGAAATTACAGGGTCTCTTATAAGTGCTTACTCAACAAATGGTGAAATCACTATCTCAGATATCAATGCGTCAATCCTGAGCATAGCTGCGGTAAATGGTGAAATAACAGTAACTGACTTATTCGCAACAGAAGTATTCATTGAGTCAGTAAATGGTAGTATCAGTATTGACAATTTGAACACTCCAGAAAATGATGGAGAAGTTCTAATCATAACTCTTGTTAATGGAGAAATTAATGTTGTAAATACTTACTTACTCGACGTAACATTAGAAGCAGTAAACGGTGATATAGAATATTATAATGATGATAATTCATATATTCTAGATTATTTAGAAATGACAACTGTTAACGGACAAACACAAAGTAATGCTAATTATAAAAGATAACTCAGACAATGTCTGAGTTATTTTTTTTATTTAGTTAAAACATTTAGTCCGTTTTCAACGATTTTAAATCTCATTGGAAGTAATCCTCCAATATCACCATCAACGTCTACTACCAAATGCTCAGCAGACTCTATCAAAATATCCTTTGTTTTAAAATAGATTACGTTAGGATGTTTTATATGTTTACCACTATTCATCGTTAGGAGTATCGATAAAGTTTCTGTGATTGCAGACTTGGTAATAATAAGGCAATCTAATAGACCGTCTTCAATTTCAGCAAATGGTGCAATCTTCTTAAACCCACCTACAGATGTTGAATTTGAAACTAAGAATAACATTACTTCTTCTGTTCCAGTAAATTCCTTTGAAGTAAATTTCATCGTTTTAGCTTTACCAGCATCTGCGAAGAATTCCCTTACTCCTTCAATATAGTATGCACTTCTTCCAAATAACGTTTTAGAGCTAGCACTAACGTTGTGTGCAACCGCAGTCAAAAACCCACCTGCCGCAACATTAACAAAATATCTTCCACTAGTTATCCCTATATCAACAAGTTTTGTTTTACCACTTTTAATCATATCTACAACACCTTGTACGGTGTTCGGCATATCAGTGATGTGTGCAAAATCATTCATAGTACCTGAAGGAATAATTCCAAGTGGAGCTTTTCGTTTACACTTAGAAAGCCCGTTTACTACTTCATTTACAGTTCCATCTCCACCGCATGCAATCAAAAAATCAATCCCTAAGTTGCAAGAATTAACTGTATCCTCCAGTGCATCTCCGGCTTTTTCTGTATAAAACTTACTTATTAAATATCCAGCATCTAGAAGCTTGATACATACTTCATCGATAAATCGTTTGTAATTTTTTCTACCTGATGAAGGATTAATGATAAATCTAACGTTTTTCATATAGTCACCTTACCAATTCCTCGAATGAGGATAAATTTCAACTCTGTCTATTTAATCTTAACATATAATTATTCACTATATTCTATTTGTAAAATATCGTCTAGTCTAATCTTAATATCTGGAAACACTATTATCCTGTTAATAAGATCTAACCTAAGAATCTTTCCCTCTGCAAGAAGCACATATCCTGATTTATAAAAAGCAACTTGGATTTCTCGTTCCTCTTCGACTGCCTCAGTAATCTTAATATTTAGATCATAAATCTGATCCACAGATAATACTGGTTTAATAACTCTTTTACGCTCAAGCATCATTTTATTAACACTACTACCATGGGCTAGTAAAGCATTGAATGCATTCCACTTCATCATACCTCTGTCGCTCACGCTTTATGTCCTCCAATCAATTTGTTACGTTCTCTCATAGTTGAACCCTCTTTAAAGTGAGCGGCTCTTAGAACGGCGTTTTTACCATACCACTCGTGTATTGAATCCATCGCTTCTAACAAGCTTTTTTCTCTATCAAGTTCAGCTTGTTTTCCAAATATATCCATTTGTGTAGTATCAGTATCCATTAAGTGCCCCATAGAAATTGATACTTTTCTAATTGGTTCTCCGTCATAGTATTGATCAAATAGTTTCTCACAAGTCCTAAACATTTCTTGTGGAGAACTTGTTGGATGAGGGACTGTTGATTGTCTAGAAAACCCTCCACCGATAGCTTTAGAAAACCCAATACTTAAATGGACAACCGTTCCAACCTTTTGTTTTCTTCTCATTCTTTTAGCAACTCTATCACACAACTCTAAAATTACTTGCTTAGCTTGTTCTGCATTGTAATCAAAGTAGAGTGTCTGTCCGTGCCCGATACTTGATGCCTTTGGAACGTACTCTTGTTTTGACTGCATAGTTGAATGATCAATTCCGTGTGCATGGTTATATAGTTGCTCCCCATATACACCGAATTGTTCTTTTAACATTCCAATATCCGCATGTGCTAAATCGTAAACATTATTAATATTTAACTTGTTTAGTCTTTTCTCTAATCTATGACCAATTCCCCACACTTTGCTTAAAGGAGAAACCGTCCAAAGTCTTGAAGGTATATCATCATAGGTCCATCTTGCTATTCCTGTTACTGATTGTTTAGAATCTAAGTCTAAAGCAAGTTTGGCCATCAACATGTTAGGTCCAATTCCACATGTTGAATGTATTTTAGTTTGTTTTAAAATAGTCGTTTGAACATCTAATGCTAATTCTTCAACCGTCATATCATAATATTTCAAATAATTTGTAACGTCTAAAAAAGCCTCATCAATAGAATATATGTGCAAATCCTCTTCTGAGACATAGTCTAAATAGATTGAGATAACCTGTGTTGACACTTCAACGTATCTCCTCATTCTAGGTTTTGCGAATATTATATCAACATTTTTTGGTAACTCATATATACGACATCTTGAGGTTGCTCCAAGATTTTTCAAGAACGGAGTTACAGCCAGCGTAATCCCACCTTTTCCTCTAGATCTGTCTGCTACAACTAGCGGCACTTTATAAATGTCTAATCCAGCATCAGCACATTCAACCGAAGCAAAAAAACTTCTTAAATCCACACACATTACTACTCTATCTTCCATTTCAAAGCACCTCCTTTATTTAATTATAAGACTAATCAATAAGAAAAAAAAGGTATATTTTTATAACATTTTGTGGTTTCCGCAGTACTGTCCCAAATCTTACTTTATTTTTTTGTTCACAAATTTTCCATGATATAATATAGAAAATCAAAGGAGAATAAATTTATGGCTTACTCAAAGGTTAAATACGTACTGGCAACAATATTATTGTTGTTTAGTTATATTGTATTCTTTTTCTACAATGATTTTATCCAACAAATTCCAAACTATGTTTATACAATATTCTGGGGATTATTCGTCATTGATATTCTAGTAGTAATGATTCCAAGATTTGCGAAACATTCTCCAAGTGGAAAACATATGAAAAAGTTTTTCAAGGAGGGTTCTTACAAAAAGGAAGATTTATTCAACTATGTAAAGAAAATGAATTATAGAACAATCACTACTTTCATTTTATACCTAATATTTTTAGGGGTTGTGGGGATGCTCTACTTTTCAAACATCATCAACAGGAACCATATCTTCTTACTTGTAATCACATTAAACTTTATTGATTACTTTAGTATTAATACTTGGTGTATATTCCATAAGGTATTTATCAAAAACAGATGTTGTAACGTTTGTCGTATTTATAACTGGGATCACTTCCTTAAATTTGGTCCTTTCATCTTTATTTGGGAATTTAGATCATTGTCATTATTTGCGCTAGGACTAATAGCATTAATTCAGTGGGAAATAACTTATGCACTGTACCCTGAACGTTTCACAGACATTTCAAACGAAAATCTAAAATGTGCAAACTGCGAACAAAGTGATTGTAGGTTTAAATAAAAAAAGAAGCCGTGGCTTCTTTTTGTTTTATATAATTAAACTTTAAACTCGGTAACAAGTCCTTGAACTGATTTTTTTGCATCTCCAAATAACATTCTAGTGTTATCTTTATAGAATAAAGGATTATCAATTCCAGCATATCCAAAACTCATTGAACGTTTTAGTACAATTACAGTTCTAGCTTTATCCACATCAATAATCGGCATACCGTATATTGGACTTGATTCATCTTCTCTTGCTGATGGATTAACAACATCATTAGCTCCAATTAGCAAGACTACATCGACTGTCTCAATATGCGGATTAACATCATCCATTTCTTTTAACTTATCATAATCAACACTTGCTTCAGCTAACAAAACATTCATATGTCCCGGCATTCTTCCAGCTACTGGATGAATCGCGAAATTCACTTCAGTTCCGTTTTCCTCTAAAGCATGCGCTAATTCCTTAACAACATGTTGAGCTTGTGCAACTGCCATTCCATATCCAGGTACAACCAATACATTATTTGCAGCTTCTATAATTAAATATGCATCTGCAACAGAAATAGGATTGGGTTCACCTAATTCATCTTGTGCACCTTTTTTAACTACTCCAAACCCACTAAACAATACATTTATCAAGTTTCTGTTCATTGCCTTTGTCATTATGCTCGTAAGAACAATACCGCTTGACCCAACTAATGCTCCAGCTACTATAAGTACATTATTCGATATTACGAATCCAGTAATACATGCAGCTACCCCACTAAATGAATTCAGAAGTGAAATAACCACTGGCATATCTCCTCCACCAATTGGAATTACAAATAATACTCCATATACTAAAGATAATCCTATAATAATATAAAGTATTAATTCCGCATTTATATTAAAAGATACAAAGCCAATACCAACTAAAATCGCTGCAAATATAATACCGTTAAGCAATTGTTGTCCTTTAAACTTAACAGGCTTAGTAGTAACTTTTCCTGATAATTTTCCATAAGCAATTAGTGAACCTGAGAACGTCACAGACCCAACTAATATTGCTAATCCTATAATAATTAATGAAACTGTTGATTGATTTACTAATGATCCGGCATAGACAAATTTTTGAAACTCAGTCCAACCTACTAATAAACTCGCAATCCCACCAAATCCATTAAACAATGCAACCATTTCAGGCATTTTTGTCATATGGACTCTTCTAGCAGCGATTAACCCTACAAGTGTTCCTAGGAGTAATGCTCCACCAATAAATTGCCAATGTACAATTTCAGCACTCAATAGAGCTGCAACTATAGCTAACAACATTCCGATACTAGATAGTCTATTACCTTTTCTAGCGGTTTTTTGGTTCCCCAACATCTTCAGACCATAAACAAATAACATTGCTGATACGATGTATAAAAAATCAATCATTAGATGCACCGTCCTTATGATCAAACATTGATAACATTCTGTCGGTAACTAAATATCCACCAACCACATTTATCATCGCAAAGAATACAGCCAATGAACCAAAGACTATTCTAAGTATTTCTGCTTCAGCTGAAAATGATCCTAGTAAACTTAATATAGCACCTACCACAGTAATCCCTGATATTGCATTTGATCCTGACATTAAGGGCGTATGCAACTGAGATGGTACTTTCGAAATTAGTTCAATTCCTAAGAATGATGCCAATATTAAAACGAATATAAGTATTCCCATATTACCCACCTACTCTCTCGTTAACTATTTCTCCATCTTTAGTAACAAGACATCCTTTTAGAATATCATCATCAGAATAATCAAACTGCTTGTTTTCATTATCCCAAAAGTGGCTTACAAAGCTCACCAAGTTGCTCGATAACATATTAGATGCATCTCTTGTAACTCTCGCCGGTAGATATTTATGTCCAATTATTTTCACTCCATGAAGTTCAACTATTTTATCAACAACAGTACCTTCAACATTTCCTCCAGTACTCGCAGCTAAATCTACAATTACTGATCCATGTTTCATCCCCTTAAGGACTTCTTCTTTGATGATAATAGGTGCTTTACGAGCGAACAATTTAGCAGTAGTAATAACAAGGTCAGATTCCTGAATACTTCTTGTCATTGCTGCTTGTTGAATTTCTAGCTGTTCTTTAGTTAATGCTTTAGCATAACCATCCTTTGTCTGTCCCGTTTCTCCAAGATCAATCTCTAAAAATTTTCCACCTAGAGATTCTACTTGTTCCTTAACCACAGCTCTGGTATCAAACGCAAGAACTCTAGCTCCAAGTCTTTTTGCAGTTGCAATTGCTTGAAGTCCTGCAACACCAGCACCAATAATAAACACTTTAGCCGGAGAAATAGTCCCAGCAGGTGTCATCATCATTGGAATAACTTTGTTCATTTGATCTGCTCCAGTTATAACTGCGGTGTATCCCGCCAATGAAGCTTGAGAACTTACTGCATCCATCTTCTGTGCAAGCGTTGTTCTCGGTATCATTTCCAAACTTACTGCCGTAATTTTATATTTTTTTAACTCTTTCAAATACTCTTTATCATTAAACGGATCCAGATAACTAATTGATAGTGTTCCTGGTTTTAACATTGCTAAGTCTTCAACTAATGGCTTAGCTACTCCAAAAATAATATCTGCTTTTGCTAGCACTTCAGCTCTTTCCAAAAGGGTTGCCCCCGCTGCTACATAATCTTTATCTAAAAAGACTTCTGATATCCCTTTTTCAACGAAGACGTTTATTCCGTCTAGTTTAAGGAGTTTTTTTACCATATTTGGTACAAGTGGAACTCTTGCGTCGATTTTGTCACTAACTGTAACTACGTTCATATATACCTCCCTTTATAAAAAAAAACAAGTGAATTAGACACTTGCTTTAGTTATTGTATACTTCCTCGGCGTTATAAGAACTTCTTACAAACGGCCCAGAATATACATTTTTAAAGCCTAACTCCAACCCTATTTTAGCATATTCGCTAAACGTTTTTGGTGTTACATACTCTGAAACTTCTATATTCTCTTTTGAAGGCTGTAAATACTGCCCAATTGTAACGATATCTACATTTGCATCTCTTAAATCTTTTAGTGTTTCAACAACTTCAGCAAATGTTTCTCCAAGCCCTACCATGAATCCAGATTTTGTAGTCATTTCAGGGTTTATCTTCTTAACCTCTTTAAGTACTTTTAAACTCTCAAAATAATCTCCCTTTGGTCTTACAATAGGAAATATGTCTTTAGTTGCTTCTATGTTGTGATTAAGAACATCTGGCAAAGCATCAACTATTGTTTTAAGTGCTTCAAAGTTGTTTTGCAGATCTGGAATCAAGACTTCAATCTTACATCCTTTATCCTTAACTTTTTTGATAGTTTTCACGAATTGACTTGCACCACCATCAGGTAAATCATCTCTGGTAACCGATGTAACTACAACATACTTTAAGCCTAAAGTATCAATCGCTCTGACAATGTTTTCAGAATCATCCACTACATCTTCAGGAGTTCCACTTATAATGTCACAATATCTACAATTTCTTGTACATACGTCACCAAGTATCATAAAGGTAGCTGTTTTTTTCGAAAAACATTCCATTCTATTTGGACAACTTGCTTCTTCACAAACTGTCACTAAATTGTTTTCTCTTAACAAGCGACTCACACCGATGTGATCACTATTTATTTTAATCTTCAACCATTCAGGTTTTCTCATATTATCACCAAATCAATTTTACTAAGTCTTCGTCGATTGCACCAACGATATACTTAGATATTTCTGTATTTCCTACAACTTCCTTGATAGAACTAAGATCATGTTTACATCCAACAAACATTTTCTCCAGTTCTGGAATATCAGCTTTACTAAAAAAGTCTCCAAGAATATTAATATTCTTAATTAACCCCTCACTAACTTCTAACTTAACACCCACAATACCATAAGGATATTTATCCTCTTTGAAATGAGTGTACTTAGGACTCTTTCCGAAATTCCATTCATACGTTCCATAGAATTCTTCAATCATCTTATTTGTTTCTTCAGTCTCACTTGATGTTATTGGTGAAATTACTCCAGCATATTTTGTTATCACAAACTTAACTAATTCATCTTTAAATTCCTCGACTGTAAGAGAGGTATGATTAGAAATGTTATCAACTCTTGCTTTTACCGAGTTAACAGCCTTAGACAAAAACTTCTTCTTATTAGGCGTTAACGATTTTGCCAAAAAGGCAATATCAGTATCAAACAGTAATGAACCATGATGAACAAGAAGTTCATTTTGATAATGTTCTGCAGACCCACTGATTTTTCTTCCTTCTATCAATACATCATTTCTACCACTAAGTTCTGCTTTTATATTTATTGAATTTAAGAACTCAACAATCACATTATTCCAGTGAATAAAGTTGTCCTTAACTGTTCTTTCATTCTTCGTAATAAATGAATAATAGATGGTATTTTCATCATGAAAAATAGTTCCTCCACCTGAGAGTCTTCTAAAGACTTCAAAGTTGTTTTCATTAACAAAATCCATATTCAATTCTTCAACTGTATTTTGATTTTTTCCTATGTAAACTCCGTGCGTATTGTTCCAAATAATGAACGTTTCTTCTGTAAAGTTATCTGCTAAATACTTCTCTAAAACTAAATTAAATGTACCACTAGTGTTACCGCTTACAATAATTCGCATCTGAACACCCCTTTTCTCAAATATTGTACCATAAAACATTGCTAAAACATACATTTACTGTATAATAAAATATGAAAGAGGTAGGTGATAAATTGAGCAATTTAATGCGTACTCCACTATACGATAACCACGTAAAGTTAGGAGCTAAAATGGTCGATTTCACAGGGTTTGAAATGCCTATCCAATATGAAGGAATAAAACAAGAACATGAAGCTGTAAGAACAGCATCTGGTATCTTTGATGTTTCGCATATGGGGGAAATTCTAATCGAGGGTGAAAACGCTACAGAATTTGTGCAACACATATTTACAAATGATATAACAGACCAACGTGAGGGACAAGTACTATACGGTCTAATGTGTTATGAAAACGGTACTGTTGTGGACGATTTATTAGTCTACAAATACAATAACAATAAGTATTATTTAGTTGTAAACGCTTCAAACAAGAATAAGGATTTTGCTTGGATGAATTCTAACAACAGTCATGATGTAAAAATAACTGACATGTCAGAAATATCTGAAGTAGCAATACAAGGTCCTAAAGCTCAAGAGGTTTTACAACAAATGACTGATTTTGATCTAACTAAAATCACATTCTTCACATTTGCAGAAATCAAAGTTTTAGGAGAAGACTGTATTGTCTCTAGAACGGGTTACACTGGTGAAGATGGATTTGAAGTTTATTCTCAAAATATAATTCAAATTTGGGAAAAAATGATTGAACTAGGAGCTGTGCCAATCGGGTTAGGTGCAAGAGATACATTGAGATTTGAAGCTTCATTACCTTTATACGGAAATGAAATTTCTGACAAAATAAACCCAATTGAAGCCAGCTTAGGTATGTTCGTAAAACTTAATGCAGGCGACTTTATTGGAAGAGATGCTTTAGCCAAAATTAAAGCTGACAGAAAACTTAAAAGTGCCGGATTAGAATTACTTGATAGAGGTATATTGAGACATGGTTATACTGTTCTTGATACTGATGGTAATCCAATTGGTGAAGTTACAACTGGTTACAAGCTGGGTAGAGCTATAGCGTTAGCTTTAATTCCAGTAAAATATAAACTAGGCGATGAATTACTAGTTCAAATTAGAAACAAACAATTAAAAGCAAAAGTTGTTTCTAGAAAATTCATGAGTAAAAATTACAAAAAATAGGGGGATTTATTAATGGAAGTAAAAAACGGATTATTATACTCAGAAGATCATGAGTGGGTTATAGTTGACGGAAACGTGGCTACAATCGGAATTACAGATTTCGCACAGCATCAATTAGGTGAAGTAGTTTTCGTTGAAATGCCTGGTGAAGATGATGAATTTAGTGCAAACGAATCATTTGGTGCAATTGAATCAGTAAAAGCTGCATCAGACATTATTACACCATTATCTGGTAAAGTAGTAGAAATCAATGAAGAACTTGAAGATGAGCCAGGTATGATTAATGAAAAACCATACGAAGCATGGATCATTAAATTAGAATTGTCAGACCCTTCTGAATTAGAATCTTTAATGGATTCCGCTAAATATAAAGAGTTAACTGAATAATGAACAAATACATACCGCATACAGAACAAGACATTAAAGAGATGTTGGAAGTTGTTGGGGCTAAAACAATAGAGGATTTATTTATTGACATTCCTGACAGTATTAAATTCAAGGGTGATTATAATTTAGAAAATGGTTTAAGCGAGTTAGAAATAATTAGTCGATTAGACGCATTATCTCGCAAAAATAGAGTTGGAATGATTCCGTTCATCGGAGCTGGTGCATATGACCATTACATTCCTACAATAATTAAGCATTTAACAGGAAGATCAGAGTATGCAACTGCATATACTCCGTATCAACCTGAAGTTTCACAAGGGACTTTACAATATATATTCGAGTTCCAATCAATGATGACAAACTTACTAGACATGGAAGTATCAAATGCTTCTATGTACGATGCATTCACTGCTGCTGCTGAAGCATGCATGATGATGAACAATGCTACTAGAAGTAATAAAATTCTTATTTCCGGAAGCGTTAACCCATCTTACATCAATGTTGTTAAAACATATGCTAGATTTAGAGGATTTGAAGTTGAAGTTATCGACGCTGTTGATGGACTTACTAATTACAAAGAAATTAGATCAAAACTAGATAAAACAATTTCTGGGTTACTTGTACAGTCTCCAAATTACTTTGGACTTATTGAAGACCCAAGTGAAATAGTTGAAGATTTGCACAATGTAAAAGCACTATTAACTTTAGCTGTAAACCCATTATTAATGCCTATCGGGAGAACTCCTGGTGAAATGGGTGTTGATATCGTTATTGGTGATGCGCAACCATTTGGTATTCCAATGAGTTTCGGTGGTCCTTACCTTGGATTCATGGTAACAACTAAGAAGTTAATGAGAAAAATGCCAGGGAGAATTTGTGGAGAAACAAAAGACGTTGACGGTAAACGTGCATTCGTACTTACTCTACAAGCTCGTGAACAACATATAAGAAGAGAAAAAGCTAACTCAAACATTTGCTCAAACCAGTCATTAAATGTACTTGCAAGTACAATTTTCATGGCTACAATGGGTAAACAAGGTTTAATTGAGATGGCTACACAAAATTACCAAAAAGCTCACTATACATTTGACGCAATAACAAAACTTGATAAGTTTAAAAAAGTATACTCAGGAGACTTCTTTAACGAATTCGTTGTTAAATCAGAAGTACCTTATGATGATGTACATAACATAATGGAAGATAATAACTTCGTACCAGGTTTACATTTAGGTGATAATTTAATTTTATTCTGTGTAACAGAAAAAAGAACTCAAGCAGAAATTGAAAAACTAATTTCTATTTTAGGAGAATTGTAATGTACGATAAAATAATATTTGAATTATCTCGCGATAATAGAGTAGGGTATTCCCTACCAAAGTCATTTGAAAATGGCTATAAATTACCTGAAAACCTAAAACGTAAATCAGAAGTTATCTTACCTGAAGTAAGCGAAAATGAAGTAGTAAGACATTATACAAACTTATCGAGCAAAAACTTTGGAGTTGATACAGGATTTTATCCACTTGGATCTTGTACAATGAAATACAATCCAAAAATCAATGAAGATATGGCAAGCAATCAGTTCTTTACAGAATCTCATCCATTAGCATG
The DNA here is from genome assembly GCA_964589075.1 of uncultured Candidatus Izemoplasmatales bacterium. Lineage (GTDB taxonomy): Bacteria > Bacillota_I > Bacilli_A > MAG-NZ > MAG-NZ > CAZPQU01. The sequence continues at coordinate 74,055 of CAZPQU010000006.1, read as the reverse complement.
TAAAGAGTATACTCAAGGTTCACTAGAATTAATGTATAACCTTGAATTAGCATTATCTGAAATTACAGGGATGAAAAAAGTTTCATTGAATCCATTCGCAGGTGCTCATGGAGAACTTGCTGGTTTAATGATAATGAAGGCTTATCATGAAAAACGCAAAGATACTAAAAGAACAAAAATAATTTGTCCAGATTCAGCACATGGAACTAATCCTGCAAGTGCAACTGTAGCAGGTTACAAAGTTGTTGAAGTTAAGTCAAATCCAAATGGTACTGTAAACATTGAATCATTAAGAGAAGCTATGAATGATGAAATAGCAGGAATCATGTTAACTAACCCTAATACATTAGGTATTTATGAAAAAGATATCGTAGAAATAAAAGAAATCGTTCATAACGATGGAGGATTATTATACTACGATGGAGCTAATCTAAATGCCGTAATGGGACAATCACGTCCTGGTGATATGGGGTTTGATATTATCCACTTAAACTTACATAAAACATTCTCAACTCCACATGGTGGTGGTGGTCCAGGTGCTGGTCCAGTTGGTGTGTTAGATCATTTAGTAGAGTTCTTACCATTACCTGAGGTAGTGAAAGAAAATGACATATTCAAACTAAATTTCGATATGCCTAATTCAATTGGTCAAATGACTGGTTTTTATGGAAACTTCGGAATATTAGTAAGAGCATATACATATATTCTTACTATGGGTAACGATGGACTAAAACTTATATCACAAATGGCCGTTCTAAATGCAAACTATATAATGGCTAGCTTAAAAGATAAATACTTGCTTCCTATCGATGAAGTTTGTAAACATGAATTTGTGTTCAACGGACTTATTGACAAATCAACTGGAGTAACAACATTAGATGTTGCAAAACGCCTATTAGATTTAGGGTTCCATGCACCTACTGTATACTTCCCGTTAATTTTCAAAGAAGCAATGATGATTGAACCAACTGAAACTGAAAGTAAACAAAGTTTAGACGAATTTATTCTCGCAATGCATCAAATTGCTGACGAAGCAGTATCTAAACCTGATTACTTGAAAAACGCACCATACAACACTCCAGTAAGAAGATTAGATGAAACAACTGCAGCAAGAAATCCAATCTTACGATGGGTAAAGAAATAAATACTTAAGGATGACTAGGTCATCCTTTTTTTTGTCTCTTCCTCCCAAAGTATGAATAAATAATATATTGTTTAATATTTAAGTATATTAATCTAAAACTACTTCTTTTAGTGCTCTACCTTTGTTAAAATGTAGTTAGCAACTAGGAGGTTATCATGATTAATAAGGAAAGAATGTTAAAAAACTTTTTAGAATTCGTACAGATTAATAGTGAAACAAAAGATGAATTTAATTTCATGCAACATATCATTCGCTATATTGAACAACTAGGATTATCTTATTCTATTGATGACGCTGGAAGTAAATGCGGGTCAAACGGAAACAATATTTACGTAACAATACCAGGGAATGAAAAAGAGTCAGTTTTATTATCTGCTCACCTTGATACTGTTAAGCCTGGGTTAGGAATTATTCCTGAAGTAATTGGAGATATCGTAGTAAGTAAATCAGATACAATACTTGCAGGTGATGATAAAGCAGGAATAGCAATAATTCTGGAGGCTGTTCAAACTATACTTGAACATAAACTTAATTCTAGGCCAATCGAATTGTTATTTACAATTTATGAAGAAGGTGGACTTTACGGAGCTCGAAATGTAAAATACGATTCAATCAAATCAAAACATGCAATTATCTTTGATGTTGGTGGACTTACAAATAAAATAGTAAATCAAGCACCCGCGCAATTCAATCTACTTGTAAAAATAATTGGAAAACCAGCTCATGCTGGTGGAGAACCTGAAAAGGGTATCAATGCACTTACAGTAGCTTCAAGAGCAATCCAAAATATGAAATTGGGTAGAATTGATTCTGAGACAACTGCTAACATTGGTGTTATTAATGGTGGACTAGCAACAAACATTGTTATGCCTGATGTTACACTTAATTGTGAAGCTAGAAGTCTTGATAATTCTAAACTTAAGAAACAAGTACAGCATATGGAAGATACGTTTAAAGAAGCTGTTGAGCATTATGGTGCTGAAATGGACATAAAAATCACTAATCTCTACTCGGCTCACCAAACTGATAAGAACCATCCATTTGCATTAGAAGTTAAAGAAGTTATGGAATCATTTATGGATGATGTTGAATTCGTTAAAGCAGGTGGAGGAAGCGATGGTAATATCTTCGCTACAAAAGGTATCAAATGTATACTAATATCTGCTGGACTATACAAACCACATACTTTAGAAGAATTCGTAGATATTAATACAATGAATAATTCTACAGAATTTTTGATAAAATATTTAACAAATTAGGAGGATAACATGAAAGAACAATTAGTAAAATATGCAAAACTGTTACTTAAAAAAGGTGTTAATTTACAAGAGGGGCAAGAATTAGTAATAAATGCTCCACTAGAGGCAAAAGACTTAGTTGAAGAGCTCGTACGAGTTGCATACAGAGACATCAATTCTGGACGTGTACATATTAACTATAGACACGGTATGATAAATAGAATTGAATTTGAACACGCTCAGGAAAGCGTGCTACTGAAAACTCCAGACTATGTTATTTCTAGAATGGAAGAGTTGGTGAACAAGGAAGCCGCTATGTTATCTATAGTTGCAGCGGATCCGAAATTATTCGCAGGAATTGATGCTTCATTAATGGCAAAAGTTGGTAAAGCATCAGCTATCAAAATGAAACCATTTAGCGATAAAATTATGTCAGGTAAAATTAGATGGAATGTTGCAGCAATGCCGTCTGAAACTTGGGCTAAAGAGGTTTTCCCTGAATTACCACTTAAAGAAGCTACAGACAAACTGTGGGAATACATATTCAAATGTACTAGGGTAGATCAACCAGACCCAATAAAGGCTTGGGATGATCATTCTGAAAATCTTCTTTCAAAAAGAGATTATTTAAACAATATGAAATTCACTAAGTTATTATATAAAGGACCTGGAACAGACTTATCAGTTGAGTTACCTGAAGGTCACGTTTGGCTTGCTGGTCCAAGTAAAGCTGATGATGGTGTTTACTTCATTCCAAATATTCCTACCGAAGAAGTATTTACGATGAACCATAGAGACGGAGTTAATGGAACATTGAAATCTACAATGCCACTTAACTTAAGAGGGAACTTAATAGAAGACTTCTCTTTCACTTTTAAAAATGGAAAAGTAGTAAGTTTTGATGCAGCAAAAGGTAAAGATGTATTAGAGAAATTGTTAGAGACAGATGACGGTGTCAAATTCCTAGGTGAAGTAGCACTTGTTCCTGTAAACTCTCCTATTTCTAATCTAAACACTATTTTCTACAATACATTATTTGATGAAAATGCGAGTTGTCATTTTGCATTAGGTAAAGCTTATCCATCTACAATTAAAGGTGGAACTAAAATGAGTCAAGATGAACTTAAAAAAGCTGGTGTAAACCTAAGTCTTATGCACGTAGACTTTATGGTAGGTTCTGATAAACTTCAAATCGATGGAATTGATTCAGAAGGTAAAACTCATCCAATATTCAAAAACGGTAACTGGGCATTCTAAAGTAAAAGATGTATCTCTCGATACATTAGACTTGTATACTTAAAGACGACAGTAAATAATGAAAACTGTTGTCTTTTTTGTATACTAATAAGAGGAGGTAAATTTATGGGAAGACAAAAAGGTAATAAAAATAGAATACATAGTGTTGAGTACAAACTTAAAGTATTGAAACGTGTATTAGATGATTTTGAATCTTTAAGTTATGTAGCTAAAGATGAAAAATTAAGTACTGGTTCGGTTCATAACTGGATTAAAAAATATAGAAATGGAGGAGTAGACGAGTTAGCAGCTGATCGTAGAGGTAGAGTCTCTCGTTTTAGCGCTAAAAAGAATTTTACTCGTGAGGAAGAGTTAGAGTATGAGAATATACTATTGAAGATTGAAGTTGAACGTTTAAAAAAGGGCTATCAGGTGGAAGGGGGTGGAAAAAACAAGGAGTTCGTTTCTTCATCCAACAAGAATTCGAAATAATTGGAACATTGAGTAATGAGTGCTCAGTTCAGTTCCTATGTAAGCTAATGAATGTACATAAAGGAAGTTATTATAATTGGTTGAATAACAAGGATAGTATCACACAACATGAACAGGATAGGAAAGATTTAGAACCATTCATAAGAGAAACACATGAGAAGTTTCCATCATTTGGGTATCATATGATAGCTTCAATTATAAGAAACACGTATGGTTGGGCCGTAACTGACAATCTTGTCCATAAAGTATGTAAATTTCTAGATATTAAGTCCAAAACCAAAAGATATCGAAAATATAGTAAACCAAGAAATGAGCATAAGACATTCCCTAACATTATAGCTGGGAACTGGAGAGCTTCTAGCCTGTATGAAAAGATAGTATCTGACATGACTGTTTTAAAGCACAGAGGGATTAAATATGAAGTAACATTTTACTTTGATATATTCTCTAGATCAATAATGAGTTTTGCCTCATCAAGAAAACAAGGAGACATAAAACCTTACTACGAAGGGTTGGACAAAGTATTAGCCAAATTAAAAGGAATAAACAACCAGTCAATTTTGCACACCGACCAAGGTTCAGTTTACTCCTCAATGGCATTCGAGAATGCACATAAAGATTATAACATTATCCGTTCAATGTCGCGAGCTGGAACACCAACTGATAATCCAATCATTGAATCATTTAATGGATGGATGAAATCTGAAATAAAATACAACTATAATATTGATGAATGGGAAACTATCGACGACTTTTTAGAGCACTACATGTGCTTTTACAATAATGAGAGACCAGCGTATGCATTACAATATAAAACCCCGAATCAATTTTTGATTGATTCAGGGCTCTAATCTTTTATTATTTATTATCGTAATTTATTTGACAAGTCCAGTATCTCTCGATACATCTTTTTTTTTATGCTTTTTGTTTTAAAAATGCTTCTAATGTATTTTGCAATAAACTAGTAATTGTCATTGGACCAACTCCACCAGGAACAGGAGTAATAAATGAAGCTACTTCCATTGCAGCATCAAATTCAACATCTCCAACTAATTTATTCTTCATTTCACCATCTATTTCTCTTTGAACTCTGTTTACCCCAACATCGATAACTACAGCTCCCGGTTTAATCCAGTCACCTTTTATCATCTCAGGTCTACCAACTGCTGCTACTAATATGTCAGCTGTTCTACAAACGGCTGGCAAATCTTTCGTTCTACTATGAGCGATTGTAACTGTTGCATGCTCATTTAATAATAGCATTGCAACTGGTTTACCAACTATGTTTGATCTACCAACAATAACTGCAGTTTTTCCTTCAATTTTAATTCCTACAGATTTAATCATCGTAATAATCCCCTTAGGAGTACAAGGAATTAATGCTGGACGTCCAACATGTAAATTACCAACATTCTCAGGATGGAAACCATCAACATCTTTTGCTAATGAAATTGTATCTAAGACTCTATCCATATTTATGTGTTTTGGTAATGGAAGCTGAACTAAAATTCCATTTACTGATTCATCATTGTTTAAATCTTCAACAATTTTTAATAGGTTTTCTTCCGAAATATCGATTGGTTCTCTCATCAATACTGACTCGAATCCCACATACAGAGCACCTTTTTCCTTAGCAGTTACGTAAGAAACACTTGCAGGATCTTCTCCTACTATAACTACGACTAATTTAGGTACATCATTATACTTAAGTTTAACTTCGGCAACTTGTTGCTTTAATTCTTCTCTAATCTCTTTTGATAATTTTCTACCACTTATTCTTTGAGCCGGCATTTAACAGCACCTCCACTTTAATTTTTAGAAAAAAGACTTGGTATTATCCAAGTCTTTGTTTACTAGAATAATCCTTCAGCTTTTCCGTCAACTACGTCCATTCTTAATGCAGATGGTACTTTTGGTAATCCAGGCATAGTCATAACAGCACCAGTTAAAGCAACAATAAATCCTGCTCCAACGCTAGGTCTTAATTCTCTAACTGTAATTTTAAATCCTGTTGGTCTACCCATTACCTTAGGGTTATCTGTTAACGATGACTGAGTCTTAGCCATACATACAGCTAACTTGTCCCAACCATGTTTTTTGAATGTTCTTAATTGATTTTTCGCTTTTTGAGTAAATTCAACACCATCAGCACCATAAACTTTAGTTACGATAATGTTGATTTTTTCTTCTAAAGACATATCTAAATCGTATAAAGGTTCAAATGTTTTAGCTCCATCAGCATGTTCAATTTGTTTAAGTACAGTTTTCGCAAGATCAACTGCTCCATCTCCACCTTTTGCCCAAACTTGAGATAATTCAACTGGGTGACCATTTTCAGCACACCAGTCTTGAATGAATTTAACTTCATTTTTAGTATCCGTTGGGAACTCATTGATAGCTACAACATATGGTAATTTGAAATGTGTAATTGAATCAATATGTTTAGCTAAATTTTCAATTCCTTTTGCCAAAGCATCTACATTTTCTCCTGCTAAATCGTTTTTCCCTACTCCACCATGCATTTTAAGGGCACGGATCGTAGCAACGATAACTACAGCACTTGGCTTAAATCCAGCGATTCTAGATTTGATGTTTAAGAATTTTTCAGCTCCTAAATCAGCTCCGAATCCAGCTTCAGTAACAACATAATCTGAAAGTTTACGTCCCAAATTAGTTGCGATAATAGAATTACAACCATGTGCAATGTTAGCGAATGGTCCACCATGAATTAATGCTGGTGTATGTTCTAAAGTTTGTACTAAGTTAGGCATTAATGCATCTTTTAAGATTAATGCAATTGCACCTTCTATTTTTAAGTCTCCAACAGTAACTGGAACACGTTTACGAGTGTAAGCAATTACCATTCTCTTTAGTCTAACTTTTAAGTCCTCCATGTCAGTAGATAAACATAAAACTGCCATAACTTCACTAGCAACAGTAATGTTAAATCCATCTTCACGAGGGATACCATTTCCGATTCCACCAAGACCAACGTTAACTTGTCTTAATGCTCTATCGTTCATATCTAAACATCTTTTCCAAACTATTCTTCTTTGATCAATATCAAGTTCATTACCTTGATGCATATGGTTATCCATTAATGCACTAATTGCATTATTTGCAGTAGTAATTGCATGAATATCTCCTGTAAAGTGTAAGTTTAGATCTTCCATAGGAACTACTTGGGCATATCCACCACCAGCTGCTCCACCTTTGATTCCTAATACAGGACCAAATGAAGGTTCTCTTAATGCTATAATTGCATTCTTACCTAATTTCCCTAGTGCTTGTCCTAATCCTACAGTTGTAGTAGTTTTACCCTCACCCGCTGGGGTTGGACTGATAGCTGTAACTAAAATTACTTTACCTTTTTTGTCTACTGTTACATTTGGGTTAACTTTAGCTTTATAGTTACCATAAAGTATTAAGTCATCCTCATTTAACCCTAAGTTTTTTGCGATCTCTTTGATCGGTTTCATCTTAACTTCTTGTGCGATTTCTAAATCAGATTTATACATAATTTATTCTCCCCTTTTTTGATTCTTTACTACCAAAGCTGCATGTTCAAGAAACAAACAAACATACTTTGATATCGCTTTCATAAACGCCTATGATTATGATAGCATAAATGTATTTTTATATCTATTACGTTGCGACGATTTCTACATTATTTTTATAATATAGATACAAGTTCAATAGTTTGTTGTCTATCAGGTCCCACAGAGAAAATTTTCACTTTAATTCCTGTTAGTTTTTCGATCACTGTTAAATATTTTTTTGCGTTTTGAGGTAGTTGATCAAACGACTCAACACCAGTGATATCCTCATTCCAACCAGGCAATTCGATGTAAACTGGCTCAACATTATCAAGATGGTCAATTATCGATGGAATGTAATCAATTTTAATCCCATCCATTAAGTAGTGGGTACATATTTTTAAAGTTTTCAAACCACTTAAGACATCTAGAAGCATTATACTTAGGCCATTAATACCACTAACTCTTTTTGCGTGTCTCAATACTACTGTATCTAGCCAACCTATTCTTCTTGGTCTCTTAGTTGTTGTTCCATATTCGTTTCCAACTTCTCTTATAGTATGTGCAATTTCATCTTCAAACTCAGTTGGAAATGCTCCTTCACCAACTCTAGTTGTATATGCTTTTGTTATTCCCAGTACATTTTGAATATAGCTTGGTGCAATACCCGTATATAGTGGAACTGCAGCTGCAGTTGGAGATGAACTAGTAACATATGGATAAGATCCATGATCAGTACATAGCATTACACCTTGAGCCCCCTCAAAGAGTACTTTCTTATCCGCTTCTAACATCTCATTAAGAAGTACTGATGTATCGGTAATCATATGACCCAGTATTTCTTTATAACCCATAAACTCCTCAAACAATTCTTCGAAATTCATCGGCTCTAATCCTAACATTTTCAATACATTATTTTTGATGTTTAATGCAGACTTTAGTCTATCTGCAAAATACTTGGGATCTAACAAATCTCCCATTCTTATTCCTGACCTGAAGTACTTGTCTGTATATGTTGGTCCGATTCCCTTTTTCGTTGTTCCTATTTTCTTTTGTCCAGCACTTTGTTCAAATGCACCATCCAAAGTCATATGGTATGGAAATACAATATGAGCTCTATTTGATATTTTTAAATTAATCCCAGTTATCCCACGTTCTTCAAGACCTTTAAGTTCCTCAATCAATGCTTTGGGATTAATAACCATCCCATTTGCCATTATATTGAGTTTGTTCTTTGACAAACACCCACTTGGTAATAAATGTAGAGCGAATTTTTGATTATCAAATACTATTGTATGTCCAGCGTTGTTCCCACCTTGATATCTAACTACAACATCTGCTTCCTGAGCAAGGTAATCTGTTATTTTCCCCTTACCCTCGTCACCCCATTGCGTTCCTACTACTACAACATTACTCATTTTTATTCCTCTTTCCTATTAAATTAAAAAGATCCACACAAGCCAAAAAAAGCTTGTCATGGATCCGCATATATTGGCCTTATCACGACTATTTAAATTATAAATTTAGTTTTTAAGTTTGTCAACAATATCTCTAGCAATTACAATCCCGTTAGCTCCAGCCTGGGCAAGCCCTCTAGTTATACCAGCACCATCTCCACCGACATATAATCCTGATATTTTAGTTTCAAATTTAATATTTACTTCTGGTCTTGCTGAATAGAACTTGGCTTCAACACCGTAAAACAAAGTGTGTTCAGACGCTATACCTGGTGTTACAAAATCTAAAGCCTCTGTCATTTCTATCAGTGACTTCATAGTATTATAAGGTAATACAAGTCCTAAATCTCCAGGTACTGCCTCTTTAAGAGTTGGACTTACAAATCCTTCACTTAATCTTTTAGCCGTAGTCCTTCTACCGGCTTTAATATCTCCATACTTTTGAACTATAATCGAACCATTCGATAATCTATTTGCTAGTTTTGATACTTCACGTGCAAACTCGTTTGGTTGATTAAATGGTTTCTTAAATTCGTGTGAAACTAGTAGAGCAAAGTTAGTGTTTTTGCTTCCAAGTGCTTCGTCTTGGTAAGCGTGTCCGTTTGCTAACATGATTCCAGAGTGATTTTCAATAACGACATGTCCACTAGGATTTGAACAAAATGTTCTAACTGTGGTCCCAACACTTGTTCTAAAAATAAACTTACCTTCATATAGATGCTCGTTTATTTCTTCCATAATAATGTTATTTGTTTCTACTCTAACACCGATGTCCACTTGATTATTGGTGAATTTAACACCATATTTTTGAAGTCTATCTTTCATCCAGTCAGATCCATCTCTTCCAGGAACAAGTACAATAAATTTAGCTTCTATGGTATCACCATTCAACTTAACTGATTTAACTTTATTAGCCTCAACAATTACATCTGATACTTTCTCTCCAAAGTGAAAATCAATATTGGTTTTTAGTTTCTCGTATATACTCTGTAAAATTTTAAGATTTTGCTCTGTTCCAAGGTGTCTAAGTTTGGCTCGAAGTAGTTTTAATCCATGACCATAACCTAATTTTTCAATATCCTTTACCTTTTGTGTATACGGATTAGTAATATTCGTTGTAGCACCATGTTTTAGGTTTATAGAATCAACATATTTAATCAATTCCTCAACCTCTGAATCATCAAGATAGCTTGTAAGCCACCCTCCAAATTCACTTGTAATGTTGAATTTTCCATCTGAGTATGCGCCTGCACCCCCAAAACCACTGGTAATAGAGCAGGCAGGTTTACATCCACCAACTGGGCATTTTGTGACTTTCTTTTCAAGAATCAAACAATTTCTAGAATAGATGTCCTTTCCCTTATCAATTAATAAAACTTTTAACTGTGGAGCCTTTAGCATTAGTTCATATGCAGTAAAAATCCCTGCAGGTCCACCACCTACAATAATACAATCATACAATTTGCTCACCTCGTATTCTAAAATTACATTTTATTTTAACAACAATATACATTGTAGTCAACGCACAAAAAAAGGTAGTTTTCCTACCTTTAGATGAATAATTCCCTTATTTTGTCTACATTACTAGTAGATTGTTGTGTTCCGATTTTTGGTATTTTTATAAGTTCACAATTACCTCTTGTTACAGTCTGTCCTAAACGAACAATATTCGTAAGAGGTACAAAAATATCTGCTTTATTAGTAAATTTCGTTTCTTTTTCATCCATTGCTACCATTAATCCATTAAATTCAAACTCTATTTCTTCAACTCCAATAGTAATTAGCGTTTTAAAATCATCAATGGAATCTATTAGCTGGTTTTTAGAAGCAAGTGATCTTGTACCGATAGTGTTTATCGGTCTTTTTGAGCCGTTGATTACTTTATCAATCAATTCAATTTTTGTTAAATATTTCTCAGCGCTTTTCTCTGCTTCAGATCTTGTAGTAAAAAGTTTAGCATTAATTCTCTTAGCTAGTACTTTTAATCGATCTAACTCTTCGTGACCTATAACAGGGTTAACAAGTATTGCAACATTATCGTTTGCAATTTTTTCAATCTTAACTGAATCAAATTTTGTGTTTAAATGCTCGAATCCGAATTTCCCTTCGCTACATATGATTCCAGTCTCATTTCTAGGTGTCACTTTATAAACGGTATTATCTCTCATATGATAAGTTACTTCACAAGCGACATCACATTTTGTGCAATGTGAATCATACTCAGTATATGGTAAAGGAATATCTTTTTTGTCTGTTAATTTTTCTCTTAGCGCTCCTGTTGGACATACTTCAATGCATGCTCCGCATGATACACATGATGATTGACTTAATGGTTGATTAAACTCTGGGGCTACAAAAGCCTCAAATCCTCGGTCCACCAATCCTAATGCCTCAACACCAATGACATCAGCGCAAATTCTTATACACAGTGAACATTGAACACACTTATCAACATCTCTTTCGATAAACTGATGATCGTTAATTACAACTCTTCTGTGCTCAGACTCATATTCCTTACTAGTGTCCACTTCATAAGTCTTTATATTTTCTAGTAATGTACATGTATGAACAGCATTACATCCACATTCTAAACATCTGTTTCCTTCGTAAATAGCAGCTTCAGTTGATAGAGTTTCAACAATCTTTTCAAAAGTTTTTGCTCTCTTTTCAGCTACCATTACTGTGTTTTCGGCCCTTAGAGCAGTTTCCTCTGTATAATCAGCGATTTCCATATCATGGCGTTCAACTAACCTCATCTTATTATGTGGAACTAAATTTCCATTTAAATATGAATCAATTACTTTAGCACCAAACTTTCCAGCAGCAACTGCGTCAATTGCGTCCTTAGGGCCTGTGACAACATCTCCTCCTGCAAATATTCCATCTATGTTAGTCATAAATGAACTCTCATCAGCAACGATAGTTCCCCATTTAGTTGTAGCTAATCCCTTAATATTTCCAAGATCAACCGATTGACCGATTGCTCTAATTATAGTAGTTGTTTTATATGTTTCATGTGATCCCTCAATTGGAACTGGTCTTCTTCGTCCAGAAGAATCAGCTTCTCCTAATTCCATTCTTTGACAATTTACACCAACAGCTCTTCCGTTTTCTTCAATAATATCAGTAGGAGCCACTAAAAATTCGAATTTTACGCCCTCTTCTTTAGCTTCAATGATTTCAATGTTCTGAGCAGGCATTTCACTTTCAGTTCTACGGTATAAAACTGTAACATTTTTAACTCCAAGTCTAATTGCGGTTCTAGCAACATCCATTGCAGTATTACCGCCACCAACTACGACAACATCGTCTCCAAGTTCCATTGGATTACCAATTTCAACTTCTCTTAGAAAATCAATTCCGCCTAATACTCCTGGCAAGTGTTCTCCTGCTGTTCTCATACTCGATGCCTTCCAAGCACCTAGTGCTAAAAATGATGCATCATAATTACTTTGTAAATCTTTTATTGTAATATCTTCACCTAATTTAACTCCATAGTTAATAGTGATTCCGATTTCTTTTAATATATCTACTTCCTGATCAATTACCGCTTTAGGTAATCTGTACTCGGGAATCCCATACCTTAGCATTCCTCCTGGCTTATCCATCATCTCAAATATTGTAATGTTATGTCCTTTAGTTTGAAGGAAGTAAGCAATGGTTAATCCTCCTGGTCCTGCTCCAATTACAGCAACATTCTTACCAGTACTTGGGCTTACAGCAGGAATATATGGTTTTTCTTGTGCTAAATCATAATCTGCAGCATAGAATTTCAAACTAGCAATTGAGACAGGTGATTCAATAAAATCTCTTCGACAATCTGTCTCACATGGATGTGGACAAATTCTACCAATACTTGCAGGTATTGGAATAGCCTCTTTAATTACTTTTACAGCTTCTATTGGTTGGTTATTAGCAATTAATCCAACATACCCCTGGATATCTGTGTTCGCTGGACATCCTAAAGTACAAGGAGGTAAACAATCTCCGCGGTGATCAGACAAGTACATATCAAGCGCAGTTTTTCTGGCTCTTGTTACCCTATGTGATTTAGTATCAATAACTTGTCCCTCAAAAATCTTTGTAGAACAAGCTCTAGATAGTTTAGATTGACCTTCAATCTCTACAACACACATCCCACATCCACCATATGCTTCTAGTCTTTTGTCGAAACAAAAGTTTGGTATTGCGATGTTATTGTCTTTAGCAACATCTAAGATAGTTTTTTGAATAGATTCAATTTTTATTCCATCAATTATAATATTAATCATAATAACCCCTATAACACTGTGATTGCATCAAAATTACAAGCATCATAACACTGCCCACATTTAATACACTCATCTTGATTTATTATATGTAATTCTTTTCTTGAACCGGATATACAATCTACAGGACATTTTCTCGCACATAATGTGCATCCTGTACAGTTGTCGTGTATTTCATATGTAAGTAAATTGTCACAAACTTTTGCAGGACATCTTTTGTCCACAATATGTGCCAAATATTCATCCTTGAAATAAAGTAGACCTGTTAAAACTGGATTTGGGGAAGTCTGCCCTAATCCGCAAAGTGATCCATCTCTTACTGAATAAGCTAAGTTTTCTAGTTCATCAAGATCTTTTAACTCTGCTCTACCTTCTGTGATTTTTCTAAGAATTTCAAACATTCTTTTTGTTCCAACTCGACAATAAACGCATTTTCCACACGATTCTTTGCATGTAAATTCCAAGAAGAATTTTGCAACATCTACCATACATGTTGTCTCATCCATAACTACCATTCCACCTGAACCCATAATTGCTCCAGTGGCATTTATATCTTCATATGTAACTTTGGTATCAAGTAACTCTTTTGGAATACATCCTCCACTTGGACCTCCCATTTGAACAGCTTTAAACTCTAAATCATTTTTTATACCTCCACCGATATCAAAAATAATTTCTCTTAGAGTTACACCCATTGGAACTTCAACAAGTCCACCGTGCTTTATCTTACCGCTTAGCGCAAATACTTTTGTACCTGCAGATTTTTTTGTTCCAATACTTGCATATGCACTTGGACCATTTTTTATAATCCAAGGTACATTAGCAAATGTCTCGACATTATTAATGTTAGTAGGCTTATTAAAATATCCTGACTCAGCAGGATACGGAGGTTTAAGTCTTGGCATTCCTCTTTTTCCTTCTAACGACTCAATCAGTGCAGTTTCTTCACCACAAACAAATGCTCCAGCTCCCATTTTGATTCGAATATCAAAATCAAATCCCGAATCTAATATATTCTTACCTAAGTATCCTGAATCTCTTGCTTGATCAATTGCTATTACAAGTCTTTCAATCGCAAGTGGGTATTCAGCACGACAATAAATTATTCCGTCATTTGCTCCGATTGTGTATCCACCGATAATCATACCTTCAAGTAACTTATGAGGATCTCCTTCTAAGATAGAACGGTCCATAAATGCTCCTGGATCTCCCTCATCAGCATTACATACGATATAAGTTTCACCTTTGTTCTTGAATGCAGCATCCCATTTAAACCAAGTTGGGAATCCTGCTCCACCTCTACCTCTTAAATTAGAAGTTTTAATTATCTGTATAATCTCTTGTTCTGTCTTCTTTAATACCAATTCTAATGATTTATATCCACCAATTTCAAGGTATTCTTCTATCTTTTCGGGATTTATTATCCCACAGTTTTCTAATGCGATTTTAGTTTGTGCTTTTTCGAAATCGTGTTCTTCACTTTCAGTATAAATTACATGATCAGTTAGAACATTTCCATTCATAACATGCTGGGTAAATATCTCTTCTGCAAGAGCTTCATCTACTTTACCGTAAGTTATCTTTGAGTTTCCATCCACAATATCAATAATGGGTTCTAAGAAACACATACCAATACATCCTGTAGTTTCTACGACTATCCCAGATTTTTCGGCAAGTTCAACTAATTTTTGATATGTCTTATTTCCACCAGCGGCAATCCCGCAGCTTCCTAATCCAACTTTAACTAACATGATTTGCCTCTTCTTTTACAATCTTTCTAACTATTTTCACAGCACTATCTGGCGTTAGATTTCCATAAGTGTTACCGTTTATCATAATCACTGGCGCCAAACTACAACACCCTAAGCAAGCAACATCCTCGATAGTAAATAATTCATCTTCAGTAGTCTCTCCTGGTTCTATTCCCAATTCTCTACTTATTGCTTTCGATATTTCCTTAGATCCATTTACATGACAAGCAGTTCCTTGACATTGGAGAATCAAGTTTTTTCCTACCGGTTCAAGTCTAAATTGTTGATAGAAAGTTGCTACTCCATAAATCGATGCTTTATTATTATCTGTGTTGTCAGCAATATACTCCATTGCTTCCATAGGAAGATATCCATAAATACTTTGTGTCTCCTGAAGTATTGGAATAAGATTTCCCGCTATATTTTTGTATTTACTAATTACTTTATTCAGTTTTGATAAGTCAGTTTTAACTTCCTCATTATTGCAATTACACATATTATACTCTCCTTGGTAGCGCTTTCTCACTAGTTAATTCTAATGGAAAACAATTGCTTTATCAATATCAAATTTTAAATTTAAGAATTTATTAAGTTTTCAAATAAATCCACCAATATTTTTAGATAATTTTTTTTATTTTTAAGTATAATAAAGACCCTACTATTTATATATTTAAGGTCAATATCTTTTGATACTTTATAAGCAGCTATTAAAAGTTGTTCACCATCTATTACAAGACTCGCTTTTCTACTTAACCTAAGTGATATATAGGTATTCTTATCTTCAATCTGGTCTACTTCGTATAAATTAGCATATCTATCGAATATCGTTTTATACATAAAATCTATTAAATTTTCTGGAACTCTACCGTATTTGTCTTGCAACACTACTAGTAATTCTTCAACTTCTTTTGAGTTTTTAACTCCCTTGATTCCCTTGTGAATTTCTATTTTAATTGCTTCGTCACTAACATAAGTATTAGGTATATGCTTGCTAACTTTTATTTTCGTTTGTTTTACCAGTTCTGGAGCTTCATGTTTCTTCCCTTGTTGCTCATCAATCTCTTCTTCTAACATTTGCATGTATAAATCAATTCCAACACTGTCAATGAACCCTGACTGTTCAGCACCAAGCACGTCACCTGCTCCACGAATGCTTAAATCACGCATCGCAATCTTAAATCCTGAACCTAACTCCGTAAATTCTTTTATAACGCTTAAACGCCTTTCAGCGGTCTCAGTCAAATTTGTATTTTTATACATTAAGTATGCATATGCGATTTTGTCACTTCTTCCAACTCTACCTCTAATTTGATAAAGCTGAGCAAGTCCAAGCCTATCGGCATTTGTTATTATCAACGTATTTGCATTTGGAATATCTATTCCAGTTTCTATAATAGTTGTGCAAACTAACACATTATAAGTCTTATCAATGAAGTCATTCATTGTAGTTTCAAGTTCGTCACGACCCATTTGCCCATGAGCAAATGTTACAGAAGCATCTGGAACTAACCTCTGAATTTTATTTGTAACAATATTTATGTCATTCACCTTGTTATACAAAACGAAAACTTGCCCGCCTCTTGAGAGTTCTCTTTCTATAGCGTCTTTTATTATTGTATAGTTTTCTTCCATCACGTAAGTTTGGACAGGATATCTATTTGCAGGAGGAGTTTCAAGTAACGAAGTACTCTTAACACCCATCAGTGCCATTTGTAATGTCCTCGGTATAGGAGTAGCAGTTAATGTAATGATATCCACATTCACTTTTATTTCCTTTATTCTTTCTTTATGTTCCACGCCGAACCTTTGTTCTTCATCCACTATCAAAAGGCCTAAATCTTTATAGATTAAGTCTTTAGATAAAATACGATGTGTTCCTATTAAAATATCAACTTTTCCATTCGCAAGGTTTGCAAGAATCTCACTTTGTGTTCTCTTTGGAACAAACCTATTTAGAAGTTCTACTTTAATTCCATACTTACTAAATCTTGCTTTAAACGATTTATAATGTTGTCTACTTAAAACCGTTGTCGGACACAAGTAAGCAACTTGTTTGGCAGCATAACAAGCTTTGAATGCTGCTCTCATCGCAACTTCTGTCTTTCCATATCCAACATCACCACAAATAAGACGATCCATTGGATAATCTGCTTCCATGTCATCTTTTACATCTTTAATCGCTTTCAATTGATCAACAGTTTCATTAAAAGGGAAATCGCCTTCGAATTTGAACTGGTCTTCATCGTCAACTGGAAACGCAAATCCTTTAGCAAGTTTTCTTTCTGCATATAGTTTGATCAACTTACCTGCAATATCCTTAAGTTTCTTTTTAACTCTCGCTTTCGTCTTAGCCCAAGAGGAACCACCAATACTATTTATCTTTGGTTTCGCCCCTTCTCTTGCGGAGTACTTCTGAATTAGATTTATATTTTCAACTGGTACGTAAAGTACCTCATCGTTTCTATAACTGATATGAATATAGTCATTAGCTATTCCGTCAAGTTCGACTGCTTTGACTCCTAAGTATCTACCAATTCCATAGTCATAATGAACGACATAATCTCCCGATTTAATGTCACTGATAGATTTTACCTTTGTGGCTTCTTTCAACTTGAAATGTTTTTTCTTAACTTCAAGTCTCTTAAAAATTTTATTTGGAGCAATTAGCTGGAACTTATCAATACATCTAAAACTCAAAGAACTATCACTGTTAATAACATTTATTTTACCAACAAGGCAATTATCTCTTTCTCCAACTAAAGTGTATTCCACCTCAGAATCATTAAGTAACGATAATATCCCTTTATCATTTGGTAGAAGAATAGTTTCTTTTGATCTTTTAATATCATTAATGAAAAGATCAGTATTTCCAATGTAATCTACAACATCAGTGGCATTTGACCTAAATGAATGATCATATTTATAGTCACTAGATAATACATTTTGAAGATATACAACTTTCTTATCTTTTACTAAAGTTAAATCTAAATCATTAAAGAATTCAAAACTAAGTCCAGAACTGTGATCTTGAGATAAGTACCATTCAGTGACATCCAAAACTGCATTAGTGAATGTATCTTTTATCCTTTTTGGATTTGTTAGGAAAACAATTTTGTCTTCAACAAAATCTGTAATTGTTCCGTGGTCAATAAATTGCATATATTTATGGAGTCTATCAAGGTCATTATTATTTTGAAGGTCCTCAATATCATTTTCTAATTTTTCAGTCAATTTAGTACTCTTTATCAAATCAACTATTCCATCTCTCTCTTCTTCAGAGAAGAATAGCTCATACATTGGGAATATCTCAACACTCTCAACACCCTTAATAGTTCTTTGAGTTATTAAATCAAATGATCTTAAAGAGTCAATCTCATCATCAAAGAACTCAATTCTAACAGGATTATTCTCTGTCATTGGAAAGACGTCTACGATATATCCTCTAACACTAAAATCTCCTGCTTTTTCAACCTGGTACTCTCTCTTATATCCCATTTCAAAAAGTTTCTTAACAAACTTAGTTTTATCTAAAATGTCACCAGTATTTACGCTGATTGAAAAATCAAGCCACTTTGATTTAGGTGCCTCTCTTCTAATATATCCAAGTGTATGTGTAACTATAATTTTTTTATTTCCCTTAATTAGATCAACTATCGTACTTAGTCTCGCCGTTCTAAATTCATTTGATGCAGCTAGCATCTCCACCGAAACCATCTCATCAGCAGGGAAAAACGATACCTGATCCTCATCTAATTCTTCTACAAGTGCATCATAGACTTTTTGCGCGTTATATATGTTTTCAGCCACTACAAAAATTTGTTCTTTTCTAGACAGATAAACTTCTTTTATTAAATATGTGTTTAAGTCTTTAGTTGAGTCAAGAAACAATGTCTGATAATTATCTTCATTCAATGACTCAAAAAAAGAACTGAATTCGTCTTGTATAAATTTCATATTTCCTCCACTAGTGATACCCCTCAGTCAATGACTAGAGGGGTTAGTTATATTTATTCATGATAGTGTGCATATCTAAATTGTCAATAAAGTCAATACAAACATTAGAACTAGCTTCAATTACTTCATCAACTTTTTTTCGGTCAATTTTAGATAATTTACCTAACACATCATTTACTACATCAACACCATTATTTCTTCCGACACCTATTCGGATTCTGTTGAATTTGTTGCCAACATGTTGGATGATTGATTTTATTCCGTTATGTCCACCAGAACTCCCTTGAAACCTAATACGAATTTTACCTGCTGGTAGATCTAAATCATCATAGATGATTATCAAATCTTCTGGATCAATATCATAATAATTAAGTGCTTTTATTACACTGTTCCCAGATAAGTTCATATAAGTTAGGGGTTTCATAATGACAAAATCTCTACCCTTACCAACTTCTGCCTTAAATCGCAAACTATTTTTTAGCTTGATATCTAGCTTAGTTGTTAGGCTATCAATTACATCAAATCCAACATTATGTTTTGTGTGTTGGTACTTCTTTCCGGGGTTCCCCAGTCCAACAATTAAACGCATAATATCACCTACTTTTACAGTTAAGATTATAACATAATATCCACAAATTCAGTATAAATTATGGTATAGTAATGGTTGAGGCTAAAAATATGGATTTATCAGTAAAAAACATAACTAAATCATTCTCAATCTTTGACGTTCTTGACGGAGTGTCTTTTCACATTAACACAGGTGAGAAAGTTGGAATCGTCGGTCCTAACGGATGTGGAAAGACTACCTTATTCAAAATAATTATCGGAATTGAAAAACAAGATTCTGGTGAAGTGTTTTTGAGGAAAGATGCTCACATTGGTTATTTAGACCAAATTCCAAACTATGATGAGACTGTAAGAGAAGTATTGTGGATGGCATTTAAATCTATCCTTGACGAGCAAAAAAAACTAATTGAACTCGAAGAACTTATGATTGCGAATCCAATGGATGAAAAAATTATAAGGCGTTACGGTATTATGCAAGAACTGTTCGAATCAATAGGTGGATATGAAATAGAAACAGAGTTCAGTAAAATTATTAAAGGGTTAAACATCCCTGAATCATTTTTAGATAGAGATTTCAAATTATTGTCAGGGGGAGAAAAGAGCCGAGTTGTACTAGGTAAAATTCTTCTTGAGCAACCTGATTTACTTCTTCTTGATGAGCCTACGAATCACTTAGATCTTAATTCTATAGCTTGGTTGGAAGGATATATAAGTAGATACAAAGGGTCAGTCTTAATAATTTCTCATGATAGATATTTGTTAGATAAGACAGTAACAAAAATTATCAATGTAGAGATGGGGAAAGCAAAAGTTTACAACGGTAATTACACTTTTTATGTTCAAGAGAAAGCCGCCTATATGCAACAATTGTGGAAAAACTACGCTTCGCAGGAGCGAAAAATAAAGAAAATGGAAGATCAAATAGAGCGTTTTAGAATATGGGGTACAATGCGAGATAGTGATAAAATGTTTCGTAGAGCTAAAGAGATTGAGAAACGACTTGATAAACTAGATGTAGTTAACAAACCTTTTTCTCAAAAAACACTTAAGTTCAAGTTTGATGATAATGGTAGAACTGGGAAAGAAGTTATCAAGATTGAAAATTATTCAAAATCTTTCGACCAGCCGCTACTTAAGGACGTTTCTTTTACAGTTAGGTATGGAGATAAAGCATTTCTGATTGGAAAGAACGGTTCTGGTAAAACTACTTTGTTTAATTCGATTCTTGGTAAAACTGAATATGAGGGAGTTATCAAAGTAACTCAACGTGCAATACTCGGTACGCTATCCCAAGAAATATATTATGACAATCCAAAGCTAAGTATTATTCAGGAATTAAAGAGGGTTCACCCGATGTCAGATGGTGAAGCTCGTACTAAATTAGCTAAATTCTTGTTTTATGGTGATGAGGTCTTTAAGTCAATCATGGATATTTCAGGTGGTGAAAAATCTAGATTGGAATTATGTAAAATGGTTTACAGTGACGCAAATGTTTTATTGCTTGATGAACCTACAAATCATCTAGACATTGATTCTAAAGAAATGTTAGAGGAAACGCTTCTAGACTATCCTGGAACAATGTTAATTATTTCGCACGATAGATACTTCATTAATAAGTTAAGTGACTATATTTTATGTTTAGAGGACTTAGGTGTTAATAGGTATGATGGCGACTACGATAAATTTTTTGATAAAAAAGAGACAAAAGCACAAAAGCAAAAAAATAAGCGGATAAAAAAAGTCAAAGCAAGAGATTATAATTTAGAAATTAGTGTTATTGAAGAGAAGATTCAGGAAGTGGAGTCACATATAGAAATAGAACTAAATAAAGGATTCCCAGATTATGATGAGATTGGGGTCTTAATTAAGAAGAAAGAATTGCTAGAAACAGAATATTTGCATGTAATTGAGGAAATAAAATAAGAGCGACTAAATAGTCGCTCTTTTATTAATGTCCTTCTCTAATGAACAAACCACTTAATGGTCTATCGTAAATAATATTTAGTACTGCTTGACCAAATACGTCAGAAACAGATAACTGGATTACCTTATTAGATTTTTTGTCGCTTGGTTGTTGTATCGTGTTTGTTACTATTACTTCTCTAAGGACAGAATTATTAATTCTATCAATTGCAGGACCTGAGAATATTGCATGTGTACAAGATGCAAATACTTCCTTAGCACCTTCTTCCATTAACGCTTTTGCAGCAACTGTCAATGTACCAGCTGTGTCAATCATGTCATCAATGATAATACATGTTTTATCTTTTACTTCTCCAATGATTGCCATTACTTCAGCAACATTTGGAGCAGGTCTTCTTTTATCGATTATTGCCATTGGAACTCCTAAGTCTTTAGCTAATTTTCTAGCTCTAGTAGCTCCTCCGTGATCCGGTGATACTACCACTGAATTAGTAAATTTCTTCTTCTCAAAGTAATCAGCTATTGTCGGAAATGCTAACATATTATCAATAGGAATATTGAAGAACCCTTGAATCTGAGAAGCATGTAAATCCATCGTAATAACTCTACTTGCACCAGCAACCTGAAGTAAGTCAGCCATTAATTTAGCCGATATTGGTTGTCTAGATCTTGCTTTTCTATCTTGTCTTGAGTATCCATAATACGGCATAATTACGTTAATGCTTTTAGCTGATGCTCTTTTTAAAGCATCAATCATAATTAACAAAGCCATATAGTTATCATTAACCGGATTGTTTGTAGACTGAACTATAAATACATGGTGCCCTCTAACAGTTTCCTCAATATTTACATTGATTTCCCCATCAGCAAACTTGTTTACAACACACTCAGCAAGTGGTATGTTTGTGTACTCTGAGATCTCTTTCGCCATTTGTTCGTTAGATCCTAACGAGAACAATTTGATTTTGTGACCATCTAATATCGCCATAGTCAATCCTCCTAATTATTTCTAATAACATTTTACATCATAATCTTCTAATATGATAGATATGCGCCGAAAAAAAAACGCTAACATTTGCTAGCGTTCACTATTCAGTTGCATTATAGACTTCAATTACCTTGTTTTCAATCATTTTTCTTGTATCCTGATTAATTGGGTGTGCAATATCCTTATATTCTCCAGAAGATCTTTTACGACTCGGCATTGCGACAAACAAACCATTATCTCCTTCGATAACACGCAACTCATGTACTACAAAACAATCATCAATAGTAATTGCTGCAATTGCTTTCAACCTGTTTTGACCATCTACCTTAATTAATCTCACGTCTGTAATATTCATAATTCCCTCCCTTTTTGTAATCTAATCAGTTTTTTTGATTATACCAAATTATGAAAACGATTACAAGTTAGACCAATAGTTGAGTCTTAATGATTTTCATTCCCATCTCTTCAATAGAACTGGCTATTTCATCTCTTTCTTCTATATTATTGTATAGTGCGTAAAACACCGCTCCACTGCCAGTCATGTGAAATTTTAGCCCAGCTTTCTTAAGAATACTAATTGTTTTTTTACACTCATCATATAACTGAGTAGTAATGTGAAATAGATCGTTTGACAAATTCAATTCTACATTAAATAAGTCGCGTTTTATCAGAGCTGCAACTAAATTGCTTGAACTTTTATAACTCATTGTTAGTACAGTTGTTCGTTCAAAAATTTTCATAGTACTTACTTGAACATCAGGAACTACTAGAATTACGTGTGATTTCATAGCCGTAATAAATTGGACCTTTTCGCCTATACCACTAACTATTGCAGGTTGATTATAGATGCACATTGGTACGTCAGCTCCGATTGAAACCCCAATCTTTGCCAACTTATCATCTGACAAATCAAGCTCAAATATTGCATTCATTATTTTAAGGGTTGCAGCAGCGTCAGCACTACCACCTCCAAGTCCACCACCAATAGGTATGTTCTTAACTATATTGATTTTTAGGGGCTGGTTAATGTCAAATAAATTTCTAATAATATTTACTGTTTTCCATATTATGTTATCTTTTGACTCCATTCCTTCCATAATATCATGGTCGGAAAAATCAATCGATATTTCATCGCTTAGTTCTAATGGATGGGTAACCATATTTAGTTCGTGGTATCCATCTTCTCTTTTTGAAACAACATTTAGGAATAGATTTATTTTTGCGTTCGCTTTCGCTTTCATAATTATCACCATTATAATTTTATCATATCATCCATCGTTTCACGTGAAACTAAATATTTTTTAAAAACCTTGCATATCAATATTTTAACTGTATACTACTAGTAGAACTTTTAATCTAGTCCAGAGAGGCTAACAAGGGAAAACAATACTATAGAACGAAGTATGCCCTTTTAGTTATGACTAGGAGAGCATTTTATTTTGTATACTATAGGAGGAATCAAAATGTTAATCTTAGATATTCATGAAAAACCATCGAAAGGATTGTGGGCACTACTTAGTTTTCAACACGTGTTCGCAATGTTCGGAGCTACTGTCCTAGTTCCGATACTAACAGGTTTATCAATTTCAGTTGCTTTAGTAGCAAGTGGGATAGGTACAATCATCTACATCATCGCAACGAAAGCAAAAGTCCCGGTTTACTTGGGAAGCTCCTTTGCATACATAGCTGCTATTTCCATTGCAACTCAGGAATTTTCAAAGGAAGCAGCATTTGTAGGTTTAATGGTAGTTGGTGTAATATATGCTATCGTATCAACAATAGTTAAATTTATTGGTAAGGGTTGGTTAGATAGACTATTACCTCCCGTTGTCATAGGTCCGATGATCGCCATTATCGGTATAAGTCTCGCACCAGTAGCAACTGGGCAAGCAGGGATTAACCCTAATCATCCAGCACTTGGCTGGTTGGCTGCTGATCCAATGAATTCTGTAATAGCACTTATAACTTTCTTATCAACAGTTGTTATCGCAACTTTTGCTAAAGGATTTTTCAAAGTAGTTCCAATACTTGGTGGTATCGTAATTGGGTACTTAACTGCATTTGCATTTGGATATGTAGACTTCTCACCAGTTCTCGAGGCTTCTCTATTCCAATGGCCTAACTTTACATTCATTGGTACTTATTCATTGGATTGGCGTGCTGTCGCGATGTTCGCTCCTATTGCGTTTGTAACAATTGCAGAGCACATCGGTGATCACAAAGTATTAGGTTCGATAACTGGTAGAGACTTCTTAAAAGACCCAGGCTTAGACCGTACTCTTATTGGTGACGGTATAGCTACGTTCGTCTCAGCTTGTATAGGTGGACCAGCAAATACCACGTATGGAGAGAATACTGGAGTCATAGGAATGACAAAGGTTGCATCGGTATACGTTACAGGTGGAGCAGCTGTAATAGCAATCGTCCTTGGATTTATTGGAAAATTCACCGCACTCATCTCTACGATTCCGACACCTGTTATGGGTGGAATATTAATCTTGTTGTTTGGGCTTATAGCGGGTAATGGACTTAAAGTTATGATTCAAGCTAAAGTAGATTTATCTGAAACCAGAAACATAATAGTTGTAGCAGCCATGTTAGTCATAGGATTAGGTGGTGCTTCATTCAATCTCAATGCAGCAGTATCCCTTACAGGAATGGCTCTTGCAGTATTAGTAGGTATCTCTCTAAACTTGCTACTACCAAAAGAATAGTAAACAAAAGCTCGATATTAATTATCGAGCTTTTTTATTTGTTCACTTAGTTTAGCAAAATCATCTATGCTTAAGCCTTCTCCTCTTACAGTTTCCTTTAGACCTAACTCAACTAATATGTCTTTTAAAATCTGTTTAGGAATGCCAAATATTGCATGTAGATTGTTAACCAAAGTCTTTCTTCTTTGACCAAAAGCAGACTTCACTACTCTGAAGAAAAATACCTCATCTTCAACTTTGACTCTCGGTTCATCTAAAACATCTAAAACAATAACAGAACTATCAACATTCGGTTTAGGAATAAATACTTCTCTCGAAACCGGAAAAGCGATTTTTGCTGTTGTTCTATACTGAATTGCAATTGAAAGCGAGTTATAGTCTTTTGTATTAACACTTCCCTCAAGCCTTTGAGCTACTTCCTTTTGCATCATAACAACTATTCTTTTAATCTTTAGGTCCGATTCAAGTAGCTTAAACAGTATCGGCGTTGTTATATAGTAAGGTAAATTAGCTACAACAGTGATTTCATCTTCAAAGTCTATATCCGTTTTTAGTATGTCAGCTTCAATAACTTCCAGGTTTTCATACTCAGACAACCTATCATTAAGAACCTGGATCATATCTTTGTCAATTTCATAAGCTGTAACCTTTTTAGCCTCTTTAACTAACAACTCAGTAAGTGACCCTAGCCCAGGACCAATTTCTACAACGTGCGTATCAGAGTCAATACCAGCAACTTCAACTATTTTTCTTAGAATATTTGGATCAACTAAAAAGTTTTGTCCATATTTTTTCTTTGCATATAAACCATATTTTTTAAGTATGCCTATTGTTTCCTTATAATTACCTATCATTGTAAATCCTCCAATATTGAAGCTATTTTTTCTATCGTTATATTAAACATGTTTAATTTATTAAGAAGTGTTTTTGCGTTAGCGTAACCAATATTTAAACTCTTTGATAAAAATTCTCGACGCGCTTTAGAGTCATCAGCTCCCACAAGTCCGAATTTATAAAGATCCTTTATTGTCAACATTCCAATCTCGTTAACGAACAAAACTTTTGTTAAGGCCTTATCCAAGTCATCTTTACTCATATGCTCAATGCCGATTTTTCGTTTATTCTTAGAAATAGCTTGATCCCTGTTAACAAATACATGTTCTGAACCAGGAATTACCCTTGTTATAATTTTTCTTATTTTCTCGCCTGGCCCATCAGGATCAAGCAATAATACAATTCTACATACTTTGGAATATTCTTTTAGCTCTAGTAAAAATTCATCAGACACTTCAGAGCCATTAGTAATGACAGTTTGAATGTGAGGATAGTATTGTTTTAACCTTGCTTGGTCATTTTTACCCTCAACAACGAATAAAGTGTTCGTTTCACGTGAAACATTCATTATGAAATCATCTCCATCATCTTAGGTATATCAATTTGCTGAGGACATTTTGAGACACATTCCCCACAGTAAGTACACATATCTGCAAAAGAGTCCTTATTCATTAGATGTTCTCTCATTTTCACAACAGAGTCGCTACCATACATAGCTTCATCATTTTGCAGCCCTAATGTAGCCGGTATGTTTACACCGTATTGACATGGCATACAATACTTACATTTTGTACATATATTGAGTTGTTTTTCTCTAATTTCTGTAATAACACTTTCAATAAATTTATATTCCTTAGTGTTCATCGGTATAAAATCAGTAAAAGTATTTATATTATCAACAACTTGTTCTATTGTCGTCATACCTGACAACACTGTTATAATTCCTTTTTGAGAAGCAACCCACCTAAAAGCCCAAGAAGCAATACTAGCATCATTGGATGCAAACTTAAACTTTCTACTAATCTCCTGATTAAACGATGCTAGCTTACCACCTTTGACTGGTTCCATAATTATTGCAGGTATTTCCTTAGAATTTAAGAGATCTAATCCTTTAATACCTTGTTGGTGATTCAAATCCATATAATTAAGTTGAATTTGGGCAAAGTCCCATTTGAAGTAAGAAACGATTTCTTCGAAACAATGATAATCATCATGGAACGAGAAGCCAATATTCCTTATTTTACCCTGTTTTTTGAGTTTTTGAAGTATTGTAATAACATTCATTGTTTTCAGCTGAATAAATCTATCTTTGTTTAGAGCATGCACTAGATAAAAGTCAAAATACTCAACTCCAAGATTTAAAAGTTGTTTATTAAAGTAGGATAATATATCATCCTCATCTTCACAAAGCCATATTGGAAGTTTAGTAGCAAGGTAGTAGGTGTTCCTATCCTTAGTTGATAAATACTCACCAACGAACTTCTCAGATTCAAAATCGTGATAGAACCAGGCTGTATCAATATAGTTAATACCGTTATCTAAGGCATAGTCCATTAGTTCATAAGATTTAACTTTATCAATCATTCCCTCTTTGGTAGGGAATCTCATAGTTCCAAAACCTAATAATGATACATTGTTATCTTTATATTTAGTTTTTTCCATACCTGATGAACCTCCACTTCGTCTCAACTGTAATTACTGCTAGGAAAACTAAGGCTCCCCCTAAAACCATTTGTACAGAAATAACTTCTCCTACCATCAACACTGATGCAATCGAAGCAAAGACTGCTTCGGTTGAGACAATAATCGATGATTTCGTAGCTGTAGAGTGTTTATGAGCGAACGTTTGAATAGTAAACCCTAATGCTGTATTAAGAACTCCCATAAATAACAAAGGCCACCACTGAACCAATGTTACACGTGGAACATCCTCCATTGCAAACGCAAGTACTATTGATAGTATCGCAGCTACATAAAATTGTACTAGTGTATACCCAATCAAATTTGTTGATGGTTTTTTCGCAAAATGGGAAGATGCAATGATGTGGGTTGCAACAAGTAGTGCGCAACCCAGTGTCAAAACATCACCTTTGTTGATACCTCCACCTAATGTTGAATCGAAAGTTAACACCAAACCACCAGCAAGAGCAATGAAAGCTCCTATGAAAGCAAAT
This sequence comes from uncultured Candidatus Izemoplasmatales bacterium, assembly GCA_964589075.1. Classification (GTDB taxonomy): domain Bacteria; phylum Bacillota_I; class Bacilli_A; order MAG-NZ; family MAG-NZ; genus CAZPQU01. The sequence goes on along the minus strand of CAZPQU010000006.1, from coordinate 45,779 downwards.
TTATCAGGACGAACCTTATAAACCGCCCAAAACATGAACGGTACAAATATAACCATCATCTGTGTAATGAAAGCATTTTTACTTGGGACAGTATATATTATCCCGTAAGTTTGAAAGACAAACCCAAAAAATAACAGAGCACCCGCAAACATACCATACTTGATATGTTGTTTATCTATATACTTAATTTGTTTGCTAAATCCCAATGTCAGAATCAGACTGGCAATAACAAATCTACCAGACAGTATAGTGAAAGGATCAAAGCCGCTATTTACTGCTATTTTGGTTGCCGGAAATCCAACTCCCCAAATCATTGCTGTCATTAATAGCAAGATCTCATATTTAAAACTTTTTTTCATTTACTTACCTCTAATCACTTCAATATATAATACCATAAAGAAAAGCCCAATGAAGGGCTTACTTAGTTAATGACTGTGCAGCTGTAACGATAGCAGTCTTATAGACGTCTTCGGAGTTACAACCTCTCGATAAATCATTTACTGGTGAATTCAAACCAGCTAAGAATGGACCAACCGCTTCAAATCCTCCAAGCCTCTGTGCAATTTTATAACCAATATTTCCAGAATTCAAATCAGGGAAAACAAATACATTTGCTTTTCCTGCAACAGTTGAACCTGGGAACTTGCTTTTTCCTACGGTTTCAACGAATGCCGCATCAAATTGCATCTCACCATCAATCATTAGATCCGGAGCTGCCTTTTTAGCTAATGCAGTAGCTTCCTGAACTTTTATCGTTTCTTCCGTCATCGCCGACCCATTAGTAGAGAATGATAACATTGCTATCCTTGGGTTGATGTCGTAAGCGGGAGCAATTCTCCCCGATTCAACAGCAAATTCAGCTAAATCACTAGCTGTAGGATTTGGGTTGATTGCACAATCCGCCATGATATATTTTTCCTGATCTCGAACCATTACGAAGTATCCAAAAGTCTTAGATAAACCTGGTTTTGTTTTAATTATTTGCAGTGCTGGTCTAACTGTATCTGCAGTAGAATGAGTAGCACCAGAGACTAAACCTCCTGCGAACCCCATAAATACAAGCATAGTCCCAAAATAGTTAGGAGTCCCTAACAATTCTCTACATTTTTCCTCCGACCATTTCCCTTTTCTACGTTCAACTAAAGCGGTAACCATCTCTTCAAACATAGGATAACTAGTTGGATTAACTACTTCTAACTCTCCGTTAAAATCTTCCGGATTTCCGATTAGTAAAGGCTTTAATAGTCCTTCATTAGACAATCTTAGAGCTGCAGAATATACTCTTTCGTCGTAAGCTTCCGGGAAGACTATAATTACTTCCTTATTTGAAATTTTTTCCTTTAAATCATTAAATAAATTAGCCATAATTTACCTCCTATTATTAGCAACAACTCATTATAACAAACATATTAAAAAACACAATTAAAAAAGAAAATAAGCGTAATATACGCTTATAATTCGAATACTCTAGTTCTATCTACATAACTTCTTATTGATTTAGTCAACATACCTATAACTGCACCGGCAATAACTGATACTAATATTAGTTGAGGAGCAAATACTACTGCAGCTATGGAATTATAGAAAATCATAACAGCAATAATTTGACCAAAGCTATGGAGAATTCCTCCAACAATACTTATTAGTATTAAACTTGCATTACCCTGTGATATTTTGTAAATAGTTAACATTCCAAAGAAACTAAGTATGGTTCCAGTAAATCCTATAAAGAAAGTAGAAATTGAACCTAAGATCAATCCTACTAGTAGAGACTTTAAAACTGCCATTGTTATACTATCTTTAAAGTCAAAATATAGTATTGACAATATTATAACAATATTTGCTAATCCGATTTTCGCAAATGGCATAAAAGTAAAGAAAACTCCAATTTGAGCATCAATAACACCTAGTACAACACTTAGCGAGGTTAGCACCGCCATAAACACCATTCTTTTTGTATTTTTCATAATAACACCTTCACAACTTTCGCGATTTAATTATACCATAAAGAGCAGTTGTTTGATAAGATATAATTAAGAGGTGATAGTATGAAAGATTGTATATTTTGCAAGATTATAGATGGAACGATCCCGTCATTAAAGGTTTATGAAAATGAGTTTGTTTTTGCATTCTTAGACATTTCACCATCTACACTAGGGCACACATTAATAATTCCAAAGAATCACGTAAAGGATATATATGAACTAGATGACTTTACTGCATCTGAAGTGTTTAAAGCGGTTCCAATTGTGGCAAAAGCTCTTAAGACTTCCTTTAATCCAATCGGACTGAACATTGTCAATAATAATCATAAACCACATCAGGTAGTATTTCATTATCATATTCATTTAATTCCTAGATATGAGGATGATAAGTTCAAAATCATATTTAATAACATGTCTCCAACAAATGAAGAGTTAAATAAAACCAAAGATACTATAGTTAGAAATTTGTAAAAAAAAAGAGCTCAAAACGTTAGTTTTGAGACTCTTTTTCAATTAAACTTGTTAACGATCTAACCATTACACCTGTTGCACCTTTTTCAGGTGTTGCAGCTGTTCCAGCAATATCTAAATGTATCCATTTTGTTTTTTCTTCTACGAATTCTTGTAAAAATGCTGCTGCAGCACAAGCTCCACCTTTTCGAACACCTGCATTATTAATATCTGCAACTTTTCCAACTATAGACTTCTCAAAGTGTTTTCCAATTGGCATGTGCCAAATAGGCTCACCATTAAGCTTTGATACCTTTTCTAGCTTTTTAAGAAACTGCTTTGTATTGGTAAATGCACCTACATAAGCACTCCCTAAAGCACCAACTATTGAACCAGTCAAAGTCGCAACATCAACAATTTTATGTGCACCCTCTTTTTGAGCAAACCACAATGCATCAGCTAGAGTTAATCTACCCTCAGCATCAGTTGAAAAAATCTCAATAGTCTTCCCATTTGCTGCAGTAATAACATCATCTGGTAAAAATGCTTCTTTGCCAATCATATTATCAGTCGCAGCTATTATAACCATGACATTTTCTTTAATTTTCAATTCCGCGATCGCCTCAATTGCTCCTAGAACAGCAGCAGAACCACCCATATCAGTTTTCATATTCTTAGAGTTTGGTTTTAAGTTATAACCACCTGTATCAAATGTTAACCCTTTACCAACTAAGGCAATCGGATTTTCCCATTTATCTCTACCTTGATACTTTATGTAAATAAGTTTAGGAGGTATTAAAGATCCTTGATTAACTGCCAAGAATGCTTTCATGCCTAAACGTTCAATTTCATCTTTTTCGATAACCTGTACATCAAAGTCTAATCTCTCACCTAACTTAACTGCATAATTTGCCAAATCAACAGCGTTCATATAGTTATGTGGAAGATTTACAAGTGTTCTAGCGCTATTAGTAGCAACACCTAGAACTTGTCCTTTTCTAAATTCCTTGTCTAATTCCTTAAGTGAATTGTATTTAAAGAACATGTCGTTTGTTTCTTTAGGTTTAGACTTCAATTCATTAAATACATACTTCTTAATAACAATGGACTCTGCTAGTATTTCAACAAGGGTCTGTAATTTAACTCCCTTATTTATAAAACTATCTACAACAATGATATCGTTGTTTTTAATTTTTTTTGCTACTCCAGCACCAACTTTTCTAATAACGTCTCTTGTTACGTCGTGGTTCTTACCCATACCAACAAAAATAATTTTTTCAGCTCTTATATTAGCCAATCCAATTAACTCGGTCACTTCACCAATTTTCGTTGAGATCGTACCCTTTTTAATTGCCTTTGAAATATACCCGTTGAAAACTTGATCTAGGTGATCAATGTTATTTTCTTTTTCAAAAACAGCTACAACCAAATTGTTTTTTACCGTCCTATAATTTAGTCTCTTTACTCTTTCAAACATTTTCTTCCTCCTACTTAATAATTTTACAGTTCATGTATGGTCTTAATATTTCTGGAACAATAATAGATCCATCTTCTTGTTGATAGTTTTCCATTATCGCTACCACAGTTCGCCCTATAGCTAGTCCAGAACCATTTAGTGTGTGAACATATTCAGGTTTGCTTTTTTCATCTCTTTTGAAACGAATATTCGCTCTTCTAGCCTGATATTGCTCTGCAGTTGAGATAGACCCAATCTCTTTATATGCATTATAGCTTGGTAACCAAACTTCTATATCATAAGTTTTGGCCATTGATGCTCCTAAGTCTCCAGTACATAGCTCAACTACTCTATATGGTAATTCAAGTAATTGTAGCACCTTCTCAGAATGAAGTAACATCTCTTCAAGCATTTGATACCCATCTTCAGGTTTAACAAATCTGATTAACTCAACTTTGTTAAATTGATGTTGCCTTATTATACCTCTTGTATCTCTACCAGCAGAACCAGCCTCTTTTCTAAAAGCTGTTGTAAATGAAACATACTTTATAGGTAACAGATTGCCATCTATAATTTCATTCCTGTGAATATTAATTGTTGGTACTTCTGCAGTAGGGTTAAGATAGTACTCTTTATCTTCTATCTCTAATTTGAACAAATCATCAGCAAATTTTGGAAGTTGACCAGTTGCAAATAAACTATCAGCATTAACAATATATGGTGGAATTATCTCAGTGTATCCATGTTGTATTGAGTGTAGGTCCATCATGAACGCTTGTAAGCATCTTTCAAGTCTAGCTCCAAGTCCTTTGTAAACAGTAAACCTAGATCCAGTAATTTTTGCTCCTCGATCGAAATCCAAAATATCTAAGTCAGTCCCTAAATCCCAATGTGGCTTAGGCTCAAATGTGAAACTTGTTGGCTCTTTAAATTTCTTTATCTCTACATTATCATCTTCAGTTAATCCCTGGATAGCACCCTCATTTGGCACATTCGGTGTATTCAAAAGAGCATCTAGTATTTTTTCATCCAGAAGTGATTTGTTATTATCCAAATCCTTAATCTCTTGTCCGATATCTCCAATATTCTTCATTACTTCAGTAACATCTTTACCATCTCTTTTATACTTTCCAATCAACTTGGAATTGGCATTTCGATCAGCCTTTAATGATTCAACTTTTGTCTTAATAGCTCGTAACTCAACATCCCAATCGAATACTTCCCTCAAGTAACTAAAGTCCTTGTTTCTCAAGTTAAGTTGTTTAATTGTATGTTCAAGGTCATGCCTTATTATATTAATGTCTAACATTCTAATTTCCTCCTCAAAAAAATCGCCCCTATTTCTAAGGGCGAATAACATCCGTGGTACCACCTTAGTTCGCAAATTATGCGCACTCTTGTTATAACGGTAACAGCCGTAAATCCTTACTAAATATTCAGGACTTCTCTCAAAGACTGATTCACTTAAGTTCATTGTTTGTTTCCACCACACACAAACTCTCTATTAAATGATTAATTAAGTTACTAACTCTTATCTTCGATTTAACTTATTTTATATTATTTTATTAAGGATATCAAATATTTGACTGAATAAAATAATTTTTTTCTAATATTACTCTTGAGTAAGCAAAGTCTTTGTAGACTTTCCCGTTGGTAACATAGATAAATTCATCTAAATAATCTGTGATATATATCGGATCAGATATTATGAATTCCTGCAAAATCGAGTTATAGAATCCCGCGTTACTAATCCATGATCTATTATTATAAACTACAACATTATTACCATTCTTAAATACGTCATCTCCGATATACTGCTTCATCCCAGAGAATGAAAACATATTTGCGATAGTCGGTGTAAAGTTGATTGAACCAATAGGTTCATCTATCTCAGAAGCTTCAGTTCCATCCCAAATAATAAATGGTGCTCTTCCAATCATATACGAACTCCTATCTGGGGAGTTTGCTCTTATATAGTCGTTTGACAAGTACTCTGGACTACCGGTAGAAATGATTACAATAACGGTATCGTTAAGTTTGCCATTAGTTGCTAAGGTTGAAATTACAAAATTGATTGCATTATCAACGTTATTTGCCTGTTCATAATAGTTTTTAATCTCCAATGGAACATTTAAAGAGTTAAATTTATCTGGAAATACAGTGTATCTGTTCAAATTAGTTAATCCCGTAAGCTTTATGTGAGCATAAAATAAATTCTTATCAATAAATTCATCTATGGTTTTCTCAACCAATTCTTGGTCCGTTAATTTAATGTCACCATAATCAAAACTATCATAGATATTTCTGTATCCTATGTTAGTTTCAAACTGATTTATTCTCTCATCTTGGTTTTCATAACTTCTTATCAATGAAGTTGAGTAATTCATATACCTAAATTGTCTAGCAATTGAAGAAGGAAAATCATTTCCTGCAAATTCTTCTAGTGTGTTAGTTATTTTACTAGACTCATATAACCCAGTGTAAAGACTAAAGTTAGAAGAAGTGTTTGGATAAAAGTTACTAAAGTTTAACCCTGTGAATAGTAACGAGTTTGTCGTGGGCATTATATCAGGCGTTAGTGCAACAAAATCTAGATTATCAACTTCAAAAACAATCAAGTTTTTATTTTCATATATCCCAGTATATTCATTTGAGAGTTTACTGTCACCCAAATAACTCTCCGTTTGAGATAATAAACTGCCCGTATAAGTAATGTTATGTATATTCAAGTTAATTGCACTTCTCAAAAAGCCGGCATTTACTCCAAGTCTAGAAAAAATTAAATTTCCCTCATCCTCATATACTAGTCTTTCTAGGTTAGTATTCACCTCTACATGGCTGTTATACTTAGAACTGTTTAAATAGAGTGTTCCTATAACAAATATCAAAATTATACTCACAAATAGTGATAATCGTTTCAATTTTGAATAGGTAAATCTAAATCTAAATAGTAGTGTTACAACCGGAATAAGTAACAGCAACGTCTTATTATAGTAATTGTCTAGGAACGATCTGTAGATGCTATTTAAGCTCTCATAGACGCTATTGTTAGATAACAACAAGTTGATGTTTGCAGAACTAAATAAAAATGCTACTAGTATAAAAAATATCATGGTTAAGTTATAGATGCTTTTTCTAAATTGTTTTGGAACTAACATCAACAATATCAATATAATATTAGCTAATAAAAAGTCGATAAGTAGTATATGTATAACATCTGGGTCAAATAGTATTCCATAGTTTATATATTTGAACATCAGATCCAAGTAAGTCAGGATCAAAAACGTTAAAAATAGGTAAAAAAGGGGATATCCCTTCGAACCTTTTTTTCTTATTGCTTCAATGAATTTTTGATTTAAAAAAATTGGCATAATCTTACCTCTAACTAATAGTACTAAACTTGTTTTGTTTAAGCAATTAAAAAAGAGGCAATTGCCTCTCTTTTATTCTTCTATATTTTTAGGAACAATAGCAATCGTTGAAACTAAGTGACCTTCGTTAAGTCTAATTAGTCTTACTCCTTGCGTAGCTCTTCCTAGTTGTGATATTTGACTTACATCCATTCTAATTAGCATACCCTTATCAGTAACAACCATTAAGTCATCTAGTACTGATACACTTCTTAGAGATTGTAATTGACCATTTTTCTCAGTCACATTAATAGTCTTAACACCTTTACCGCCTCTAGTTTGGCAACGGTAACTATCGATGTGTGTTCTTTTACCATATCCTAATTTTGTAACTGCCAGAATTTGATCTCTATCTTCGTTAATTATTGTTAATCCAATTACAGATTCTTCATCTGATAATTTGATTCCTCTAACTCCTGAAGTAGCTCTACCCATCTCACGAACATCAGTTTCGTGGAATCTAATAGCCTTACCATTATCAGCACCGATAATAACATCTCTCGTTCCATCAGTAATTCTAACTTTTAGTAATTCATCTCCCTCACGAAGATTAATAGCTTTTAGTCCATTTGATCTTATGTTTGCGTATGCTCTAATATCAGTACGTTTGACCATACCTTTTTTAGTTGCAAAGAACAAGAACTCGCCCTCTTTAAAATCATCAATTTTCAGTACAGTAGCAAGAGTCTCATCTTCACCAAATTTAAGAACATTGACTAATGGTAATCCTTTAGCAGTTCTTCCTCCAACTGGCGCTTGATAACCCTTCATACGGTATACTTTTCCTGCATTCGTAAAGAAAGTTATTGTAGCATGCGTTGATGTATACAGGATGTGATCTACAAAGTCATCTTCATAAGTTTTTTGACCAGTTAATCCTTTACCTCCACGATTTTGTGCTTTATATGTGTCAGCATTAATTCTCTTAATATATCCCTTGTTAGTAATTGTTATAATTACATCTTCAACTGGGATAAGATCTTCATCTTCAATACTTAAAGAATCGGTGTAATTAATAATAGTTCTACGGTCATCTCCAAATTTAGCTTTAACCTCAGAAAGTTCTTCTTTAACAATTTCATTTTGTCGTTCTCTAGATGCTAATATTGTACTCAAGTATTCTATTGAACTAAGTAAATTATCTTTTTCGTTTTCAAGTTTATCTTTTTCCAAACCAGTTAAACGACGTAATCTCATATCTAGAATTGCTTTAGCTTGAATCTCTGATAACCCAAATCTTTCAATAAGTTTACTTTGTGCTTCAGCGTCATCAAGTGCACCTCTAACAATTTTGATTACTTCATCAATATTTTCTAATGCGTTAAGTAATCCATAAACAATATGAACTCTTGACTCAGCTTTGTTTAAATCAAACTGTGTTCTTCGAACAACAACTTCAATTTGATGTTCAATATAATAAACTACCATTTGTTTTAAGTTAAGTCTTTGTGGTTGTCCTTTAACAAGAGCTATCATATTCATTCCGAAAGAAGATTGTAACTGAGTAAACTTAAATAAATTATTAAGCATTACATCAGCATTAACGTCTCTTCTAAGCTCGATGACTATTCTAATCCCACGTCTATTTGACTCATCACGTAAATCTGTTATTCCTTCAACTTTTTTTTCTTTGGCTAATTCTGCAATTTTTTCAATTAACCTAGATTTGTTTACTTGATATGGAATTTCAGTTACTATAATCGATTTCTTACCATTTGTGTGCTCAATGATTTCGCATTTTGAACGCATCGTCACTGACCCTCTACCAGTTAAGTAAGCTTGTCTCATACCCGCTAAACCTAATAATTCTCCTCCAGTAGGAAAATCTGGTCCTTTGATATGATCCATTAATTCTTCTATCTCAATATCTGGATTATCAATTGTTGCTAAAACTCCAGATACAACTTCATTTAAATTGTGAGGTGGAATATTAGTCGCCATACCAACGGCTATTCCTGTTGCCCCATTAACTAATAGATTTGGAAATCTAGATGGTAACACAACCGGTTCAGTTTCTGATCCGTCGTAGTTATCTTTAAAATCTATCGTGTTTTTATTAATATCTCTTAACATCTCAGATGATATTTTTGCCATTTTAGCTTCTGTGTAACGCATCGCTGCTGCACCATCGCCATCAATTGATCCAAAGTTACCATGACCGTTTACTAACATATATCTATAACTAAATTCTTGGGCCATTCTTACCATTGCATCGTAGATTGAACTATCTCCGTGTGGATGATATTTCCCCATAACGTCCCCAACTAGTCTAGCTGACTTTTTGTAGGCTGTATTAGGGTGCATATTTAATTCACTCATACCGTATAAAATACGTCGATGAACTGGTTTTAAACCATCTCGTACATCTGGTAATGCTCTTGCTACGATTACACTCATCGCATAGTTAAGGAATGAGTCTTTCATTTCATCAGCAATATTTATATCTTTTATTTTGTCGAAGTTACTCATATTTCCTCCTATACATCAACGTTTGTAGCATATACTGCGTACTTTTGAATAAATTCTCTTCTTGGTTCAACTTCATCACCCATTAACATACTAAATATTTTATCTGATTCAATAGCATCTTCCAGGTTAACTTTTAATAATGTTCTTGATTCGGGATCCATTGTAGTTTCCCATAGCTGTATAGCGTTCATTTCACCAAGTCCTTTGTAACGTTGTAACATTGGCTTCGCTGCGTTTTGACTCATTATCTCTTTTAATTGATCATTCGAATAAGCATATAGTACTTTCTTACCGTAACTCACTTTAAAAAGTGGTGGTTGAGCTATATATACATATCCGTGTTCGATTAATGGTCTTAAATAACGATAGAAGAATGTTAAAAGTAATATTCTAATATGTTCCCCATCGGTATCGGCATCGGTCATGATGATTACTTTGTGATATCTAGCTTTAGTGATATCAAACTCTTCACCAATTCCAGTACCAAACGCTTGAATCATCGAAACAATCTCTTTATTTCCTAATATTTTATCTAATCTAGCTTTTTCAACATTAAGAACTTTCCCTCTTAACGGTAATATTGCTTGATATTCACTTTCCCTACCTTGTTTAGCAGATCCACCAGCTGAGTCCCCTTCGACAATATATATCTCAGAATCTTCAGGTACTTTAGATCTACAGTCAGCTAGTTTTGAAGCGAATCCTAATGAATCAAGTGGATTCTTTCTTCTTGTAGCTTCTCTTGCTTTTTTAGCAGCTAATCTAGCACGTGATGCAATCATAGCTTTCTCAATAACTATTCTTGCACTAGCAGGATGCTCACCCAAAAATCTTTCAAGTCCTTGAGCAGTAACCTGTGATGCTATTTTTCTTACTTCAGAGTTTCCTAATTTAGTTTTAGTTTGTCCTTCAAATTGAGGGTCTGGATGTTTACATGAGATTATAGCTGTTAATCCTTCACGAGCATCTTCTCCGGTTAAAGCCTCATCTTTTTTAAAGATGTTTGCACTTTTTGCATATGTATTAAGCAGTCTAGTTAATGTAGTTCTAAACCCCTCTTCATGTGTTCCACCTTCGTGTGTATGAATATTATTAGTAAACGAATATAGGTTAGTTGCGTATCCAGTGTGATACTGCATAGCTACTTCAATAATTATCCCATCAATTTCACCTTCAAAATAAATTACTTCAGGATGAATCACTTCTTTACCTTCATTTAAAAACCCAATATATTCTTGAATTCCACCATCGTACTTAAATGAATCTTCAACAATTTCACTTGTTCTTAAATCTCTAAGGTTTATTCTTAATCCTTTGTTTAAGAACGCCAATTGTTGAATTCTTGATCGAAGTACCTCATATTCGAAAACAACGGTCTCAGTGAAAATTTCGGGGTCTGCTTGGAATCTAATAGTGGTTCCGGTAGTATCGGTCTTACCAATTTGCTTTAAGTCGTATAATGGAGCTCCTTGTGAGTATTCTTGTTGATGAATTACTCCTTTTTGAAATACTAATATTTCAAACCATGAACTAAGTGCATTACAAACAGAGGCACCTACACCATGTAGACCTCCTGATACTTTATATGAGTCACTATCAAACTTTCCTCCAGCATGTAGAGTAGTTAAAATAGTTTCTACGGCTGGTCTACCACTTTTTGGATGTATATCAGTAGGTATACCACGTCCGTTATCTATTACTTTAATAATATTGCCTTCTTCAATTTCAACGGTAATCTCGTCACAAAAACCACCCATAGCTTCGTCAATTGCATTATCTACAATTTCCCAAACTAAATGATGTAGCCCTCTTGGTCCAGTTGTACCAATATACATACCAGGTCTTTTTCTTACTGCTTCTAGACCTTCTAATATTTGTATACTACTAGCATTATACTCGCTCAATTAAATCACTCCCTTTAAAGTTACCAGCTGTTACATAAAATAACTTTGCATTACTAATCAATTTCTCTTTGATTAGTTTTATATCTGTTGTTGTTATAAATGTTTGAATATTTGGTTTAATATATTCAACCAAACTATTTAAACGATTAACATCTAATTCACTGAAGACATCATCCAGTAATAAAATAGGATAAACACCTAACATATCGTAGATGAAATTTATTAATCCTAATTTTAAAGATAGTACCGCAGTCCTTTGTTGTCCTTGAGATCCATAAACAGAAACATCTTCTTGATTAATTAAAATCGTTAGGTCGTCTCTGTGTGGTCCTAAAGAAGTAGAACCAGTAATAATGTCATATTTATACTTAGACTTCATTTCAGTCTCTAAGTTATCTTTGTGTTTAGTCTTGTAAACTACTTGTATATTTTCTGAATCATTTGTTAATTTACTATGAATTACTTTAATATGTGAATTTAATTTATAAATAAACTCATTTCTAGCAGAGATAATTCTATTAGCATATTCTAATAATTGATCTGTCAAAACACTTAATAAAGTGGTATCACTCTCTATTTCAAGAGACTTAAGCAATTCGTTACGCTGCTTTAAGATATTCTTATAAATCAATAAATCTCTAATATAAATAGAACTAGTTTGTCCTAGTTCAATATCAATAAATTTTCTCTTAATACTAGGTTCACCTTTTATGATTCTTAAATCATCGGGTGAAAACATTACAATGTTAATATTACCAATATATTCACTCAACTTTTTTTGTTCGTCATTATTAATTAAGACTTTCTTTTTTGATTTAGTCATAATCAACCCAAATTTATAATTTATGTCTCTAATTTCTAAACTTGCATCTATTTTACAAAAATCAGTTCCTGTTTGAATTACATCTTTTTCAGATGATGTTTTATGAGACTTTGTAAAAGCTAATAAATATATACTCTCAAGCAAACTTGTTTTTCCTTGTCCATTATTTCCAACAATTATGTTTAAGTTTGTAAAGGAAAGTTTTTGAGAATCAATACACCTAAAATTCTTAATCTCTATATTATTTAGTTTCACTTTATAATATATTTTCCAAATTCTTCAACTTCTATTACATCGTCAGTTCTAAGTTTTTTACCTCGTCTAGCTTCTAACTCAGAATTAACTTTAATCTCATAATCAGCCAAAAATATTTTAGTTTCTCCACCTGAACCTGTTATTGAAGCAAACTTCAAAAACTGCCCTAATGTTATATATTCTGTTGTAATTTTAATTTCTTTCATACATACACCTCACATTGTCGAAAATCGACTATTTTCACTCCCTAATTATACCACATTTAGGTATTTTAACCTAAAAAAAACAAGGTTTAAACACCTTATTTTCTTCTGTAGTATATTTTATTGTTTTTAATTAAAATCGCTTAAACTTAAAATTACTCTACTCTAACGGGTAACACTAGTTGTAACATACCTTCATCCAGTTCACCTTTTAGGATAAATGGCTTAACTACACCAGTAAAATACAACGTTACATCATTCGACTCAAATACTCTTAAAGATTCAATTACATATTTAGAGCTAAACGCAATGTTAAATTCCCCATCACTGATAATTTCAGTAGGATTTATTTCTTCTATAACTTTCCCAATTTCAGTACTATGAGATGTTATTTTTACTTTTCCGTTTTTTTGTAACTTCATTTTAACAATACTATCTTTAGTTCCTTGGTTTAAAAGTGATGCTCTTTCAATAGCATTTGTTAAATCATATTTATTAAATGAAATTTCAACAGGAAACTCGCTTGGTATTAATTTTGAAGTTTCAGGGAATCTTCCTTCTAATAATCTAGACTGGAACATAATGTTTTTATATTTAAAAATCACCTTATTATCAGCTAAAAATACTTCAACTTGGTCTTCACTACCTAAGATTCTACCCAACTCTTCTAAAGTTCTTCGTGGGATTACTATTTGCTTAGGATCATATCCAACATTTAGTTCTAACTCTTTTTGAGCTAATCTATAACTATCTGTAGCGACAGTTCTTAATTTATTTCCATTTAAATCAAATAACACACCTGTTAATATTGGTCTGTTTTCTAATAACGATGTTGCAAAGTTTGTTTGATGAATAATACTTCTTAAGTCTTCGACTTTAAGAATTATAGGATTATTTAGAGTGTTAAATACAATTTCAGGATAAAGTTCTTTTTCCATTCCGTTTAAAGTGAAATCAGATTGACCTGCTTTAATATTTATTAAATTTTCCTCGACAACTGAAATTGATACAGTGTCAGCTGTAATTTTTTTAATAATTTCAATAAAGAATCTACCAGGAATAACGTAAGTCCCTGTTTTTTCTACTTTCAAATTACCTTCTGTAACTGTAATCTGCATTGAAATATCTGAGTTACTTGTTGTTATAACAATTTTGTCATAATCAACATCTAATTTAACTCCTGTTAATATAGGCATTGGAGTCTTGTTAGATAAAGCTCTACTTGCAGCAGACAACGCTTCAATCAATGTTTCCCTATCGATGTTAAAATTCATGTAAACACCCCTTATATTATTATAGTATTATATTGTTATTATTATTAAGCTGTGTGGATATGTTTATAACTCAATATTTCGACTCATAACTATCGTAATTATACCATATTAATGCCAATTTAGATAGAATTTTTTACCCATTATTATCCACTTTTGTCCTAATGTTTTCCACATCATTTTTGATGTTTTCCTCATCTCTAAATCCAACTGATATTTTGTCACATGCGTTCATTACAGTGGAGTGATCCTTACCACCAAATTGTGCTCCAATCTTTTTATAAGGTAAACTATATAACTCTCTCATTATATACATTGCTATTTGTCTTGGATAAACATAAATGCGTTTTCTCGATTTACTCATTAAATCTGTTTTAGTAATGTTAAAATATCCGCAAATAACATCAAACAATTTATCTATTTCATTGTTTTTGTTAATTCTTGTAGAAACATCTTTGTTTTTTAACAAAGGTCTTAAGGCTTCTAAGGCAGTTTCTATTGTTAATTCCTCATTAAGTATTGTTTTATAAAATATAACTCTATTAAGTGCACCTTCAAGTTCTCTAACAGAACTAGTGAAGCTGTTTGCAATTAATTCTAGAACGTCCATTCCAATTTCTTTTTTATCAATTAAGTGAGTTTGTAATTTTTTCTTTAATATTTCAATTCTATTATCTAAATCTGGTGGATTAATATCTGTAACTAATCCCCAACTAAATCTAGACTTAAGTCTCTCCATCATTTGTTTTAAGTCTGATGCCGGTCTATCACTCGTCACTACTATTTGTTTATTAACTGAGTGTAGATTCTCAAACAGTTTAAAAAACTCTTGTTGAGATTTTTCTTTACCAGATAAAAACTGAATATCATCTACAAGTAATACATCAATGTCTCGGTATTTTTCATTGAAGATAGAAATTTTATCAGATCTTACTAAGTTAACGTAATCTTCAACAAAATTTTCTGTCTTAACATACAAGACTCTTGTTGTATGATCGTTGTCTAATATATAATTACCTATCGACTGCATTAAATGGGTTTTACCAATTCCTACTGAACCAAAAATATATAGTGGATTAGCAAACACACCTGGTTGATCAGCTACCTGCATCGCAATTGTAGAAGCAAGCCTATTCTTTTTACCTGGTACAAAGTTATTAAATGTGTAAGTTTGATTTAAATTACCTGTTCTTACTCTATGGATATCGTTTGTTATCTTTCTGGATTCCATGACTGCAGAAGTTTGAATTGCTTCATCTTCGGTAATAAACTTAAATCTTAAACTATCATCCGTAATTCTCTTTAGATAATCGTTAATTTTATTTAAGAATAATTTATCAATTCTATTTTTTACAAAGTTGTTAGGAGCTTTCATAAAAATAGTGTTGTTTTCAAATTTAACAAAGTCATTTATAGGCTCAAAATACTCATTAAACGTTTTTTCACCTATCCCTTGTTCTAAGAAATATTTAGTTTTTGTCCATAACTGGTTATATCTATCATTCATATACAATTCCTCTTCCGTGTAATGATAATAACACAGGGTTGTGGATAAAATAAACATAAAGTTTTCCACAATAAATGTGGATAACATCTTATCAACACATATGTTTGTTGGTTAGTTTGTGGAAAACTACATATAACGTCAAAAAAAACCCTATATTTAAAGCGAAAAACACCTGATATCCACATATCAACACATTAATTCCATCTAACTAAAGTTATCCACTTTTGTGTGTAAAAAAAGTACATCTAATAGTGTTCATAAATAGTGTGGATAAAATGCAAAACATTACTGTTTTAGCATAATATGGCTTACCTTAGCCAAATAAGCGACATTATTGATTAGTTAAATAGTTTGCATACCAAAAAAATAGCATAGGTAAAACAATAATTAAGATATAAAGTACTAATGAAAAAAAATAAAGTTATTCATATTATTGACATTAAATATTGAACATGTTATAAATTTCATTGTGGAAAAGTAAAAAAAAGCAGATTATTAGCAGATATCACCAGTATTGATGAAAATAAATGATTTATTCATTGACATTTAACCGGTGTTTTGAGATAATGATATGCGCAACTGTTTAAATAGGAGGTGTCTTTATGAAAAGAACTTATCAACCGAATACCCGTAAAAGAGCTAAAACGCATGGTTTTAGAGCTAGAATGGCTACTTCTGCTGGTCGTAATGTTTTAAAAAGAAGACGTGCAAAAGGTAGAAAAAGATTAACTGTATAATTTAATATACTTGGACAACTTGAAAAAAATGAATCTTTTTCAAGTTTTTTTTTGAGATGAAAAAAGAATATCGTGTAAAAAAAAATCAGGAGATCATAGATCTTCTGAAACTCAAACAAACAGTTGGGGATAGATATTTTGTCATCTATAAGAGTAATGTTAAAGAATCGCATTTTAGGTATGCTGTTTCTGTAAACAAAAAATATGGAAATGCGCCTGAAAGAAATAAAGCTAAAAGAAGAGTAAGAGAAGTTGTTAAACTATATCAGTATAAGAATATAGACTTTTTCATTGTTATTAAGACAACTGTAATAGAATTGTCCTTTAATGATATTCACAATAAACTACTCAAACTTTTCAAAAGAGCTGAAATACTCGAAGGAGGAACTACAATTGAATAAAAAAATCAATATGATCATCGCTCTACTAGTAGTGGTAACATTATTAACAGGGTGTGTATCAAGAGAAGCATTAGAAGCACCAATATTCTTTGAAGGTGGAATCTTCACTAAATACATTGTTTATCCTGTTTCTTGGTTACTATTTAAATTGACTGAATTATCTGGTGGGTATTATGTTGTAGGTATTATTATTACTACATTAATAGTAAGAACTGCTGGTTGGCCAATTTATGCTAAAAGTAATGATATGAACATTAAAATGCAAACTATGCAACCTGAACAAGCAAAGATTCAAGCAAAATACGCTGATAAAAAAGATAAAGAGTCGCAAATGAGACAACAACAAGAGATTCAAGCTCTTTATAAGAAATATGGTGTAAACCCACTTGGTTGCTTATTACCATTCTTACAAATGCCAATCTTCTTAGCTATCTATTATGCTGTAAGAAGAATTCCAAACAATGTTGGAACTGGTGTTTTAGATTTAAGTAAAATTGATGGGGATACTACATTCTTAGGAATGGACCTATTAAAACTTGTATCAGATGAATTTTCTACAAATTATTTATATTTAATTATTCCATTATTAACTGGATTAACAATGTTTTTACTTCAATACATCTCAACTTCGAGAAGTAAAAAACGTGAAGCAAATGTACCTGATTATAGAAAAAATGATAAATCTAAGTCTATGCAAAAACAAATGCAAATGATGATGTACTTCATGGTTGTTATGATGGCATTCGTTGCTTATTCATCACCAGCTGCACTTGGATTCTACTGGATCGTAGGTAATACTTATTCGATAATTCAAACTTCAATTAACTACAAATTAGCTGACAAAAAAATGGAGGCTATGAAACACTAATGAAAACAATTGAATTAACTGTAAAGCATATTGAAGATGCTTATGAATTAGCGATTAAGGAATTTAGAGTAAGTAGAGAAAACATTAAAATTGAGATTTTAAAAGAAAAGAAAAGTTTATTAAAAGGTAAATCTTATATTGTTGAAGCTAGAGTTGATGTTGATATTATCGACATGGTATATAATTTCTTAGCTGAAATGTTTACTAACATGGGAGTTGAATTCAGTATTGATATTAAATCTGAAGACAATGCGACTGTGTTTAAAATTCAAACTGATAGCAATCCATTGTTAATTGGAAAAGAAGGAAAAACGTTAAATGCAATTCAATTCCTTTGTAAACAATTAATGTATATTTATACTGATGAAAAAATTAATTTCAACGTAGATATTGGTGGTTATAAGGACAACCGTATTTTACAACTTGAAATGCTAGCTACTAGAACTGCTAAAGAAGTTGCTAGAACTAAGATTGAAGCAGTGTTAGATCCAATGAATAGTTATGAAAGAAGAATAGTTCATTCTAAACTGTCTGACTGGAGAGACGTTGTGACTGAGTCAACAGGAGAAACACCTAACCGTTGCTTAGTAATTAAACCTAGAGTAAAATAGAGTCGGAAGACTCTATTTTTTTTTAGGTGAAAAATGAAAACTATAAAAGCAAAAAAATTAATAGCTACAAGTAAGTCAACAAACTGGTTTGGCGCGAAATATGGGGTTAACATCTACAGAGGTTGTAATTTTGGGTGTATTTACTGTGATTCCAGAAGTAGTGTTTATCATGTTGATAACTTCGACGAGGTCAAAATTAAGGAAAATTATTTGGAGCTATTTGAGAATGAACTTAAATCAAAGAGATTAAGTGGTATTATTAGCCTTGGCGCGATGAGTGATCACTATAACTCGTTTGAAAAAGAATTAGAAGCTACAAGAAATATATTAAAATTAATTAACAAGTATAAGTTTGGAGTGAATATAACAACTAAAAGTGATTTAGTTGTTAGAGACATAGATATCCTAAAAGAAATCAACAAGCATTCAGAGGTTATTGTTTCGCTTACAATAACTACAAATGATGAAGCATTACGAAAGATACTAGAACCTCGCTCAAGTTCTACAAAAGCAAGATTTGAGGCTTTAAGGGTCTTGGGAGAGAATGGAATATATGCAGGAATCACGTTGATGCCTTTAAT
Organism: uncultured Candidatus Izemoplasmatales bacterium; assembly: GCA_964589075.1. GTDB lineage: Bacteria > Bacillota_I > Bacilli_A > MAG-NZ > MAG-NZ > CAZPQU01. Next base: position 26,848 of record CAZPQU010000006.1, on the reverse strand, counting down.
ACCATTTTTGAATGATAACAAGGAGAATGTATTTGGACTTCTGGAAAAAGCACATAAAGCAAATGTGAAATTCATATTTCCTGCTTTTGGAGTTACACAAAGAGAAGGTCAAATGGAGTACATGTATGATTCATTCGATAAACATTTCCCTGGTTTAAAAGAAAAATTTATCAAGGAATTTAACTATGAATATTCATGTGGAAGAAAACATGATTTTTATGATGATTTTAAAAACAGATGCAAGAAATATGGTATTATAACCAAAATGAGCGAGTTAATATTAGAAGCAAGTAATTACGTCTTAGAGAAACAGGTGAGCCTATTTTGAAAATCTTAAATTTAATATTACTTTTTATCGTCCTTTATTCTACGCATACATTTGTTGAGACCATGGTAATTGAAAAGCAAATTGCTGACTTTAAGAAGACTGCAAATGTAACAGTCTATGCCATTGGAGAGGAAATAGATTATTCATTCTTACAAAATGATATTCTACTAAATAGAAAGAGTGGACATCCAAACTTAATAATAAGAGATATAATTACTTTTTTCACTGGAGGACACTCTGCATTAGTGATAGATGAGTTAGGTCTTAAAACAATTGAAGTATATGGATACTCTGATCAGGTAAACGTTGTAGCAGTATATGAAAATAATTGGCTTAAAGATCAAGTTGAAGTAATCGGACTTAGAACTTCTCAAGTAGAACTGGAATATGATTTATATATTGGAGAAAAATATGACTGGTTTCCATTTCTACCAAATAATGCCAAATATTGCACTGAGTTAATCACAGACACTTTTTCGGAAGTAGAAATGAGACTTGATTATGATTTTGGAATCGCAACTGTCAATGATATAATATTAAGCAAGAATACAAATATATTTTTGTATAAAGAAATAGAAAATAACTTAGTTTATTTATACTGGGAGGACTAAAATGAACGATTTAATAGTTTTCATACTTTTAGCGTTGATGATAATATTGTCAGGGTACTTAGTATTTTTAATTAACGGACTAAAAAAACAAAATGACTTTAGTAATCTTAAAGAACAAATTAATGTCTCTCAAAGACAACAAAACAGTGATCTTCACTTAAAACTTACTAAAGACACTGCTGAGTTAAAGTTAGGATTAAATAAGGAAATTTCATCTCTAAAGGGTGAGTTAACAACAAGAGTAGCTAAGGAATATGGTGCTCTTAGAACGTCTGTTACAGGAGATATTGCTAAAAGCAATGAAAAGTTAACAAAGGATATTAATTCTTTTAAAGACAGTCTTAATGAAGAAATTAAAAAAGATTTTAAAGGACTTAATCAAGAAGTAGAAAAGCAACTTACTAAAATAAATACTAGAGTTGAAGAAAGACTTAATGAAGGATTCAAGAAAACAAATGAAACTTTTACAAACGTGCTTGAAAGAATAACTAAGATTGATGAAGCACAAAAGAAAATCGATCAGTTATCAGTAAATATTGTTGATTTACAGGGAGTTTTAACAGACAAGAAAACAAGAGGTACTTTTGGTGAAGTACAACTTAATCAAATACTTGTATCAATTTTTGGAGAAAATAATAAGAGATTGTTTGAACTACAAAAACAACTATCAAACAAAAGCATAGTAGATGCAATTATTCATGGACCTGCACCACTAGGTGACATCTGTATTGACTCTAAATTTCCGTTAGAGAATTACAGAAGAATGGTAGATAGAAAGTTACCGGATTCAGATAGAACTGTTGCTACACGTAAATTTAAGGATGATGTTAAAAAACACATTAATGACATCGCTAGCAAATATATTATCCCAACAGAGACAAGTGAACAAGCTATAATGTTCATACCAGCTGAGGCGGTATTTGCAGAAATTAATGCGTACCATGAGGATTTAATTGATTTTGCAAGAAAAAAGAAAATATCAATTACATCTCCAACCACACTAATGAGTATGCTCACGATCATCCAAGCAGTTCTTAGGGATATTGAAAGAGATAAACATGCGAAAGTTATTCAAGAAGAACTAGGAAAATTAGGAGTTGAGTTTAGCCGATATCAAGAGAGATGGGACGGGTTAAAAAGAAGCATTGATACTGTTTCAAATAAAGTTAAAGATGTTCATACAACTACATCTAAAATCACTAGTAGATTCAAGAATATATCTAAAGTTGAATTTAATGATGTTGAATTAATTGACACAAAAGATAATTAAGGTATAATAACTGTAAGCTATGACTAATGAGTAGTGAATGTACCGTTTAAAGCGAGTCGACGATGGTGTAAGGTTGATAATAGGACATTTATGAAAAACGATTACGAGCTAGTTGAAAGAAAAGTTTAAACTTAGTAGACTCAACCGTGTTCTCGCGTTAAGAGATAGAGTGCACATTTATGTGAACTAAGGTGGTACCACGGAAATCAATTCGTCCTTAGAAATAAGGGCGATTTTTTTATAGGAGGAAAACATGGAAACAATTAGAAGACTGTATCGAGAAACTGAGCAATTTGATGACAAAACAATATTACTTAAAGGGTGGATTAGAAGTAATCGTGGCCAAAAAGCATTTGGATTTATAAATTTACATGATGGATCATTCTTTAAAACTGTTCAAGTAGTTTATGAATTAGACTTTTTGGATAACTTTGCAGATGTATCAAAATTTAGAGTAGGTTCTGCTATCGAAGTAGAAGGAGTTATGGTTTTAACTCCAAATTCTAAACAACCATTTGAAGTTAAAGCTAGAAGAGTTGTATTGCTGGGAGGAAGCGAAGAGGACTTCCCAATTCAACCTAAGAGACATACTAGAGAGTATTTGAGAGAAGTTACTCATTTACGTGCAAGAACTAACTTGTTCAATGCAGTATTTAGAGTTAGAAGTTTAGTGGCTCATGCTATAAACTCATTCTTCCAAGATCAAGATTTTGTTTATGTGCATACACCAATTATCACTGGTAATGACGGTGAAGGTGCCGGAGAAATGTTTAGAGTTACTACACTTGATTTAGATAATGTTCCTAAGACTGAAGCAGGAGAAGTTAATTTTAGAGATGACTTTTTCCAAATTCCAGTTAACTTAACTGTTACAGGGCAATTACATGTAGAGTCGTTTATTCCTGCATTTAGAAATTGTTATACTTTTGGGCCAACATTTAGAAGTGAAAACTCAAACACTAAAATACATGCGGCAGAGTTTTGGATGGTAGAACCTGAAATATCATTTGGAGACATTAATGACAATATGGATCTTGCTGAAGATATGATTAAATATGTTATTAAATATCTAATGGAAAAAGCTCCTGAAGAAATGGAATTCTTTAACAAATTTGTTGATAAAGGACTTACTGATAGATTAAACAAGGTAATGGACAATAAGTTTGCTAAAGTTACTCATAAGGAAGCAATTGATATATTACTTAAAGCTATGACTAAGGGTCAAAAATTCGAGAATTTACCAAAACAAGGTGAAGACTTAGCTACTGAGCATGAAAAATTCTTAGTTGTCCATTTTGATGGACCGGTATATGTTATTGATTGGCCAAAAGATATTAAAGCATTTTACATGAGACTAAACGATGACGGGGAAACTGTTGCTGCTATGGACTTATTAGTACCAGGTGCAGGAGAACTTGTTGGTGGAAGTCAACGTGAAGAGAGAATGGATGTTTTATTACAAAGAATGGAAGAGTTAAATGTTCCTACTGAAGATTTAGGTTGGTACCTGGATTTAAGAAAATATGGTGGAACTATTCATTCTGGTTATGGTATCGGATTTGAAAGACTTGTAATGTATGTTACTGGTGTAGAGAACATAAGAGATGTTATACCATTCCCAAGAACTGTTAAAAATTGTAAATTCTAAAAAAAAAAATCACTCATTGAGTGATTTTCTTTTATATTATTTTGCTTTTTCAACAAATTCAGCAGCACTAGCCATTAGACCAGCAATACCTTGCAAGTTACTTGGAATAATAAGTTTAGTAGCTTGACCATTAGCAACTTCTTTTAAAGCTTCAAATGATTGAAGAGTTAAGTAAGCTTGATCAGCTCCAGCTTCTTTGATTAATTTGATACCTTCTGCTTTAGCTGTTTGAACTGTAACGATAGCTAATGCTTCACCTTCAGCTCTTTTAATTTGAGATTCTCTTGCAGCTTCAGCTCTTAGAATTGCAGATTGTTTTTCACCTTCAGCAACTAAGATAGATGAACGTTTAGTACCTTCTGCGATTAAGATTGATTCACGTCTCTCACGTTCTGCACGCATTTGTTTTTCCATTGCTTCTCTAATGTCTTGAGGAGGCATGATGTTTTTAACTTCAACTCTGTTAACTTTGATACCCCATGGATCTGTTGCATCATCTAAGATTGCTCTCATTTTAGTGTTAATTAAATCACGACTTGTTAATGTTTGATCTAATTCTAAGTCCCCGATGATATTACGTAACGTTGTAGCTGTTAAGTTTTCGATAGCTCTTAATGGAGATTCAACCCCATAAGCTAAAAGTTTAGGATCGGTGATTTGGAAATATACAACAGTATCGATTTGCATTGTAACATTATCTTTTGTGATAACAGGTTGAGGATCAAAATCAACAACTTGTTCTTTAAGAGAAGTTTTTTTTGCAATTCGATCAATGAATGGTACCAAGAAATGGATACCAGTTTGCCAAGTACCATTATAAGCTCCAAGTCTTTCAATTACAAAAGCTCTAGCTTGAGGTACGATTTTAACACTTACTGCAATTACAAATAATACGATTAAAATTAGTGCTGCCAAAAAGTATAACGTTGTAGTCATATTAGTTCTCCTTATTTTTTAATTTTTCTATATTCTTCTTTTGAAATTAGTCCAGATTTATATAAATCGTCTGCATTTCTATGCTTGGTACTTGATTTGAAACTTTTCTTCAAATCATCTTTTGGTTCTTTGTGATACTCAATTTTTGTAAGTCTATTTTTATTACTGTTTAATTCCTGTTTTACTGATGAAACAACTTGTTTAAAAGCTGTATCAAATTTTGGATTTTTACCTTTTACAAAATGTTTGTAAAGTGCTTTAATAACTGCGTAAAGAATTATCAGCTCAAACAAATTACCAAATATTGACATATTATTCCTCGCCGTCTGTTAGTTTACCAATTAGTAATTTAACACCTTCGATTGCTAGCACCTCTACTCTTTCATTTACCTCAAATATAACATCTTGTTGAGAAAATGATAACCAGAACTTACCGTCAATCTTTACTTCTCCACGTTCACCAGGTAGAACTGCTTTTGTTACTTTAGCTATTTTACCTATTAGTCTATCAGCGTTCGTCTTTATTGTGTTTTTAATCATGTACTTTTTCGCAAGTGGTCTTGTAAGCAATAGTAATCCAAATGTAGAAACAATGAATATCCACATCTGAGTCATTTCGCTAAAGCCCATTAATGAAGCAATAAATGCTACAATTGCACCTAATGAAAACCAAATACTAATCAAGTCTAATGTATTTACTTCAATTATAAATGCAACAACAATTATGAAAATCCAAAAGAACATCATAATACTTCCTATATCAGCCATTACTTAACCTCCCTTGATAGATCAATTTTAAGCATTTTTTCAGAAGTATCCCAGGTTGCGATAAATTTATGCGCTTCAGTTTTTTTGAAGTGAATACCTGTATCATCAGATAAATTCTTGATAAATAGCTTATTGCTAACTCTTGAATAACTTTGCTTAATTGAAATCTTGTACTTTTTGTCTTCCGGTATATGTCCTAAGTTGTCTGCTTCTTTTTTTAGAGGTTTAATGGCAACTGTCTTTGTTTTTGGGTCATATCCTAGCATAACAGAATAGGCCGAATCGAAGTAACCACTTGCCGCTTTGTTCAAAGTTATATTTGAATCATAAATAGTGGCAATACCCTCGTTTTCATTTTTAGAAAACCATTCGAATGACATAATGCACCTCCTTTATTATTTTTATGTCTTAATTATACAATAAAATTATTTTTTTCGCAAGAAAAATAGTTGTGTATCATTTGTGTACATTAATTGATACAATAAAATAGAGTTGAGTAATGATGATATTTGTTGTATAATAGTTCAGTAGAATTCTTGGAGGTAATTATGAAGAAGAGTATAAAAATTAGAGGGTTTGTATGGCTTAGTTTGGCACTTATCGCAGCTTTATCTGTTGGTAGAGTCTCATATACAGAGCAACTACAAAATCTCGCTGGAGATAAAATATTTATTGACAAAGAAGAGGATCAAGTTGGTGTTGAATTCCTTGAAATATATAGTGCTAAGTACGAAGATTTACCTATAATTTCTGAAAAAAGAGCTGATTATTCATTTGAAATATATCGTTCGATATTTGATTCATCTACACTGGATTCAGATTTATATGTAGTAGTTAAAGACTTAACAATTATTCCTGAAGAGGGATTACCAACATTAGGACTTATTGATTTCATGGTTTATTGTAGTACTGAAGACAACACATTTGAAACGTTAGTAGATTTCAAGAGATTGGGTACTATTCCCGGAACTAACGTATACGCTAATTTTCTTACAATGAAAACTAGTATAATCGATGATTGTACTTCAAACAGCTTTACACTAGTAATGGATAGTTCAAGAGCAGAAGCATTATATGAAGTTAGTGAACTTGAGATAATTAGTTTAAGCGACATTTACGATGTTCAATCGGTTTCTACTGGAGCGTTATTAAATCAAAACATTTCATTATCAACAGGGTTTGATGGTGACTTAACTAAATCTAGTTATAATATATTTAGTTGGCAAAAAGCATTACTAAATGGTGGATTATCAATATTAGTAATTTTACCAATTGCATTCGGACTTTTTTATATAACTGAAAAAGAACTATTTGAAAACAACATTTTTGAAAGCAGAAAAGAAAAATAGTAGAAATACTATTTTTTTTAGGTATGAATATGAATATTAAAGAAATTGAAAAAAGCTTAATAAAAAAATACAGAAAAGAAATTTGGGGAAGATTTATTAGAGGGATAAGAGAGTTTACATTAATCTCGGACGGAGACAAAATAGCCGTTGGAATCTCTGGTGGTAAGGATAGTTTAATTCTAGCTAAATTATTGCAAGAATTACAAAAGTACGGACCAACTAAATTTGAACTGGAATTTATTAGTATGGATCCTGGATTCAATAAAGAGAACAGAGACTTACTTGAAGAAAATTGCAGATTACTTGGTATCCCTGTTAAGATTAGGGAATCTCACATATTTGAAATTGTAGATGATATATCTGGTGGAAAACCATGTTATTTATGTGCTCGAATGAGAAGAGGATTCTTATACAACTTTGCAAGTGAATTAGGATGTAATAAATTAGCACTAGGACATCATTTTGATGATGTAATAGAAACGACACTATTAAATATGTTTTATGCATCTGAGTTCAAAACGATGTTACCTAAAGTAAAATCTAAGAACTATGATGGTATGGAACTTATCAGACCTATGGTTTATATAAAAGAAAGAGATATTATTAGATGGAGAGAATTCTCTGGCTTATCTTATATGGACTGTGGATGTACTGTTGGTTGTAGAGTTGATGGTTCTAAACGAAAAGAAATTAAGAGATTCATCGCAGAATATAGAAAGTTAAATCCAAATGTTGATAATTCAATATTTGAGTCTGCTAAGAACGTTAACCTGGATGCAATTATGGGATTCAGGAAAGACGGAGTAAAACAATCTTATTTAGATAAAAAGGAGACGTAAAGTCTCCTTTTACTTACCTAAACAGAATCTTGAGAATAGTTCATCTATAAGTGCATCAGTAGATTGTATTCCGAGAATTTCATTCAATATAAAGTATGAGTTTTGCAAATCAATACTTATTATATCAACTGGCATTGTTTGTTGAATTGACACTAAAGCTTCTTTTAAAGAAAATCTAGCTTCTTTTAATTTTGTAACTTGTCTTATATTTGATAAGTAAGTAATATCTCCTTGGAAAGAAGATACTCCAGCTTTCTCTAATATTTTATCTTTTAGTTTTTCGATTCCAAGTCCTTCAGTTGTGGAAATCATAATGTGATCCATACTCGTTATTACATTTAAGTCTTTTGGAAGATCGACCTTATTGATAACTACAATGTGATTTTTGTCTTTAACTAGAGAAAGTAGATGCTTGTCTTCTTTTGTAAGTTTATCTGAGTAATCTAAAACCAATATTACAAGGTCAGCAGCATCTAGTGCTTGATAACTCTTTTTAATTCCAATCTTTTCTACTTTGTCAGTAGTATCTCTGATTCCAGCAGTATCAATTAATTTAAGCTGTAAACCTTTGACGCTGATAGTACCTTCAACCAAATCTCTAGTAGTCCCAGCAACATCTGTTACAATTGCCTTATCTTCATCAAGTAGCATATTAAGAATACTTGATTTCCCAACATTTGGTCTACCAATGATTGTAGTCTTAATTCCCTCTTTCATAATAATACCTGTTTGGGATTTTTCGATTACATCATCCATCTTTTTAAGTAAAGAAAAGACTCTTGGTTTTAATATCTCGTGCGTTAGTTCTTCAACATCATCGTATTCTGGATAATCTATATTTACTTCTATCTGACCGATGATTCCAATTAAATCTTCTTTTAATTTGTTAATTAATCTAGAAACTCCACCAGACAGGCCTTGCGCTGCTACTTTAAGTGAACTGGAAGTTTTAGCATCAATTACATCCATAATTGCTTCAGCTTGGGTAAGGTCAATACGTCCATTTAAAAAGGCTCTTTTAGTGAACTCACCTGGCTCTGCTAGTCTAGCACCATTCTCAATAATTAACTCAATTATCTTTGCAGTAACGAACAATCCTCCGTGACAATTAATCTCAACAACATCTTCAGTAGTGAAAGATTTCGGTGAGCGGTGAACGGTTGTCATTACTTCATCTATAAATTCATTGTTCTTGTAATTTACTATTCTCCCATAAACTGAAACATGTGTAGAAATCACATTTAAATCTTGCCCTTTGAAAAGGCGGTTAGCAATCGCAATTGCTTCAGAACCTGAAATTCTGACCATGGAAATTGCTCCAACACCGTACGGAGTTGAGATTGCACAAATTGTATCAAACAACATAAAATCATTCCTTAAATTTATCATTTTTTTATACTAAATAATAACATAAAAAGTGCTTATAAAAAACACTGAGTGCTCAATACAAAGCAATTCTTATGTGGTATAATACTATGTATAAATAAAAAGGTAGGTGCAAGAGATGGCATATAAAGCACTGTATCGTGCATATAGACCAAAAAACTTCAGTGAAGTGGCAGGTCAGAAGCACGTTTCAAGAACATTTAGGAATGCTTTAAAGAACAATAAAATAACACATGCATACTTGTTTAGTGGCCCTAGAGGGACTGGTAAAACATCTGTTGCTAAAATTATAGCTAACACAGTTAATTGCTTAGAGTATCCTGTTTCTGAGCCATGTGGACAATGCGCAAACTGTTTGTCTATTGAGAAAAACATGTTTGTAGACATAATAGAAATTGATGCTGCAAGTAACAACGGTGTAGATGAAATCAGAGAAATTAGAGACAAGGTTAAGTACACGCCTAGTCAAGGTAAATATAAGGTTTATATTATAGATGAGGTCCACATGTTGAGTATAGGTGCATTCAATGCACTACTTAAAACACTTGAGGAACCACCAAGTCATGTTATCTTTATTTTGGCTACAACTGAACCACATAAAATACCTGCAACAATTCATTCGAGATGTCAGAGATTTGACTTCAAAGAGATTTCGATAAAAGACATTAAAACAAAATTAAAAGAAATCATCGACAAAGAAAATATTCATGTAAACCTAGAAGCTTTAGATGCAATTGCAGAAGCTGCCGAGGGTGGAATGAGAGATGCACTTAGTTTATTAGATCAAGCTATTTCTTATTCAGATGATAGAGTGACTGAAAAGGATGTTCACGCTGTAGCGGGAACCGTATCGGATATAAAAATTATTGATATCTTTTCAAATATTTATAAGAGTGAAGTTGTCACAGCTCTTACTGTTTTAAATGATTTAGTTGAAGACGGAAAAGAGATAAACAGAATCAACTCGCAAATGATAATCTTTCTTAAAGATTTGCTAATGTTTAAGAACATTAAGTCAGACAAGTTTCAGAAGGCGATTTATAAAAGAGAGTCATTTATTAAACTTGCAGGAGAAATATCTATTGATTTGATATTCTTCTATGTAGATTGTTTAAGTAAATCGCAAAGAGAAATGAAGATGAGTAATAATCCAAGAACTTATCTTGAAATAACATTGTTAAAAATGGCAGAATCAATTGGTCAAAAAGAGGCTATTCTTTCTAAAAGACTTGATGAATTAGAAAGTAAAATGACTAATTATAGACCAGCTGTTCAAGAAACTAAGGTAATACCTCAAGTAGTTGAGGAAGTTGTTGAAGAGGAAGAGAATGTATTTGATGAAGTTATTAAACCAAGAGAGTCTGTTGATATCTATGATATTTCTCAGATATCAGATATATTAAACAATGCAATGCACAACAAAGCAAGATCAAAAGAAATTAAACAAATGTTGACTGAGAGCTGGAATAAGATAAATATTAAGGCTGAGCCAAATGTGTTTGCAGTTGCCCAAGAATTCTCAAATGGTAACATTGTAGCAGCATGGGAAAATTCATTCTTAATTTCTTATGAAAGTGTTGATGTTGTAAATAAAATAATGAGAAGTGATGTTAAGAAAAAACTAGGAAGACTACTTAAAAATGTATACAGTAAAGACATTAGTTACATTGCTCTTCCTGTTGAATTATGGAATATGATACGTAAGGAATATTTTGATCAATCAGCAATCGGGAATTCGCCAATACTAAGCGATATTGAATTCGAAGGATTGACTTTGGTTGAAGAAAAAGCTGAAGAACCAGATATTGTTAAAGAAGCAATGGATATCTTCGGTGAAGATATGATTAATTTGAAATAGGAGAATAAATATGAATCCAGGTATGATAAAGAAATTACAAAAACTTCAAAAAGAAATGATGGAGACACAGAAAGAATTAGAAAATGCAACATTCCTTGGAACTGCTGGTGGAGTTGTTACAGTTGAGATGAAGGGTACTAAATTAATTACAGATATTAAAATCCTTCCTGAAGCTGTAGAAGGTCCAGAAGACATAGATATGTTACAAGATGCGATAATGGCAGCTGTAAATAATGCTATGTCAATTGTTGATAAAACAACTGAAGAAAAGATGAGTAAGTATTCTGCTGGTCTTGGTGGATTTGGATTCTAGTGAAGTATCCAAAACCGATCATCGATCTAATTGAAAGTTTTAGTAAATATCCAGGAATTGGTCCTAAGAGTGCTGAAAGGTTAACTTTACACACAATAAACAAATTAGATGATGAAGCTGTTGAGGCATTTGCTAACGCTCTTGTTAAAGCTAAATCAGATTTGTTCCATTGTTCTGTATGTGGAAACATAACAGACGTAGAGCCTTGTGGCATATGCAGAGATGAACACAGAGATGATTCAACACTATTAGTAGTTGAAGAAGCTAAAGATATACTTATTATGGAAAAAATGAATAGGTTTCATGGAAGATACCATGTTTTAAATGGTGTTATTTCACCAATAGATGGTGTTGGACCAGATGATATCAACTTGAAGTCATTAATGAGTAGACTTAAAAATAATAATATAAAAGAGCTTATATTAGCACTTAACGCTAGTATTGAAGGTGAGTCAACTGGTATGTATATCAGTAGGCTTCTTAAGGAAACTGATATAATTGTAACTAAGCTAGCTCATGGGTTACCCGTGGGTGGAGATTTACAGTATGCAGATGAAGTTACTCTGCAAAGAGCATTAGAAGGAAGAAGAGAGGTGTAATTTGTGTTTGACGCTATTTACGGCTTAATAGAAAGTCTTGTAATGAATGTATTTTTTGGAGAAGAGATTCTACAATATGTTGATCAGTATTTCACGCAACAAACTGAAGTAAACCAGGTTCTTATGGTTATAGGGATGGGATTATTATCAGTGTTAGGTATGGTTAGTATCATTAAGGGAATCCTAAAGAAAACTGCAGGGTTGATAAAAATAATTTTACTCCTAGGTATTACATACTACGTTGTTGTTGTAGTATTTAATGTTGATATTTGGGGAATGATATTCGGATAAAAAAAAGACACTGCGGTGTCTTTTTTTTGTTTATACGCTCTTGTTTGACTCGATATAGTATAATATAATTGAAAACAGTGACACGTTAAAGGAGTTAACAATGAAAATACTAATAGTTGATGATGAAGTAAATGTTGTAGAGTTAATTAAATTTAATTTAGAACTTAATAACTACTCTACAGAAGTATCTTATAATGGGCTAGATGCCTTGGAGAAAATATACAACAATAATTATGACTTAGTCGTTTTAGATAATATGCTACCAGGTATGAATGGTATTGATGTAATCAAAAAAATTAAGCAAAATAGAGTTACAAGAAAACTGCCAATACTAATGCTAACTGCTAATAGCTCTCAGGCTGATATCATTCATGGACTCAATGTAGGAGCTGATGATTACTTAACTAAGCCTTTCAGCGTTCAGGAATTATTAGCTAGAGTGAATTCTTTAATAAGAAGATCATCAAGCAATAATTTCAGTGAGCCGCTTGTATTTGATGGGTTCACTATATTTGAAGATGAATTCAAGTTAACTGTGAAAGGGATAGAAACTGGTATTACAAAGAAAGAGTTCGAATTACTACTTTATATGGTGAAAAATCCCAATATCTTAATAACTAGAAAAGTTCTTCTAAAAGAAATATGGGGTAAGGAAATTTCGGGCACATCAAGAACGGTAGACGTACATATGATGAGTCTAAGAAAGAAAATTGAGTTAAACTCAAAAAAGCCAATGTACATTAAAACAATAATTGGAGAAGGGTATAAATTCGTAAAAGAATAGGATGAGCTATGAGAAAAAGATTAATTTATTTGAACACGATATTTGCCTTAATTTTGTTAACCGCCTTTATGTTGATTGATACTTTTACGGCTTCTAATGTCACATTGATGGTCATTGTAATGATCATCATGATAGCCTTTAGTAGTTTCTACTTAAACAGTGTATGGTTTAAACACATAAATGAAATGAAGACTTTACTAGACTCAATGATGAATAATGAGCTGGTTAAAGTGAGTAAAAAAAGTAAAGAGTCTATAATCTCTGACTTACAAGTAACAATGGTTGAGTTATCGGAACATATTAATACGATGTCTACTAAGTACGGGTATAGAAAAGGACAACTTGAGGCTATCTTTGAGAGTTTAACAAATGGTCTTATCGCGATATCTAAGGACGGAAAGATTATGTTCCATAATCCAAAACTAACAGAGCTATATCATCTCGATAAAACAATTCAGGGTGAAGATGTATATGAAAATATTGATGACAAATATTTCTTAAAGGTACTAAACGAGTCATTAAAATCAGATATGTTTTCCTTATCGAATGTTATACAAAAAAATGGACTTGTATTCAATTATAAAGGACTTGAAATAAAAACTGCAACAGAGAGAATTGGTACTTTAATTGTGATTGAGGATGTAACTAAGAGTTATAAAATTGACAAGATGAAGGCAGATTTTGTTAGCAATGTAACTCATGAGTTAAAAACTCCGCTAACCTCAATTAGGGGATTTACAGAAACACTTAAGCACGTTGATCCGGAGGATAAGGACACCAGAGATAAATTTTTAGGAATTATCGAAAGCGAGTCGGATAGATTGTCATTGCTAATAAATGATATTCTCTATCTTTCAGAACTTGAGGATATCTCATTAGCGAAAGTTGAGAATATAGATGTTAATAGAGTAATCAAGGAAATCATTGATTTAATTCAGGGAAGTCTAAATACCGCGGTGAAGGTTGTGTTTAATGCAGATAAAAACTACTTTGTTAAATTTGAGCAGTATAAGCTAAAACAGATGTTACTAAACTTACTAAACAACTCTGCTAAGTATACTGATGAGGGAACGATTAGTATTAGTTTGGACGAAGAAAAAAATTATGTGATACTAAAAATAATAGATACAGGAATAGGTATTCCTGAGAAAGATCAAGGTAGAATTTTTGAAAGGTTTTACCGTGTTGATAAGGACAGATCTAGATTAACTGGTGGAACTGGACTGGGTCTATCAATTGTTAAACACATTGCTGAAAGAAATGACTGCCAAGTTCATCTGGAATCTGAAGTTGGAGTTGGGACAACAGTAACTATATTTATTAAAAAGTAAAACGGGATTTCTCCCGTTTTATTTTTAGTCTGCGATTAAATTATCTATTTCTTCTAAGTCTAACTCAAAGTGAGTCTCTTCGCCAATAATGTATAAGGCGATATTATCACAGTGATCTCCAACTTTTTCAAGATTGTTGATTATATCTCCAAATAGAGTAGCTACAACATTTACATCCTGTGTTTGTTTTATTGTAGCAATGTATTCTTTGTTTACTTGTTTCTGGAAAATATCAATTTTTTCTTCTTTAATTCTGATTTTCTCAGCTAACTCTACATCGAAAGTTTCGATTAGTTGAGTAGTTGAATTAGCAATGTCGATGTTCATTTTGAACATACGTTTTATACTAGTATATGATTCTGGTTGAATATCTTGGCCAGTAGAGAATATAGCATCGAAGAATTCATTTAGATTCTGAGAATGATCAGCTATTCTTTCTATATCTTTAATTGCAAGAAGAAGTATTGTTTGTCTATTTGAATCTTCATCAGTAATATGTTCTCCAGCAATTTTGACTAAGTATGATTTTATTTTAACTTCTAGCATATCTACAATTTCTTCAATCTCAATAGATTCTTCTTTGTGTATAGGATCCCTTGTTTTGAAATATTCGTAAGATAGTCCAAGAGCCTTAGTAGCTAATATGTTTAGTTGTGATACTGCTTTTTTAGCTTGTTCTATCGCTAATGCAGGAGATTGATCTATTAATTGTTCATTTAATAATTCATCATCTAGATATAAAGCATGACTTTTGTCATCTTTGATGAATCTCTTAATAACATTTGTGATTTTACCAGCAAATGGGAAAATCATTATTGTTACTAATATGTTGAAAACTCCATGTGCTAGTGCTATTTGCATTTTAGGATCTAGTCCGAGACTACCTGACATCCAGCTGATTATTCCATTATATGGATTTAATAACAGTAAGAAGAAGACGGACCCCAGAATGTTAAATATAATATGGAAGGCACTTGTTCTCTTTGCAGCTGCAGAGCCACCTAATGCGGCTAAGAACGCGGTAACTGTAGTTCCTATATTACTACCAAAAAGAATCGGTAGAGCTGCTTTAAGCTCCATTACGCCTTCAGCGTATATTGACTGTAGTATACCGATTGTAGCACTGGAAGACTGAACTACAAGTGTTAGTCCTAATCCAACAGCTGCTCCTAGAATAGGTTTATCAGACAAATCTAACATGAATTGTGAGAACCAAGGCATTGATGAAATTGGTTTAAGACCATTACCCATTAATCCCATTCCATAGAACAATGCACCGAACCCAAGTAATGCTTGACCGAAGTAAATTGTTTTATGTTTTTTAGCAAACATGTAAATGAATGACCCAACGGCCATTATTGGTAGTGCGTAAGCTTTAATTTTTAATCCTATTAGGAAGGCTGTTACAGTTGTTCCGATGTTTGCACCCATTATTATCCCAATAGCTTGCGGTAACGTCATTAGACCAGCTCTAACAAGACCTACGGCTAATGCAGTGGTACCAGAACTACTTTGTATAAGTCCGGTAACGACAATACCTACAATTACACCTTTAAAGGGTGTTGAAGTTGTTTTTTCGATTATTACTTTTATTTTATCCCCAGCAAATAATTTTAGTCCATCTCCCATAAATTTGATACCAAATAGGAAAATACCAAGACCACCTGCAACTAGAAAAGATACTTCTTTCCAGTCCATTGTTGTAACAAGAAACATATAATCACTCCTTATAGATTAACTCGCTTGTAGAATAACAATGTTAGCTGATTAAGTAAAGAAACATACTACAATTTATTGACTAACTTTGTTGCATTCACAACTCTTTTACATCAACTTTACAATGAGAATAATGATTACAGTTGCTTTATATAATATGCATAGTTAGTGTTATAATAAGAAGGGTGTAAATATGAAGATGATTGGTATTATATTTAAATTATTAACAATATTTTTGGAGATTGCAGTCGTGATATATATTTACGTCATTAGGGAATTTCAACTTGTAGATGAAACAATTACTTTAATTCCAGTGGTATTAATCTATGCGTTATCAATTTTGTTATTAATCATGATTGGTATAAATATATCAACAATGTTTATTAAAAACTTAAATAAACAAATATTTTTATATTTCGCTATTCATTGGATGATATTATTGATTATATTATTTTTAGTTAAGTTACCAATAATAGTTATCACAGGAATACTATTTATTGCAATTGTACCTGTATATTTTGCGGACTATGATGAAAAAGTTTACTGGAAACATTCAACCGATTAACGTTTTGATTTGACAAAGTGAGCTAAAAATATTATGATAACACTTGCGAACTTTATTTGTGAGGTGAAATAATGCAAAAGAAAGTTGAAATAACATTCAAGTCAAAAGTAGACGAAATGGAACTCGAGTTTCTATATGATGGACTTTTGATAGAGGATGAACACAAAATACTGAAATATACTGAGGAAATAGACGATAAGCGTGTCGACACTTCTGTTATTTTAGAAGATACTATAATAATAAATAGGTCTAATGGTGTTGAAATGTATCAGGAATTTGTAGTTGGTGAATCGACAGTTATGGATTATTCCGTTGGAGGATTATCTTTTAATATAATCGTCAATACTGAATCTATAATCAATGAAAACAACTATTTAAAGGTTGTTTATTCAACTGAAGTTGGAGAAACAGTCCAAAAACATGAAATTGAGATTTACTACTCTTGATAATAAGGCGTAGTTTGTATAGAATATAGAAGCACAATAGGAGGATATTATGACAATTCATAAATCAATGCTGGAAGCAGCAATCGAGATATTAAAAAGAAAAAGAAGCCCGCAACCATTTGAGAAGATTTTCAAGGAAGTTGTAGCTGTATTATCATTAACTGAGGAAGACGCTCAAGCAAGAGTTGCTAGATTCTACAATGATTTATCTTTAAGTGGAGTATTTATTTATACTGGAGATAATGAGTGGGATTTAAAAGAAAGACAATCAGTTGAAATGTGGGACAAGGATGCATCGTTCTTCATTGATCCAGATGAATTAAAAGCTAGAAAAGCTCAAAGAGCTGCTGAAAAAGCTGAATTGAAAAAAGCAATTGAAGAAGCTCAGAAACTTGCTGAAAAAAGTCAACAAGAAAAAGCTGAAAAAGCTGCTCAAAAACTTATTGAAGCTGAAGAAAAAATTGAAGCTGAAAAAGAAAAAGTTATTACTGAAGCGAAAGTTGCAACTGGTGAAAAAGTTGAAGCTGCTAAGGAAGAAGAAGAATACATTGAGTATATGGATGAATATGAGGATTTATACGAAGACAAGAAGTAATGGTCTTGTGATATAAACTTTGTATGATATAATTTTAAAGAGCCGAATAAAAAACTCTCTCATTATGGGAGAGTTTTATTTTTTTATATAAGGAGAATCATATGAAAGACACTAAATTTATTTTCGTAACTGGAGGTGTAGTATCAAGCCTTGGAAAAGGAATAGTTGCTGCGTCACTTGGGAGATTACTTAAAAATAGAGGGATCAAAGTATTTATGCAAAAGTTTGACCCTTATATTAATGTAGATCCAGGTACCATGTCTCCATATCAACATGGAGAAGTTTTTGTTACCGATGATGGTGCTGAGACCGATTTAGATCTTGGGCACTATGAAAGATTCATAGATGAAAATCTAACTAGAAACGCATCTATCACTACCGGTAAAATATACTCAAGAGTAATTAAGAAGGAAAGAAGAGGAGATTATCTTGGAGCAACAATTCAAGTTATACCTCATATAACAAATGAGATTAAACAAAAACTGATTGATGCGGCAGAACAAGAAGATGCTGACGTAATTATTACTGAAATTGGGGGGACTGTTGGTGATATAGAGTCACTACCATTTTTAGAAGCGATAAGACAAGTAAGGCGAGATTTTGGATATGAGAATACTATGTATATTCATACTACCTTGATACCTTATTTAAAAGCAGCAAGAGAGATAAAAACTAAACCAACACAACATAGTGTTAAGGAACTAAGGTCTCTTGGTATTCATCCAGATATTATTGTTCTAAGAACTGAAGAGGAACACATAGAAAAAGTAGAAATGATTAAAAGTAAGATTGCATTATTCTGTGATGTAAATCAGGAAAATGTAGTTATTAGTGCTGATAGTAATTCTATTTATAAGGTGCCCGTTAACCTTCATCATGAAGGTTTGGATATTTTAGTTTGTAAGAAATTTGGGTTTGAAGACAAAAAAATTGATATGAGAGAATGGGAAGAACTTGGTCGTAAAATTGATAATATGACTGGTGAAGTCTGTATTGCACTTGTTGGTAAGTATGTGTCTTTACATGATGCATATAAATCAGTATCAGAATCACTGTTTCATTCAGGAATAAATGCTGGAATTAATGTAAATATAAAATGGATACATGCTGAAGAAGTAACTAAAGATAATGTTGCGGAGATGCTAGCAGATGTTGACGGAGTAATTGTTCCTGGTGGATTTGGTCCACGAGCAATGCTTGGTAAAATTGAAACTGTTAAATATGCAAGAGAGAATAATTTACCATTTTTAGGAATATGTCTTGGAATGCAAATGGCTGTAATAGAATTTGCTCGAAATGTAATTGGAATAGATGCACATACGACTGAGTATGATGAGAATACTCCTAACCCAATAATCGATTATTTACCGGAACAGTACAAGGGAATTGAGTTTGGTGGTACACTAAGGCTAGGTCTTTATGAGTGTGTTATTAAAGAAGGTACTTTAGCACATAAAATATACGGAAAGACCATTATTAATGAAAGACATAGACATAGATATGAGTTCAATAATAAGTATAAAAAATTACTTGAAGATCATGGAATGATATTTTCAGGGATGAACCCTCTTACAGGATTGTGTGAAATTATAGAACTTAAAGATCACCCTTACTTTATAGCTGGGCAGTTCCACCCTGAATTTTTATCAAGACCACAAAGACCACATCCCATGTTTAGGGAATTGGTAAATAAATCAATAGAAAGAAGGAATAAATAATGTTAGTTAATACAAAACAAATGTTATTAAAAGCAAAAGAAGAAGGATATGCAGTAGGTCAATTCAATATCAACAATTTAGAATGGACAAAAGCTGTACTTGAAGCAGCACAAGAAAACAATTCACCAGTAATCTTAGGAGTATCTGCAGGAGCTGGGAAATATATGACTGGTTTTGGAACAGTTGTAGGAATGGTTAATGGAATGTTAGAAGGTTTGAACATTACTGTGCCAGTAGCGTTACATCTAGATCACGGGACATACGATCAAGCGATTGAATGTATGGAAGCAGGATTTAGTTCTGTAATGTTTGATGGATCTCACTATGAGATTGATGAAAATAAGAAAAAAACTACTGAAATTGTAAAACTTGCATCGCTGCAAGATATAAGTGTTGAAGCAGAAGTTGGATCTATTGGTGGAGATGAAGATGGTATAGTTGGATCAGGTGAAGTTGCAGATCCAGATGAATGTGGTTTAATCGCATCATTGGGTGTTGATATCTTAGCTGCTGGAATTGGGAATATTCATGGACAATACCCTGACAATTGGACTGGGTTAAACTTCGAAGCGTTAGCAAAAATACAAATCACTACGAAAGGTATGCCACTTGTACTGCATGGTGGTACTGGAATTCCAGAAGAGATGATTCTAGAAGCAATTTCTCTTGGTGTTACAAAAATTAATGTTAATACAGAGTGTCAATTAGTGTTTGCTGAAAAAGTGAGAGAATATATTTTGGCTGGAAAAGATTTAGAAGGAAAGGGATTCGATCCTAGAAAAATCTTGGCATCAGGAACACAAGCTATTAAAGATTTAGTGAAACAAAAAATGGGAATATTTGGATCGATTGATAAAGCGTAACTTAGGTTAAGCTGCTAATTTATGAAAATTAATCAGGATTTCGTCCATTGGCTGAAAGATAAGGAAGATTTAATCTCTCAACTTATTGAATCAGGGTCAATGATTTTTAACAGGTTAGAACCTGTTTACAATACACTCTCGCATTTTAAAGATAAAGAATTAAGCGATATCGAAAGAGATATCTTTGATGTTGGATTTAGTTATTTTTCAACACAAATTATGGCAATTGAGAATCATATAAAGTTATTGGGATCACTTTCTGAGTTGGAAGAACACTCGGTGTTATTCAACTATTTGTTGGACGTTAATGACTTTTTAGAGGATCACGATTTGAAGAATGATAATAAAGAGTTTGTTTCATTAATTTCTGATGTTGAGGATTTATTACAAAATAAGCAACAGTTAGATAATAGTATCTTTGAGAGAATCGAGGCACTTAGGGAAAAACATAATAACTCTCAAAGCACCATAAAGATATTCGAAGAGATAAGTGATGGACTAGGAATATGAACAAGAAACTTGGAATGGTGCTTTTAATTTCAGTTATCATTATGACATCATTTGACTACTATAACTCGTATAAGCTTGATGAACTAACGAATATCACTGCATATGAGATAATTAAAGACAATGTTTTCTTAGTGGCTGTTGTAGCTGGTATTCTAGTTTTAATTAAAATGATAATAAGTTTAGCAAAGAGATTTTTTATTCAAGAAAAGTAAAAAAAGCATCTATTAGATGCTTTTTATTTTCTTTGTTTCATATGTGGGAACAGTAATACATCTCTTATTGTTGATGAGTTAGTTAATAACATAACTAGTCTATCAATTCCTATTCCTAGTCCACCAGTTGGTGGCATTCCGTATTCTAGAGCTTCAACATAATCAATGTCCATCTCATTAGCTTCAACATTTCCTAAATCTTTTTCCTTAAGTTGATTTTCAAATCTTTCTTTTTGATCAATAGGATCATTCAACTCACTGAATGCATTTGCGTACTCACGTGAACCAACAAATAGTTCGAATCTGTCAGTAAAGCGTTCATCTTTAGGGTTTTTCTTAGCAAGTGGTGAAATTTCAACCGGGTGTCCAAATACAAATGTTGGTTGAATTAATGTTTCCTCTACGAATTTCTCGAAGAACTCATTAATAATGTGTCCAACTCCATAGAAGTGTTTTTCAACATGGATATCATTTTCTTTAGCAAGTACTGAAGCTTCTTCAAATGTCATTTGTTTCCAGAAATCTACTCCGGTAACTTCTTTAATTAAATCTACCATATGAGCACGTTTCCATCCTCTTGATAAATCAATTGTTTGTTCATCATATTCAATAACAGTTTTACCTATAACTTTTTCAGCTATGAAGATTATCATATCCTCTGTAAGCTCCATCATTCCTAGCATATCAGAGTATGCAACATAGATTTCCATCATTGTAAACTCAGGATTATGTTTGTAAGATACACCTTCGTTTCTGAATGTTCTAGCTATCTCGAACACTCCCTCAAGTCCTCCAACGATTAATCTTTTAAGATATAATTCAACAGCAATACGCATGTAGAATTTCATATCAAGTTGATTGTGATGTGTTACGAAAGGTCTCGCACTTGCTCCACCTAATATTGGGTGAAGTACAGGTGTTTCAACTTCTAAGTAACCTTTATTATTTAAATACTCTCTCATCGTTTGGATAATCAACGATCTTTTAATAAAAGTATCTTTACTATCCTGGTTCATTATTAAATCAACATATCTTCTACGATATCTCTCTTCAATATCTGTAAGACCATGGAATTTTTCTGGTAAAGGTCTTAGAGCTTTAGTTAAATGAGTATACTCTTTTGCTCTTACAGTCAACTCACCCATTCCAGTTTTCATTGCAATACCAGTGATTCCAATTATGTCTCCTAAATCAGCTTTGTTCCATACCTCAAACATATCATCGCCAATTTCATCTTTTCTTACGTAAATTTGAATTTGACCTTCAACATCTTGTATGTTTGCAAACCCAGCTTTACCCTTACCTCTTTTGGTCATAATACGACCGGCTATTGTAACTAATTCAAGCTCCATATCATGAAGTTCTTCCTTAGAAAATTCACTATATTTTTCTCTTATATCTTTTGATGTGTGTGTTCGATTAAAGGCTGTACCAAATGGTGCAATCCCTTTATCTTCTAAAAATTTCAGTTTTTCTCTTCTGACTATTTCTTGTTCAGATAATTTCATTATAGTCACCCCTTCTTAAATATCGTCCTTAATTATAGCATAGTATAAGTGAAATGACATCAATATTATATGCCTCACTATATTTAGAGCTTTAATCTTCTGAGATAATAGAATACATTAGGTTTGCATCTTCCTTTTTAGTTGAATCGAGTATTCTTTCAACCACTATTGTTAATACTTTATTACCAAATTGTATTCTTATTTTATCAGTAATCTTTATGTCAGTACTAGACTTTGCAACTCTATCATTAACCAATATTCTTCCATTGTCTGCGATCTCTTTTGCTATCGTTCTTCGTTTTATTATTCGTGATACTTTCAAATATTTATCAAGTCTCATCTAATCACCTCTGAGTATATTATACCAAAGGATATTGCCACATGATATAACAATATATCTGTTGTTTGATTTCACGATACAAACTATAAATAGAGGTAAAAAAAAGGGTGCTATTCAGCATCCTTTTCTAACTCTAATTCTAATTTTTCAACAACTGATTCATCTGTTGTTTTTTTATCATTATCTTGTTTTTGTTCTTCAGATTTTTCTTCTTTCTTTTCTTCCTGTTTTGGTTCAGCTTGTTTTGTATCCCACCATTTTAGTTTTCCAGTTTCAACAATTTCGTAAATTTCATCTTTAGTAAGTGTTTCAATTTCAAGTAAGTAGTGAGCGATTAGCTTAACCAGTTTCATATGTTTGCTAAGTGTTACTTTTGCTTTTTCGTAACACAAATCGATAATTTCTTTTACTGCTTGATCTATTTCCTGAGCGATACTATCTGAAAAGTCTTTAGACTTACTATAGTCTCTACCTAAGAAAACAGGCCCAGTATTACGTTCATACTGAATTGGTCCTAGTGAACTCATTCCATATTCAGTTACCATTGCTCTAGCAATTTTAGTAGCTTGTTGGAAATCATTATGTGCACCAGTTGATATTTCATTAAATACTAACTCTTCAGAAACACGACCACCAAGTAGTCCAGTGATTCTATCAAGTAAACTTGTTTTAGTTTCTAAGAACGTCTCTACTTCAGGAAGCATAAGTGCATAACCACCAGCAGACCCTCTTGGAACAATAGTCACTTTATGTACTATGTTTGCATTATCTAATTTAACACCAATAACACAATGTCCAGCTTCATGATGAGCAATTAGATTTCTTTCTTTTTCTGAAAATTTTCTAGATTTTTTAGCAGGTCCCATTAATACACGATCAACTGCTTCGTCAATATCTTTTATGTTGAAAGATTTTCTATTATCTCTAGCAGCAAGTAATGCCGCTTCGTTTAATAAGTTTTCTAAATCTGCACCACTAAATCCAGGAGTACGTTTAGCAACATCTTCCAGTTTTATAGATTTATCAATTTTCTTGTTTCTAGCATGAACGCCTAATATTGCAGTTCTACCTTTAACATCAGGGTTTGTAATAGTGATTTGTCTATCAAAACGTCCAGGTCTTAAAAGTGCTGGATCAAGAACATCTGGTCTGTTTGTAGCAGCTATAACAATGATTCCACTGTTAGAACCGAAACCATCCATTTCAACCAATAATTGGTTTAATGTTTGTTCACGTTCATCGTTTCCGCCACCCATACCAGCACCACGTTGTCTACCAACAGCATCAATCTCATCGATGAATATGATACATGGTGAATTTTGTTTAGCATTTTTGAACATATCTCTAACTCTTGATGCTCCAACTCCAACAAACATTTCAACGAAGTCAGATCCACTAATTAAGTAGAAAGGTACATCAGCTTCACCAGCTACTGCTCTTGCTAATAAAGTTTTACCAGTACCTGGAGGTCCTACAAGAAGAACTCCTTTAGGTATTCTTGCACCGATTTCTAAATATTTCTTAGGTGCTTTTAGGAAATCAATCAGTTCCATTAATTCCTCTTTTTCCTCTTCAACACCTGCTACATCAGCAAACGTTGTTGTAGATTTTGTAGCCAATTTAGCTCTTGATTTTCCAAAGTCGAAGGCCTTGTTTCCGCCACCACCTGCAGAGTTTCTCATTAAGAAAAATACTACTCCGAATATCAGGATTATTGGAAATAAGAATGATAATATACTCATAAAGTTAATTGAATTAACTGGTTGAATGTCAAAATCAACATTTGCTGTTTTTACAAGCTCGACAACTAAATTATATTGTTCAGTTGTAGGTACTATAGATGTGAATGTTGAACCATCCTTTAATTCTCCTTGAAGATTATAGATACCATTATTGTAATCACCAGTCTCTGGCATTGATTTAAATGATAATACATCATCTTGAGATAATTTTTCAACAAACTCTGGATAACTTAGTTCAACTAGATTGTTCCCAGTATTTCTAAATGAAATTACAACTCCAATGACAATACCGATTAGGATGATACCTAAGATAAAGTCACCTATATTTAATTTTCTTTTAGGAATGGGTCTTTTTACTTGTGCCATATATCATTCTCCTATTCGTAAATTTCTGGTTTTAATACTCCAATATACGGAATGTTGCGGTAAAGCTCTTCGTAATCTAAACCATATCCTACAACAAATTTATTTGGGATTTCATGACCAACATATTTTGGGACCATTGTAACTTTGCGGCCCTCTTGTTTATTTAATAATGTTACTACTTCGACGCTTTTAGCACCTCGGTATTTTAACAATTCTATTACTTTGTGCAGAGTGTTACCTGTATCTACAATATCTTCAGCTATTAGAACATTTCTGTCTTTAACTGGAGAGTTTAAATCTTTAATGATTTTAACCTCTAATGAACTTGATGTCCCACCGTGATAACTTGATACATCCATATAATCCATTTCAACTGTAATTGTAATATATTTACCTAAGTCACCAATGAAAGGAACACAACCTTTTAATAAACCAATCATCAAGGGCGATTTGTCTTTGTAATCAATTGATATTTGTTTACCAAGTCTCATACAAGCTTCTCTAATTTCATCTTGTGTTATTAAGATTTCTTTAAAAATATTATCCATGATAGTCTCCTTTTTTATAATTTATGTATACATAATTATTCGTTTCTTCGTGTAATCCTTCTTTAATACCAGGAATCCAAACAATCTTATCTTCAAATATAACAAGAGGTTGATTATTCCTTTTTTTGAGTGGTATTTTCAAATCAATAAACAGACTTTTAATTTTTTTAGTTCCGAACGATAACTTGATTTTGTCACCATCTCGTCTATTTCTAATTACAATCGGAAATACTGTATTATTATAACATAATTTATAACTAGAGGTATGAATTTTAGACTTTTTTTCACCTACAAAAATCTCGTCTCCATTAGGTAAATTGTAAGTCCCTAACTCATTAATTTCTATCTCATAATCATTAAATTTCTGGTCGACTTGAATAGTGAACTTATCATATTCTCTAAGTACAACCAGATTGTTAGGTAAATGGATTACTGCATTCGGTTCATTATGTATTAAAATCGATACAATCTCGTTAATTAAGTTCGAGTTAAAAGTTATGCTTTGTCTTTTTAATAAGGTTGCAATTACTTCTCTTTGTACTGCTTTATGTAATATCTGGAAATTAGATATTCTTCTAGAAGAGTCGATAAATTTGTTTACTGATATCATAATAAACTCATATACATCAGCTAAATCTTCGCTTAGACATAAAAACTTATTATGAATATTTTTTGTTTCATTCTTCAGAAATGGTAATATCGTATTTCGGTATCTGTTTCTTGTATACTTATCAGATTTATTTGAAGAATCTTCAAAATACATAAGTTCATTAACTTCAGCATATTCAAGAATATCCTCCTTAGAATAAATTATCAAAGGTCGAATGATACTTAGATTGTTTACTTCACTCTCAGCACTAAAACCAATCAGTCCCCTAAGTGAAGTTCCTCTTACCATGCTCATAAGAACAGTCTCTACAAGATCATCTCCGTGATGAGCCAACGCTAACAAATCAGCATTATATTTTTCAATAACTTCCTTGTAAAATTCATAGCGTTTATTTCTAGCAATCAACTGAAAATTTTCTTCTAATTCTGATGAACTATACTCAAGTGTAATTGTCTCAAAAGGGATAGATCTACTTAAACAATAATCTTTTAAGTATGTTTGTTCGTAATCACTCTCAGGACGCATATTATGATTAATGTGAGCAACAACAATGTCGTGACCTTTTAATAAGTCAAAAAGAACCATTGAGTCAACTCCTGAAGAAACTCCGATGACGATTTTTTTATTGAAATACTTATTTATCTTTTGGATCATATTATCCCTCCTTTGGGTTAATTATATCACAACAATTTTTTCTAAGCTCCCCTGATTGAGTATGTGAAAATATTTGATATAATGGTGTAGGTGGTGCGCCAGTTCGGTTGCATATATATAGTCGGTGGAAACCCGACCTAGTAA
>CAZPQU010000005.1:0-136121 GCA_964589075.1 uncultured Candidatus Izemoplasmatales bacterium | reverse complement strand
TAAAAGCAAAAGCGAAAGGAGAGTATACTAACCACAAATTTAGTATACAAGGTGATTATATGAAAATTACAATTAAAGAAGCAAGGGAGTTAATGGTTAGTTATCATGGAATTAACTCTGGCGGTAGAAAAGGTAAGAGTGGAGTACTTGATGTATTTGAAACCATTCAGTCAATTCAGTACGACCCTTTAAATGTTGTTGGAAGAAATAGTGACCTCGTACTTCAGGCAAGAGTTTCAGATTATAAGGCAGAGTATCTAAATGAATTATTGTACAAGGATAGGTCTTTACTTGATGGTTGGGATAAACAAATGTGTATCTATAACGCGAAGGATTTCTACAACTTCAGTATTCTTAGAAGAGAGCGTTCACTAGATCAAGTGAGAGTACTAAATAACAGAGGTGCTAAAGAGTCACTTAAGTTTAATGATGAATTGATTGACCTTATTAAGATTAATGGACCAATGTTCTCAAATGAGATATCACTTGGAAGCACTGAGAAGACAATTTGGGGACATAAAACTGTTTCAAGTTGTTGTTTGGATTATCTTTTTCATGCTGGAATTGTGGGTATTAGTGAAAAGAAAAATACTATGAAGAAATATGATTTAATCGAAAATCTAATCTCAATACCAGTGCCTCAAACTGAACTAACGGAAGATGCTTTTTTGAAATGGTTCCTTTATAGAAGAATAATGAGTTTAGGACTAGTATCTAACAAGTCAGGTGTAATGTGGTCTGGATATAAGATTAGTAACAAAAAGCTTAGAACTAAACTACTTGATGAACTTCTACATGAAAAGAAAATAGTCAAGTTAGAAATAGGTGATTTAGATGGAGAGTATTACGCGTTAACTGATTTGGACTCTGTCAAAGTTAAGAAGAAGGTAACATTTATTGCGCCACTGGATAACCTTATTTGGGACAGAGAACTAATAGAAAACTTGTTTAACTTCAAATACAGATGGGAAGTCTATACTCCTGTACTCAAAAGAGAATATGGATATTACGTACTGCCAATACTATATGGTTCTAACTTTATTGGTAGAATAGAATTTGAGATGCAAAGGGGATCTAATCCTCTGATTGTGAAAAACATATGGTACGAACAAAAGTTCAGTAAAACTATGGAATATGAAAATCAACTAAGAAAGGCACTTAATAGATTTGCAAAATATTTGGGTGCTAGTCAAATAGAAGGAAGTATATATGATAATACAGAGTGATGTAGCTAGTTCAAAAGAAATAAGCAAAGGACTAGTAAGATATAATAATAGTAAGTTAGGAAAACTGCCTTTTAAAGAGGGTAATGTTTATATCACCGAAAACGGTGAAATTAAAGCAATTGCATTCGCCGGAAGTGGCTGGAATGTTATTGACGTTGAAGAGATTTGGGTTAAGGACATTTTATTCTTAAGTCCACTTTTAGAGAAAGTGAAAGAGATCCACGTTGATATAGCTAAAAAGGTAAGAGTTTTCACGTATGATTCTGTTTACGTGAAGCATCTTATAACGTTATGGTATGATTTAGAGTGTACAGTCACTGGTATGCCTAAGAATGGAAACTACTACGTTCTAACTAATAAAAAGCCTTATATAACAAATGAAAAATATACCTATAATACAAACGAGTCACTTCAAACAGAAGCAGAGGCTATAATTGAAAATTATAAGAAGTCTCTTAAAATTGAGGAAAATGAATACTTTGTATATTCATTGAAAGATGAAGGTGTGCTGGTTGGTGGAGTAAAGGGGAGTTTTGGTAATAATTATGTTTCAGTTGATACTTTATGGGTTGATGAAACGTACCGAGGTCAGTACTTAGGTAATAAACTAATGACTCACTTAGAAGAGGTAGCTAAAGCTAGAGGAGTTAATAATGTGATGTTATCAACTTGTACTTTTCAAGCTAAAGATTTCTATGAGAAGCTAGGATACACTGTGATCGGAGTAACTAAAGATGTACCACTAGGGTCAGATGATCACTTTATGGTTAAGAAATTATAAGATACATTACTTGTATCTTTTTTTTTAGGTTTAACTTATAAAAGAAAAGATGCTCACGCATCATTTTTTTAGAACTCCTCTTAGTCCACTCTCTGTTTTATCAATTATTTTGATTACATTCGGAAAGTGCTTATAGTAAGATAGCAGTGGTATGATTGCTGAGACAAAGAAGTAGTCCATATTATATTTAAATAAATTTAGTATTAAGTATCCTGACATCATGAATATTGTTCCAAGAGCGATATAATCAGTAATTATGGTAAATATCACAAGAATCAATCCAATCAAGAAACCGTGTAATGGACTGATTGCTAAAATCATCCCAATAAATGTGGCAGTACCTTTTCCGCCTTTAAATTTGAATAATACAGGATAAATGTGTCCTACGACAATGGAAGTCCCAAGAATTAGTAGTTCTAGCTCACTGTAGCCAAGTATCTTAATTATTAGTACTGGTACAAATGCTTTCAAAATATCAATTAAAGCGGTTGTCATTCCAAGCTTCCAACCGAACGTCATTGTTATATTGGATGCACCAGGATTATTACTTCCTACTTTGCTGATATTAGTTTTTTTTATTCTGCCTATTATGTATGCTGGATTTATGTTACCAATTAAATATCCACTTAAAATTAATAGTATTGTCATATGGCCTCCTTGTTGTTATTTAATAATATTCAAACTTCCTTTTATTGTCAAATTGATTTTATCTCAATATACATTATAATATATGTAAGTGAGGTGAGTTGATATGGCTATTGAAATTGCTAAAAAGGAATTAGCTAAACTACTTAAATGTGACATTGCAGATTTTTTGCAGCCAGTTAACAAAGTTATTTCAAAGAATAAAGATAGTGCTATTAGAATGGTTTCCTTTGGAACAAGCACTATTTGTAGTGTGAACAAAGGGTTTTTTGCATGGGCGGAAGAATTTTATATGAGTCTGCCAAGCTTTAGATGTTTTGACAACGTCCAGCTTGATACCCTTAATAGTGAACTTAAAAGCTATGGTCACAGAATTGCTTCGGTTGGAGAATACTTTATTCCTGATATGAAGAGAATAAGAAGGTATACTTCTAAATTTAAAATTAAAACTTACTATAATGAACAGATAAAAGAATTACATAAATTAGATGACTTTAAGATGGCATTGTCATATGGAAACCCTGAAGCTGACAAAATTGCTGTTGTTGCATATGACGGTGGGAAAATTATCGCTATTGCTGCTTGTAGTAGTGATTTTGAAAATATGTATCAAATAGGTGTAGACGTTTTAGAGGATTATAGGAATAAAGGGATTGCTAAACATATTGTTTCGGAATTAACTTATGAAATTCTTAATCTAGGTAAACTCCCATTTGTTGGATCATCAATTGGTAATATTGCCTCTAAGAAGTTAGCGTATGAGTGTGGATTTGTTCATGCCTGGATAGAACTTTACTCTGACACCATCGGTAACACTAATAAATACTTAAAACAAAAATATCACATATAAATAGAATGATTTATGATTAGAAGTTTATGTTACACATTTAGAAAAGGAGAATGATTATATGTTATGGACTGAATATTTAGTGTTTGGGTTAGGTGGACTGGTAACTGTTTTGGGATTTACTGGAATACTTAATAGATCACGCAAAGGTCAAAGAATCGCAAGACTACTAGGAGAATTTGGTGCTAGAATATTTTATACATTAATTGGTATCGGAATGATTCTTATAGGTTTACTAGTTTAAGAGAGGCTAAAGCCTCTTTTTTATTGCTCAGAACTGTTGGAAAAATTGATTATGTTATAATAAAATGAGGTGATATTATGAATGTAATTGGTTTGTTAGACTCATTCACATTGATTTTTTTATTAGCTGTAACCTATCTTATAGTATCCATGATTTTACAATTCTTGAACTTAAAATATAATATCAAAGGAAGCGGGATGTTAGCACTAGCATCATTTGCCCTTTTTGCTACATTCCTAATGTACACATTCCAAGGAGAGGTTAATTTGTTTGTGGGGTCGTTTATACCTAGCATATTGATTACAATCGGTAACTTATTATTTGTTCTTGGTGTCCTTTCTGTAATGGGATACAGACTGAAAAATATCTATAGTTTAATGTTTGTATTGATTGCAACTGCATTTATTGCGTATTTTACTTTTCAAAACAATCAACCTGTTGGGAGAACATTCGTTATAGGTATAGCTAGCTTTATTATCTCCAGTTTCTTAGTTATGAGATTGGTTAAGGACATGAGAAAACTAGGAGATAATGTTCTATTTGCATCTCTAGGACTGCTTTATAGTGCGAATATTATCGCAGTTATCTTAAGATTAACCTTAGCTGGTAAGTCTTGGCACACTCTTGGTATGCTTTATGAGACTGAGTTTTATACTTCAACTTTACTGTTCATGGTTGTCTTTGCATTTTTGCAAGCTCTATTAATAGTACTAATAATAACTACAAAAGTACAAAAAGAAATATTACTTAGTAATAGTTACCTTCAAGAAATTGCTAATACAGATTCATTGACAGGACTTAAAAATAAAAAATTTATTAATGAAGCTCTTCATAATGAAATTAAAAGGTCATCTCGAGGTGGAACTGTATTTAGTATATCTTTACTAGATATTGATAACTTCAAGAATATAAATGATACATGTGGTCACTTGTTTGGTGATAAAGTACTTATAAGATTCTCTGAAATATTAACAGAAAGACTAAGAAGTACTGATCACATTGGTAGATATGGTGGGGATGAGTTTGTAATAATCTTACCTGAAACTAGTGCTAAGCAAAGCAAGTTGTTATTTGAAGAACTTCAAGAAACAATGTTTAGTCAAGAAATTGAAGACCAAATAATTGATATCTCATTTAGTGTTGGGGTAAAAGAGATTAAAGGTCATGAGTCAATCGAAGAAATTATAAAAGAAGTGGACACTTTGATGTACGCTGAAAAATTTGTGAAAAGATAATAAACGCATTTAGTATTTGGAGGAAATATGAAGAGTTACGTAAACTTATTGTTAAAATACAGAAAAAAATTTCTTTTACTACTAATTATAGTCAACATAGTTGCTGTTATTGGTGTTTTTAGGATTAATTTTGATACCGATTTTGCTATATTTTCAACAAAGACATCTGTTCATCAAGAACTTCTAGATAAGACAGATGAAACTTTTGGTGGATTATCTCAGATTGTTATTTTACTAGAAGATGAAACGTTTACAAAAGAAGATGTAGTTTTTCTAAGTGAGTTTCAAACCTTTCTTGGTAACAACTCAAATGTATTAGCAGTACAAGGAAATTCACCAGAATCAATTGTAATTGAAAATCAAGTTATAGAGTTCATAGACTTATCGCCTGAGGTGATTCTCAGATTTAATGAGTCTTTAGGAGAGTTTTCTAATATTCATGTTAAGGATTCAATATATTACCAATTTACTGTCTTTATTGAAGATGATTTTTCAAGATCAGATATAAAAGATATAGAAAAATATTTATCCGAGCTCGATTATGAGTTTTACATTGCTGGTGACTTTTATAATCAAGTT
Source organism: uncultured Candidatus Izemoplasmatales bacterium (assembly GCA_964589075.1). GTDB lineage: Bacteria > Bacillota_I > Bacilli_A > MAG-NZ > MAG-NZ > CAZPQU01. The sequence goes on along the minus strand of CAZPQU010000005.1, from coordinate 130,564 downwards.
AAAATAATAGATTATATTTTATTCATTCTAATGTTTTTACCGCCTTTAACTATAATATTGATATTATTAGTATTTAAAATGCAAATAGGATCAATGAAAGCAACTGTCCTAAGTATTGTACCAGCAGGACTCGGTGCACTGTGGACGATGGGATTAATCGGATACATTGGTAGAGAGGTATCAATACTTTCTGCAGTTGTACCAATATTTATCATTGTTATCGGTTCAGCTGATGGGTTGCATTTTATGTCACATATTCAAGATGCTAAGAGTGAAGGAGAGTCTGAAAAGGGTGCTATCACGACAACCTTGAAAATGGTTGGAATCCCAATGATAGTTACGACTATTACTTCAATGATAGGTTTTCTATCTTTATTATCAATGAATACTTCTAGTGTGGTTGATTTAGCAATTTATGCGGCTATCGGAATAATGTTTGCTGGTATTGCTACCTGGTTCGCACTACCACTTGCTTTAGTAGGTGGCATGAAAGGGCTAGATAAGAGAGAAATAACTAGATTCGACATCAGTAAATATATTAAAAGAATTTGGGGATTACCAAGTTTTATTACAGTTGTCCTGATCGTTGTTTTATCGATTTTATTCATACCTAAAATAAATAATGAATTTAATATGTTAATGATATATAAAGGTAATACAGAAGTTCGTGAAAATTCTGACAAAATACTGGAAGTAACTGGAGGGTCAATTCCACTATATTTCGTTATTGAGTCTGAAAATATTTTGACAATTGAAGCTATGGATAATTCTTATAAGTTAGAGAGTTCACTATATTCAAATGGAGCAGTAAAAATAATTAACCCATACAGAATGTTAAATGTAATTGGAGCATCAATGGGTGGAGAAATTGATAGTGATGCTAAATTACAACAAATATATTCTGTAATTACAACAAATCCTGCTACACCTGTTAATAGTTTGATGAATATTACTGAGAATATGACAAGACTATTAGTGTTCCCGAATGACTTTGAAAATGATACCTTATCTTCAATGGAACAGTTAACAGATTCGAACTCATACTTAACTGGTGTTCAGTACTTGATGAAGGACTTAAATGAGGGAATAGGTAATATGCAGTTCAAAAGTATAGTTATTGCATTAGGAGCTGTATTCGCTATGTTGTTACTTACATTACGATCATTCAAAATAGCTATTGCTAGTTTGTTACCAATTATTATTACTGTTTTAACTGTTTACGGATTCTTAGGAATTACAGGGATATCACTTAATATAACTACTACTATAATCTTTAGTATTACTATTGGTGTTGGGATTGATTATGCAGTCCACTTCAGTAGCATATACAAAGAGTATCTGAAACATGGAAACTCTAAATTCGCAACTGAAAAGGCGTTTAAATATACCTCAAGACCAGTTATAGCGAATGCACTTGGAATTAGTGTTGGTTTATCTATTTTAATGGCATCACCTTTACAAATTCATTTTAATGTCTCAGTCCTTATGTGGGTATCGATGATTATGAGTGTATTTGTGACTTTGACTATATTACCGTTTATCTTTAATAGATCTAAGTAGGAGGCTATTATGAAAATTGCTTTATATTTATATTTCAATGGGAACTGTGAGGATGCTATGGAGTACTACAAGGAAGTATTTGACGGTAAAGAAGAACTTAAGTATCTTTACTCTAAAGATATGACCAATGATCAAAAGTTGATAGGTAAAGTATTTCATGCTGAACTAGATTTAGGTGGTTTTTACCTTTATATGGCTGATGTCTTAGATCAAGATTTACAGGACCGTCAGTATAAATTAGTATTTGAAACTTTTGATGCTTCAGAAGCGGATTCTGTATTTGCCAAGTTAAGTTTTGATGGTAAAATAATAAGTGAAATAACTCAAATGACTTTTGGACCCAAGATTGGTGCATTGGTAGACAAATACGGAACAACATGGAATGTTGTAATTGTTGATTCTTAGTAATTTCTTTTCGACATATCCAGAACCTGTAATGAAATTGTATTCATTACAGCATTTAGTTCCCTTATTTCTTACCGTATTTTTGGTATTTATGGTCTACAAGTTCAGAGATAATTTGAGAGGTTTTAAGTATGAATCATGGATTAGATTTTCTCTTATAACAATCTTAGTATTAGCTGAGGTATCAATAGCTCTTTGGAGAGGCATTACTGGCACTTTTAATATAACACACACGTTACCTCTGCATTTATGCAGTTTTTCTGCATTTGCAATTGAAATAGTATTGCTAACTAAGTCGAAAAGAATAATGGATTATATTTATTATATTAGTGTAGGTGGAGCTTTTATTGCGATGTTCTATCCTGATTTAAGATATAGTTTCACGCAGTTTAGATACTTAGAATTTTTTATTTTTCATATAACAATAATTATATCTGTATTTTATATGGTATTTGTCCATAAACTAATGCCGAGCGCTTCAGCACTCTGGAAATCTGCACTCGTTGTTCACTTATTAGCAATTCCTATCATTATATTTAATTATATTGTGGATGGAAGTTACTGGATGTTAGTCAATACGTCAGTTCCGCTGTTAAGAACCATTTTTGGTGAATGGCCGAAGTACATAATCGGTTTAGAACTTTTACTAGTAGTCCTATTTGGGCTGAATTATTTGATTACGCGCTTTCTAATCATCAGTGCTAAGATTTAATCTATATATGTTGTCTTTTTGAATTTATAACAAAGTGATATAATAATGAGGGGTGATTTTTGTGAAGATTTTGAGATTTTTCCAACAAAGAGTTATCTTAGTAACCGTTATAACTGCAGTTTATTCTGTGGTATCAGTTTTAATGATTGTTATTTTACCAAACGTAATGTTTGAAGATAGAATAGATGGATTTAGAACTGAAATAAAATATCTTGCAGAAAATCACTTGAATGATCCCGTTATTGACGATGATTTTAATCTGTTTGTACATAGGGACGGTATATCTACTCTCGAAACAAATGTAGGTTTTATTGCTAACATAAATGAGGCACTTGAAGATCATTTGATTATGTGGAGCGAGATGCAAGAAACACCTACGGAATTCTACTCTGACTTCTTCGATGATGAGGAATTTATATATTACATAGTGGTAATTGAAGAGGGATATTATGTTGTAACTTACTACAATATCGCAGAGGTTCACTCTTTTGTTGAGTCGTTCAAGCAGTTATCAGGTGCTGTTCTTGTAGTTATTTATCTCGCAACTATAGTTGTTCTAAGTATATTTGTAAACTCTAAATTTATTTTAAATATTGCATATTTCGATCCATCAACTAAACTGAAAACAAAATATGCTTTATATGCTAAATTTGTTAAGAAAAAACTAGCAGTTAATGAATTGACTTTTATCGCGATAAAGAATTGGGAGGATATAGTTGAATCATGTGGTGTTAATCAATCTGACTCATTAAAATCAAGTGTAGGTAAAGCACTGGAGTCTATTTTTATCAAGGAAAGTATCTACCAAATATCTGAGAGTACTTTCTTGATAGTATCTGATCACGAAATGGATAACTCTAACCTTGAACAAATGTTTAATGATTCATTTAAGGGTGATTCTATTATGCATAGTTATTCGTTTAAAATCGTAGCACTTACTGTAGAAGAAGAGTTAGTTATGGCATTATCTCCAGAAGCAATAATCAAAAGATTTGATTATGCTTATGGTGTTGTTAGAGGTTCAAATGTTAAAACATATAAAATTGGAAAAAAATTGCTTAAGGAAATAAATGATTCTTTCTATTATTCATCAAATTTACAAAATGCATTAAGTGACGGACTAATCACTAATTATTATCAAATGAAAGTTAATCCTAGAACTGGTAAAATTGTAGGCTGTGAAGCCCTGTCTAGATGGATTGAAGGAGATAATGTAATTGCACCTATTAATTACATTGGTGTTGCTGAGACATCAGGATATATATATGATATAGATCTTTTGTCACTTAGAAATTCTTGTAGGCTTATTAGAAAGATGATGCAAGAAAAACTAATTACTAAAACTTTTAAAGTATCTACTAATTTTTCGCCGCTTACGCTTAATAACGTCAGCATTAAGACAATTAAAGATATCCTAAAAAAATATGATGTATTGCCTGAAATGATAAGTATAGAAATCACAGAATCTGTTATGATTGATATAGAGGCTGTATCAAAAATATTGAAACAAATTATTAATTTTGGAATATCAATTGAAATAGATGATTTCACTGCTGGTAATTCATCTTTTAGTATACTTCCAATATTGAATGCTTCAGTGGTTAAAATTGATAGTTCAGTTCTGCCAGATTTAGACAGTGAGTCTGAAAAAATGATTTACAAGTCACTTGTTAACCTTTCGAAGAATCTGAATTTGAAAGTTACAAGCGAGGGTGTTGAAACTCTAGAACTTATAGAATACTTACAAAAACTAAAAATAGACAATATCCAAGGTTACTATTATGGAAAACCAGAAAACTGGAGGACGTTTATTAACCATTATCGTGAGAGAAATGGTAGAGAATTAATATAAAAAATAAGGGAAGTGAAATAAATGGATAATCAAATGTCGATTGCTATACTTATTGATGGTGAAAATATTTCTCCTAAGTACGTAGAAGCAATAATTGAAGAAGCTCTAAACTATGGTCGAATAAACCACAAACGTGTTTATGGTGATTGGAGTAAGAAGATTATGACCAATTGGAAAAAGCAGTGTTTAGAGTATGGATTAAGTCAAGTCCAGCAATTTAGTTATACTAATAAAAAGAATGTTTCTGATTTTTCACTTGTTATTGATGCGATGGATATCATGTATGGCGGAAAAGTTGATTGCTTCTGTATAATTTCTAGTGATAGTGATTTTACAAAACTAGTGACTAGAATTAAGGAGAATAACATTTTAGTCTATGGTATGGGCGAAACTAAAACACCTATTGCACTTGTTAATAGTTGTGAAAAGTTTACATACTTAGATAAAATAGTTGAATCAACAGATACAAATGGAAAAACAGATAAAGAGAAGAAAAAAGTAGTATCTAGTATTACGCCAAAAGCTGCCATAATCAATTATATTAGTCAAATGATTTCGAATGAGAAGGATGATGATGACTGGTCTTATTGGGGCGTTGTTGCGGAAAAGGTTAAGAAAAAATTTCCTGGGTTCCATCCTCGTAACTATGGGCATGAACTTAAACTAGATAAATTTTTAGAAAAAACTGGAAGTTTTGAGTTTAAAACTGAAAAATCTTCGAGATACGTTAGAAACACAAAAAAGAAATAACAAAGATACTCACTAAGTAAGTGAGTATCTTTATTTTATATACATTTTGTCTTAATTTTGATATAATCTCACGTACGGAGGTGATGAAATGGAAAGGTTCTTTGGGTACGATATTGATTATGATTTAGCTATTAAAGTGTTCTCATGGCAACACTTTGTTTTCATCGCGCTTGCAATCTTGACGGTTGTTTTAACGCTGAGGTATGCTGATAAATTATATGAATTTAAAAGAAAGAGTGTAATAAATAAAACTGTATTCATTATCTTGATCCTTTTGGAAAGTACGTATCATATCCATAATTGGTTTAGAAATCAGTTTTCTGTTCCATTACATTTATGTAGCTTTAGTATAATACTGTCTATTATGTTAGTTAAAACAAGAAAACAAAAGTATTTTGACTTATTATTCTTTATAGGACCACTTGGAGGGATTGTAGCACTTATATTCCCGGAAATGGGTGGGTTCACTTATTATAGTTTTAGATATTATCACTTTATAATTGCTCATTTATTCATAATTAGTGTTCCATTATATTACTACAAAGCACATGGGATGAGAGTAAATCTTTATTCACTTAAAAAGACTTATCTATTCTTGTTAATTATGGCACCTATAGTATTTACAGTTAATAGAGTATTTGATATGAATTACATCTTTATTAACAGAAAACCTAATCTGGATATCGTTGCTAACAACATTCCTGAGTGGCCATACTATATAGTTGTATTCATAGTAGGAGTATTGTTGTTCCACACTGTGTTATACAAAGTATCAAATCATTCTAAGTTTAATAATGAAATAGGGAGAGTTTAGGCTCTCCTTTTGTATGTTATAATTTTTTTGAGGTGAATCATGAAATATACAGTAAAAGTGAAATCTAGGTCGAGTGTTGAAACTTTGTCTAGTAACTTATTAAATCCGTTACTATTTAAGGAATGGATGGAGGAGTTAAGTGAATACAGTATTATTGAAGGTGACTCGCAAAAACCAGGGTGTAAAACGGAGTTAGTTTTTTCTAATAAAAGAGGACGAACTTACCGAATGATAGAAAATATAATCTCAGTAAAGTTGCCTAATGAAATAGTAACATCATATGAAACTGGTGGCGTATACAATGAATGTAAGAGTAGTTTTTATAAAGAGGACTCATTAAACATTTACGAAATGCAAACGACTTTTGACTTTAAATTCCCTGTAAATCTGTATATATGGATATTTAAGTTCGCATTTAAGAAGCAGACTTTAAAAGGAATGATTGCTTATAGAAATTTTATTGAAGATAAGCTAGATATCTAGCTTTCTTTTTATTAATAGCCTTACTTGTCATACATTATAAAGGATTTCAGTTCGTAAAATGGCTTTATAAAAGGACCAAAAAAACAAAGTGTGTACATTATCAAATTTATTGTTATAATTGTTGTGGAAAAGGAAGTGTTATTATGCTTAGATTGAAACATGCATTAGTCACTGGAATAGGTGCACTATTACCGATTTTCATAACAATTGTTGTTATTATAAGAACATTTAATTATATAGATTCATGGTTACAAGGTTATATTTCTGATTTCTTTGGAATTGAACTTCCAGGACTTGGATTCTTAGCTGTTTTATTAGTTGTAATCTTTATAGGATTAATTACAAACACGTATTTTGCTAAGAAGTTTTCTAACTTGGTAAACACAGTGTTTACGAGAATTCCTTTAGTTAAAACTATATACGCACCGATTAAAGGTGTTGTGTCGTTATCAAGTCCTAATGCTACAAATTTTAAAAAAGTTGTTATGGTAGAATTTCCTGAAAGAGAAGTTCAGTCAATTGGCTTTATTACTAAACAAGATTTATCAATTTTAGGTGAGGACCTTGTAGCTGTTTTTATCCCAACTACACCTAACCCTACAAATGGATTCTTAGTTTATATGAAACCTGAACAAGTAAAAGTACTGGATATCACTATTGAAGAAGGAATTAAGGCTGTAATATCACTAGGATCACTTACGCCATCAGTAATTCATAAAAAGTAAATGTAAGAAGTGCTTAGCGGCACTTTTTTTTCGTTTATTGCTAATTGACTGTACTTGTGGTAATTTTAAACTGAAAGAGAGGGAGATATGGAAAATTCTATTTTGGAAGTAACAGGACTTTATAAAGTAATATCACTTAAAAAGTTTAGGGTAACTGAAGGAGTATTATTTGAAATTGTTCCCCTAGATATCATCAGTAATATCTCTGGGATTGACCGAGTTGTTCACTTAAATGCAGCTGTTTCACCTGGAAAAATTGAAGATGTGAAGCGACCGTGGTATATGCATGAATACCAGGAAGATAATTTGTTAGTTTTACATGGCGAGAGACACGTTGATCTTTATTCAGTAGAACACGGAAAAGTTGAATCTTTCGTTGTGACTCCAGACAAAGTATATAAGGATGGAGTACTAATTATTGATGAATCTAGTATGCTAGTTTGGCCTAGAAATGTATTTCACAGAATAATCAGCCCAAATGGAAGTTCTAGTATTAACTTAGCTACAAGGTGTGTAGGATATAATAATGACAATAATTTTAGTATTTATGATGTGAATACTGATACAGGTGAGTATAAAATCATTAGAGAAGGTAGCAAAGATCAGTTCTAGAATAAATTGTCTTTAATATAGGTTATGAATAAAAAATTAAAAGGGAGCAGAGCTCCTTTTTTATGTCACTAACGCTAGTTCGTGATAAAATTGAATAAACATTCAACCTTCGGGAGGTCAACATGGAAAAACACATAGTCGAAAGTTTTAGTGAGAAGTACTTAGATATTGCTAGTAAACTTTACGAGTTTGATAAAAGCACTTTAAATAAAGTAGGTGGATTTGAAAATTTATCTATTCGTTTGAAAAAGACAATTCTAAATTCATTTTAAGAATATCTCATCATGATCATAAATCTGCTGATGAAATTCTTGCAGAACTGGAGTTTATTGATTATTTAAATAAGAATAATGCAAACGCAGTCACTCCAATATATTCAGTTAATGAGAAATTGGTAGAAGAGCTTGAACCGTTAGGATTCATCATTAGTTGTTTTGTATTTGCAACAGGAAGAAAACCAGTCAAAGAAGATGTAAATGAGGAGTTTTTAAAGGAATACGGAAGAGTTATTGCTAGAATGCATGTATTAGCGAAAACATATAAGCCTTTAAACAAAAGAGCAGAGTGGGATGAAGACAAATTGTTCGAGATAGCCCACAAGTATTTACCAGAAGAATCCAAAGGACTTATGAGAAGTTTTGAGATATTAAAGGAAAGACTGAGTAACTATCCTAAAGACAAAGATAGTTATGGGTTAATCCACACAGACATGCATATGGGAAATTTCTTTATTAGTGGTGATAATGTATTTGAGGTATTTGATTTTGATGATTCAGCATATAAATGGTTCATATCAGATATTGCGATAGTGCTTTTCTATGTAATATGGTTCGATTCAGACAACTTTGAAAAGATAGACTTTATTATGAAACACTTCATGTCAGGATACAGGGAAGTAAACCAACTCCCAGACTTTTGGTTTGAGGTCTTTGATGAATTTTTAAAACTTAGAAGACTTGTTTTATCTCTTGTTATATATAGATCATTTGATATGTCAGATGCGCCAGATTGGGTAACAAAATTCTTTGAGATACACTTAGATAAGACTCTTAACGATGAACCTATGCTGAGAAATGATTTTACAGTATATAACCATGATAATGGTTGATTTCCTTAAGAAGAAGTATGGCTTTAAGTCAGTATCAGCTCTTGAAGGTGGTTACTCGTTTTGTGATAAGTATTTAGCTGATAACTATGTTGTAAAAGTATATGACATTAAGGAGTTTGAATCATTAAAAGAAAGAATAAAATTTATGAAAGTACTAACAGGTTTGAATTTACTTGTTCCAAAAGTAATCGATATTGGAGTGTTCAAAGAATATTGCTACTCGGTTGTAGAGTTTATTGAGGGAGATTCAGGCGAATCAATACTAAAATATGACTCAGATTTACATTATTCAATTGGTGTTAAAGCTGGTAAACAACTTAAAAAAATTCACTCTGTGAATTGTGAAGAAGAAATAGATGTTTTTGATTTGCATAAGAAAAAAATCCAAGCAACTTATAGAGAGTTCAAAAAGTTAAAAATCTCATTTGATCATGAGAAAACATTTATTAATTATATTAACAATAATATTTCAAAGTTAAAAGGAAGACCTGCAAATTATCTTCACGGAGACTTTCATTTAGAGAATATTGCTTTTGATAACAGCGGATACAAAGGTGCATTTGATTTTGAAAGATTCAAAATTACTGATTATGTTAGAGAATTTGAAAGAATATGTTTCTTCTCAAGAGATATATCAGTTGAGTTTACTAAAGGAGTATTTGAAGGATACTGTTTTGAGGAATATGATATCCTTAAATTGTATTTAGCAATGAGTATATTTAATTCATTGGTTTGGGCTAAGAAAAATTATCCTGACCAATTAGAAATGTTTAAAAGATTATCTACTAATATATTAGATGATTATGATGGTTTTGCCCTTCAAAAACCAATATATATGAGATGAGGTTTTAATATGATTAAACAAGTTCATGAATACGTGAAAAGCAAACTTGATTCAGAGTCTACTGGACACGATTACATGCATGCATTAAGAGTAAGTAAAAATGCAAAAGAGATTTCATACAATTTTGAGGTTGATTTAACCTTAATTGAAGTAGCTTCACTCACACACGACTTAATAGATAAAAAAGTATTTGATGACCCTCAAATTGAGCGAGGGTTACTAAGAGGATTTTTACTAGGCTTGTATAGTGAAGAATTTGTTGAAAGAGTCTTTAGTATTATAGATAACATTTCTTTTTCAAAAGGAAATGTTCCAGAATCAATTGAAGGAAAAATAGTACAGGACGCTGACAGGCTAGACGCGCTTGGAGCAATCGGTATTGCTAGAACCTTTGCTTACGGTGGTAAAAATAACAGAAACATATATCACCCTGACAAGGAAAATGACTCTTTAACTCACTTTTATGATAAATTATTCAGTCTATCTTCTTTAATGAATACTGATACAGGAAAAGAGCTAGCTAGGGATAGAACAGCGTTTATGCATGAGTTTATATTTAGATTATTAGATGAAGTTGAGTAATCAACTTTGTCTTTTTTTTTGAGCAGAAATATTTAGTTCGTGCTTCAACATTCATAAATATTAATTTCTTTATTTTTTGGGTAGATATTCGATTTTAATAGGTCTATAATGTAGTTGTTCGAAAAAAAGAAGGAATGTGACTTAAGTGATGAATTTTAAAATTATTGAGTTCAACGAGATAGAGTCCACAAGTAAATATATTAAAGAAAACTTAGACAAATTAAGGAATTTTGACGTAATCGTTGCCGATAGACAACTTTCAGGATATGGAAGAAGAAATCGAGAGTGGTTTGATAATTCTGAAAATTTGTCTTTTAGTATTCTAGTAAAAACTGTCCTTTCAAATAGAATAGGATTGATCACACAATTAGCTGCTGCTGCAGTTTACCAAACACTGCTTGAGTTCGGAATTAAAACAAACATCAAGTGGCCTAATGACATTGTGATTAATTCAAAAAAGATATGTGGTATTTTGGTTGAAACAGTGTTGGTGGGGGATGTTCTTAATACAGTAATTGGTATTGGAATTAATATTAATAATGTAATGTTCTCAGAGGATATTAGAAATAAAGCCACTTCAATGACTATTGAAAAAGGAATCATATTTAGTAAACCAGAAGTATTGAATGTTCTCTTGAAAAGGATTAATGAAACACTTACGCAATATTTCAATGAAACTGATGAGTTTCTTGATGTATGTAGAGAACATAGTTCATTGATAGGTGAGTTTGTTTTTATTGAAGAAAACAGAAGAGTTAAAATTATAAATATAGATAATTTAGGACGATTAGTAGTAGAAGAAAATGGGAAAACACTAACATTCATTGGCAGTGAAGTTAGTTTAAATAATTTATATAATATTTAGGGGATTAATATGGTGAAAATAACTGAAACTGCGCTTAGAGATGGTCATCAATCTTTAATGGCAACGAGACTTAAAACTGATGAGATTTTATCTATTGTAGATAAAATGGATCAAGTAGGATATCACGCACTTGAGGTGTGGGGTGGAGCTACGTTTGATTCATGCTTAAGATTCTTGAACGAAGACCCTTGGAAGAGACTGAGGGAGATTAGAAGAAAAGTAAAAAACACAAAGTTACAAATGTTACTTAGAGGTCAAAACATTCTTGGATATAAGCATTATTCTGATGATGTCGTTGATTTATTCGTTAAGAAGTCAATTGATAACGGGATTGATATTATTAGAATCTTTGATGCACTTAATGATCTTAGAAATCTAAAAACTGCAGTCGATGCAACTATTAAGTACGGTGCAGAGTGTCAAATAGCTATTTCTTACACTACTAGTGAGGTACATACAATTGATTACTTTGTAGATTTGGCAGTGGAAGTTCAAAAAATGGGAGCCCATTCTCTTTGTATAAAAGATATGGCTGGAGTATTACTACCAAACGCAGCATTCGAATTAATTACTCGACTTAAGAAGGTAATTACGATTCCAATTGAACTGCATTCACATCAAACAAGTGGGACAGCAGCAATGATGTATATGAAAGCTATTGAAGCGGGAGTAGATATTATTGATACAGCTATTTCTCCACTTTCAGGAGGAACTTCACAACCTGCAACTGAATCAATCTATTATGCATTAGAAGGTACTGATAATGCACTAGGACTTAACAAGGAGCATCTTGATGATGTTACCGAATATTTTATTGGTATTCGTGATAAGTATCTTAAAGAGGGAATACTAAACCCAAAAGCTCTTATGACTAATCCAAATATCTTAAAGTATCAAGTACCAGGTGGAATGTTATCGAACTTGATGAGTCAACTAGATTCACAAGGAGCAAGTGATAAATACGAGCAAGTTTTAAAAGAAGTTCCTAAAGTTAGAGCAGATCTAGGATATCCTCCTCTAGTTACTCCAATGAGTCAGATGGTTGGAACGCAAGCTGTTATGAATGTTATGTTAAATGAGAGATATAAAATCATTCCTAATGAAATTAAAGACTATGTAAAAGGATATTACGGTAAACCACCAATGGAAATATCAAGTGAGATTAAGAAACTTATAATTGGAGATGCTCCAGTTATAACTCACCGTCCAGCGGATGATATTTTACCGATGTTAGAATCTTTAAGAATAAAATATAAAGATATTGCGATAACTGATGAGGATTTATTATCATGCGCATTATTCCCACAAACGGCAGTACCGTTTTTAACAAAACATATAGATGAAGTAATTGAGTTCATCTTGGAGACGGAGTAAAAATATGTACGGAGAATATTTAACGCTTTTTGAAACACTAGAGATAACAATAATTAGTATGATTATCGTTTTCTCTATATTAATTCTATTATCATTTGTATTAAGCCTATTTAAGTATTTACCAACATCAGAGAGAATCACAAAAAAATATAAGAGAAAAAAAAGAAGAACATTCGTCAACTTTGGTAAGATGGATGAAGATATGAGGGTAGCGGCTTTAGTAGCTACGATTGATTACCGCGAAGAAGTTAAAATGGAAGTAAGACTTAAGTCTGTGAAGAGGGTATAACATGAAAATATATAGAGTAAAAGTAAACGGTAAAGTTTATGAAGTAGAATTAGAAACTATAAAAGAAGTTGAAGGTTCGATTGAGTTTACCAAAAGTGAAAAAGTAACTGAGTCAAACGATAATAAAAGTGAGATATTAAATGTTGCTCCTGCAGAAGGAGTAAGAGTAAAAGCTTTCATGCAAGGGAAAATCATCGATATTTCTGTAAAAGAAGGACAACATGTAAAAGAAGGACAACTTTTAGCTATATTAGAAGCTATGAAGATGGAAAATGAAATTGTTTCTCCAGTTGACGGAGTAATTGAAAAAATCGTGATAAATAAAAATGATAATGTTGAGAACCAAGAGACATTAATAGTAATTAAATAGACATATGATAGATATAATAAATGAATTCATCCAGTCCACTGGAATAGTACATTTGACATTCGGTAATGTAATAATGATAGTTGTAGCTATCAGTTTAATATATTTGTCGATATCAAGATCATACGAGCCTTATCTTTTAATTCCAATTTCATTTGGTATGTTATTAGTGAATTTGCCAATAAATGGACTTATGGAAGATGGCGGTTTGCTAAAATATTTATATAAAGGAATAGAGTATGGGATTTATCCTCCATTAATCTTTTTAGGAGTGGGTGCATCAACTGACTTCGGACCTTTAATAGCTAACCCAAAAAGTTTACTTTTAGGTGCAGCAGCACAGTTTGGGATATTTATCGCATTCTTTGGAGCTGTTGTGTTCGGTTTTACAGGAATGGAAGCGGCATCAATCGGAATTATTGGTGGGGCAGATGGTCCTACTGCTATATATTTAACATCTAAATTAGCACCAGACTTACTTGGTCCTGTAGCTGTTGCTGCATACTCATACATGGCATTAGTACCAATTATACAACCGCCAATTATCAAGTTATTAACTACTAAAAAGGAACGTCAGATTAAAATGACACAACTAAGAAAAGTTTCTAAACTTGAAAAGATTACTTTTCCGATTGTTGTCGCAATACTTGTTGTTCTAATAATTCCAAACTCAGTGCCTTTAGTTGGTATGTTTATGTTTGGTAACTTATTAAAAGAATCAGGAGTAGTTCCGAAATTGGTTGAGAGTGCTAATAACTCTTTAATGTACATTATTACAATTCTAATCGGATTAACTGTAGGGGCAAAAGCAGATGCTGTGACATTCTTAAATGTCAGAACTCTAAGTATTATTGCTCTAGGTTTAGTTGCATTTGCAGTTGGTACTGCATCTGGAGTACTATTTGGTAAACTTATGTGCAAATTAACGAATGGTAAAATCAATCCTATGATTGGTGCGGCTGGAGTAAGTGCTGTTCCAATGGCGGCGAGAGTTGTTCATAAAATGGGTCTTGATGAAGACAAGACAAACTTTTTGTTAATGCATGCAATGGGACCTAATGTTGCAGGTGTTATAGGTTCGGCAATAGCTGCAGGTGTTCTCCTAAACATCTTTGGCTAATACATTATTTTGAATAGTAAATATAATATGTTAATATTATAAAAATAGGAGGGATTATATGTCAAAATACAAAGTTTCTTTAGCATTTAAAAATGCCGCAATTCTGTTGATAACATTGATCCCTTTTTTAATTGGGATGGGTGTTTCAATCGCTAAATCCGACGAAATTTCATATTTTGGAAAAGCTATTAACATTAGTGGGTCTCAAAGAATGAGAACTATGTTGATATCAGACTTTTCCCAAAAAATTTATTATGAGGACGATATTGATATTCAAAATGAATATATTTTATTACTTGAGGATGAAATAGATCTATTCCACGATTACATGGAATCATTAATTTCTGGTGACATTAACTTAGATATTGAAACGAATGGTTATCCAGAAATAATATTAGAAATCAATCTTTTTGATGATTTGTTCCATGACTACTTGAACTCCGCTAATGACATAGTCAGTGACCCAACTGACCTAGAAGCTGTAGAGTTCATTAAATCGAATGCTTTAACTTTAAAAGATAATATACATAAAATTGTAGAGTTATTTGAAGAAGAATATGATGCTCAAGGTAGAGTTTTGCAAATACTAAATTACTACATTATTTTTATTAGTATAGTCTTTACAGTGATAGGTTTAGGTTTTACAAGAAAAATCAAAATGTTTGAAATGTACTCATCTCAAGATTTTTTAACAGGGTTAAAAACAAGAAGAGTGATGTACGAGGTACTTAGAAAATCGAATATGTCTGATTTATCTGTTTTCTTCATTGATTTGGACAAATTCAAAAATGTAAATGACACATATGGTCATGATATCGGTGATGAAGTTTTAATTGCTTCAGCAAACAGGTTAGTAGCTCAATTTGGTTCAGATTGTGTATTCAGGTTTGGTGGAGACGAGTTTGTTGTTTTAAAAGAGATTGAAAGTGCAAAATTAAACCAAAGTGTTGTGGTGCTTCAAGATATGTTTACTAATCCCATTCAAGATTCAAATGACAATCAGCATTTCATCGGCTGTTCAATAGGTGTAGTATCTGGTACTGCAGTATTTGGAACACCAGAAGAGATAATTACATTTGCAGATAATTTGATGTATGATAGTAAAAATTCTTCTGCTAAAGCTAAAATTTGCTTAACATATGAAGATGCAATTAGAAGAAAAGACATGAGGGTACATATCATAGACGCTCTTAAAAATAATAATATATCATCTTATTTCCAGAGAATTGTGAATGCAACTGGCAAAACTGTCGGATATGAAGCGTTGGCAAGATGGAATTTTGAAGGTCACGTAATCGAACCAGATGATTTTCTTCCACTTTTAAGAAGAAGTGGGATGATGGAAGAATTAGATATCTACATAATCAATGAAGTAAACATCTTTTTTTCTAATTTACCTAAGAAAGAACAAGAATACGTTTATATTGCTGTTAATATAACACCAGAGTTTTTAAACTCAATTAACTTCAAAACAAATATTGATAGAATGAATCTATTCCATATTCCCAAAACTAGTCTGTTCCTTGAGGTTAGTGAAAAAATATTGGTTGATAATTTCGCCTTTAGTAATGTTAGAAGATTACATGAATTAGGTTACAGTATAGTTATGGATGACTTTGCTGGTGGAGAGTCTTCACTTGACTCACTTAAACTGACATATATCCACAGAGTTAAGTTTGATAAAGCTATAGTTAATGAAATATCAAAAAACTTTAATATAGTTAAGCAAATAACAACTTTCTTACATTCTCTAGATAAAAAAGTATTAATTGAAGGAATTGAATCAGAAAGCCAATTCGAAGCATTTAAGGAAATAGGTGTAGACTACTTCCAAGGATTCTTGTTTGGTAAACCTGAGGAATTATAACACTAATATAAGTACTCTATACTATGTGTAGAGTACTTTTTTTGTTGTCTATATGAAATATAAATATGATATAATTGGATAAGAATAAATAGTGAATTTCATGGAGGATAAAAGTATGAATGCCATTGAGTTTAAAAACTTAACAAAGTATTATGGTAAATCAAGAGGTATTATTGACGTAACTTTTAACGTTAAAGAAGGTGAAATATTTGGATTCATTGGACCAAATGGAGCTGGGAAATCTACAACCATTAGAACAATGTTGTCACTGATATATCCAACAAGCGGATCCGTTACGATATTTGGTAAAGATGCCATTGAGTTTGGTCCGGAGATTAGAAAAGAAATTGGATATTTACCATCTGAAATATTTTATTACGACAAGATGAAAGTAATTGACCTGCTTAATTATTCAGCAAGTTTTTACGACAAGGATTGTTCTACTAGGATTCAAGAACTAGCTGAAATTATGGAGTTAGATCTTAACAGAAGAATTCAGGACTTATCATATGGAAACAAGAAAAAAGTTGGGATTGTACAAGGATTGTTGCACTCGCCTAAACTTTTAGTATTAGATGAACCTACTAGTGGACTAGATCCACTTATGCAACAAAAGTTCTTTAATTTGATTTCTGAGGAAAACAAAAAGGGCGCAACTGTCTTATTTAGTTCACATATATTAGCTGAAGTTCAGCAATTGTGTGATCGTGTAGCTATTATAAAAGAAGGTAAAATTGTAAGTGTACAGGATGTTAAAGCTTTAGCACATGATAATTATAAGAAATTCAAAATTTCTGGAGAAAATTTGAACAGCGGTAAATTTAATTTTGAAGGTGTAACTAACTTAGTTGAAACTGATACTTTAGTGAAGTTTTTCTTCAAAGGTGATGTTAATAAAGTAGTTGAAGTGATTTCGAAATTAAAATTGGATGATATCGTGATAGAGGAACCTACTCTTGAAGAGATATTCATGCATTACTACGAGTAGGCGATGATATGAATATATTTAAATTCGAACTTAAATCATATATCAAATCTATTATTATTTGGACGCTTGCTGTTCCGGGATTTCTAATAATGTACATGGCATTCTTTCCTGCTATTGCTTCAAGCTCAGATGCCTTTAATGAATTGATGCTAAGTTTTCCTGAAGAATTTCTAGCTGCTTTCGGTATGAACCCTGAATTACCGATGACAAGCACACTTGGGTACTTTGGATTAACGTATTCATTAATTCTTATACCAATTGCTATTCAAGCATCTAACTATGGTGTTCATATGTTAAGTGTAGAGGAAAGAGAACTTACAGCTGACTTTTTACTTACAAAACCAGTTAAAAGAAGTAAGATACTATTTTCTAAGTTTTTTGCAGCTTTAGTAGCATTAGCAATAATGAACGCTGCGATTTGGATAACAAGTATATTTTCACTTACTGTTTTTTCTTCAGACCCAATTGACAGTAATATTTACATGTTGCTTGCAACATTAGGAGTATTCCAATTGTTCTTTGTTAGTGTTGGTATGCTTATATCTGTTTTACTTAAAAAAATACCAAGTGTATTGAGTTTCTCAATGGCACTCGGAATCGGAATGTATGTTATCCAAGCACTTAATGCCATGTTAGGTATAAAATTGTTTGCTTACATTACACCATACGCACATTTTGATTATGGAAAAATTTTATTAGAAGGAGAACTGGATACTAGCTTAGCACTTACTTCAGTAGTAGTGATTATTGTTTCATTAGTTGCTACATACTTTTTGTATAATAAGCGAAATATCAGTTCGTTATAGGAGGATTTATGAATATTGTTAAAAGAGAACTAAGAGCAAATTTGAAATCCTTCATAATCTGGATTGTTTCAATAGGTACTGTATTGATGCTTGCTAGCACTGAATTTTCAGTGTTTAACAATGATCCTAAAATAATGGAGATAATGGAACAATTTGATTTCATGTTCGCCATTATAGGAGTATCAATGGCTAACATAGCTCAACCTGAAGGATATTTAAGTCTAATATCAATTTATATTTTTTTACCACTCGCAATATATGCAGCTCTACTTGGAAGTTCAATAATTTCTAAAGAAGAGAGAGATAAAACGGCAGAATACTTATTTACTTTACCAGTATCAAGAACTAGAGTTTTAACTGGTAAAATGATAGCTGCAGTTATTTATGTACTTTTAAGTGCTTTATCACTTTATTTGATATCTATTCTCATGTTCTACAGATTTGATCCGTCACCAGTATTTTATGAGTTTGCAATCTACCTGAGTATAGGACTATTGATTCTGGAACTTGTATTTATGTCTATTGGAATGATGTTCTCAGCAGTACTACGTCAATATAAGAGGTCAGGTTCCGTTACATTAGGGTTCTTGATGGGATCATTCTTATTTTCAATGTTAATGGGTATGACTGACAAACTTGATTTTCTAAAATTCATAACACCATTTCAGTATTTCCCTGTAGGTGATTTACTAAACAGTGAGATTAACCTATTCTACTTGATATTCTCAAGCGGAATTGTGATAGCTTGCATAGGTAGTGTGTTTGTGTTCTTTAAGAAAAGAGATTTATACATATAAAAAAAAGTGCAGAAATGCACTTTTTTCTATAGTATTTCAGTTAGAACTAAAATAATTCCGAATAAGCCAACAGCTATATAGAAAATTCTTGCGCCTACTTTACCAAATCTATTAACTAGTTTGTTTGCTCTAACACCTTTTAAACCAATTTGGAATATTCCAATTCCTACTACATAATAAGCACCAAATGCCATTATTAAGTAATCTAAAAAATCAAAACTCATTATATTTCCTCCGATTCTACATCTATGTAATTTCCTGTTTTGTCTTCGTTTACGTACTCTTCATAATTATCCATTGTCCCAGACAAACGCTTAGCAATAAAAGCCAATACCGCGAAATCATCTAATAATCCTACGAATGGAATAAAGTCAGGAACGATATCAATAGGTGATATGAAATATACTAATCCTGCCAACATAAGAAGTAGTTCTTTTTTTTCTAGTAAGAAATCATTCTTAAAGAAATCGTGAATCATTTTCACGAAATGAGTTACAGTACTGTAACCATCTTTAAACTTGTTTCCACCACTTTGTACTTTGATTAGTGCTTTGTCCTTTAAAGTGTTAAACGTGTCAGAACTTGAGTACTTTTTAGCTTTTAGGAGCCATTTTGATTCCTCTAATTTGAACTTGGATATTACTTTTTTGTTTTCCATTTAATCACCTCACATAAGAATTATATCACAAAATATTTTCGAAATTATCTATTAAAGGGAAAGTGTTCTAAGACCAAGTTTATAAATGCTAAAATATATGATATTATAAATAAGAACAAATAAAGGAGTGACAATATGTCTAAAAATAAGTTATGTAAACTTAATAGAGAATAGTTTGTCACGTAATTGAGGATTTTAGGGCCAATCATGTGATGAGGGGCCTTTTTTATATGCTTAATGCATAAATATAAGAAAGGAGACAGAAATGAAAAATACAAAACAGGCAGGTGTAATCATCTAGCCGACGAAATGAGGAAGATGATATGAAAATAGTACAGTACAATGATTCTTATGCTTTAAAAGTAGCTGAGATGTGGAATAAGAGTAGTTCAAGTTGGGGTAATGATGAGTCTTTAAAAACAGAATCTGATATTATCTCATCTGAATCAAGTTCAGGAAATCTAAAACTATACTTAGCGGTTATCGATGATGAGGTAGTTGGGTACTGCAGCTTCTCTGAATATAAGCACGATGAAGGTGCATCATATTTGCCACTTTTAAATGTAAGACCCGACTTTCACGGTAAGAGAGTTGGAAAAGCATTAATACTTAGGGTATTAGAAGACGCAATCTCTTCAAGCTGGACAAGGTTTGACCTTTTCACTTGGAGTGGAAATATAAAAGCAATGCCACTATATAAAAAGTGTGGGTTCTTCTGGGAAAGAAGAAACTCTACAGTTCATTTAATGAACTTTGTACCTTATCTATTTCAAACTGAAGCATTAGGGAAATATTTAAGTCAATTGGACTGGTATAAGGATAGTAATAGAGTTATTGATATGGACCAAGATGGTGAAAAAGTAAATGGATTTGAATACTACAAATATGATTTTTCAAATGATAAAACATCATTAATAGTTGAGTTTGAGAAAACGGGTAGAGGAATACGTTTAATTGACACACCGGATTATTTAATTGAAATGAGTATTTCAAACAATGAATTAGTGTTTGGTAGTGACTATTCAGTTAGTTTTAAGATTATTAATAAAACTGAGAAGGAATTAAATATCGATATTAAAGGAAAACATAACAAGAATATTAAATTTGAAATGAAAGAAGTATTAAATGTAGTAAAAGAAGAAACAATTGAAGGAACGTTCTTTGTAGGTAGTATTGAGAAGGATCAAGAAACTGGAAAGACTCATCCTGTTGTTGAGGCGGATGTATTAATTAATGGTGAATTGGCTACATTTAAAATCGGTATTGAGCCGAAGTTTCCAGTTAAGTTAAAACTAAACTGTATTGAGTATAATCATATTTTAGGAAGAGAATACAGTGCTTATTTAGATGTAGTTAATAACTTAGCAACAGCGGAGACATTTAGTATTAAGTTACCATCTAGTTTCGTTGATTTTAATGAGGTATCAGTTAACTTAAAACCAAAAGAGAAAAGATCCGTTGAAGTGAAATACAAACTTAATGATTATGGGTTCTACAGCGGTTCCGCTGTGGTTGAATATGGAAATAACTCGTTGACTAAAAATGTTACAGCTTCATTTAAAGGTTCAAATGTATCATTTACTGGATTAAGTGAAACTACGGCTTTAATTGTTAGTGGGAATTATATGGCTGTTTTCGAAATAGACCATCACGAATTATGCTTAAGAAATGAAAATGGAGATAATGTTGGTACTGCATTCTTTGCACCTAGCATTGGTCTACCTTATAGTCTTGAATTCAATAATTGTAAGCCAGTAATCAACTTTACTTCAAATAACGATATGACGATTACATATGAATCAGTTGCATTTAAGGATGTATCGGTAGTGATTCATGTAAACCATAGCTATGGGTTGATGAAAGTTGGATATGAATTGATAAACAAAGGACCTAGTAAAGAGCTTTCTCTTTCTGTTCCTGTATGGCACCACTTAAAAAACAATGTAATTCCTTATGAAGGTAAACTTCTTCAAGTTAAAGGGATTGACGGTGCAGAATTGTCATTTATTAACCATGAGTTGGTAGATGAAAACTGGATGTTTAATAACCAAAGTAGATACGGATTTACTTGGGGTGATAACAAAATGGAGATTAGCGACTGGAAGATGACGTTTAGTAAAACTGGGATATCCCTTAAAGAGGGAGAATCACATCGTATTCCTGATTTCTATTGCTCATTTGTTCACTCTAGTCTTAAGGACTTTAGAGAATATGTAGGAAGTAAAACAACTAAAGATATGACTAGTTTTCTAGACGTTGTGTTCAATGGAGGGAATCCATTTAGTTCAGACTTGTTTGAAGTTTCTATCAAGAATAACAAGAAGACTGATATTAATGGGTCGTTTTCAATAAACGGTGAAACTTCAGATATTAGTTCTACACTAAACGTAGAAGCTGGACTTAAGGAAGTACACATTTCAATAAGTGACAGAGAAAAAGAAGTTAAAAAGCTCGTTTTCAATACCGCAGGAGTTATAACTCGAAATGAAAACAATGGAGTATATGAAGTAAACAATGGAAAACTGCAATTTAGGGCTAATCCTGAATACGCTGATTCAGTGTATTCAATCACTTATGAGGGGGAGGAATGGTTAGATTCTAACTACCCTGAACCGAAAGAGAGAGTTTGGTGGGCTAATTTCGTTGGAGGAATAACACAAAGATCAGGTGGATTACAAGATAATGCAGCTATAAAAGAAAAAAGAACAGTTGAATTTGTTAGTTTAAAAGATAATTTCGGTAACAACTGGCAGGGACTAAAAGTTTCACTTATTATAAGTGAGGACCCTGTACTAAAAGGACTTACTTATGAGAATTACTGTTTGACTCTACCTGGAGTAGAATTACTATATACATTTAGTAACGTAGTGAATAACTCAGGTAAACTGTTTAGAAGAGGAATGACTAGATTCATAACAATCAAAGCAGATGATGTAGCCAGTAACGTTAAAGCCGTTAAAGGAGATACTAAGTATAAGTGTAATGACAAGGGTATGGAAATGTTTATGGGTAAACTTGCGATTTTTGAGGGTACTAGAAAAAGCAAAATGGCTGTGTATAATGGCAGCAACAGACATTTGCTTCAGACTGAAGCTGGATATACTATATTGTTTTCACAAGGTACTATAACAGTACCTGATCTTACTAGTAAACAGTTTTCAGGAGACTTTATACTGTTTACCGAAGCTAATGTAACTGAAGAAGCGTTGATTGACTTAGAAAACATCAAATTTGAGGTGTAATATGAAAATCATTGATGCACACATCCATTTTTCGAATATCATATCATTTCATGATACTGCTAAGAAAAATGGAATCAACTATAGTTTAGAAGGATTTGAGAAAGAGTTTAATGCAATAACAGCTATTGGTATGGGTGTTACTGAGGATAAAGAGAAATTTCCTGATAATCAGGCAGTGAATCCGATGAAACTGGATTTAGACACAAATCCTCAAAACCTTTATCATTGCCTTGGATTTAATCCGAACGCAGACATTAATCTAAAAAGTTTTGAGAAACAGATAACCAGCAAAACAGTGGGACTAAAAGTATATGCTGGATATTACCATTATCACGTGTGGGACGATGTATACAAGCCACTCTACGAACTAGCAGAAAAACATAACTTACCTGTTACGATTCATTCTGGAGAGACTTTTTCAAAAAGAGGATTACTAAAATATGCTCACCCACTTGAAATTGACGAGTTAGCTGTTATGTATCCGAATGTTACGTTTATAATCGCACATTTCGGTGATCCGTGGATAATGGATGCAGCCGAAGTTGCTGCGAAGAACGATAATGTATTAATTGACTTATCTGGACTAATTGTCGGTAATGAGGAAGTTGTCTTAAGACTTTCAGTAGATGAGTTCACGCTTAGAATTAAAACAGGACTGGTATTTCTAGATAATTATAAGAAAGTTCTGTTTGGATCAGACTGGCCACTTGTAGATTTGAAAAGCTACATTACTTTTATAAAACAGTTAATTCCAGATGAACATCTTGAAGATGTATTTTATAATAATGCGTTGAGAATATATAATCAAAAGATAAAACTTTAAAGTTTTATCTTTTTTTTGAAAATCTATCATTTCTCACTATGGTATAATTTAGACGGAGGTAATTATGAGAGAGATAATATTATATATAGCACAGAGCATCGATGGATATATTGCTAGACTTAATGGGTCTGTTGATTGGTTAAGTGATTATGACTCTGAGGGGACTGAAAAAATAACGGCTAATAATTTTGCTACTTTTTTTGAGACGATTGATATTGTTATCCTTGGAAGAACTACTTATCAACAGGTAGTTAACGAATTGTCACCTGACAATTGGGCATTTCCTGGTAAAGAAGTGTTTGTTCTTTCTTCTAAAAAAATTATTGATCCGAAAATAGTTTCCGTAAACGTTGATGAATTGTTAGAGACAATCGAAAATGCATCCGGAAAAATATGGGTTGTAGGTGGTGCAATGCTACTTAGATTCTTCCTAGAAAACAATTTAATAGATAAAATGATAATTACTACTATCCCTATTAGTTTAGGCAAAGGGATATCTTTGTTCACAGCAATTGACAGTGAACAAAAATATAAAGTACTAAAAGTTGAAAATTATAGCGGACTAGTTGAAGTTACATACGAGAGATAGAGCGAATTGTAGTTGTTTATTGCCAAATGTGTATCACCTAAAATTTGCTGAGCGTATTTACTTGTGTTAAAAATATATTAGTGTTATAATTCGTTGCTTAAGTAAAATATTTTTTAACTAGAACCACATAGAAATGCCTAGTATGGTGTTGGTTAGAGTAATTTATTAAGACATCAAATAGGAGGTATCGATATGAACGGTACAGTTAAATGGTTTAACTCAGAAAAAGGTTTCGGATTTATTACAACAGAAGAAGGACAAGACGTATTCGCACATTACTCACAAATTAATGTTGACGGATTCAAATCAATTGATGAAGGTCAAAAAGTAACTTTCGACGTAACTGAAGGTGCTAAAGGTCCACAAGCAGAAAACATTGTTCCTGTTGCATAATTTGTAACAATAATAAAATTTCTAAAACAGGATTCAATTCCTGTTTTTTTTTATACTACATTTGATATAATTAGATAGGTGATAAAAATGATAAGAATAAATAAGTATTTAAGTGAAGCAGGGCACTGTTCTCGCAGAGAAGGTGACAGGCTAGTAGAAGCAAGCAGAGTAACTATAAATGACGAATTGGCTTTGGTTGGTTCAAAAGTATCTTCTGAAGATATTGTAAAAGTTGATGGAAAATTAATTACTTCTCAAGAAGAGTACGTTTATATGATCTTTAATAAACCTAAAGGTATAACTTGTACTACTGATAAAGCAATAAAGGGTAACATCATAGACTATATAAACTACCATAAACGAATTTTTCATGTTGGAAGACTTGATAAAGCTAGTGAAGGATTAATTATTATGACTAATGATGGTGATATAGTTAACAAGGTTTTAAGGTCACGCAATGATCATGAAAAAGAGTATATTGTCACAGTTCATAAGGCAGTTACAGACAAGTTTCTTGAATCAATGAGTACAGGAGTACCAATACTAGATACATTTACTAAAAACTGCAAAGTTGAAAAAATAAGCGAAAAAACATTCAAGATTATTTTGACTGAAGGACTAAACAGACAAATAAGAAGAATGTGCGACTACTTCAACTATGAAGTAATTGATTTAAAAAGAATAAGGATAATGAATCTACTATTGGATATACCAGTAGGTAAATGGAGATATTTAACTGAAAAAGAATTACATGAAATAAATAATTCAACAGATACTTCACATAAGACACATAAATAAACCAGAACGTATCTTTATAGGTGCAATTAGTAGATTATTGTGATATAGTAATGAGTATGCTTTAGAAAAGAGGAAAACATTTGAACTTTAATAATTTAGAAATTAGTAAGAACATAAAAGACGCAATTCTTGAAATGGGTTTCAAAGAACCTACTAAAATTCAAGAAAGAGCAATTCCAGTACTGTTATCTGGGAAAGACTGTATTGGTCAAGCTCAAACAGGAACCGGAAAAACTGCTGCATTTGGATTACCAATTGTAGAAATGTGCTCACAACAAAATAAATCGATAGAGGCCTTAATTTTAGCTCCGACGAGAGAACTTGCTGTGCAAATCGTAGAGGCTTTGAGAGATTTCTCAAAATACAAAAAATTAAAAATAGCGACAATAATTGGTGGAATGAGTTATACAAGACAACTAGAGTCTTTAGCTAAAAGACCCAACATAGTAGTTGCTACACCAGGAAGAATTGTTGACTATCTTGAAAATAAGAAACTTAAACTTGATAAAGTAAAATTCTTTTGTATCGATGAAGCAGATGAAATGCTTAAAATCGGTTTCAAAATTGAAATAGATAAAATTATTTCACATTTACCAACTGAAAAACAATCTGCATTGTTTAGTGCAACACTAGATAACAATGTAAGAAAAATTGCAGACAAGATTATGAGAGATCCAGTTGAGATACTTATAAGTTCTGGTCTTCAAACGATTGATACTGTTGATCAGTATTCAATTTTAGTAAACGAAAACAATAAACTTCAACTTTTAACTGACATCATTGATGTAAGAGGAGAAAAAAGTTTAATCTTCGGTAGAACGAAGAAAAGAGCTGATGAGTTAACTACTGCTTTGAATACTTTAGGTTACAGTGCAAGAGCATTACACGGTGATTTAAACCAGAGACAAAGATTACATGTAGTTGATGAATTCAAAAAAGGTGGATTTGATTATCTAATCGCAACTGATGTTGCAGCTAGAGGAATTGATATCTCAAATATTAAATACGTTTACAACTTCGATTTACCTCAAGAAATTGAATATTATGTTCACCGTATTGGTAGAACTGGTAGAGCTGGTAGTAAAGGTGTAAGTTTCTCTTTCGTTAGAGAATCTGAGTTACCACATTTAAGAGAAATTGCGACTAAAACTAAGTCGAATATTAAGATGGTTTTTGGTCCTACAAGAGAAGAATTACATCAATCACAACAAAGTATAGCTATTGATAAGCTTACTGAAGGTGTTGATATTGGTAAAAAACAACTTAAAAGACATATGGGAATCAGTAAGCAAATGATTGAACAATACGGAGCAGAAATGTTAGTAGCAGCTGCTTTAGAAGTATTAATTGATAGAAAACCTAAAGTGTTACCTACACTTTCAAAAGAACCTGCTGTGTTCCAAAGAAACCGTAATTTCCGCGGAGGTAAGCGTAATAGCGGTGGTGGACATAGACATAGAAGAAATAGAAGATAAAAAGCAAATATGTATTTGCTTTTTTTTTAAAAATAATCATAATGCTTTACTATTGCTTTATACGAAGTAGTGATGTAGAATGAATTTGTAAACTACTTCACTATACGAAGTAGCAATCTAATTTTTTTATTCACACTACTTCGCATAAGGAGGTAATCCCTATAGTGATTTAGTTAGAGAGGAGACAATATGAAACTTTCATTATTCAATGATTATGTTCAAGAATTTGGTAACAGAGAACCTTACGTGAATTCATTATTATCATTTCCTGATATTGCTTACTTTACTGGTATGATGATCCCTATCAGAACTAAAAAATACTTTAATAGACGAAAATCGATATAAAAGTTAATTCTCCTATAGTAAAAAGTAGAAGTCAGATAAATCTGCCTTTTATTTTTGTTTTCATTTTTGTTATAATTGTAACGGACGGATTTTTCTGTTCTGTCCAATTTGGAGGAAAGTTATGTATAAAGTAGCAATTTGTGATGATGACTCTAACGTTAGAGTAAAAATAAAGGAATACGTAGAAAAGTATTTTTTAACTGTATCAGATAATTTTGAAGTGTTCATGTATGATGATGGAGCGAGAATTATTGAAGCAATGCACCAAGAGAAGAATTATGATTTAATATTTCTAGATATTGAGATGGATGAACTTGATGGTGTTCGTGTTGGAACAATCATTAGAGATACTTTTAATGATCAGTCAGTAGACATATCTTACATATCATCTGAGAAGAGACATGCAATTGAATTATTTGAATCAAGACCAATAAACTTTTTAATCAAACCTCTTAGTTATGATGACATCTCTGGAGTAATTAAAAAATCAATGTTCTTGAGTAGAAATGGCAATGACTATTTCGACTTCAAAATAAATACTTCAAGTTTTAGAGTGTTAGTTAAAGATATACTCTATTTTGTGAGTAGAGGTAGAAAGATTACCGTAGAGACTAGGTTAGAATCTTATGAGTTTTATGGGAAAATATCTGATGTTCATTTCAAGCTTATGGATTTTGATTTTATGTTGATACATAAATCTCATTTAGTAAACTATATTCATGTAAAAGAATTTAAATATGACCAACTTACAATGGCTAATAATAAGATACTTAGTATTAGCCAAAACTATCGTAATGCTGTAAAAATAAAACAGCTAGCTAAAGGAGGGAAACAATGGGGTTAGAAGAGACAATTTACTTATTGGGGAACTTATTCCAAACTGCTATATTATATAAATTCTTTAATATAGGTTTCACTCAAAAGCACACCAACAAGTTAACAGAATTATTAGTATTTAGTTTTTATTTCTTAGCTACATCAGGTATTTACTTATTTGTTAACACCCCTTTTGTTACTTTGACAGCTAATATCATCATGTTTGTTGGAATTTCTACAATCTACAAATCTACTTGGAAAGCTAGAATTTACACTACAGTTACAATTCTTGTAGTAACGGTATTAACTGAAATTGCTGCAGTATTCTTAATTACAATGGTAGGTGTTAATAATCAAGTTATTGCATATGATATTGAACTGATTACAATGCATGTTACTTCTAAAATATTCCTATATGTTGCTGTACTTTTATTTGAAAAGTACACGACTCCCAAAAAGGGATCTGATTTACCATTAGCTTCTTGGGTGTTGATAACACTCATTCCTTTATTTTCACTGATAACTGCGATTGTATTGTATATAGAGGTTGCAAATCCGGTTTCAATTGTAGTAAGTACAGTTGCTTTGTTTGTAATCAATATATTTGTGTTCTTTCTATATAACAGGCAATCGGAAGTATACAGTGAAGTAGTTGATCAACAAGTTCTTATGCAGCAAAACAAAGCGTATGGAGAGCAGTTAAGAATTATGCAAGATTCTCTTGAAAACGTAAGATTAATAAAACATGATATGAAGAACCATATCCTTACTATTAAAGATATGGTAGAAAAGGACAACTTAGTGGATTTAGCCAATTATATTGAGAGAGCAGAAGGTTTTTTAAAGACCAGTGATGAGATAAGTAGTGGTCATTCAACAATAGATAGCATATTAAATTACAAAAAAGCTCAAGCAAACTTGTTGGGCGTTAAGTTAATAGTCTCGGCTAACGTTCCTAAAGAACTACTAGTTGATAATTTTGATTTGACTGTTATTCTTGGTAATATAATAGACAATAGTATTGAGGCGGCATCTAAAGCTGAAAACAAACATGTTTATGTTAATATCTCGTTTGATAGAAGTATATTGTATCTTACGACTAAGAATGATTATGATGGATCTTTTGAAAAGAGTAAGAATAAGAACGGCCGTGGACTTGGATTGACAAGCGTTAAAAAGGTTATAAATAAATACAATGGATTACTGACAACAAACTCAACTTCAAAGTATTTTGAGGTTCAAATAATGTTATATACTTAAAAGTGAAATTTTTGTAAGTTTTGACATCTACACTACTAGTTATTACAAATCTATATCAAAAAGGTACATCCTATGGTAAAACAATTATGGATGTGCCTTTTATATTGCTTATATTCAAAATACTTTTTCTTATGTTAATGGTATTGAGTGATAGTTATTTATTTAACTAAGAACTCCAATACAATTGCTTGTCTTTCAAGTTTAAATTTCAATTTCTATCCCCAGTAGAAAGTGAGACAATCATCTTGAATTGATAATTGACTATTATGAATTATTTAATTCTATTCGATACCATTAACTATTTTAGAATATTACACATCCTTTAAATTTCCTAGCAGAGTGACAGTATACTTGCTTACGTAATCTCTTATGTATTAAGTAGGTATACTTGTTGCTTAAAAAATATATTTTTAAAGTGGAGGCCATTATGTGTATTAGAGTTTTGTATTCAGAACAAGATTTTGTTCTAAAAGTTGTCGTTAATAACAGGTTAAGTAAAAAAGGATATCAAATTGACGTTGTGTCTGAGCCGAATCTTGATTTTTTAGATATTGATATCGAAAAATACGATATGCTGATACTTTCACAATTTGAGAGTACTGAGTCTACTTGTGAACTTTTAGAAGAAGTGAGAAGTGTTCATAAAACAATTGGATTAGTTTTAGTTGCGAGCAAATTGACTAAAGCAGAAGAAATTAAATTATATGAGTCTGGTGCTGACTTAGTTCTTATAAAACCACTGGATATTGATTTATTTATAGCTAAAGTAGATTCTTTCAAGAGAAGAATTGAACTTAGTAACTATAGAAGAACAATTGGGGATATTTCCTTTAATATCGCTCAACAGAACTTGTCATGTGAAGATAATTCAGTTAACTTGAATCCTACTGAGACTAAGTTATTACTTAAGTTATCAGATAGCATTGGAACTGGAATTGTTACTAACGAAGAAATAACAAAACTTCTTTACAAAGAAGAGGGGTTTAGTGGATCAAAAGGTACAAAAGTATATATTTACAGAATTAGAAATAAATTAAAACAAATTAAATGTAAAAGAATTGCTATTAAAAACCATTATGGAATGGGATACTATCTAGTAGTAAATGACTAACTCCACAGATGTGGAGTTTTCTTTTGCAAAAAAAAAGGGGCAAAGCCCCTACATGATACAAAGTAATTCTCTAATTATTTTAACCGCTACAGCTGTTGAAACCCCAGAAGGGTCATAATGTGGACTTAACTCAACAACGTCTGCACCAACGATATTAAACCCCTTTAATGATAATATAGCTTCAACTAGCTCCTTGAATGATAATCCGCCAGGTTCAGGTGTTCCAGTTCCTGGAAATATACTAGGATCTAATACATCTAAATCTAATGATATGTATATCGGTTTGTCTTTTAGTTCTAGTAATCTTTCAGAAATTGTAGTTGCTGAAAACTTTTCTATATAAGTATTATTTTCTGCAAATGTAAATTCCTCTTTAGTACCAGATCTTATACCGAACTGACTTATAGAATTCTTTCCAGTAATTTCGAATACTCTTCTCATAACTGTTGCGTGAGAAAGCTTTTCCCCTAAATAACTTTCTCTCAAATCCGCGTGTGCGTCAAAGTGAATTATATGTAGATCAGGATATTTTTTCGATAAGACAGCTATTTGTGGCAACGAAACAAGGTGTTCTCCACCAATCATAAATGGTTTTTTTTGGTCGTTAACTATTTTTTGACTTCTTTTACCGATTGAACTTAAAGCTTTTTTTACATTACCAAATGGCAACTCAACATCACCAACATCAATAATAGATTTATCTGTCTCGATATCAACATTTAAATATGGAGAATATGTTTCTATTCCATCAGAGTCTATTCTTATTTGGTTTGTAGCAAACCTCGTACCTGGTCTAAAAGAAGTAGTACCATCAAAAGGAGCTCCAAACATTACAATATCAGATTCAGAATATGTTTTATCACAGGCGATAAATGTTAGATTATTCTTTTTCATTTTTAAGTTTATCCTTTACAAAAGTTGGTAAAGCGAAACATCCTATATGTAAGTCAGAATTATAATATTTTGTCTTAAGACCAAATGATTCCCACTTTTTAGGATCGTGGTCAGTTATTGGATCTAATTTTTTAGAAGCGAATCCAAATAACCAGTGACCTGATGGGTAAGTCGGTTGATGAAATTGGTAAACTCTAGCGATTGGGAACGTTTCAGAAATTTTATCATGCGCTCGTTTCATTTCTTTAGAATAATCATCAAAGTATGGTGATTCATGTTGGTTAATTAAAATCCCATTATCACTTAATGCTCTATAACAGTTGTTATAAAACTCAAAAGTAAATAATCCTTCACCTGGTCCAATAGGATCAGTTGAATCAACAAGAATAAGGTCATATTTTCCAGTTGGGGAATTTTTAACAAATTCCAACCCATCCTCGAAGAAAAGTTTTATTCTTTTATCGTTGCTTAGTTTATGAGCAGTGATAGGTAAAAACTCTTCGCATAGTCGTACAACTCTTTCGTCTATCTCTACCATATCAATTTTCTCTATATGCTTATATCTAGAAACTTCTCTAGCCGTACCACCATCACCACCACCAATAATTAAAACATTCTTGATGTCTGGATTAACTGCTAATGACACATGAGTAATCATATCGTGATAAACAAATTCATCTTTCTCGTTTACCATCATTAACCCGTCTAGTGTGAAAAATGTACCATATGTATCTGACTTAAAAAAGTCGATTGTTTGGAATTTTGTTACCTCTGTATGAAGATGTTCGTTTACTCTAATCGAAAATTTACAATCATCTGTCCAATTTTCTGAGTACCATAAGTCTAGCTTGTTCATTATTTCACCTCTTTTAATACTTTCAATTGAATTTTTCCTTCATTTAATGAAGATCCAACTACCGCATTCCCTTGATTATTAAAGAATGAGTAATCGTTAAGAATTTCTTGACTGAATACCTCTCCTGGCACAATTAGTGGTATCCCTGGAGGATAAATCATTATTGAATCACCAGATACTCTACCCAAACAGTTATCAATAGATATCATTTCTGTCTCTGAAAAGAATGCTTCTCTAGGAGTTAGAATTGATACTGGTATATTCATTTTATATTTAATTAACTTAGTTTCTGTGTCACCTGTAACTTTACAAAGTTTTTTTAAAGCCGATATCAAAATATCAATGTTTTCTAAGGTATCTCCAACACTTATTATCGCAAGAACAACATTAGTTTCTCCTAGTTCTAGTTGAATATTGTTGACCTCTTTTAGGATATCATAGGCTGCGAACCCTGTCATATTAAGTCCGGATACATTTATGACTAATTTTGTAGGGTCAGTTCTATATATTGAATCACCATTTTCAGCTTCCTCGCTTAAGCAAAATAAGCCTGGAATTAGGTCAATCTCTTTTCTAGCGTAGAGTGCCAAATCAATTATCTCCTCGAAGTTTGTATCATTTGCTAATTTATGTCTAGCAATATCAAGTGATGCAAGAAGAAGGTAACTAGCACTTGATGTCTGTGACAGATTAATAACAGACCTTAGTCTAGCTTTAGGTATTAATCCATCATTATGTAGCATGATAGAACTTTGAGTTAAAGATCCACCTGTTTTATGAATGCTCATTGTTGATATATCTGCACCATATCGTATCGAGTTTTCGGAAAATCTATCTGAAAATCCAAAGTGAGAACCATGAGATTCATCTACAATCACAGGTATATCAAACGAATGTGCGTATTTGATTATCTTTTCTAAATTTGATGTTACTCCGAAGTATGTAGGACTTAACATGAATAATACAGCGGCATCAGGATTTTCATCTATTGCTCTTTTAACATCATTAAATGATACTCCCATTGAAATACCATGAATAGAATCTGTATAAGGTTTTAGATATATTGGCTTAGCCCCTGATAAAACAAGAGCATTAATTGTAGATTTGTGAACATTCCTAGGTAAAATTATTTTTTCACCACTTCGAACAGTTGCTAAAATCATGTTTTGGATTCCTGCTGTACTTCCATTTACCATGAAAAATGCATTGTCAGCTCCAAAACAATCTGCAGCTAATTCCTCAGCTTCTTTTATAACACCTGTGGGATTGCTTAATAGGTCAATTTGTTTGGATGAATTAACATCCATTTTAAAGATATTTTCTCCGACTACTTTTATAAATTCACTGTGGATTCCTCGTCCCTGTTTATGTCCAGGAACATCGAAAGGTATTACATCTTGTTTAGAATATTTGACTAACTCATCAAATAATGGTTTTTTGGTTTGATCTAATTTATAAGTCAAAGTTTCTACCATAAAATATTTCCTTCATTTCGTTTTCTACTTGCTTTTCTAACTCTTCACAGTGTTCTTCGGATAAATCTTTAACGGTTTTATTAAATAAATATCGATCTAAAATCAGTTCCTTTAACATTAACTTTGAATGGAATATATTTTCTTGATAAACATTAACGTCTATTATGTTGTAGTCATTAAGTGTTTTTTTATCAATAAACTCTTGAATTGAATTTATTTTATGGTCTTTAAACACTTTCTGACCATTTTCTAGTCTTGTGAACCCTCTAATTCGGTAATCAATTGTTATTATATCTGAGTCAAAACTCTCAATTAAAAAGTCCAATGCTTTAAGGGGAGAAATCTCACCACATGTTGAGACATCGATATCTACTCTAAAAGTAGATATACCCATTTCAGGATGACTCTCCGGATATGAATGGACTGTAATATGTGATTTATCTAAGTGAGCCACAACTGATTTATTAAGAGGAGTAATTACTCCAACATTACATGATTCATCAATTGCGTAAAGAGGAACTTCCTCTTCACTAATTAAAATCGTTACACTTGCTCCTTGGGGCTCATAATCTTGTTTTGATATATTTAAAACAGTTGCGCCGATTCCTTCTACAACTGATACTAATATTTCAGTAAGTCTCTTTGAGTTGTATACTTCATCTATATACTCAATATATGTGTTTCTTTCCTCTTCAGTTTCAGTAATACAAACATCATATATGTTAAATGAAAGGGATTTGGTTAAGTTATTAAATCCATAAAGTGCTAGTTTGTTGCTCATAGATAATCATCCTTCCGTAAAAGTGTATTTTTTCACATTTTAATTATAAGAAGTTTTCAGCTTTTTTCAACATGATTTGATAATAAATTCGTGTTTTTTTCCTATAAATAAAAAAGAACTGTTATAAAACAGTTCTTTTTAGCATTTTTTTCATCCATTCATTAGGAACTTTAGAAACTTTTCCAAGAATAGCTCCTAGTAATAGTCCTCTATCAGAGCTAGCTCCACCAATAATAGTATTCATTCTAATTACCTCTTCATAAGATTCTGCATGGAACAGAAGATGTATTATTAACGGAACACTATGACTAATGTGACAAGCCGTTCCAGAATACTTAATTATGAACTGATCGGTATCATCCATATTAATCGCATTTTCGAGATCATCATGGAATTTTAATGGTGCAAGATGAATAGCATCTTTAACAGCTTTTTTTAGTGAGTCAATGTCTTCAGCACCCTCATAAATAACATCAAACATTTCATATAGTTTCTCATAGTCTTCATTTTTTGATAATACTTTAACAAAATCCAAAGATAATTTCATGTCTAGATGCAGAGCCTTAAATGCTAAGAAAGGAATAAATCCAACCAGTTGGTCATCATTATATGATGTTTCCAGATGCATGTCTTTCTTATACATTCTTTCAGCAAGTACTTTAACTACTAAATCAAGGCCATAAGATTCAACCCATCCTTCATAAACTCCACCTGGTTTAATAAACTCATAAACGTCGCTTCTCCATAATTTAGGAGAATAATCGTGGTGTGCATGAAGTTTCTTGTAAAGGTACAGAAGAAGGTCTCCTTGGAAAC
Source organism: uncultured Candidatus Izemoplasmatales bacterium (assembly GCA_964589075.1). GTDB lineage: Bacteria > Bacillota_I > Bacilli_A > MAG-NZ > MAG-NZ > CAZPQU01. The sequence continues at coordinate 95,312 of CAZPQU010000005.1, read as the reverse complement.
TCAAATCACCAATTTTGTGATTTGGATAAGCTAAATAACCCTTTTTTGATTTATCATATATTTCCTTATCAATTTCCCAGAAAACGGGATCTTTATCCTTAGTAATTCTCTTAAGATAAGGCATATTGTAAATCCAATTTAATCCTAGTGAAGCTGAATTAGCTACTAGTGAAGATCTAATCATATAATCACCTCTTTATTTATTATATCTATAAACCGATATAAAATGCTACAATTTGCAAAAAAAAAACGAATTAATCGTTTTTTTATAAATTATAATAAAGTTCGAATTCCATTGGATGAGGCATTTTGTTAATCAAATAGAAGTCTTCTCTAATTCTTTTTAAGTGATTTTGGATAATGTTTTCAGAAAATACTCCATCTCTTAGTAAAAACTCATGATCATTTTCAAGAGCATCTGCTGCTTGAATTAGTGAAGTTGGAAGACTGTCAATATTTTTGGCTTCCTCAGGAGTCATTGAATATAAATTGAAGTCATATGGTCCAAATCCAGCAAGTTTAGGATCAATCTTGTTGATGATTCCGTCAAATGCAGCCATCATAATAGCAGAATATGCTAGATAAGGGTTACATGTAGCATCTGGACTTCTAAGTTCAAATCTTTTCTCATCAGCAGTGATAGCATAACCAGGTATTCTAATTACAGCAGATCTGTTAGCAGTAGCATAACCTATTGTAACAGGTGCTTCATACCCTGGAACTAATCTCTTATAAGAGTTAGTTGAAGGATTAGTTAAAGCTGTTATTGCTTTTGCATGTGTCAGTATTCCACCAATTGCGTGAAGTGCAAGATCTGACATACCACTATATCCATCTTTATCGTACATGATGTATTCACCATTTTTAGTAAGTTGAATATGTACGTGCAATCCAGACCCACATTCATCTACAAATGGTTTTGGCATAAATGTAACTGTTTTATTTCTTGTTTTCGCAACTAAATTCAGTAAATTCTTAAGTTTCATTGTGCGGTCACCCATTTCTTTGATACCAGCGAAATTTACTTCAATTTCAACTTGTCCGGGCCCACCGTTTTCAGAATGGTGATATTTAATTGGGATATTTATTTTTTCAGCTTCTAATGCAACTTCAGTTCTGTATTCGTAACTGTGATCAAACGGACTATCTAAATGATAACCCCCATGATGAGGCACTTTAAACCCAACATTTTGTGAGTCGTCGTCTCCTGTGTTCCAGTTTGCTTGAACAGAATCAAGTTTAACTTCCATGTGTTGGTTAGTATTCTTAAAAGACACATGATCTAAAACGAAGAATTCGAACTCTGGACCAAGTAAACAAGTATCAGCGATATCATGTTTAACCATGAATGCTTCAGTTTTCTCAGCGATGAATCTTGGATCATCTTGGAAACGCTCTAGCTTATTACCTTCTATTACATAAATGTTTGCGACACATACTAATGTTTTATGGTCTTTGTATGCATCAAGGTAAGCGGAAGTAATATCTGGAATCATTACCATGTCAGATTTTTCAACAGTTAAGAATCCATAACTAGATCCATCAAACCCAATCCCTTTTACCATTATATCTTCTGATAATTTACTTGAAGTTATCGATAAACGGTGCCATCTACCTTTCATATCTATAACTTTGAAGTCTATTACTTTAACGTTTTCTTTTTTACAGTAGCTAATCATCTCATTAATTTTATTAAACATTATTTTCTCCTTTTAGAATAAGATTATTGACAAAATCATTATATCATTTTACAGATTAAATAAAAGCGTTTCTTGAACAAATTTTTCTTGATATGGATTATATTATTTTGGCATTACTGTAAGGAAAATCAATGATTCATAATTGTTACATATAATCTTAATGTATGAGCAAATTTAACTAGAAAAAAAAGAGAAATTATTATTTCTCTTTTGGCTTTAACGCATTATAGATTGTCACAATTGCTAATCCTATAAAAACTACTTTTATAATGATTCTAGGAAAATTTGGAATCTCAATCCAATTTGGATTGAAGATGTCAATTGTTGACAAATATCCTAAGAATAATCCACCTGCAATATCTTTGATCTGAATTACTCTAGTCATTATCTTACTAACTGATCCCTTTATTAGATTGCTTGAGAATATTGCAACATCGATTATCAGGAATACTGTTAGAATCATGATTGCATTTGAGATATCAGCAAACAGATTAATACCATCTATAGAAGTGTTTATACTTGAGTTTATAAAGACAATAAATGGTATAGTGAAAATTATTTTAAAGCTTTCAGCAACTCTTGAAATTTCTTTTTCTGTTTTAGATAGTACTGTTAAATCAGTAATCTTAAATTTCCTAGGTTTGAGACCTACTTTCTTATCAACAACGAATATAATAATAGTAATAATTCCAACTGAAGTTAATACACTTGTAAATAAACTAGGTAAAGATAAAGCAACTGTAGATATTACTGAAGCTACCGTTAAGGCCTCACTGTTAAAGACTAGCTGTGTTAATTTGGCTAATAATAATCCCACTGCCACAGCCATTGATACTATTTTAATTAAGAAGAAGTAAAACATCTCAGCTTCCTTTGATAACAGTGGATTACTGTGATATTCAGAAGCTACAGTAACAGGTGAACCCATTTTAAGTATTATAGATTCCATATTCTTTTCTGTTTGTTCTGTTAATTCAAACTCATCAAGAATTGATGACTTTAGTTCATTTATTATTTCGTCTCTATCAGATTTTGGTAGAGCTCTGCGTATATCATATAAGTATCTTTCTAAAATCTCCATATTATCCTCCAATGATTCCTTTTATAATTTTAGTGTTATTTTTCCATTCGTTTACCAACTCATCAAACAGTTCTGATCCAAGTTCACTTAAAGAGTAGTATTTCCTCGGTCTAGGCTCGTTAACGTCCCAAACTGAATCTAATAAGCCGTGCTTCTCTAATCTTCTTAAAAGGGGATACAGAGTGTTTTGCTCAATATCTAATCCTTGAGAGTTTAACCGCTCAACAAGGTTGTATCCATATCTTTTTGTTTTTAGTTCAGATAATACAGCTATAACCATAGTTCCTTTTCTAAGTTCTAAACGATGATTACTTAATATGTCATTTTTAGTCATAACATCACCTCGACAACAGTATACTGTACAGCGTACACTATTGTCAAGTATAAAGTAATGGGTAAGGTTTACCATCATTTATTTTTTCTAACTGATATAATTTATTTGAGGTGATTTTATGGCTTACATCAAGATAATTAAAGAAACTTCTGCAGAAGGATTATTGAAAAGACTTTATGATTCCCTAGGTGGAACTAAGGATGATTCAGTTGCGAATATACTAAGAGTACATAGTTTAAAACCAAATACTCTGAAGGCGCACTTATCTCTATAAAGAACTATCATGTTTGGAGAGTCTACTCTTTCAAGAGAAGAAAGAGAAATGATAGCTGTAGTTGTTTCAAATATTAATAAGTGTGATTACTGAGTTACACATCACGGAGCGGCGCTTCGTAGTCTTACAAATGAGTCAGAATTTAGAAAAACCATTAATTATTCAGAAAATTTCGATGGTAGAATTTTAGCAATGTTAAAATATGCTGAAAAATTAACGGTCGAGAGTCATAAGGTTAATAAAGAAGATATTAAAAAATTAAAAGAATATTTTACTGACGAAGGAGTATTTGAAATAAACCAAGTAGCAAGTTATTTCAACTACGTAAATAGAATCGCTAGTGGATTAGGAGTGGAGATAGAAAATGAGCATACTAATTAAAAATGCAAAAGCAATTGTGTTAAAAGACACTGTAGTATATAACCAAAACATATTAATTGTTGATAATTACATCAGTTACATTGGGACTAACGAAATGGAAGCAGACAAAGTGATAGATGCATCGAATATGTATGTTTATCCTGGACTAGTTAATACACATCACCATTTGTATCAAACATTTACTAGGAATATTCCAGCTGTACAAAACCTTGAACTATTTCCTTGGTTAAGATACTTATATGAAATATGGAAGAATTTAGAGAACGAGACTATTTATTATAGTTCACTTACAGGGATGATGGAATTAGTTAAATACGGATGTACGACTGTATTTGATCACCATTATGTCTTTAGAAGTGATAAAGAGTGTGAGTTTATTGATGAGCAGTTTAGAGCTAGCAAGGACCTTGGTGTTAGATTTCATGCATCTCGAGGAAGTATGTCATTAGGTGTAGATGATGGTGGCTTGCCACCAATGAGTGTAGTTCAAACTGTTAAGGAAATATTAGATGATTCTGAAAGACTTATTAACAAGTACCACAATACTGATAAGTACTCAATGAATCAAGTAGTATTAGCTCCATGTTCACCATTTAGCGTAAGTGATGAATTAATGGAAGAATCAGCAATACTAGCTAGAAAATACGGTGTAAGATTACATACTCATTTATGCGAAACACTGGACGAAGAGAAATACTGTTTAGAATCAGCAGGACTTAGACCACTCGCATATATGGAGAAACTGGGCTGGATTGGTTCAGATGTTTGGTTTGCACATGGAATCTATTTTAACGACGATGAACTTAACAAACTAAGAGATACTCAAACTGGAATTGCACATTGTCCGGTATCAAATATGAAACTGTCATCTGGTATCGCAAGAATATCTGAAATGGATAAGCTTGGAATACCAGTTGGGTTAGCAGTTGACGGGTCTGCTAGTAATGATGGATCTAATTTACTTCATGAGTTAAGAACCGGATACTTACTTCAAAGACTGAAGTACTCAAATGAATCTATAAGTCCAAGAAGAATGTTCGATCTAGCAACTCAAGGTGGAGCTAAACTACTAGGAAGAGACGACATAGGATATCTAGCAGAGGGAATGGCTGCTGACTTATTTATGTTCAATGCAAACAAAATTGCATATGTTGGAACGGAAGAAGATCCTTTAGCTATTTTAACTACAGTTGGGGTTAATCATCCAGTTGACTACACTATCATCAACGGAAAAGTGATTGTTGAGAATGGTGAAATAGTTACTCTAGATGAAACGCTTATCACAAAAAAAGCAACTGAGGAATATCATAAGTTTAGAAAAGACACTTTTTAAAGTGTCTTTATTTTGCCGTTTATTATTGTTACACCTTCACTCCTAAGAAGTTCAATTTGCTTTGCTCTTCCTGAGGGGTCTTTGATAGAAATTTCCAGTTTATGGTTAACTACTCTCCACCATGGAAGGTTATATTTGTCACTTGATGAGGCGAGTATCCTAGAAACTGTTCTAGCACCTGACCCGTTACCTGCAAGTTCACTAACTTCCTTGTAGGATAAAATACTCCCATAAGGGATACTTTGTATAACTTCAATCACTCTTTTACCGAACTCAGTCATATAGTTTATCCTCCTAAAATTATTCTTAAAAGTATCAATAATGTGATATGTGCTGGATAAAATGTATAAGACACATATTTATTAAGTGATATTTTCTTCATGGATTTACCATAATAGATTAATAGTAATGCAAATATACTTCTTAATTGAAAGAAATATCCATCTAGTCTTGTGAGTCCTTTACTTACTGTAGTTATGTTTTGTGTAACAATATCCCATTCTTTTAAAGCTTGAAGATATGTTAGTTTGTAACCTAACCAGTATTCAGAATTTGTACTTAAAACCGAAGCACCATACTCATATGTTGACGCAAAAGATAAGAATAGGTATGAAACTCCAATCCTTGCCCATTGTTTATCTAATGTATAAAAGATAATTATCATTAAAATACCATAAGTACCATACGAAAAAGCAAATGAGTCGAAAGTGACTTCAAGATACAATGGTAAGAATATCATTATAATAAGAGGTAAAATTAATAATGAATTCCATTTTCCTTTTTGCATTTGTTCCAAAACGAACAATACAAATGTAGAATATAACAAAAACAAGATTACATTAAAGTGAAAATAGTTCGCAGTTAAGCCATAATTTAAAAAAATATAAGGTATTTGAGAAATTATTCCAAATAATAATAACCTAAACTGATATCTCTTTCTGTTACTTGTATGTCGGTATCCTCTAGCAAGCATAAATGCGAAAATTGGAAATGAAATCCTACCAATTGTACGAAATATCATTATGCCAGGAAAAAACAAAACACCTATGTGATCAACTAACATTGAAATCATCGCAATTATTTTTAAAGTGTCATTTCTTTTCATAAATACCTCCTAGTATTATTCTATACTACATTCAGTCCAATAGAAATATGAAAAAAGGCTCATAAATGAATATTATAGAAAATAATTCGTGTTTTTTGTAGAAAAGAAATGTATTATGTAGTATGATGATTAGGTAAGTCGTAAGCCCCTTATTAAGGAGCTAATAAAAGCGATTTTATTTCAATTTATCCGCTTCTTTGAAGCTTAGGATAATAGACTAGATGATAATATTAATTCATGCATATCCCCTAAGTGTGTTTAATAGCAAAATTTGTATCCTCACTTTGATTCTAGTCTTAAGTGCTACTACCCGGTAGCACTTTTTTTTATGAAAAAATTGTATTATAATGTAGAAGTAATTCTACAAATGGAGGGCAAAATGATTAGAAACAATAAAGATATAAGTGAAGCAGAATTAAGAAAACTTTATAAAGCTAATGGATGGACAAACTATTTGAGTGATTTCCCCGTATTACTACAAGGTATAAAAAACTCACTTGATTGTTTTACTTTTTATGAAGGAGATACTTTAGTTGGTCTTATAAGAGTAGTAGGAGACGGTGTTACAATTGTATACATCCAAGATATTTTAGTTCTTCCAGAATATCACAACAAAGGAATTGGGTCTTTACTCATAAATGCGGTTACAAACAAGTACAAATCAGTTAGACAAATAATACTAATGACTGATTCGTTAGAGAGTCAGCATAAATTTTACTCGAAAAATGGGTTTCAAAAAATATCTACTTGGGGTGGAGTAGCATTTAACTTTAAGAAATAGATTATTATATTATGGCAAGTGCCACTAGGAGAAAATATGGAACATAAGAAAATTGCGGTAGCATGTTTTAATGAAGCTTGGAATTATTTAGATATGTTGGAACTAGATGTGGAACAGAAAACAGAGTTATTACATCTTGTACATACTTCTAGGTATCACTGGGGTCAAGTTGGAACTGATTTAGAGAAGTGTAGAGGAGAATGGCAAGTATCAAGAGCTTATTCAAAATGTGAACTTCCAAAAGCTGCATTACTACATGGAGACAGATGTTTAGAATTTGCTTTAAAAGCTAAACTAGATGGATTTGATCTAGCATTTGCTTATGAAGCAATTGCTAGAAGCAAGAAGAGCTTAGGTCTAGCGTTCGAGTTAGAGTTTGAAAAAGCAATGTCTATCGCAAACGCTATTGATTCAAAAGATGATAAAGATTATACAATTGGAGAGATAAAATCAATTAGAGGATAACTCCTCTTTTTTTTTATCTTTTTATTGAATTAGTTGTAATAAGTATGCAAACGGTGTAATATTACACTGTGAGGTGATGTTATGGACAAATTATCTAGAGATTCATTAATAGATATAATATCAAGAAAAATGAGGTTACTCAGAAGTGAATACAATTTTTCGCAAGAGAAGATGTCAGAGATACTGGGTCTCAGCAAAAAAACACTTGTTCAAATAGAGAAAAACAGAGCTAGTGCATCTTGGACAGTGGTTGTAGCTGTATGTGGAATATTTAGTGAAAGTGAAATTCTAAAGATGACTGTAGGAGAAGATCCACTAAGTATAATTGAGGCAATATCGTTTGGTAATATGTCTGTTCCAAAGCGCACTACTGGTGGTGGAAGAATGTTTTGGAAAACTGTTCTACAAGAAGCACAGTTTAGAATTCAAAAACATGTCTTGTCCGGACACTTTAGAATCATTGATGGAAATGACAAACGTTGGTGTTCGTCATTTGATGAACAGTTTATAAAGAATGAGTTAAATAATCTATTAGTAAGGAGCAAAGATGATGAAGAAAAAACTGAATAAGCAATTATATAGATTTATGCACCGCGAACTTAATAATAACGTGAATAGAGGTATCATAAGCGACTCTCAAGTGGACGATATGATGACTTTTTACGAAGAAGGATATGGGCTTAGTTTTATTAGAGTTATAGCCACAGTTGGTGCAGTTCTGATTGGGTTAGGATTTATTCTGTTTATTGCAAGCAACTGGGACGCTATGAGTAGAATGGTAAAAGTACTGATAATTCTAGCAGGTATTGGAGGAGCGCTATTTACTTCTTATAAATTAGAGAAGAACTACCCTAAAACAAGTGAGGCATTCTTATATTTAGCAACAATCATATTTGGTGCTGGTATCTTTCTAATTGAACAGATATTTAATATACATGACCCTAGAATGTTTGCAGTATTAATATGGACTACTGGTTCGTTAGGAATGGCACTGCTTTACAAGAAAACATTATTATTCGTGTTTGCTCAAGCATTAGGACTTATATACGTTACTGCAACATTTGATAACTTTGTGTTAATTGAGGGAGTACTTATGGTTGCTGCTTACTATTATGTTAATAGTCACTTTAAATTTAGTAGACTTAATACACTATTAACAAATGCGGTATCATTACTCTTAGTTCTGAACGTCCTATTCTACTTTAATGTAGATGGATTTATCAATGCTTTTGTATTCTTGGTTATTGGTTTGGGACTATATTATATTGAGCATAATTTAAACAGAGACATATTTAGATTTACAGGGTTAATTGCAATTGGTGCAGGAGGATTTGCATTAAGTTTTAAATACTTATGGGAACAAGTTTGGTTTATTAATAACGGAAATGTCTATTCATTAGTATTTGGTATTCTATTTGTTGTTTATCTACTAAGTTTGGTCGAAAAAAAACAAATAGTACCTCTAATATTTACTTGTGTAATGATATTTAGATACTACTTTGATCAATTATATGATTTAATAGATAAATCTTTGTTCTTTGTAATAGGTGGAGCAATGCTTCTTGCATTTGGATTTTACATTGAACGATATAGATCAGGAGGTGTAGATGATGAAAAACATACTTAAGAAAAGAAGAAATGTATATATATTCGCATTCATTGGAATGCTAATCTTACTACTAATCCCTACCATTAAACCACTCTTTATCATTACTTTCGGTGAGGAAGTTCATTTAAGGGTAGAGGGTTATGATCCGACAGATCCGTTTAAGGGTGATTACGTAAGACTTGGTTACGAGAATGACTTTATACCAAAGGAATTATTATCAGAAGAACTCATTCGAATGAACATTGGAAGTTATTATAGAAATGTTGATGATTATAAATTATATCTTGAATTGATTAAAGAGGGTGATTTGTATGTTGTTAAGCAAGTTACGCTAGATAAACCAGATGGCTTATTTATTAGAGCTGATTATGAATGGGCTCAATTTGATTATGAAAATAACAATGTATTGCTAGGTATAACTGTATCACTAGCAATGGATAGATTCTATGTACCAGAAGGTACTGGTAAGGCATATGAAGACATGATTAATAGTGGAGATGCTTATTCAGTAATTAAAATAATTAACGGTTATGGAGTACTTGTAGATTTAAGAACTAATTAAGAGGGGCGACCCTCTTTTTTTGGTATAATTATTATAGCGGAGGACAATATGATTATAAAAGTTGAAAATTTAGTTAAAAATTATAATAATTTAGAAGCGGTTAGAGGAATATCTTTTTCTGTAAACAAAGGTGATTTTTTCGCTTTTCTTGGTCCAAATGGAGCGGGTAAAAGCACTACTATAAATATTATTTGTACACTTCTAAGTAAAACATCAGGTTCTATCATGGTAGATGGGTTAGAAGTAGGAGTAGACAATAATGAAATTAGGCAAAGAATCGGTGTTGTATTCCAAAATAACATGCTTGATGATAAGTTATCTGTAAGACAAAACCTAGATATAAGAGGGAGCTTTTACGGATTAAATCAATCTGAATTAAATGAAAGAATTGATAATATCGTGGGCCTACTTAGTATCGATGGATTCGTTGATCAGAAATATGGAACTCTCTCTGGAGGGCAAAGAAGAAAAGCTGATATCGCAAGAGCACTTATTAATCAGCCTAAAATTTTAATATTAGATGAACCAACTACAGGGCTTGATCCTAAAACAAGAAAAGATGTTTGGGATATAATATCTGATTTAAGAAAACAAGATATGACGATTTTCTTAACTACGCATTATATGGAAGAAGCAGCAAATGCTACTAAGATTATTGTTATAAACAATGGTGTAATTTTAGCTGAAGGAACTCCAGAAGAGTTAAGAAATAAATATTCGCATGACAGACTTAGATTATTCTTTAAAAATAAGGAAGTATTTGATTATCTAAAGGACTATGAATATGAAATTTTGAATGACGTAATCGAAATAAAGGTTCAAAGCATAGAAGCACTTAAAATTATCAATAAAGTAGTAGATAAAATTGAAGCCTTTGAAGTTGTTAGAGGGAATATGGATGATGTATTCTTGAATATAACTGGATCGGATTTGGTGAATTAGAATGAGAGTTATATTAAAACTAGTTAAAAGAAACACTCTGAACTATTTATATGATAAAACGTCAGTTTTCTTTTCGTTTTTAAGTGTTCTAATAATTATCTTTCTGTATGCAGCTTTCTTAGCTCAACTCCAAGTTGATAACATTACTAATTTAGTAGGAGAAATTTCAGGTATAAGATGGCTTGTTGATTCATGGATATTAGCAGGAGTAATAACAGTTAACACTATCACAGTCCCACTTACGATACTCTCAGATATGATATCTGATATCGAAAGTGGCAAAATTGATGATTTTCTAGCAGCTCCAATCTCTAGAAGACAAATAGTTCTAGGATATCTTGTAACTTCTTGGATAGTTGGAATTGTTATATCAATATTCACAATCTTTATTGGACAAATTTATATACTTATTGCTGGAGGAGAACTATTCTCGCTTTTAGCTTATTTAAAAATAATTGGTATCGTTACATTGTCAGTTATTTCATTTTCATCAATATCTTATTTCGTTATGACATTTATGAAAACAATTTCTGCAGTTAGTGTTTTAAACACTTTAACAGGAACTTTAATAGGATTCTTAGCAGGAATATATTTACCGATAGGAATGTTTCAAAACGTGATACAATTTATTGTAAAAGTTAATCCAGCAGCACATGTTGCGAGTGTCTTAAGAAAAGTAATGATGGTAGACCCATTATCAGAGGTATTTTCTGGAGCACCAGCAGAGGCTGTTGATAGTTATAGAGCTTTTTATGGGGTTGATTTATCCTTAAATGGCTTTGAAATCAGCACTGGAATTGTAGTAGTATACTTAATTGTTGTAATGATGATATTCTTTAGTTTAAGCGTTTTAAGAATAAGAAACATTAGAAAGTAGACTTTTGGAGGAATTATGATAGAAAAAATGAATCAATTAGCAGGAAGAAAGTATTATTTCATTCTGCATTCGGTATATTTAGCACTAATCTTTGCAGCTTCTGCAACAATTTCTGTTTCTAGAGGGTTAAATAATATAGGAACAGAAGAGTTTAGGATTGATTACAACAACGATGTTGGTTGTGAGATAGACAACTTCGAGTTAGTTTGTGAAGAAGATTATTATGAAATAGGTAATATTATAATTGATCTAAGAGTAACTGATGATGTTGTAATTCCTAATGCAACTTTGTTAACAAAAGATAGAATAATATCAAATGGGCTTGATGTCACTTATGAGAACTTTTTAGAGAAAATAGGTCATACTGATCCCCAATTTACAATTGACGATGGAATTGCATATTTTGAGTCTGGAATTCAGACGGCAATTGTCTTTATAATATTTGGAATAGCTTTTGTAGGAGTATGGATTGGACAATTAATGTTTAACTTCTTAAGAGCACTAGTTAACAAATTATTAATTAATGGAATTCTTAATAGACGTATCAATTATGACAAAGTTTACAGGATTACGTTTATCGCTCTTACTCCACTGGTAATAGTAAACGGAGTGACGAGAGCATTATTTGGAACTACACCGGTTAACGTCATATCTAGTCTTATACCTGGTATAGGATGGATTGTTAGCTTTATATTAAACAGTTTCATTGTATTTGGAATAACTTACATTATGATTAAAGAGAAAAAAGAGACGATTTAATCGTCTCTTTTCAATATCTCTATAATTTTTTCTAAAGACTGAGGTCTATAGAAGTAGTATCCTTGAACAAGTTTACAATTACTTTGTTTGAAAAACTCTAGTGTTTCAATATCCTCAACACCTTCAACAATAATTTCTATTCCTAAGTTTCTAGCTAAGTTTACGATAGCATCAACCATGATTCTGTTTTTAGATTCAGTTAAGTTTCCTAAAAAGGATTTTGAAATTTTTAATGTAGCTAAATTAAGAGATGTTAAATATGATAAAGAACTATACCCATCACCAAAATCATCTTGGCTAAATTTGAACCCTAATTCAATTAAAGCATCCATTTTTGGTTTTACTAAGTTGTAGTCATCTATGAACACAGACTCAGTTAACTCAAGTTCAATGTATTTAGGATCTACTTTGTATCTTTCTACTAAACTAGAAATTAAGTAAACAAAGTCATTTCTTTTTATGTGAACAACACTCAAATTAACACACATAATATATTTTTTGTTAAACAAACTTTGAAGACTTAAGTGGTATTGAAGTGCTTTTTCTAATACATGAAGATCAAGTAAGTGAATAGTATTTGATCTTTCTAAAATCGGGATAAATTCATCAGGAGATACAGTCCCCATTTCTGGATGATTCCACCTCGATAATAACTCGAAACGTTCAATAGTATTAGTCTCTATATTAACAATAGGTTGTAACTCTGCAAAGAACTCTTCATTTTTGAAAGCTCCTTTTAAAGAAAGTTCAAGCTCAACTTGTCTTTGATATCCTTTACCCATTTCAGGTTCATAGAAGGAGTATATGTTATTACTTTTTTTAGAGTGCTTAAGTGCTATGTTAGCAGATGTAATTAGATGAAGAATGTCTCGCTCCTCAATAGGAAATCTACTAATACCAACTTTGACTTTAATGATAATATTCACTCCATTAATAATGATTGGACGTGAGAAAACTACCTTTATCCTATTAACAATATCAATACATTTTGTTCTTGTAAAAATTTCTTTGAATGATAATACGAACTCATCACCTTCAAGTCTAACGACAACAGCATTTTCAAAAGAAGATAGTCTATTTCCAATTTCAACTAAGCACTCATCAGCAAATCTAATTCCATACGACTCATTGATTGATGCGAAGTGTTCCACGTCAACACAAAATAAATTGAAATTAACATCATATTTGTTTTTGTACTTCTCAAAATAATTATGTAAATACTTTCTATTTCTTAAGCCTGTTAAATCATCTACTAAAGCAATATTCATTAACTTTTCACGAGATTGAATTAGAGATTCAGTCATTGAATTAAATGATGCAGCAATCTCGTTGATTTCGCTTAAAGAATCAAGATTTATTACAGTATCTAGGTTACCATCAGTAACTCTCTTCATCTTGTATATCATATTGTCAAAATATTTTTTCAATGAATTTATTGAAAAGATTATCAATGTTGTAGTTGATAAAATTATTACAATAATTAAAATAGTGAAATCACTTCTCATAGATATTTCAATTGCGTTTATAGAGTTTAAACTTTCATAAGTAATAACATACCAGCCATTACTTGTTTCAGTAATAGTAGCAAGTGATCTCATATTGTCGATTTCTATGAAGGTTGTATTTTCTCCATTATCAAAATTTGATTTTAACTCATCAAAGTGTTTAAATCTGTACCTTCTTGAAACTTCAAGAGGGTTTCTACTAATTATGAATAATCCGTTCTCATCAGTTACAACGATCTCTAATGATTCATTTTTTTCGGTTGTAATATACCTTTCAATTACGTATAACGAAGACATATCAATATAACCGAAGATAATTCTAGATTCAGTTTTGATACCCACAGTAACTACTAATGTATCATCCAATGTAGGGATGTAGGGGCTACTCCAAACTAAATCATTATCTTCTAAAATTAACTCCTCAAATAATTCGTTTGTGTTTCTACTGAGTCCGTAGAATGAATCTTCATCAGATGACATTAATACAGTCCCATCAAAATCTAAAATTTCTATTTTACTTATAAATGTTGAATCAGCCAGTAAATCTTCCATGTTCTGTTTAACGAAGTCATCTTCGTTAAGATGGTGCTCTAATGAATAAGCTAGTCCAAACAATATTTGATTATTAGTAGCTATCAGTTGATCTATGTTATTAGCAATAAGGGCAGAAGTAGAACGATTAGTCACAATTGCTTCTTCCTCAAGTTCGCTTTGAATATTTTTACCAAGAATAATTAGAAAAATGATACTTGGTATTATTATCATTGACGCTATAATTACTGTGAACTGATGTAGGGGTTTGTTTTTTATTAGATTAATCATGAAGCACAAACTCTTTTTCTTCAAAAACTAACTCATATGCCATTCTAGTAGTATCCCCAAAGCCATCAATTGTAAAAGTATTCATAATTCCATCAAATGTTCTATTAAGTAGACTTTCTTTTATATCAGCAGTTGTAAATGATTCAGCTTCTGACATTGCGGTAAATAATGCCATTGCAGCCTCATAAGCAAATAACGCTGAGAACGAGATGCTTTTACCGTATCTACTCTTATATGCATCTCTTAACTCTATATATTTTAGGTTTTCACCTAAAATGTCATAGTAACCAACACCATGAATTTCATCCTCATGAGTATCACCTATTCTGAATATCTCGTTAGTAGTTCCCCATGTGCTTAAGAATATTTCGTACTCACCATTATATGAGTGGAGAATTACTTCGATATTCACTACGTCTGATGACGAAGCAATAAGCACCACATGATCGTTATCTAACTCTATAATCATAGACGAGACCTTTTCATACTCTGAGACTATCCCGGAAATGAATGAAATTTCGTCATAAAGGATATTATTAGAATCTAAACATGTTTTTAAAGATAAACTTACATCTTGTGTATAAGCTAGATTTAATTGTTCTGTTATTATAGTTACTCTTTCATTAACAAGATTATCTAACATCTCACAAATAACATCTCCTTGAGAAGAAGTATCAGGTATTACTCGTATAAAATTATCGTCAAGACCTGTTAGAGAACTTGTTGATATAGTTGGACTAATTAATAATATGTTGTTTTCTGTTGCATTTTTGGTAGTTGCTTCAGCAACTTTGCTGAATCCATGACCAATTATTGCGACAACTCCTTCAGCCTTTAATTCATTGTCAACGTTAACAGCAATAAGCGGGTTAGCTTTATCATCTTTTATTATAAGTTCAATAGGTCTTCCGTTAATGCCACCTTCTGAGTTGAATTTTTCAATCGCCATTTCAACCCCATACATGCCATCAATACCAAAAGATGCATTTATTCCGGACATAGTATTAGCATATCCAATTTTAATTGGCTCTTTGCTACTACAAGCAGTTAATAAAACTATAAGAATTAGTAGTATTTTCTTCATAAAGCACCTCCTTTTTAATTATACCAAGAATTGGTTGAAGTAATAAAGTATTTTCATTGACTATTTTTAGTTATGATATATAATAGTTATAGAGTATAACTAAATAGGAGGAAACTATGAATAGAGAAAAAACATTTGAATACTTGATAGATTTTTTACCTCTTTTACATAAATCAGTTTTTAAGGGAGCTCATTCTAAACATACGCCTCATCAAATGAGACTATTGTATAATGTAAATCGTGAAGGTGAACAGCCAATGAAATATTATGGGAAGAAGTTATTTATCTCAAAACCAAATATGAGTTCATTGGTCAATAGAATGATTGATGACGATTTATTGGAAAGATCATTTGATGAAGATGACAGAAGAGTAATAAAGATTCAGATTAGTAAAAAGGGTATTTCAACTTTAGAAGAACAAATGAAAAACCATAAGAAAAGAGTATTGCAAAAACTAGAAGTTTTATCAGATGAAGATATTGATGAAATGAATGAATGCTTCGAAAAAATAAAAGTGATTATGAAGAAAGTGTAGGACAAATATGATTAAACTAATGAGATTTTTAAAGATATACCGCATAAAAGTTATTATTGTAATTGTTCTTGTTATGATACAAGCATTTGCAGAATTAATGTTACCAACATTAATGGCTAATATAGTTGATACAGGGATATATAACGGTGACACACCATATATTCTTAAGATTGGTGCGTTAATGTTACTTATTACAGCAGTAGGTTCAGCTAGTACAGTTTGGAAATCCTATCTATCAGCTAAAATAGCGAGTGGATTTGGACGAGATATTAGAAAAGAGATATTCACTAAAATTGAATCATTCTCTTTATCTGAATTTGATCAGGTAAGTGCATCATCATTAATCACTAGAACTACAAATGATGTTACTCAAGTACAAACAGTGACAATTCAAATACTTAACATGTTCCTAAGAGCACCTATGATGGCGTTTGGTGGAGTTGTAATGGCATTATCAAGAGATGGGAAACTATCTATTATTTTAGGAGTAGTTGTAGTTGTAATGTCATTGATTATTGGGTTCATTGCTTCAAAAGCTGTCCCATTATTCAAAAGTCTTCAGAAGAAGATTGATAAGATAAACTTAACACTTCGTGAAAGACTTACGGGAATTAGAGTAATAAGAGCTTTCAATAAAACAAAGATTGAAAAACAAAGATTTATGGAAGCAAATAGAGATTTAACAGATACTTCGATTAAGATAAACAGATTAATGGCTGCAATGATGCCAATAATGATGCTTTTATTCAATCTTACAACAATCGCAATCATCTACTTTGGTTCTATTAGAATAGAAGCAGGCGGGTTACAAGTCGGTGGATTAATGGCGTTTATTCAATACGCTACGATGATTATGTTCTCACTTGTAATGTTTACAATGATGTTCATTCTAATACCAAGAGCTCAAGTTTCAGCAAACAGAATTAATGAAGTTCTTGACATGGAACCATCAATTGTTGGGTCTAACAATCAAATAACTCCGCTTAACAAGTCAGTTGAGTTTAAAGACGTATCATTTGCTTACTCTGGAGCAGAGATAAATGCTGTATGCAATATTTCCTTCAAAGCAAGTGCTGGTGAAACTATCGCTTTAATTGGTGGAACAGGGAGTGGAAAATCAACAGTTATTAACTTAATACCGAGATTCTATGATCACTCTAGTGGTGAAATACTAGTAGGTGGAGTTAATGTTAAGGATTATAAACTAGAGGATTTAAGAAATCTTGTTTCATTTGTTCCTCAACAATCTATGTTATTTAGCGGAACATTAAGGGACAATATCAAGTTTGGTACTGATATCTCAGATGATGAAGTAACTGAAGCCTTGAGAATATCTCAAGCTTTAGAATTTACGAATGAGTTAGAAGAAGGACTGAACCATCAGATATCACAAGGTGGAACTAATCTATCAGGTGGACAAAAACAAAGACTTACAATAGCTAGAGCATTAGCTAAAAAAGCCATGGTTTATATATTTGATGATTCATTTAGTGCACTAGACTTTAAAACTGACAGTAATTTAAGAAAAGAGTTAAAAACTGTTATGAAAGATTCAATATCGATAATAATTGCACAAAGAGTATCTTCTATTAAAGACTCAGATCAAATTATTGTTTTAGACAATGGTGAAATAGTAGGTAAAGGCAAACATGATGATTTGCTTAATAATAATGTGGTATATCAAGAGATTGTTTACTCACAATTAAGCGAGGAGGAATTATAATGAGTGCAAAAAATGATGATTTAAAAAAAGTAACTCAGAATAAAGGACCTCGTGGTGGAAGACATTCACTAATGATTTCCGGTGGAAAAGCAAAAGACTTTAAAGGAACATTAAAAAGATTATTATCATATCTAAAACCAAGAAGAGTAAGACTTATAATTGTTTTAATTGCGGCTATATTATCAGCCGTATTCACTGTAATAGCCCCAAGGGTTTTGGGACTGGCAACAACTAAAATATATGAGGGATATCTATCACTTAAAGCAGGTGGACCTGGGATAGATTTTAACTATATCCTGTGGATAGTTGCTATATTAGCTGGATTATATATTATAGCGTCACTATTTAGTTATGTAATGAACTATCTAATGGCAGATGTAGCTCAGTTAACTGTATTCGACTTAAGAGAAGAAATAAATGATAAATTGGAAAGACTTCCTTTAAAATACTATGATAAAAACTCACATGGTGATATTTTATCAAGAGTAACAAATGACATTGATACTGTAGCGAATACGCTTCAGCAATCTATTACTCAAGCAATTACAGCTGTGATCACAATAGTTGGGGTTATAGCTATGATGTTTAGTATTAGTTGGTTATTAACACTTGTAGCTTTAGTAACTCTACCTATGTCGATGATAATCGTAAAAGCAATTACGAAAAGAAGTAGAGAACATTTTAGAAAACAACAAAAAGAAATCGGTACTTTAAACGGACACGTTGAAGAAATGATAACTGGTCATAAGGTAGTTAAACTATTTAACTATGAAGAAAGATCAGTAGAAGTGTTTGAAGAAACTAATAAACGCCTTTATGAAGCTGGATGGAAAGCTCAATTTATATCAGGTATTATTATGCCTAGTTTAACGTTTGTAAGTAATATAGGGTACGTTATTATTGCGGTTGTAGGGGGAATCCTAGTAACAAGAGGTGCAATTACAATTGGTAATATACAAGCATTTATACAGTATTCTCAACAATTTAATAGACCAATTCTTCAAACTGCAAATATTGCGAATATAATTCAGTCAGCTATTGCTGCTGCCGAGAGAATATTCGAAGTGTTAGACGAAGAAGAAATTATAGTTGAACAAGATGATATATTAAAAGTTGAAAAAGGACATGTTGAGTTTAGAGACATTGTATTTGGATACGAGAAAGACCAAGTTGTCATCAATGATCTTAATGTTGATGTTAAAGCAGGAAGTACAGTCGCGATTGTAGGACCAACTGGAGCAGGTAAGACTACTCTAGTAAACTTGTTATTAAGATTTTATGAACTAAGATCAGGTAAAATACTAGTTGATGGTAAGGATATCTCATCAGTAACTAGGGGTTCTTTAAGAGATAACTTCGGAATGGTTTTACAAGATACGTGGCTGTTTAATGGTTCAATTATGGATAATATAAAATATGGTAATGAACAAGCATCCGAGGAAGATGTTTATAAATCAGCAAAAGCTGCAAGGGCTGATCACTTCATTAGAACATTGCCGGATGGTTATGACACTGTTCTTAATGAGGAAGCAAATAATATCTCACAAGGACAAAAACAACTTATAACTATTGCAAGAGCTATTCTTAAGAATCCTAGTATCTTAATACTTGATGAAGCAACTTCATCAGTAGATACTAAGACAGAAGTAGACATTCAAAGAGCTATGGAAGAGTTAATGAAAAATAGAACTAACTTCGTTATAGCCCACAGGTTATCTACTATTAAGGGAGCACATAATATCCTTGTAATGGAAGAGGGACAAATTGTAGAACAAGGTTCTCATAAGGAACTCTTAGATAAAAAAGGACATTATTTCAAACTATACAATTCACAATTTGCAAACTAAAAGAAGGTTAAAACCTTCTTTTTTTTATATTTTTTGTTCAGCTAATAATTCATCATTAAAATTATATACAGAGAACTTATCCTCTAGAATTGCATAAGAGTTCTCAAATTCTCCTTTTGGTATAGAAATAGAACCAGGGTTTAAATAGTTCACTCCGTCTATTCTAATAGCTTGTACAACATGTGTGTGACCTTGAATGACTGAATCACCTGTGGCTGGTTTACTTACTAAATCAATGTGACCATGATTTAGGAATACTCTTTTTCCATTATGTATAAGTATGTTTGCCTCAAGAATTGAAAATTCAAGAACCATTTTATCAACTTCGCTATCACAGTTACCTCTGATAGCGATTATTCTATCCTTGTGCTTGTTTAATATATTAGTACATTCAATAGGATCGTAACCAACAGGTAAAGGGTTTCTTGCCCCGTGATAAAGAATATCACCAAGTATGATTAAATAATCAGCAAAAGAACTCTCGTACTTTTCGATTGCATCTCTGAGAAATGGCTCACAACCATGGATATCTGATATTATGAAATATTTCATAATTCCTCCTTAGAAAATAATATAATAAATAATTGGTACAAATAAAGCTGGTACTAAGTTAGTTAGTTTTAATTTTGTAACATTTAAGATATTTAAAGCTATACCTATTAATAGTATTCCACCTACTGCGGTCATATTTGTAATCGCAATTTCTGGAATGTTATTTCCAACAAATGTTGCTAAAAGGGTAATTGACCCTTGATAGATTAGTACTGGTGCTGCACTTAATAATACTCCTATTCCTAAAGTAGAGGCAAATATTATAGAAGTTATTCCATCAAGTACACTCTTTAAGTATAAAGTTGAGTGGTCTCCATTGATTCCAGACTCAATAGCACCATATATAGCCATTGCACCAACACAATAGACAAGAGTAGCGGTAATGAAACCGTTCGATATGTTACCGTTCTGAAATCTTGCTTCTAGAAACTTTCCTAGTTTTGTAAGCAGTTTGTCTAATCCTAGTAATTTACCAACAAAAGCTCCTAATATCAAACTAACAACTATTAATAAAGGATTGGTCATTTTGATTAATCCCATTACTCCTATCGAAATAATGGCTAGGGCAATGACACTTTGGATGATTTTGGTGAATTTCTTTGATAATTTTGATCCGAATAGAAGCCCAATAAGAGAACCTATTATAATAGCTATTACGTTTACATAAGTACCTAACATGTCTTCACCTCTAGATTATTATACACTAATGACCAATGTAAGCATTTTCATTATGAATTTTATTAGCAACATTCTTTGACTATCGAGTAATAAGAACATATAATTAACTTAACACGCACTAACTAGGGGTTGTGAGTGTAAGAAAAATAATTTGGAGGATGCATAATGATTAAAGTTAGTTCAGAAACACAAAATTACATCAATGACGTAATTAATAACGTTAAAGAAAAAAACAGTAACGAATTAGAATTTATTCAAGCAGTTGAAGAAGTATTACATACTTTAGGTCCGGTTTTAGATAAAAAACCAGAATACATCAAAGCAAACATCTTAGCTCGTATTGTAGAACCTGAAAGAGGAATTACTTTTAAAGTGTCTTGGGCAGACAGATTTGGATACGTTCAAGTTAACAAGGGATTCAGATTCCAGTTTAACTCAGCAATTGGTCCATACAAAGGTGGACTTAGATTCCACAAATCTGTATACGCAGGAATTATCAAATTCTTAGGATTTGAACAAGTATTTAAAAATAGTTTAACTTCTCTACCTATGGGTGGAGGTAAAGGTGGATCTGATTTTGACCCTAAAGGGAAAACTGATGATGAAATCTTAAGTTTCTGTACAAGCTTCATGACTGAGTTATACCGTCACATTGGAATCAACACAGATATTCCAGCAGGAGACATCGGTGTTGGTGGAAGAGAGATTGGTTACTTATTCGGAGCTTATAAAAGAATCCGTGGTGGATTTGAAAATGGTGTTTTAACTGGTAAAGGTATTGAGTACGGTGGATCTTTAATTAGACCTGAAGCTACTGGATACGGTGCTGTATATTTCGCTAACGAAATGTTGAAACATGATGGATTAGATTTCAAAGGTAAAACAGTTGTAATTAGTGGGTACGGGAACGTATCTTGGGGAACATGTAAAAAAGTTAGAGACTTAGGTGGTAAAGTTGTTACTATCTCTGGATCTCGTGGATATATTTACGATCCTGAAGGTGTTGTTACTGATGAAAAAATCGCGTTCTTATTAGCTATTAGAGCTAGTAACGATGTTTCATTAGAAGATTACGCTAAAACATTCAATTGTAAATTCTACCCAGGTGAAAAACCTTGGGGTGTTAAAGCTGATATAGCTATCCCATGTGCTACTCAAAATGAAATTGGTCTTGAGGAAGCATCATTATTAATTAAAAATGGTGTTAAGTACATCATTGAAGCTGCTAACATG
The DNA here is from genome assembly GCA_964589075.1 of uncultured Candidatus Izemoplasmatales bacterium. Taxonomy (GTDB): domain Bacteria; phylum Bacillota_I; class Bacilli_A; order MAG-NZ; family MAG-NZ; genus CAZPQU01. The sequence goes on along the minus strand of CAZPQU010000005.1, from coordinate 73,129 downwards.
CCTGTTAACAACGAAGCTATTAAAGTATTAGTTGAAGCAGGAATTGTTGTAGGTCCTGGTAAAGCTGCTAATGCTGGTGGAGTTGCTGTTTCTGGTTTAGAAATGAGCCAAAACTCAATGAGATATTCATGGACTGCTGAAGAAGTTGATACTAAGTTACATGATATTATGAAAAACATCTTTGCTTCATGTGTTAAAGCAAGTAATGATTATGATTTAGGTTATGATCTTATTGCTGGTGCAAACATAGCTGGATTCGAAAAAGTTGCGAAAGCAATGATCGCTCAAGGTAAATACTAATATCAAACTCTATCTTCGGATAGAGTTTTTTTTTGCGTGTGGTATTATAACAGTAATGAACTAAACGAGCGAAAAAGGGGTAAATTATGAATATAGTTATAACAGGTGGAACTAGAGGTATAGGATTTGGACTTGTAAAGTACTTTTTGGCGAACGGACATTCAGTTACTTTTTCTGGAACTAAAAAAGAGACAATTGATAATGCCGTTTCACAGTTAACAGGAAAGTACTTAGGCGTAGTTTCTAATATCACAGTTTATTCAGATATTATTAAACTCTACTCTGAAGCAAAAGAGAAATTTGGTGAAATAGATGTATGGATTAATAATGCAGGTGTTGACCAAGTTAGAAGTGATGTTTCAGACTTTAAACCCGAAGATGTTGACAGAGTAATTGATATCAATGTTAAAGGTATGATAAACGCTACTAGTTATGTAACATCACAGATGAAACTAGTTGATCACGGAATTGTTTATAATATGGAAGGTCTTGGAAGTGACAATAGAATGATTAATCAAACTATTCTATATGGTTCATCTAAAAGATTACTTAGATACTTTTCAATAGGAGCAAACAAGGAACTTAAAGATACTAACGTATTCGTTGGTAGATTATCACCTGGAATGGTATTCACTGATTTACTTTTACATGAATTAGATGATGAAGCTTTGAAGATAATAAATATTTTGGCTGATGATGTTGAAACAGTAACAAGATACTTAGGTAAAAACATCGAAAAGGGTAAAAAGAAGATCTTTTGGTTATCAACTCTTAAAATATTAGGAAAATTCGCAAAAGCTCCATTTAAGAAAAAGAAATAATTGGATATTTCTTAATAATATATACTATAATGAGTTGAGGTGAAAAAATGTATAAACAAATATTAGTATTTGATGTAGAAACTACCGGTTTGAATCATAAACTTGATCAAATTATCGAGTTTGGTGGAGTTCTACTTAACGAGAAGATGGAAGTTATTGATGAGATAGCTACATTTATAAAATGCGATACGCCGTTATCTGCAAAAATCAAAGAAATCACAAACATAAGTGATGAAATGTTAGTTGATGGAATGGAAGAAGAAAAACTAGCAATTATGCTAGATGAATTAATAAAAGAAGATACTTTACTTATAGCTTATAACATCCAATTTGATATTGGATTTCTGATTAGCCTACTTGAAAGGTTTAATCTTAAATTTAAAAACAATCCATTACTAGATTGTATGGTTATCTACAAAGAAAGACATCCTTATCCACATCGTTTATTAAATGCGATAGAAACATACGATTTACCAGCTGTAAACTCACATAGAGCTTTAGATGATGCGAAAGCTACATTCTTGCTTTTAGCAAGAATGAACAATGATGAAGACGTGTTTAAGTACATAAATAGAATTAGTTTTAATTCAAAATATGGATTAAGCGGTTATAAACTAGATTATATTGAGTATTACCCACATGTATATATTAATAGTAGTAATAATCCACCTAAAAATATTAGAACATGTCCAAAATGTGGGCAGTGGTTAAAGAAAACTAATGGAGTTCATGGATTATTCTATTTATGCCGCAAATGCAATCATACTGAGAGTTTATGAACTTAATTAGTACAACTAAATATTTTAAGAATGAAACAAGACAGAAATGTCTTGTTTTTGATCCCATAGTAACAAAACTGTTACTTTTTAGGCCAGTTTATTGTGATAGAATTTTAGTGAGGTGGTTTGATTGAAGAAAATATTAATTATTCTATTAGTTATTCTTATTGGGTGTGAACAAGAGGTAGTTAATAATGATATTGTCGCGGAAAATTACATTATGCCTATTATTGAACATGTTTCCATTTATGAAGTTGTTAATGTTTCAGCAAATACTAATACTGCATTGATGATTAAGAAAGATAGATATTATGTTTTTGAAAGTTGGAAAGAACAACTTAATGCCACAAATGGTAAAACCGCAGTATTTGATGTTATTGCTAGAAATATAAGGCAAATGAGCGTCCACAGAGTTACCTTGTTTCAAGGTGAAAAGCTCTTTTATTTCGCGCTTGTAACCTCTGGTAATAGTCATCCTACATTTTACGTCTACAAGGAACTTGAAGCATATTATCTGTATTTTAACGAAAATGATAAATTATATAAGAGTGACGCCCTAAGACCAGAGTTTATATTGTCATTACAGAAGTTTGCTATAACTAAAAATATTGTGTTAGTTCCAAGTGAAATTATTATCGAAGGTGAAATTAAAATAAGACTTCTGAGTTTGGAATATGACAAGGAGTCAGAGGGATCATACTTAAGCATAGGGAAAGATGAACATATCTTTAGTTCTTGTTATTTTAGTACTGATGGAATTCCTACAACTGTTGAGAAGTGTATATATGGTGACGTTATTGTAATTACCAAATACCCGTTAGCTGAGATTATGTTGTACATCGAACATGATGAAAAGGCGTACTCGATACTTGATGCAGTCGAAGTATTTGGGATGGAAAAAGTCAAGGATTTAGTTACCTTGATTCCAGGAACGGAAGTAGTTGTTACTTTAAAAGAATAAGTGTTACTATAATACAGTTTAAAGTCATTGCTTTTCAACCGAAAAATGAGCATTTGTTATCCTATTAGGAAAATTTACATAGAATAGTTAACTGAGGTGAACCTATGAACTTAACGTTAAAAATATCATTTGCAGCATTAATCATATTTATACTCTCATTATTTTTCCTTGAGAAAGTGCCTAGCCAATCTGGGTTATTCTATAGAGTAAATTCTATTAATGTTGAATACCAGGGTGATACTGAGAGAGTTACTCTCTATAGAAAGTTCCCATCTATAAGTTATGCAATGCTTTTCTTTTTTGAGAAAGATGGACTTACTTATATTGAAGAAGAAAATAACTATGGAGCATTTGCTAAGTTTAGAGGGAGTTATCATCATCCACTAAATTTGTTTAGTGATGGGATAATAGACGAAAGTCAAATGTCTAAACTGAAATACAAATTTAGAGTTGAAGAAACAGTAGTTATTGAATTTGAAAAAGAGGAAGAAGTTGTCGAGCCGATTCCTAATGATGTTGTTATAGATGAAGACATTTTTGAAGAGATTAGTGATGTCTTTTATGTAGAAGGTAGACCTGAAGGAACCGACGGGAATAGTTTCTTAATTGGTGATAAGGAAATGCTTAAGGGCTATATATGGATTGAAATTACTGAAGACACAGATACAACAGGTACAGTTCTAGGTAATGAGGAGTGGGGAGAGTACTGGAGGCAAAGATACAAAGTGGAGATAGATGAAATAGACAAATCAAGTTATCCCTACCGAGCTGAGGCGATAAGTGTCAGCGTTGATTATTCTAATAATGGAAGAATCTCTGGTGTAGTGACTTCTTTCTCTGATAATGGATTTACTATTACCGGCTTTTATCATAGAATTTTTTGGGTTTCATTAGATGAGAACACTGAAATACTCATAGAAGGATATGAGGGTAAATTAAGCGATATACTTAGTGAAGGAGATATCATTGAATTTGAGCACGGAATGATATTAGAGAGCTTCCCAGGATCAACAACAGCAACAGTTATAAATTCAATTACCAAGTTTGAACTACCAGTGAATGTAGTAGATTATTTTGGAACAACAGAAGTTTATTTTAAGGGTATGGTTACACGCGAATTGATACCGGTTCCACTTTTTATGAAATCTGAAACAGAATGTGCTGAGACTGCAAGTGTATATAAAGAGTTTAAGCTTCTATGTGAATCATTTGATAGCTATGCGGTGATTTATGACAATGAGGTAATAGGTCTAGAAGCATCTTTTGAAAGTGGCATAATACACCCAAATGACCTTCAGTATACTTCAAACATTTATTTTGTAACTAATTATGATTACTTTAATGATGCTGAGATGATTGCAGAATATGAGGATGAAGCAATCCATGTAATAATCCAGTCAGTTCAGGATGTAGAAGAGAGATTTTTCATTAACACTACAATAAAAGATAAAGATGCAAAGCAAAGTTATGGGATTCAGATATCAAAAGTTGTACAAGGAGTAGAGGAACATTATAGGTACATGTCAATCTATAGGATGGATGAAATAGAGCAAATTCAGATTGTAAAAGGAATATTATATAGATTATATATAGATGACATTTTGGTTAAAGAATTTATTGGCTGATATTGAATGATAAATAAGGGATGAGTATGGTTATCCCGTTTCTTAGATTGTTAAATTTGTTTCATATCTTAAATGAAATATTTTCAATCAAAGGAAGCACTGGACTTTGACTCCAGGATCGGCAGTTCGAATCTATCTAGCTCTGCCATTATAATATAGCGCAAAATGGCTAACCTTAGTCATTTTTTTTGTACCAAAACTTTATAGATGATTTTGATGACTGGAGTATTTTGTCCAGTCATCATTTTTTTTACAAATTATTGAATGTACTTTTATCACTATGTTGCTTCTGCATTTCGTTGTCAGAAATGTATAGATACTTAATAGTAGTTTTGAGAAAACATATATATTTAAAACCTACATTATGGCAAGTTGATGAGATAGGTTGTACTTTAGTATAAGTATTTAATAACAGTGCTCATGAATATAATGTAATTTTGATACAGAATATGATTTAAGATCTAAAGAGGAAACCAATTTGTAGAGGAAGTTGAAACGCTAGATTATTTAATTACAATGTTGGATGAGGAATCACGTCATGTTTCTTAAAAGAAACTGACGAACCGCAAGGACTACAAAACTGGTAATTATAAAAAGACCTAATATTTAAGGTCTTTTGTTATAAAATAATATCAGTTAATTACTGGGAATTCCTGCTCCCAGGAATGTAAACTTGCCATATGATAATGGTCTTCAGAACTTTGACTCGATGAACCGATTTCCATATGAACAGAAATTACATTTTCTTCTAAGTCATAGTAAACAGCTACAATTTTTCTCTCTCCATCTTTCCAAATCGGATCAAATACATATGCTCCTACTTGTGGAGTTATAATTGTTTCTATGTGTTTGTATACAACTGCACCTAACTTGTTATCAGATATTTTCACACAATAACTTAATATAACATTTAACATTTTCTCACCTCCTTTGTTTAATATTAGCATGAAAAGAGGAGTTGGAAAGTTACAGATTCTTCACCATTGTGTAAAATGGATGTGGGATTGCATAGAAAAAGGAAAACCTTTAAACTATAAGTATCTAACGCCTAAAGAAAGGTCTTCCCAACACTATGTTAGCACAAAAATATAAAAACTTCATTAACCAATTAGTCGAAACTGCTTTAGACAACTTCAAAAAGAATGTACTTTATCCCAATGTTAGATACATCGATATGATGTCTTCTCTTACGCTTGAGTTTGATTTTGTTATCAAATATAGTATCGTTTCTTTTCTTGAGTCTATGGATTTTACTTTCCGAGAGTCGGATTTAAGGAAACAAAGTTACCACGTAAAAAAGAATGAGTACCGTAACCTGACAACTAGATTCGGAAACATCAGGTTCATGAGAACGGTCTACCAGCACATCTACACTGGTTCTATCTTTACTTACGTTGATCGTTCTTTGGGACTTGTTAGGTATGATTTATATGATCCTGATGTTAAAGGAATGATCCTGGAGTATGCATCGGATAATAGTGATGCTGTTACCGCAAGACACATCAGTGATTTCATTAATAAAACATCAAAGTTGAAATCAAATATCTCTAGACAACTTGTTAGACATGTTATTAACTCAACCAACTTGCCTATTCCTAAAGTTGAACAGCTACCGGATGTAGACACTTTATATATAATGGCTGACGAAAAGTTTGTACCTACCCAAAATAGTGATAAACATCTGTTTGTTAAGCACGTTGTTGTGTTTGAGGGGATGAAAGAAAGACACCACAGACAGAATATGCTTGTTAACAAGCATTCTATAGCTGTTGTAGGCAAAGGACTGAAGACAAGAATTCTAGACTACATAAACCAAGCTTATGACGTTAGTAAGATAAAAAGAGTATATGTAATGGGAGATGGAGCTAGTTGGATTAAGAAGATATCAACTTACATGAAATTTACTGATAACGAAGTTATAAGAGATTTAGACAAGTTTCATTTCAAACAAGCAGTACGGCATATTTCTACTGATGAAGACATCCAAAAAATCATTGTTGATTATGTTCTAAACGGAACAAAGAACGAGCTAAAGGCTGTAGTTGAAGCTATAATAAATAGAGTTCCTCACAGAAAAGATACTCTTACAAAGAAACTGAATTATTTGAACTCACATAAAAAAGAGATTCAGTTGTTATACAGACATGGATTATCATGTCCAATGGAAGCACAAATATCACATAATATAGCTGCACAGTTTGCGTCGAGGCCTAAAGGTTACACACCAAAATTCTTTAAGAAAAGATTAGAACTCAGAATGATGAACAGAAACAAGATAGATATCAAGAATCTGTACATCGGTAATTTACACAAAAAGAATAATGACTTGAATATGCAAAAAATAAATAAACAATTGTTCGGAACATTTGAACCAATGGATCCAATATCTTTCATAAATCAAAGAGGATCAGACAGATATTACTCATTAAAAGCATAAAAAAAAGAAACATAATCCATAAAGGATACATTTCCTTATCAATAAATCCCACGAACTCTTTACACTACGATTCTTCACAATTGTTAATAAAGTTGTTCAGGGTAATTACTTTTATCAAATATAGATTTTTTTAGGTGTTACAGTATTTTTACCTTTAGACTTCATCTATATAGTCGAGATAATCAATATTTAGTAAACACATGCGCAAAATTTTTATTTGAGCGGAATCTAATGTACAATTAATACAGAGGTGGTTTTGTGATAGAAAAAATTATTAAATATTTTTTTGGTTTTGTTATTGTCTCAGGGATAATAGCATTTATCGTGTTGAATGTCTTTCCAGTAAAAGGAGACACAAGAGCTGTGTCGTTCTATGGTGCAGCTTTAGGAGGCTTGATTGGGGGGACGTTGACTTTATCGGGTGTGGTTATAAGCATCAACAGTGTTCGAGATAGAAATAAGATTAGGGATAGAAGATTGAGATTGTCTATAAAACCTTATCTTAGATATGATAATATAAATCTTAACAAATTAGAGAATCTTCATAAGCAACAAGTTGGTGGAATTGATACAGGATCATATTGGCTTATTAAATACAAAAAAAATGATATGAGACTTAAAATTATACATGACTCATATTTTCAGGAACTTGCCGTTGAGCATCATATGTCAATAAAAAACATATCTTCTAACAACATAATAAGTGCAGCTGTAATAAAAAGTGTAGTAGTTGATTTGAGAAATAAAGAGTTCTTTAATGAAGATATTACAATTAAAGATGCACAATTGCATATGCAATTTTCAGAAAACAGATTCATTACATTGACAACTAGAAATGGTGGCGACAAGATTATTTATGATTATTGTACCGAGTCCGCAGGAAAAGTATCATATAACAAATCTTATAGATTTTACTACCTACTTAGATTAGAGGATTATATGGGTAATTATTATGCTAAGTTCATCTCAGCTCAATTAAACTTTAAAGGTGAATTTAGTTATATATTCACTGAATGTGAATTAGAATTACTTTTTGAGTCATTCGAAAATTCGAGTGGTATTTCTCATTATATTACTGAAGAAATCTATTATGAAGACAACAGTGAGATAGTTCGTCAGTTTGATGAATTTGTTTTGAAAGGCTTTTGAGGGGGAGTCTTTAGTACAAATCGTCATAATAATAAACACTATTAGTAATGAAACACTATCTTAGGTAGTATAAAGACCTAATAATGGTCTTTTTTTGTATAATTATCCTCTGGGGTCCATTCATCTTTGAAGTGAAAATTTCGAGGTGAAAATGAAATTACATTATTGCATTACAAGTAATTATCTTTATCTTGAAACTTGGGATCTATCGAGCAAAAAAAGATACAAAAAGGATATACATTTTTTTTTGGTTACACAGGTTGTTCAACCCGAATACATAGAATAGGGTATGTGGTTAATATGATCGCAAATAACTTGTTATCGGTTTATGACAAATTAGTTCATAAACAAGAGAATCTAAATAGGCATGAACTAGCCGATATAATAGGATGTTCTAAAAGAGCCGTAACTAAGTACGATTCTACAATTAACTTGTATTTAACGGATGAGTTCGCTTATAGCCAGATCAGTTACGATAAAAGTATTATGAAATATGCGTTAAAAAAAGTATAAGCTAGAGTTCATAGATGTTCGAATCCCTCTTTCAGGTTTTTTTTTGGATATTGCTAACGAAAGTACATTTAGTTAGTAAACAAAATATGATATAATAAATCACTAAATATGACTAGGAGAAACTTATTATGAAGAAGGTAAAGGCTTATTTGTTGAATAATGTTTTGAGTTTGGCACTGTTTATTATTATAATTATTGTCTCGTTTTTAGTATTTAATTATTTGCAATCACTTGAGTATCCATCAAAATATCTAAAGAGTACGAACACTATTTCAGGAATTATTTCAATAATTACTGCAGGCGGAATTTTGATAGCTGTAATGCAATTATCAGAGGCACAATATAATAGAAAAACTCAACTTATAGTCGTTAAACAAGAAAGAACAGTTCAGATGATGAAAGAATTTGCTGATATATTGATTGATGTTGGCTATGTTAGTAACGTATATATGAACTCCATCGATTATTATAAACTGATAAACAGATTGCCACACACGGATTATAGAAGTTTTAGAATGGATGAATTAAAGAAACTTTTTACTGTAAGTGAGCAAGCTAAGCTGCTGAATTTTAATAATGTGTTTGACAAAGGTAAATCAGCTCTGGTTGATCAGTACTGTCTTTTGAAACTAAATGATAAGAGTGATATAGAGTTATTAAAGAAGTTCAAAATGTTTGATTGGGATTTAGCAAAAATTGATAGTAAGGAAGAAAAAGCCCAATGTTTAGATTTGTTGAAAGAAATGGAAACTGATTATCAAGATTCTCAATGGAAATTAATAAATAGACTGGAATGGTTTTCTACATATTTTAATGTAGGGTTAGCTGATGAAGATGTAGCTTATCAATCTCTCCATCAGATATATATATCAACTGCAATACTCTTGTACCCTATTATTTGTGCTTACAATAATGGCCCTATTACGAAACATTATTATAAGAATGTTATTAACTTATATGTAAGATGGTCTGAAATGTTGATGAAAAAGCAAAAACAAGTTCAACAAGAAAAGGAAAAGTTTTTAAAACGAGAGGAAAAAATAGAACTAAAAAACATAAAAAGAAAACAAAAATTAGAAAAATCAAAGGCTGAAGCTACAATTACAAGCAAAAAGATATAGACAACTTATTTACTTGTGTTATAATAAATAAAGAAAAGAAAGAGGAGAACATTTATGTGGAATCCAATTTGTAACGTAATTACAATTAATGATATTAAAGAACAAAAGAAACAAGACATAGAAAAGGAAAATCAAAAATAGTTGATTTCTCACATATATATGAAAAAAAAGATGAAAACAATTTCATTTTTTTTTAGGTTACACAGGTTGTTCCACCTAATAAGTATAATAGGGGTAAGTAGTGATTCAAAACGCATCAACTTAGATAATAAATTGATCATGATTGCTACAGTATAAACTTACATATTGCTCTTTGAAATCAGCATAGGACTTTGACTACTGGATTGGCGGTTCGATTCCATGTAATTCTGCCTATATAAACCTAGAAATTATCGTTATTGATATTTATACTTCAAATAGTTCGGAAACTATTACTTTTCTGACCATTTTATTATGATAAAGTATTACTGAGGTGATTTTAATGAGATGGTATCTATTTCTTGTGTTATCTATTATATTAACTGGTTGTATTAGCGAACCTACAAATCTTAATGAACCTACCGAGCCGAGTGGTATTACAACGCCTACTGGTTATATCTATGAAAGAATACAATGGGTTAGAATTGATGGTCAAGATGTATACGTAGAAAAAGTAGTTGATTCCAATGGGGTGCAATTTACATTAGAGTTAATGTTGTTTAATGATAATGGAAACTTTTATGAACTTGATGCTCTTAGTCTAGAGTATAGAGTTCTTATTGGAGAGAGCGTATATTATGGATTTGATGTTGTCAATGAAGGGGTAATAACATTTGATTATTTTAAGATATTGGATATTCCGATAAGAGAAAGTCAAATCAAAATTGAGGTCCCAACATATGAGGTTATCAATATATTTGAACTTAGAGGTGAAAGATATGTTGTTGAAGTATTGAGGAATCCATACACTGTAGCTACATACACGCAAACATATACTCACAGAGGAATTAAATATGATATATTGGGGTTTCCAGGTGAATACCGAATTACACATAATGATAAGATTTATTATGACTTTAACATTGTCAAGAGACATATAATTTCAATTAATGAGTTTAAGTATTCAAAAATTCCTTTATTTGAGATAATTCTTGAAGAAAGTTGGCCTATATTTAGATCGGAATATCCTGAACTTGACGATGTTTATATGATTACTAAAGAAAACTCGTATGAGGAAGGAACTACTGAGATAGAAGTGACTATTACAAATGAGGAAAATAATAAATATACGTATGGACAAGACTTCACTCTGCAAAAATTTGTGGGAGATGATTGGAGAATCGCAAGAAGAGATGATGGAATTGAAATGGTTTTTTATGATATAGGCTACACTCTACCAGAATATTCAGGCATAAGCGTTTTCTATGAACTAAATCCTTTCTCACTTGGATTGCTACCTGGAGAGTATAGGATAGGTACTACCATTGTGAGAGAAACTGTAAATGGGGAGTATGAAACCTCTAATTATGCTACAAGGACATTTCAGTTGTTTGCATACTTTGAAGTTGAGTAGGAAAAACATGATTAGTCATGTTTCTAAGAAACTAATTAGTTGAAGCTAACATTATTAGAAAAGAAAAACAGGAACATTTATGTTCCTGTTTATTATTATTTCAGTCTACTCTAATTGAGTATTAGTTAAAACGATTCAATTACAACTTCAGCTAATTTATCAAACTCTTTACTTAATAAATCATCTTGTAAGTATAAAGAATGATATGTACCATTTTCTGGTTGAGTTAATGGTAGTGTAGCTAATAATTCAGTATCAAGTTCGTAAGCAACTTTCGCTCCTCCACCTTTACCGAATACTCTGTGTTTTTTACCATCGATTTCGATGAAACTCATATTCTCAACCACTCCAATAATTGGATGATTAAGCTTTTGAGCCATAATACCCGCTCTAACTGCTACATGAGAAGCACTAGGATGCGGTGTAGTTACTAGTAATTGTTTTGTTTGAGGAATTAGTGCTTGAATGTCCATAGCTACGTCACCAGTACCTGGTGGTAAATCGATTATGATATATTCAAGCTCTTTTGACCAGTCTACGTCATTTAAGAAGTGTTTAAGTAACTTTTGAAGCATTGGTCCACGCCACATTAAAGGTTTATTACCTTCAATTAACATTGCTGTTGTGATAACTTCAATTCCTTCTTTAACTACTGGAGATATTAAATTACCTATTTGTACAGGTAATTCATCTATTTCCATTATTTGATTTATACTTGATCCATATATATCAGCATCAATTAATCCTACTTTTTTACCAAGTCTTGTTAATGCGATCGCAAGGTTAGCAGCAATAGTAGATTTACCTACTCCACCTTTACCTGATGCAACAGCTAAAAATTTAACATTTGATTCAGGTGCTAAAATAAATGTCTCAGATTGAGTTCTAGTATCAAGACGAGTATATTCTATTTTTACTCCTCCGATTTTCATTTCTACTTTCATTTTTTTCATGATTTCGAATTGGAATTCATCTTTTTTTGGAGTTCTATCATCAGCTAAAGCGATGACTAAATTTACTTTGTTTGTTTCTGCATTGTACTCAACAATTCTAATTGCGTTATTTGCTTCTAAAGTCTTCCCGTTTGAAGGGTCAATTAAAGAATTTAAGGCTGTTCTTATTAGTTTTTCAGTAATCAATATAGTACCTCCTATATGGTATAATGTAATCATAAATGAATTACAAGATTTCTACAACAATTATACAACAAATGGGGTGGTTTTGTGACTAATATAGATAAACAATATAAGTGGTTTGAGGAAAGGATTTATATTCAAGATCCTGAAACGTTCAAAACGTACTTAAAACTAAAAGGTATTGAGAGAATAAAAAAAGCTTGTATTATAATATCGCCATATTTAAGGAAAGTAACTGACAAGGATATTGCTGATATCTACAAGTATGATCTTAGGTTAAGAAGAAACATCTATTATTACATAACAATGTTTGAAGTTTACTTAAGAGCACAACTAAGTAATAACTTTGAGAAAGCAGATTTTGATCTTAATAAGTATGATTTGCAGAGTCGTGATTCATTATTTGAAATACTAGAGGAATCAACATTTGGTAAGTTGATTGGGTTGTATGAAGACTTAAAAGAACATCAAATCGATATTGTTTTAGAAACTGATTATAATAAGTCTTTATTTATTAGAAGATTAGTAGCTGTTAAGGATTTAAGAAATGCAGTATTTCATCATAACTTCCTGCTTGACTTTAAGAGGTATGCAAGTTGTGAGGTAAATGGTTTAAATACATGTACTCTGTTATCTAATATGATTAATTTTTACAAAGTACTACCAAAAGAACTAAAGGCTACATTTGTAAAAAGAATTAATAAAACAGATGATAGATTAAAGATTCCAAGAGAGTTAAAAATAAACTTAGAGTTCTATAAATAAAGGGCCATTATTAGGCCCTTTTAAATATCAACTTCATGTAGTTAGGTATTAAATCGTCACTGAGACCACGATATTTCAGTAAAACATACTTATCGCTTATCTTTTCAATCAAAATATCAATGTTTTTAGCGTTTTCAATTATTTGATTGATATGTTCCTTATCAACCTCAATAACAATGTGTGTTCCAGCGCTTGTCTCAATACTAGTTAACCCCATATTGTTGATGCAAGTCTGAATAATATCACTTTTCTTAGAATATATCTTTTTAATCTTTCTAATATGTCTTTCAAATAGTCCATTTCTCATAAACTCAGCCAGCGTTAACTGATCAAGAACAGAAACAGTCTGGTTATAAGTTGATTTTGATTCCTCATGATTTTTTAGTAAAGTTTCAGGCAGAATCATATAACTAATATTGATAGATGGAAATAGAACATTTGAAAAAGAACCAAAGTAGACAACAACTCCGTAGTTGTCTAACCCCTGCATTGAAGGGATAGGGTTTCCTGAATATCTAAGTACACTATTGTAATCATCTTCGATAATATATGACCCTGTACTATTTGCCCACTCTATCATATTTAGTCTTTTCGTTATCGGCATAATTGTACCGAATGGATACTGGTGAGAAGGAGACAAGTAAGTTACATTAGCATTTGATTTAACCAAATCAAAACTGCTTATCCCATCATTTGATATTGCTAATGGGATTGGAGTGGCGTAATACTTAAATATTCTCTCAGCTTTCTCATAACCAGGTGACTCATAAGCTACTCTTGGATTATTTAGAAGCTCAAGTAATCTAGATAATAGTTCTTGAGTACCTGACCCTATTATTATTTGATTATAATGTGCTTCAACACCTCTAGAATCTCTAGCAAACTTAATAATCTCTTTTCTTAGTACTGTTTCCCCATTTGTTCTAGCTAGATTTAGTAAACAGTCTGAATCACTAAGCACTTTACTGATAGTTTTCTTCCAAATCGAATGATCAAAACTATTTCCCTGAATACCAGTATTAATGTAATTACGTTCAATGATTTTTACTGGAGTTACCTTTAAAGTGTTTTTTAGAGGAGTCTCAATTTTACTTATATAGAATCCACTTCGCTCAAAACTCTCAATATAACCTTCAATTAGTAGTTGGTCATAGGCGTTTTGAACAGTTTTAACACTAACTTGTAGTTTAAGAGCTGATTCTCTTATTGAACCAAGTTTTGTACCGTATGTGAGTGTTCCTGCTAATATATCATCCTTTATATATTCATATAACTGGAGATAAAGCGGGGTCTTATTGTTTTTATTTAATATAATCATCTGTATACCTCGAAATATGTTGATTTGTATATTTATATATATACACATTTCCATTATACTACAAATGGATAAACATATTGGAGGAACTTATGAAAAATTTGAATACTAAAGATTATGTAATGGCAGGGCTATTTATAGCTATTGTAACGTCACTTACATATATCAATTTACCAATCAGTCCTACTGGGGGACTAGTACATTTAGGATATGTCGCATTATTCCCAATCGCAATTGTGTATGGACCAAAATACGGTGCAATTGCTGGGGCATTTGGAATGGCGTTGTTTGATGTTTTAAGTCAATGGCTCTTATGGGCACCTGCAACTTTTATTATTGTTGGACTAGTAGGTTATAGTGTTGGTCTAATAGCTAATGGTGGTCGTAATCCGTTAAGAAACGTTATAGCGATGGTTGTTGGAGCGCTTATATCTATCTCTGGATATTTTGTTTTCAATGCATTTATAATGGGGTTCGGTGTACCATCAGCATTAACTTCACTTGGTGGAGATTCGTTCAAAGTATTTGCTAGTTTACTTGTAGCATTAGCAATCATCCCTGGTTTGTTAAATGTTAAAAAGCAAATGCAATAAAAGAAGACAATTGTCTTTTTTTTTTGCTATAATTTATTGAGGTTAATATGAAAATCAAAGCAAGTGTAAGAAAAGTTGTAGAATTTTTATATTCAGGTGGAGATCTTACTTCTGAGTTTAGTCAAAACAATGACATGTTAGAAGGAACAAAGGCTCACCAGTTTTTACAAAACAAGTATACTGAGAGCGACTTAAAAGAGGTCACTGTGAAGTATGCTTTTACATATTTAAACCATGAGGTTGAACTACAAGGCAGAGTTGACGGCTTACTTCAAGACGGAAAAGTAATTGAGGAAATTAAATCTACAACTTCAGATTTAGCGAGTCTTACTGTTGAATCAAGACCACAGCACATAGCTCAAGCGAAATTTTATGCATATTTCTATATGATGGAGAAGAACATTAAACAGATTACTGTTTATCTAACTTATATTCATATTCCTTCATATGAGAAGAAAGTGTTAAAGAAGAAATATAATTTATCTCAGTTAGAGAAGTATTTTAATAAATCTATTGAAAAATATCTTGATTGGCATGTTTCACTGCTTGACCAGGAAGAATATTTTCTTAAAGGAATTAAAGATCTAAAATTCCCATATGACTTCAGAAGCAATCAAAGGAAATTGATGGGTGCTGTTTACCAAACAATGAATAAAGAAGACATCTTGTATGCAATTGCGCCAACTGGTACTGGAAAAACCATCGCAACTTTGTTCTCGACTCTTAAAACATATAAAGAGAATGACAAAATAATGTATTTAACAGCTAAGAACTCGTTAAAGAAAATGGCATTAGATACTGTTAAGTTACTAAATGAACAAAATCTTAAATGTAAATCAATTGAGATAACAAGTAAGGACACTATCTGTTTCCTAACCGAAAGAGATTGTGATCCTGAAGTATGTAAGTATGCTAAAGGATTCTTTAATAGATTAAGGAATGCTGTAACTGACGCTTTCTTTAATAATGATGTATTCACGAAAGAGATTGTAGAAGAATATGCAATGAAGCATCAAATATGTCCATTTGAGTTTAGCTTAATGCTTTCTTATAGTATGAATGTTGTTATTTGTGATTATAATTACGCCTTTTGTCCTAAGACACATCTAAAAAGATATTTCGATATTCCCAATTATAATATTAGGTTACTTGTAGACGAGGCTCATAACCTTGTTAATAGAGGAAAATCAATGTACTCAGCAGAACTCTTAACCGAAGATCTTATAACTTTGAAAAAGGAATTAACACATAATACGAAGAAGTTCTCGAAGTTAATTAACAATTTACTGGGTCACTTCGTTGATGACCAAATTGTTAAGGTATTAGATGACAATCTATTATCAGATTTCTATAAGTTATTCACTAAACTAAACAAGTACATTATTGAAAACCCTGATTTACCTAATAGTAAAATCATAATAGAAAACTATTTTACTCTTAATGATTTTTCTAGAATAATTGAATATTATAATGATTCATATAGAACAATATACACAAACAAGAAAATATCTTTAAGTTGTCTAGATGCTAGTAAGTTTTTACATCAAACAATGAACTTCTGTAGTGGAGTTACATTGTTTAGCGCAACAATGTTTCCACTTGATTATTACCAGACTCTTCTTAGTGAAGGTGAAGGAGAACATATGATCATTGCATCGCCCTTTAAACAAGAGAATCTGGATATTATAGTAGTTGACTCTGTATCAACTAGATATAGAGACAGACAAAACACTCTTGATGATGTTGTTAATATTATTATGGCCTCAACTAAGAAAAAGGGTAATTATATTGTGTTCTTTCCCTCTTATAAGTACTTAGAGGATGTGAAGAGTAGAATGACTATAGAAGTGTTGGCTCAAACTAGAGATATGTCTTATTCAGTTAGAGCTGAATACATTGATAAGTTTAAAACAAGTGATAATGTAATAGCATTCTTCGTTATGGGAGGAATATTCTCAGAAGGAATTGATTATGTAGGAGATATGCTCGCTGGTGTTATAATTATTGGTGTTGGATTACCGATGATTTCTAAGGAAAACAATTTACTAAAAGAATATTTTGAAGAAAAGTTCCATAAAGGATTTGATTACGCTTATACATATCCAGGGATAAATAAAGTTATTCAAGCTGTGGGTAGAGTAATTAGAACTGAAACAGATAGAGGGATAGCAGTATTAATTGATGACCGTTTCTCTTCTAGAAGGTATCAATACCTTTTCCCTAAGGAATGGCAGCATTTTAACATATTGAATAATGAGA
This sequence comes from uncultured Candidatus Izemoplasmatales bacterium, assembly GCA_964589075.1. GTDB lineage: Bacteria > Bacillota_I > Bacilli_A > MAG-NZ > MAG-NZ > CAZPQU01. Next base: position 55,803 of record CAZPQU010000005.1, on the reverse strand, counting down.
AATTTATAGAAATAGAGCTTAAAAGCTTTTGGGGTGATGATTATGATAACAATTGATAATGAGATTCTGGAAAAGTGTCCTAACTTCAGAGTTGGAGTGTTAGAGTTTACAATAGAAATCAAAAGTGACTCTTCACTTGATGATTTAATTTCTAATACAGAAGAAGAACTTAATGATTTGTATAATATAGAGGACGTTATAAAAATACCAACTGTTCTTGATGCAAGAAATGCTTATAAAGCATTTGGTAAAGACCCATCAAGGTATAGACTAGCTGTTGAGTCTCTTTTTAGAAGGTTATCAAAAGGGAATAGACTTTACAGAATAAATAATGCAGTTGATCTCGGAAATATATTAAGTATAAGAACACAAAAATCGATAGCCGTACTTGATTCCGATAAAATTGAAGGAGATATTCATATTCGGTTAGGTAAAGACACTGATGATTTTCACGGTATTGGTAGAGGGAAACTAAATATCACTAAAATTCCCCTTTATGAAGATTCAGTCGGTCCGTTTGGATCAGCCACTTCAGACACCGAAAGAACAATGATCAGGAATACTACAACTAATATCTTACTGTTAATTATCTCATTTAGTGGAAGTGACTCAATGGATAAGGATATTTCCATAGCTTCAGAGTTATATTCAAAGTACGCTAATGTATCTGATATAAGAACTAAACAAATATAAAAAAAAAGGACAATTTGTCCCTTTTTTATAGGTATTTTTTAAGTTGTTCTACTTTATCTAGTTTTTCCCACGGAAGATCTAAATCAAGTCTACCAAAGTGACCATATGTAGCAGTTTGTAAGTAAATAGGTCTTAGTAAATCTAAATCCTGAATAATAGCTTTAGGACGAAGATCAAATGTTTTTCTAATCGCAGTAATAAGTGTTTGAATATCTACTTTATTAGTTCCGAATGCTTCAACTGAAACAGAAGTCGGTTCAGCTACTCCAATTGCGTATGATAATTGAACTTCTAATCTAGATGCTAATCCTGCAGCTACACAGTTTATCGCAACATATCTAGCAGCATAAGCAGCTGATCTATCAACTTTAGAAGGATCTTTACCACTGAAGGCTCCACCACCGTGACGTGCAACTCCACCATAAGTATCTACGATTATCTTTCTACCAGTTAACCCTGCATCACCTTTAGGTCCACCAATAACGAATTTACCAGTTGGATTAATAAAGATTTTTGTATCTTTATCAATATATTTTGCGGGTATAACAGTTTTAATAACATGTTTTAAAATATCTTTATATATTTCATTATGTCCTACCTTTTCAGAATGCTGAGAACTTACTACAATTGCATCAGCTCTGAATGGTACTCCATTTGAATCGAATTCCATAGTTACCTGAGTTTTTCCATCAGGTCTTAGATAAGGAATTGTTTTATTTTTTCTAACTTCAGCTAACTTTTTAGCTAACTTATGTGCAAGAACGATTGTTATAGGCATAAATTCAGGTGTTTCATCTGTTGCATAACCAAACATTAATCCTTGGTCTCCAGCACCTTGTTCTAAGTATTCACCTTCGTTTTCATTAACACCTTGAGCAATGTCAGGGCTTTGTGAATCAAGTGAAACTAAAACTGATACATTGTCAGCATCAAATCCGAATTTTCCTCTTACATAGCCAATATCTGTTAAAGTTTTTCTTACAATTTCTTGAATAGGTACGTAAGCAGTTGTTGTAATTTCTCCTGTTACTAGTACTAATCCTGTAGTAACCATTGTTTCGCATGCAACTCTTGCGTGTGGGTCTTTTGCAAATATTGCATCCAGAATTGCGTCTGAGATTTGGTCACTTACTTTGTCTGGGTGACCTTCAGTAACTGACTCACTTGTAAATAATAATTTTTCCATATGTCTTCCTCCAATATTTTTACAAATAAAAAATACTTTCTCGAGAGAAAAAGTATGACCTTTTCTCATTGATAGGGTGTTTCCCCCTACTAGTAGCACCTAATTAAATAGGTTGCTGTTGCGTCAAAAGCTAGTGACCTCGGCAACTCTTAATGAGTATTTATTATTGCAATTAATAATATAATAATCCATATCTATTGTCAACAACTAAACATATTTATTTATTTCTTTTGTTATAAATACTATAGTGTGATAGTCTTTTGTTGAGGTGAGCAAAATGATACAAATATCAGGTATTAAAATAAGTATAAACGCGAAAGAAGAGGCACTTGAACTAGCAATTAAAAAACATCTACGTTTAAAAGATGATTTTTCGTTCAAAATAGTCAAAAGAAGTTTAGATGCGAGAAAAAAAGATAATATTCTTTTTGTATATAATGTCGTATTAGCATTACCACATGAGAAAAAACTTATGCAACTTAAAATAAAGAATGTAACAGTATTTGAAGAACCTGCATATGGAGTTATAAAATGTAACACTTTAGAGAAAGTAGCTGTTATTGGTTACGGTCCTGCTGGAATGTTAGCTAGTCTTTGTTTGGCTGAGAGTGGTGTTGATGTAACTGTGTTCGAAAGAGGAGAAACAGTTGATGAAAGAGTTTTATCAGTTGATAAATTCTTTGACACAAAGGAATTGAATGTAAATAGTAATGTTCAGTTTGGAGAAGGTGGAGCAGGAACGTTTTCTGATGGAAAACTTACATCAAGAAGCAAAAACGTTAGAAATATTAAATTATTTAACGAACTTGTAGAAGCGGGAGCTCCTGATGACATCTTATTTGTTAATAATCCACATGTAGGAACTGATATTTTAAGAGGTGTTGTTAAAAACATCAGAAAAAAATATACCAATTTGGGTGGTAAGATTAACTTTAATACTAATGTTAAAGAACTTATTATCAAAGACGATGTGGCAGTTGGACTTGTTACTGATGAAGAACTGTATTTCGATCATATAATCCTAGCAATTGGTCATAGTAGTAGAGATACTTTTAGAAAACTATATGATCAAGGTGTATCAATGGCACAAAAAGACTTTGCTGTTGGATTTAGAATTGAACATCCACAAGTTGAAATCAATAAAAGTCAGTATGGTAAAGAATTTAATAATCCAAGACTTGGTAGTGCTGAATATAAATTAGTAAATCAATCAGGTGGTAGAGGAGTTTACACATTCTGTATGTGTCCTGGTGGGATCGTTATTCCATCACAAAGTACAAAGGATACTATAGTTGTTAATGGAATGAGTAATCATTCAAGAGCTCTTACAAACGCAAATAGTGCAATTCTAGTATCAGTGTCTAGTGCGGATTATGGTAGTGATGTATTCTCTGGAGTAGAATTCCAAGAAAAAATCGAAGCTTTAGCATTTAAGCTAGGTGGTAGTGACTACTCAGCACCGGTACAAACTTTAAAAGGTTTCATTGATGATGAGAGTTATGAGTTAGGTAATATTATCCCAAGTTATCCTATTGGATATAAATTAGCTAATTTAAGAGAAGTATTTAGTGATGAAATCAATAATGCTCTAATAGAGTCATTTGGTAAATTTAACAACAGACTAAAAGGATTCTCAGGAGAAGCAGTGTTAACTGGAGTTGAATCAAGAAGTTCATCGCCTGTTAGAATATTAAGAGATAAATATACGTTAGAAAGTAATATTAAAAACCTGTATCCAGTTGGAGAAGGTTGTGGATATGCTGGTGGTATTGTTTCAGCTGCAGTTGACGGTATAAAGGTTAGTGAAATTATTATAGATAAAGTTGTTATTATTGTAGAAGAACCTGAAGACAAAGATGAATAGTTATTATAAAGGTGTTACATTAATGCTTCTTAGTGCTTTTTTCTTAAGTATTAATGCATTATTCGTTAAAATGCTTGATTATCCACTATATGAGAAAATATTTATCAGAAATATTCTTGGTGTATTAATAATTATGCCTTTACTAAAGAGTTATGATTATAAACTTAAAATCAAACAAGGTAAGGTGCTACTACTAAGATCAGTTTTAGGGTTACTTGGACTTATTACTTATTACTTTGCGATAGAGAATATGATCTTGAGTGATGCTACAATGTTAAATAAATTAAATGTATTCTTTGTAATGTTGTTCTCAGTTTTATTCTTAGGAGAAAAACTGAAGAAGTATCAATTGGTTAGTATATTAATAGCCTTCATAGGTGCATTGTTTGTTATTAAACCAACATTTGATTTAAGTATACTGCCTGCATTCATAGCTGTGTTATCAGCAATGTTTGCTGGAGCTGCTTATACTACTTTAAGAAGTTTAAGTGGAACTGTGAAACCATTTGTTGTAGTATTCTATTTCTCACTGTTTACATCAATAGTTTCGTTCATAGTAATGATTACAACTGGATTCACTATTCCTACATGGACTGATGCTGGTCTTTTGTTACTAATGGGAACAAGTGCTACTATTGGTCAAGTTATGATGACAAAGGCTTATAAATATGCAGAAGCTTCTAAGTTATCAATATATAATTATTCTAGTATAATATTTGCGCTTGTTTTCACTTTTTTCGTTTTAAGTGAAGCTCCAGATATTTACTCTTTAGCTGGGGGATTATTGATTATAATTGCCGGTTATTACAATTTTAGAAATGTACGTAAAACATAGGGTTTTCCCTATTTTTTATTTCTTGAAATCATGCGTATTTTTATTGAGATAGTCATTGTTAAGGAAAGTAATAAATATTGTTTAAAAGTTCTTTGTTTAAAAGATAATGAATGCTATAATTTAGGCAAGTGAAAATAATTAAAAATTAGGAGGATATAAGTATGTATAAGAAGTTATTTATACCAGGTCCAGTAGACGTTTTACCTGAGGTGTTAGCTGCGTTCTCACATGAACAAATCTCGCATAGAGTACAGGAAACTACTGACTTACAAAAAAGAATTAGTGATAATTTACAAAAGTTAATGTTTACTAAAAACCAAATCATTTTATCTACTTCATCAGGAAGTGGAATCATGGAAATGGCTATTCGTAGTTGTACTAAAAAACGTGCAGCAGTGTTTAGTGTAGGGGCATTTGGTGATAGATGGTTTAAAATGGCAGAAGTTAACAATATTCCTGCTGATCACATTAAATCTGAAGAAGGTGAACCAACAACACCAGAAATGGTTGAAGAAGCATTAAAAACTGGTAAGTATGATGTTGTTACGGTTACACAAAATGAAACTTCAAGTGGATTAATGAATCCAGTTTACGAAATTGGTCAAATAGTAGCTAAGTATCCGGGTGTATTATACTTAGTAGATGCAGTTTCAGGTTTAGCTGGAGCTAAAGTAGAAGTTGATAAATCAAATATTGATATTTGTTTAACTTCAACTCAAAAAGCATTAGGATTACCTCCAGGGTTAGCTGTTGCAAGTGTTTCTGTTGCTGCGTTCGAAAGAGCTCAAACAGTTGAAAATAGAGGTTGGTACTTAGATTTAGTAAGTGTTTATAAGAAAGCTGCTGCATCTTACCAATATCCGTCTACTCCAACAACACCACATATGTGGGGATTAGATTTCCAATTAGATAGAATAATGAATGTTGAAGGATTACAAAATAGATTCGATCGTCATTCTGAACAAGCTTCAATTGTTCATGCATGGGCTAGAAAACATTTCGCATTATATGCAAATGAAGATTATCTATCTCAAACAGTGACTTGTATCGTAAATACTGGTGGAAAATCAGTAGCTGATTTAAATAAGGAATTAGGTAATCGCGGATTCATGATCAGTAATGGTTATGGTAAAACTAAAGAAAAAGTATTCAGAATTGCTCATATGGCTGATAGAAAAACTGAAGATTTGTTAGCATTATTGAGTGAAATTGAAGACATTTGGGGATTATAATATGATTATATTAGCAAATGATGGAATTGCTTCTGGAGCGAAACTAGAATTAGAAGCGTTAGGGTTCACAGTTGATACTGATAAGTATGAAGGTGAAGCTTTAAATAAAAGAATTCAAGAAGTTGAATGTATTATTATACGTTCAGCTACACAAATAAGAGAATCATTAATCGACGTTGCTATTGGTGGAAAATTAAAATTAATGATCCGTGCTGGTGTTGGTTTAGATAATATTGATGTTAAATATGCTGAAAGCAAAGGGTTTATTGTTAGAAACACGCCAACTGCATCAAGTGCAGCTGTTGCTGAGTTAGCAATTGGTCATATGTTCAGTTTAGCTAGACACATCTACATTTCTAATGTAACAATGAGAAATGGTGAATGGAACAAGAAAGCTTACAAGGGTACTGAAATAGCTGGTAAAACTTTAGGGTTAATCGGTTTTGGTAGAATTTCTCAAGCAGTTGCTACAAAAGCAATGGCTCTTGGAATGAGTGTAATTTATACAGATATCATGGGTGCTAGTGATGCACTGCCTGAATGTAAATTTGTAGAATTTGATGAAGTATTAGCTAAATCAGATTACATCAGTTTACATATACCATTTATTCCTAGTGTAGGAGTTGTACTTGGTGATGCAGAATTCGCTAAGATGAAAGATGGAGTTTATTTAGTAGATACGGCACGTGGTAAAGTTGTTTCTGAAGCAGCATTACTTAAAGCATTAGATTCTGGTAAAGTAGCAGCTGCTGCTTTAGACGTATTCGAAGAAGAACCTACTAGAAATAAAGCTATCTATACTCATCCAAAAATTTCATTAACACCACATATCGGTGCTGCAACAGCTGAAGCACAAGATAGAATTGGTGAAGTTACTATCCAAATTTGTAAAGAAGTTTTATTATAGGAGGGTATTATGGCAATAGTTAGACCGTTTAGAGCTGTTCGTCCTAACAAGGACGTTGCAGATAAAGTAGCATCATTACCATATGATGTTATGAATAGAGAAGAAGCCATTCAAATGGCTAAAGGAAATCCATTAAGTTTCTTACATGTTGTAAGAAGTGAAATAGACCTTCCTTTGGAAGTTAGTCAATATGATGATCAAGTTTACAAAACAGCTAGACAAAATTTTGACAACATGCAAGATAGTGGAGTATTAATCCAAGATGAAAAGCCTAAGTTTTATATTTACCGCCAAATTATGGATGGTAGAGCTCAAACTGGTTTTGTTGGGTGTACTTCAATTGATGAATATTTAAAAAATAATATTAAGAAGCATGAATTTACATTACCTAAAAAAGAAGTAGATAGAATCAATAACTTCGATTTCTGTGATGCAAATACTGCTCCTATCTTCTTAACTTATAGAGATAATGTTGAATTACAGTCAATTCTTGATGAATATACTAAAGAGACTCCAGAATATGATTTCGTATCTGAAGATGGAGTATCACATATTGTTTGGGTAATTAACAACGAAGAAGATTGTAAAAGTATTACTGCATTGTTTGCTGATGTTGAATTCTTATACATAGCTGATGGACATCACAGAAGTGCATCGAGCTCAAAAGTAGGATTAAAAAGAAGAGAACAAAACCCTGCATACACTGGAGAAGAAGAATTTAACTTCTTTATGAGTGTTATCTTCCCTGAGAGTCATTTATATATCATGGATTATAACCGTGTTGTGGAAGATTTAAATGGAAGAACTGAAGAAGAATTTATTGCTGAAGTTGAAAAATCATTTACAGTTGAGAAAAAAGACGATAGATACCATCCAGAAAGCAAACATACTTATGGTATGTATGTTGGAGGATCATGGTATAAACTAAGCGCTATTGATGGAACGTACGATGCAAAACATCCTGTTAAATCTTTAGATGCTGCGATTGTTCAAAATAATCTTTTGGCTCCAGTACTTGGTATTGAAGATCCACGTAAATCTAACAGAATTCACTTTGTTGGAGGTATTAGAGGACTAGTTGAACTAGAAAAACTAGTTGATTCTAATAAATTCAAAGTAGCTGTAGCATTATTCCCAGTTAAAATGTCTGATATTATGGACGTTGCAGATACTGGTGAAACAATGCCTGCAAAATCTACTTGGTTTGAACCAAAACTAAGAAGTGGATTATTTAGTCATAAACTAAGATAATTATAAAAACCTAGAGAATATCTAGGTTTTTTTATACAAAAAAACACTTTTAAAAAGTGTTTTTGTTTTTATAGAGACTCTAAATCCCAAATTTTATTTACTATATCTTCATAGAACAATGGATCATGTGAAATCAATAGAACTGACCCAGGGAAGTCTATGATAGCTCTTTTAAGATCGTTCTTTGCATCTTGATCTAAATGGTTAGTTGGTTCATCTAGAACTAGAACATTAGCTTCAGTATTACTAACTATTGCGATTCTAACTTTCGATTGTTCACCACCACTTAAAACATGAACCTTGTTTTCTAAATGATCAGCTGTAAGCCCACATTTAGAAAGTGCTCCTCTTACTTCGGATTGTGAATATCCGGGATATTCATCCCAGAAATAATCTATACATGATTTGTTCTTGTAATCTGATTGTTCTTGCTCAAAGTAACCAATTTCAATAAATTCACCATTATTAACAGTTCCTGATATTGGTTTTAGTTGACCGATTAAACTTTTAAGAAGTGTAGTTTTACCGATACCATTGGCACCAATAATAGCCACTTTATCGCCTTTTTCAAATTGCATACTTAAAGGGTTTGATAATGGTTTATCATAACCAATTACTAGGTCCAAAATATCAAATATTACTCTTGATGGAGTTCTAGCAGTCTTAAAGTGAAATTCAGGTTTTGGTTTTTCCTTACTTAAAGTTAAAACGTCCATTTTATCTAATTTCTTTTGTCTAGACATTGCCATATTTCTAGTAGCTACATTCGCTTTATTTCTAGCTACAAAGTCTTTTAGTTTATTAATCTCTTGTTGTTGCTTCTTGAAAGCAGACAACTTTTGTTTTTGTTTTGTTGCGTATGCTTGTTCAAAGTGTGAGTAGTTTCCAACATATCTATGAAGTTGTAGTTCATCTACATGATAAATGATGTTGATTACTTCATCTAAAAACTCTAAATCATGAGAAATTATTATAAATGCGTTCTCATAGTTATTTAAATAAGTCCTCAACCAGTTTATATGTTCTTCATCTAAATAGTTAGTCGGTTCATCTAGAAGAAGAATGTCAGGTTTTTCTAGTAATAGTTTCGCTAACAATACCTTTGTTCTTTGTCCACCAGACAATTCTGACACTTTAGTCTTAAGTCCAAGGGACTGAATTCCTAAACCAAATGCAATTTGATCTATTTTTGAGTCGATCAAATAATAATCTGACGAGTCAATTATGTCTTGAAGTTCTCCGACTATTTCTAAAAGTTTATCAATATCAGCGTCAGCTGAACCCATCTCAATATATGCTTGCTCAATTTCTGATTGTGTATCAACTAAATAAGTAAAAGCAGTTCTTAATAAATCATAGATCGTTTCGTCATTTATCTCTGTTTTTTGGTCAAGATATCCAACTCTAACTCTTTTAGACCAAGTAATTTTTCCTTCATCGGGAAGTAGTCTTTTTGTCACAATGTTCATGAAAGTGGACTTACCTTCGCCGTTTGGGCCAATAAGTCCTATTTTCTCACCCTTTAATAGTCTAAAGGACACATCTTCAAGCAATTCTCTACCACCAAATCCGTGCGTTAAGTTCTCTACATTTAATATACTCATTTTTATCACCAATATATATTATATATAATTATAAATTTTATGCAAGAGTGAGAGTAATTTGAGTAGTTAATTGGCTATTATGGTAGAATAAAAAAGAGGTGACAATATGATTAAAAGGATTGGAATATTAACCGGTGGTGGAGACTGTTCAGGTTTAAACGCTGTTATTAGTGCTGTGACGAAGACAGCAATTACTAAATATGGAGTAGAAGTAGTCGGATACATTAGAGGATATAGTGGATTATATAATAATGATTTCATTAACTTGACTCTAGAATCAGTTTCAGGAATTATGCATCAAGGTGGAACAATTTTAAAAACTTCAAATAAGGATAACTTATTTAATTATAAAACTTTTGATAAAGATGGAAACATCGTTTTTGAAGATGTATCGCATGTAGCTGTTGAAAATCTAAAAAAAGGCGGAGTAGATGCTCTCGTTGTATTGGGTGGAGATGGAACATTAACAAGCGCAAGAGATTTTGGTAGATTAGGAATTCCAATAGTCGGAATACCTAAGACTATTGATAATGATTTACCAGCAACTGATGTCACATTTGGTTATAATACTTCACTAGAGGCTATAACTGATGCTTTGGACAAGATTCATACCACAGCTTACTCGCATGACAGAGTAATGGTTGTAGAAGTTATGGGTAGACATGCAGGTTGGTTAGCTATTGAAGGTGGACTTGCTGGATCAGCAGATGTAATATTGATTCCAGAGATACCATACGACAATGCTAAAATTGTTGAAGCAATTAAAAATAGAGATGCTCGAGGAAAACATTTCAGCATCATTGTAGTAAGTGAAGGTGCTGTAAGTAAAACAGGTGGACAACACGTTAGAGAAATAATAGCTGATAGTGCTGATTCGGTACGACTTGGTGGTCTGGGAGCTGTTGTTACTGAACAACTACAAAAATTAATACCAAATCATGAAGTAAGGAATACAAACTTAGCATACATTCAAAGAGGTGGAATTACATCTCAGTTTGATAGATCACTCGGAATACAGTTTGGAGTTAAAGCTGTTGATTTATTAATGGGAGGGAAACACTCTTTCATGGTAAATTATAAAAATGGTGAGTTCGGAGCGATTTCTCTGGACGAAGTAGTAGGATCTGGCTTAACTGGTGAAACATCAAAAGGTGGATCAAAATTAGTAGATAAAAATGGGTTCTTAGTTCAAGCATGTAGAGCGATAGGAATTACTTTTGGAGATTAAGGCTTATTTATAAGCCTTTTCTATTTATTTTATGATAATATTATTTAAGGAGTGATGAATATGATATTTGGAACATTAACATTAAGCAAGGAAATTACACAAAAAGAGATAGAAAACATCATGAAAGTAAACACTTTCGATGGTTTGTTTATTCAATATTTAGAGAATGAACTATATAATACTATTAGGGCACATAAATTATACTTTTCTGGCGATTATGGTGTCAAAGAAAAGGACTATTACAATCAGTACCTTATTGAAGGTAAAACTTACATTCAAGTTAATCTACCAAACGATGAAGACAGAGCTTGGGATATCCTTGAATCGGTTGTAAATGATGATACAGATTTCATTATCGGAAACTTTGGAACAAATGCTGACAGTAATTTGCATTTTGAGCTAACTTTCAAATTTAATGATGTTTATAAAGAACATTGTCATAAAGTTGAAAAGTTCCCATTATTCACTGATGTAATTTATCAAGAAAGAAATACTTGGATTTTATCTAAGAATGATTATGAATCAGATGACTTTGAACTGGATAAGTTGACATCTGGAGTATTCATTAATATTACTGACTAAGGACTAAAAATGAAGTTTTGAATTGTGATTGAGAGTTATAAGAGCTTTTTAAGTAAATAACTTAAATTATAATTATATAAAGAATCTTGGAATTGAACTTAATATGAAATGTTGGAATCAAGGATATATCACTGAGACAGAAAAATGACTATTTGTTTGTGGAGTTACAAATGGGCAAAACCAGTGTAAGTAATTATCCATTTAATAAAGCTAGTATTAGAGTTATAGAAGATTTATGATTTATAGAAGAAGGAATACTAAGAAGAAGACCGATTATCGACTGGGGAACTTGTTGACAGAATCGATTATTCGATTATTAAAGATGAATATAGGAGTGAACAAGATGAGAAAAGTTGGAGTAGTACTAGATAGTGCATTTGATTTAATTGACGAAGTTAAAGAAGGAATGAATTTTGAAGTAGCTAGAATGAATATTGTTATTGATGGTGCTTCATACATTGATGGAGATGATATTCAACTTGAAAAGGTAATTGAAGCGGCTTATGCCGGTAAAAAAGTCACAACATCACAACCAAGTCCTGAAGCATACAAAGTTGCGTTTGAAAATTTGATTGCTAAAGGTGCAACTGAGATTCTAGTAATGGTAGTTTCAAAAGCACTGAGTGGTTCATATCAATCTGCTGTATTGGCAAGTGAACTTGTTGATGTAAAAGTTGTGTTAGTGGACTCTATGACTAGTGCACAAGGTGGAGAGTTATTAATTGCTGAAGTAAGAGATATGATTCTTGCAAATGAGGATGTAGAAATCATTAAGGTGGAACTTGATAGATTAGTAAAGAAATCTACTGTTTTATTATCAATTAATGATTTAGGAACACTTGTTAGAGGTGGAAGAATGAATAAGACTCAAAGGTTCATTGGAACTTTGATGAAAATCAAACCAATCCTTACAGTTAATGATGAAGGAACAATTGATTTGATTGATAAGGTAAGAACTCAAACAAGAGTTATTACTTATATGATTGATAAGATAAATGAATCAATTGAAGACATTGAAAAATTACATATAAGAATTGGACATATTATGTGTATGGAGACAGCGCTTGAAATTAAAAGAAGATTAGTAGAGAAATTCAATAAAGCAAGAATTGTTATTTCAAATGAAATAACACCAGTAGTAGCTGTTCATCTTGGTAAAGGTGGATATGGAGTTTCTTGGTTAAGTTAATTATTGATTAAGAATAATAATATTACACGTATAAATTAAAACAAATCCCGAAGATTTTCTTTTGGATTTTTTTTAGTGCTATTGACTTTAATGACGTAGATAGTGTATCTTATATTAAAGATTTCTAATCTAATAAAGATAGATACATACATTATTTAAACAAGGAGTGATACTATGAGAATTTTAACAGCAACAATCGATATGTCAGAAAATATAATTGCTTATGTTAAAAAAGTTGCAGGAGAAACTCAAAACCTCATGATGAATCCTGAGGAATTTAGCTTAACTGTAGAGCAAGAAGAGAATTATATTAAATCTCAACTTGATTCTAGACTAGGAAACATACTTGTTGCATTTGATGGTGATCAAGTTGTCGGACTTTGTGGTATGCAGGGAAGAGAAGGAAGAAAACGCATTGGTCACATGGCTTCACTAGGGATATCAGTGTCTAAATCACACTGGGGTCAGGGAATAGGATATAAACTAATGCTTGGACAAATTGAGTATGCTAAAAAGAACCTTATCACAAAGATTAATCTTGAGGTTAGAACGGATAATCCAAGTGCCGTAAAACTTTATGAGAAATGCGGCTTTTTACATGAGGGTATTAACAAAAGAAGTATGTTATTAGATGGGAAATATGTAGATAATTACTATATGGGTTTAATACTATAAGGTGACTTAGTCATCTTTTTTTTATTTGCATTGTGTTCAAACTAATTTAGGTATATAATAGTTAGGTAAAGACGAACTAACTAATATATTAAGGAGGTATTTTTATGGATAAAGAAGTACTAAGGTTAGCGATAAATAGTTTTTTAAAACTATATTTTGATAGCTGTAAAGAACTATATAAGGAAATTGGATTTGATAAATTAACATCAAAACAATTCTATTATCTAAAAAAAATACACAAGTCTGATATGGTTACTGCATCAAAGTTTGCTGAATTAACCAATTTAAGTAAACCGACAGTAACAGAAATTTTGAATAAGTTTTCAAAGTTGGGGCTAGTAACAAAGAGAATAGATGAAACGGATAGAAGAGTGTCCTATATAGAACTAACTGAAATGGGAACCGTTCTAGCTTCTACAAATGAGCTTGAAAGTAAAAGAATCACTGAGAAAGTGATGAACAAATTAGATGAAGATAATTTGATTCAATTAGTAAATTTATTTGATCAAATGAACAAGGAGGATTAACATGATATTTGGGAAAACAATAAATAAATATTACTTGAAGTATCTCCACTTATTCGTACTAGGGTTTATTGCACTTGTAGCAGTAGACTGGTATCAACTAGAGATTCCTGAAGTAATGCGTGTTGCGATTGATTCACTAAGTGATGGAACGATTACTAGAAGTGGATTAATTGATATATCAATTAAACTACTAATATTTGCAACGATTATAGTTGTAGGTAGATTTGCTTGGAGATTATTCATCCTTGGAGCAAGTAGGAAAATTGAATTTGATATACGTAATGATATGTACGAACATTGTGAGAAGTTGGATCAAGGTTTTTATGGAAGAAGTAAAATTGGTGGATTAATGGCCCATTTTATTAACGATTTAGAAGCAGTTAGACAATCAATTGGGTTTGGTATGATAATGATTGTAGATGCAGTATTCTTAGGGTCACTTTCATTCTATAAAATGTTCAGTATAAATGTAACTATGACTCTATTGGCAGTAATTCCATTAGTAGTTATGGCTTTGCTAGGAAGTTATTTATCAAAATTAATAAGTAAACGATTCAAGGCAAGACAATTTGCTTTTGAAAAAATGAGTGATTTTGTAAATGAGAATATGAGTGGTATTCAAGTAATTAAAGCATTCGTTAAAGAACCTATTGAAAAATTAGAGTTCTTGAAAGCTAATAAAGAAAATAGAGATAAAACTTATCACTTTATTAAGTTAGTAGCTATAGTTGAGATAATGATGCGTTTTTTAATCACGACAATAACTATTATCATTTTAGCTTATGGTGGGTTCCTAATAAGTTCAACTGCAGGAACTGCTAATCCATTCACTTTCGGAATACTTTTTGAGTATATATTCTATTTCTTTACTTTAATTTGGCCTATGATAGCTGTTGTTAGAGTAATCCAAATTGGATCAAGTGCAAAAGCTTCACTTGAAAGAATAGATAAGATATTAAATGAAGATATTGTAGTAAAAGACGGAGAAATAATTGATACAGAAATTAAAGGTTCAATAGAATTTAAGAATGTATCGTTTAAATATCCTGATAGTGATATTTATCAACTAGAAAATGTATCTTTCAAAATTGATAAAGGGGATACTGTTGGGATTATTGGTAGAACTGGTTCAGGGAAAACAACACTAGTAGATTTATTACTTAGAATCTACAACATAGAGGAGAACAAGATATTCATGGATGGTGTTGACATTATGAAGATACCTCTTAAGACAATAAGAACATCTATTGGTTATGTACCTCAGGATGGATTCTTATTCAGTGACTCATTACATAATAATATTGCTTTAGGTATAGATAGAACAGGATCATATATGGAAAAAGTTATATCTAGTTCAATAATGAGTGATGTACATGAGAACATCCAAGAGTTTAAAGAAGGATATGACACTGTTATTGGTGAAAGAGGAGTAACTCTCTCTGGAGGTCAAAAACAACGTGTAGCTATTGCTAGAGCAATCATAAAAGACCCAGAAATTCTAATAATGGATGACTCGGTTAGTGCTGTAGATACGAAAACTGAAGAAACAATTTTATCTAACTTAGAACGAATTAGAAAAGATAAAACGACTATAATCATAGCCCATAGAATTTCATCAATTAAAACTGCTAACAAGATTATTTTAATAGATGAAGGAAAAGTAAAAGATATTGGTACACATGATGAACTGCTTACTAGATGCGATCTTTATAAAGATATCGTTGAGCGACAAGAATTAGAAGACGAAATCGAGGGGCTTTAATATGAATGATGAAAATAAAAGAGAAATGAAAGATTCCTTCATTATTAAAAGACTTATTAGCTATGCAGCCCCATTTAAATGGCAATTCTTTCTAACATTTGTACTAGTAATATTCGCGGTTGGAGTACAGTTAATGCAGCCATATATTTTTGGTCAAGTATTTAAAATTTACGCCACACCTGGATTTACCATGAATACGTTATGGTTCTTACTGGCACTATATTTTAGTATCACTTTAGTAGCTAGTGTGGCCAGCTACTTCCAACAAATAATTTTACAAAAAACAGGTCAAAACATTATTTACGATATTCGTGAAGAAGTGTTTAATCATATGGAAGATCAATCAATTGATTATTTACATAGTCAACCGACTGGTGTTCTGGTTACAAGAATTACCAATGATACAAATACATTAAGTGAAATGTATACATCAGTACTTGTAAACATGTCGAGAGATCTTTTAACAGTAGTTGGTATTATCGGTGTTATGTTTTACATCAATATAAAAGAAGCAGGAAATGTAAATTTAGCTTTAGCAGTATTTGGTGTTATACCGGTTCTATTAGTATCATCTTACTTATTTAGAAGAGCAACAAGAAAAGTATATAGACAAATTAGAAAAAATCTTGCGAGAACAAATGCATTCCTAAGTGAACATTTATCAGGAATGAAAATAGTTCAAATCTTTAATCAAGAAGAAGCAAAAATGGAGCAATTCATTGAAATTAATAAGGATTTAAGAGCTACTCAATTAAAACAAATATTAGCGTTTGCATTTTATAGACCAACAATTTATTTGTTGCATATAGGTGCAACAGTAATCATATTCTTATATGGTGGGTTCCAAGTTATTGATGGGATATTATCAATTTCACTGATCATTACATTTAAGATGTATGTTGATAGATTATTTGAACCAATTCAGATGATTGCAGAGCAATTTAATATATTACAGTCTGCACTAGCGTCAAGTGAAAGAATATTTGGTATTCTTGATACTAAGAAAGCCATTCCACAAATTGATAATCCTGTTGAGTTTAAGGAAATGAAAGGGAAAATCGAATTTAAGAATGTGTGGTTTGCTTATATAGATGAAGACTGGATACTAAAAGATGTTTCATTCACAATAGAACCAGGACAGTCATTTGCATTTGTAGGTGCAACTGGAGCTGGTAAGACAACAATTTTAAAACTAATCACAAGAGATTATGACATCCAAAAGGGTCAAATATTTGTAGATGGAGTTGATGTTTCTAACATCTCACTTCATTCACTAAGAAAACACATTGGAGTAATGTTACAAGATGTATTTATGTTTAGTGGAACAATTGAATCAAATATAAAACTGAAAGATGATTCTATAACTCAGACTGAAATGGAAGAAGCTTGCAAGTATGTAAATGCTAATCATTTCATTGATGCTTTACCTAAAGGCTATCTAGAAGAAGTAAATGAAAGAGGAATGAACTACTCACAAGGACAAAGACAATTACTATCATTTGCTAGAACTCTTGTTCATAAGCCATCAGTAATCATATTAGATGAAGCAACAGCTAATATTGATACTGAGACAGAACAATTGATACAAGATTCACTTAATAAAATGATGACTATCGGTACGATGTTGATAGTAGCTCACAGGTTAAGTACTATCCAACATGTCGATAAAATAGTTGTTCTACATAGAGGTGAAATCAAGGAGATTGGTTCGCATCAAGAGCTTCTTAAGAAGCGAGGTATGTATCACAACCTGTATCAAATCCAATACAAGGAAAGACCAATTTAAATTCAAAAACGCCCCTTGGGGCGTTTTTATTTGTATTAATAGTAGCCAAATCATTACTTTTTGACCCTTATATCTATGATATACTCATAAAAAGGGGGAATTGTTATGTCATTTAGAATTAAACTAATGTTGACAATGGGAACAATTGGTCTATTAGCACTTTCTACAATACTAACTATGTCATTCGTAATAAATAAGAATTCCCGTTTAGATGATGTTCACGCAGATATGAACAGAAATCTACTTTTACTATCTGAAATAATAAATCATGAGGTTGAAGAACTTGTAGATTTTGCAGAAAATATTTCATTAAGTGAGCTCATAGTTGGAGGAATCAGGTCAAGTAATCTAGAATACGACAGCTTATCAAGTGATGACAGAACATTAAAATATATAGAATTAACTGATCTATGGAAAACAGATGATGAAGAGTTAATCAATAGTGTGATGAATAATTCAAGTGCAAATGTATTATCTTCCTCATTAGAAAATCACCACTCGTCAGTCGAGGAAGTACTGGTAATAAATAAGTACGGGGTTGTAATCACTTCTTCATTCAAAATGAACTCAATTATCCAAATGAATAGTTTTTGGTGGGGACAGTCTGTTAGTGACAACGCTGGTTATAGATTCATTGATGTTTCTGGATATAATCAAGCTGCGGCAGAATATTATATTAGCATTTCAATTCCTATCAATGATAGTGGTGGAGAATTAGTGGGATTTGTTCAACTATCTACACTAATATCAAATGCATTTGATGGAAACATTGATAGAATGAACAATGATTTAAACAATGGAGAGTATATTCTCTTCGGTCATGAGGGATTAGTAATTTCTAAAGATGGGAATCAAAACCCTGATTTAACAATTGATGAAAGAATTCTTGAGTTGTACGATGGATCAACTCAAATTCACAATACTGTTGAATTAGATGATGAGGATTACATAATAGGAGTAGCCCCAATAGGGATAAATCTACATAAACATACAAATGAGACTGATAGTGTAATAGACGATCACAACGAGTCAATGGATGCCGAGTGGTCATTATTATTTATAATTAGTGAAAGTGATGCATTCACTTCACTAAATAACTCATACAGGATTTTCGGAAGAATGGCTGCCGGAATCATTATCGTGGTAATGACGTTATCGTATTTTGCAGGGTCAAGGCTTTCAAAACCTATAAATGAACTGTCTCAATTTGCGATAGAAGTATCAAAAGGTGATTTTTCCATAAGAGCAAAGAACAAATACTCATCCGAAACAGGAAGATTATTTATAGAATTAAACAATTTAGTAGAAAACCTAGAAAATACCACCACTTCTAAGGATAGATTATTAGATGAGATTGTTCAGAAAAACCGATTAGAAGAACTACTGTTAAAACTTGCAAGGAATGATGAATTAACTAAAGTTTATAACAGAAGAGCATTTATTGAGTTTTTTGATAAATACATAAGTAAATCTGAAAGAGAGAAAAAGCAAATTTCTGTATTATTAATTGATATAGATGATTTCAAAAATGTGAATGACTCATATGGTCATAATATAGGGGATGAGATACTAATAAACTTGTCTAATAATGCTAAGAAAACGCTTAGAGACTCAGATATTTTTGCCAGATGGGGTGGGGAAGAATTTGTCATAATGTTGCCTGATACAACAAAAAGTGATGCAATACTAGCTGCAAATAGAGTTAGAAAAGCAATTAAGGAATTCGAACATCCAATAGCCGGAATTGTCACAGTGTCAATTGGAGTTACCTTATCACTTGCTAGTGATGGTAGGCAACTTAATAAAATGGTTTCAAGAGCGGACAAAGCACTTTACAAGGCTAAGAATAGTGGTAAAGACCGAGTTGAATTCTTATAAAAAGCACCTATTTAGGTGCTTTTACTTTGATAAATCCATTAGATAACATTACACCAATAATAATTAATACCGTACTAAGGTAATGATACCAATATATTGATTCTCCTAATACTACTACTCCAGCTAGTATACTAATTAGTGTTGCCAAATTTGTAAATATTGTAAGCTGTGATGCTTTAATCATAGTTAATGCATACGTTGCTGTAAGTGAAGCAAGTACTGATGCAAAAACACCAATGTATAAAATACCAACAACATAGTCTGGATTACTAAATGGAACAAAATATGAACCACTATTAAATATTGCTAACACATTATAAAGTATAGCTCCAACAATTAACAAGAACTCAGTAACATCTATAAACTTATACTTCTTAAGAACTACTCTTGCATGTGTGTTGTATACAGCGAATACTACAGCTGCTATTACTGCTAAAATGTATCCTCCTAGTAACGCTGACTCTATTTCAATTCCTTTTGCCATGAAAATTAAAATTACTCCAATCATTGACAATAGAATACCTGACTTTTGTAGAATGGTACTTTTCTCTTTAATGAACACTGAAGCAATTATTAAAGTAATTGCGGGTGCACCAGCAAAAATAATACCAACCTCTCCAGATGAAATCTTACTTAATGCCATTGCCTGTACCAAAAAGTACAATATAGGGTAAGTAATGGATAATGGTAATAGAACTTTAAAATCTTTAATTTTTATACTTGATTTAGTCTTTGAGAATAACCTGTAAATAACAAAAACTAAAGATCCTATTAAGAATCTGTGGGCTAACACTATAACTGGGCTTGCTTCAGTAACCGTTACTTTAGTTGCTAAAAAAGAAAAACCAATTAAAAATGAGTATGCTATAGCCGATATATATGCTTTTTTCATGTTTCACCTCAAGTAAGTTTACTCTATTTACCCGTAACTAACAATAAAAAAAGCCCGAAGGCTTTTTATAATAATTTATCTAATTTATCAACTAATTCAGTCAGTCTATCAACTACTGCATCAAATGGTGCTTTAGTAGTAAGATCGACTCCTGCTTTTTTAACTTGATCAACAGGATATTCAGATCCTCCAGATTTAAGCAAACCTAAGTAATTATCAAGTGCTCCGTCTTTATTGGCTTTTACATCTTGATAAATCTTAAGTGAAGCTGCAAAACTAGTTGCATATTTATATACATAGAATGGTGAGTAATACATATGAGGAATATATGCCCAAACGTATTGTTTAACCTCTTCATTAGTTATATCAAGGTCATAGTATTGTTTATACAAGTTTATCATTATTTTACTCATTGCTTCATGAGTAATAGGATTTCCTTTTTCCAACAAATCATGTGCTTGATATTCGAAGTCTGCAAATAGACTTTGTCTGTAGAAAGTTCCAAGGATATCATCAATTGCTTGTTGTAATAGAACAATCTTTTCCTGTGGGTCATTTGACTCTTCCATTAAATGATCAAGAAGAAGATGCTCATTGAATGTTGAAGCAATTTCAGCCACAAATATTGTATAGTTCGCCGTAGCAAATGGTTGATTCTCACTTGCTTGAAGAGTATGCATCGAGTGTCCTGCTTCATGAGCTACTGTAAATGCGTAATTAAGAGTGTCATCATAGTTTAGTAGTATGAATGGGTTGAACCCATAAATGCTTGTAGAATAAGCACCTGTTCTTTTACCAGCTTGTTCATAAACATCAACATGACCGTCTTTTAGAGCTAATTTTGCTAAGTCTAAGAAATTACCAGGCATTTTTTTTGCTGCTGTATAGAATAATTCAACAGCCTCTTCATAAGTATATTTATTAGTAGATTTTGCCAAAGGCATAAATCTATCGTAAGTACGGTATTCTTCAATACCCAAAACTCTTTTTCTTATTTCTATATATTTCTTAATAGCTTTTGTATTTTCTTTTGTAGTGCTTATCAATGTCTTATAAACATCTGTCGGAACGTTATCCTCAAACAGATAGCTTTCTAAACTTGATTTGTAGTTTCTTGACTTAGCATTTGCCCAGTCACTTGAAACAGCTGCACTATAAATAGCTGAATATGTGTTCTTATGTTCTGCATAGTGATTAAAAATTGCTTTAAACACAATAAATCTATCTTCTTGGTTCTTCAAATCAGACAAGAATGAACGATAGTTTCCACTAGTTACGTTTATTTCTTTGCCGTCCGATAATGTAACATCAACACTTACTTTATCTGCATTCGCTAACGCCGAGTACATCTCACGAGCAACTGAAGATATTTGAGAGAAGTTTGAAAGTATTGCTTCACTTTTCTTATCTAGTATATGTTCTTGTTTTCTAAATAAGTTGTCTAGTTCAAATCTATACTCTTTTAACTTTTTAGATTTTTCTATAAACTCTTTTGTCTTGCTTTCACCTATACTTAATTTTTCTGGACTAGCAAAAGAACCTGCTTGAACTAATTCTGAATACAAAATCATTACTTTCTTGTATTTTGCGTCATTATGTTCGTCTTTGGTGTTAAGATCATTTTGCATATGAGCATAAACTGCAAGTTTGTAAATATCTTTCGCAACTTGTTCATCAAACTTATAAAAATCTTCAAATACCTTGAAGTCGTTTAATTTACCAGAATATTCTTTGTACTTAAGAACATCGACCTTTACTGAATCGAATAATTTGTCCCATTCTGTCCAATTATTAAAGAGAACAGTTAAATCCCAATTTGTTTGCATAAAATCACTCCTTATCTAGAAATATTATAACATATGATTAACTATTAAATCCTTTATTTACGTCATTATATCGGACGTATCTATAGATTATTAAATGATAATGAAGTATTATATTAAATGGAGGCGATTATATGTATGAGTTAGTAGAACAATCAAAAAAATATATTCAAAGCGAAGTGCCAAATAGACCTAAAATAGCAATAATCTTAGGGTCAGGACTTGGTGACTTAGTTGATGAAATTTCAAATAAGAAAGCTATTAAATATGAAAATATCCCAAACTTTCCAACAGTATCAGTTGTAGGTCATAGTGGTGAACTATTATTTGGAACTATAAATGGAATTGAAGTTGTAGCTATGGCAGGAAGATTTCATTTCTATGAAGGATACGACATGAAAGAAGTATCTTATCCATTATATGTGTTTAAACAAATGGGAATTGAAACAGTTATTGTTTCAAATGCATGTGGTGGTATAAACGCAGACTTTAAACCAGGAACGTTGATGATAATTGATGACTTTATCAATCTAATGGGTCAAAATCCATTATTTGGTAACAACGATGAACGATTTGGTCCAAGATTTCCTGATATGACTGAACCTTATTCAGCTAGATTAATTGGATATGCAGAAGAGTCTGCTAAAGAACTTGGTATTGAACTTAAAAAAGGAATCTACGCTGGGTTCCCTGGACCATATTATGAGACAAGAGCGGAGATTCAAATGATAAAAGGATTCGGTGCTGATGCAGTTGGGATGAGTACTGTACCTGAAACAATCGCTGCAAACTATTTAGGAATGGAAGTTCTTGGTATTTCTTGTATTACTAATATGGCTACTGGAATACAAAAGAAAAAACATTCACACACTGAAGTAGTAAAACAGGCGAAAATGGCTGGAGTTAGATTTGTTAAGATAATAAAATCTGTTATTGAAAAGATAGGTGAATAGTATGTTTAATGAGTTAAAAATAAAAGCACACACTTTAAAAAATAGAATTTGTATGCCGGCAATGATCACAGTAAAAGCTAAAGACGGAATGGTCAATGACTTTCATATGGTTCATTACGGTATTAGAAGTGATATGGGTGTAGGAATGATTATTGTTGAAGCTACAAGTGTTGAGGAGAACGGTCGTATAACTGAAGAAGACCTAGGGATATGGAAAGATGATCAGATATTTGGATTTACTATGATAACTGATTATTTGAGAAAAAATAATACCTTGTCTGCACTACAGTTGGCACATGCTGGAAGAAAATCACATTCTACTCTTAAAGCGGTTGCACCATCAGCAGTAGCATTCAATGAAGAGTCTATTGTTCCACACGAGTTAACTATAGATGAGATAAATGATATTATTCATTCATTCGGTAAGGCTGCTAAACGTGCAAAAGAAGCTGGCTTTGACGCTGTTGAGATTCATGCAGCACATGGATATCTTATAAACCAATTTTTAAGTCCGCTTTCGAACAAAAGAAACGACGAATTTGGTGGTTCATTTGATAAGAGATTTGAGTTTTTAAGAAGAGTATATGTTGCTGTTAGAAAAGAGTTCTGCAAACTAGTATTTGTAAGAGTTTCTGCTGACGAATATGCTGAAGGCGGGTTAAACATTAAAGACCACGTTATAATTGCTAAGAAACTTGAAGAACTAGGTGTAGATTTACTTGATATTTCAAGCGGAGGAGTAGTTCCTGTTGAATATAAAGTTTATCCTGGGTATCAAATACATTTGTCAGAGGAAATCAAAAAAAATGTATCAATCCCAGTAACAGCTGTAGGATTGATAACAGATTATAATTTAGTTAAGAATACTTTAACTGACAATAGAGCAGATATAATTCAATTAGGAAGAGAACTACTTAGAAATCCAGGTATTGTCATGGATTTTGCAAAAACTGAAGAAGTGGACCTAGGATTAGGCTTCCCATATTCAAGAATATGACAGTAGTCATTAATGGATCTCCTAATAAGGATGGATTCACAAAAAAAGTTATTGATTCAACTATTAAAGAAGATTATATAGAGATTAATGCGTATCATGAAACTATTAAAGCTTGTGATGATTGTAAATACTGCAACACATTACAGGGATGTAAATGGGATGATATGGATTACATTTATGATCTATTATCTAAATGCGACAAACTAGTTATTGCTTCACCATTATATTTTGGTGCTCTATCAAGTAAACTGCATAATATTATCACAAGGTTTCAAACTTTCTATTCACAGAAATACTATAGAAAAGTTGATATGTTTCAAATTAAGGAAAGTGTCCTAATAGTAACAGCTGGGGGAGAATATCCCGAGATGTTTAATGGACCTATTGCTACAATGAAGATTCTTAACATGTTATTTAGAGTTGAGAAGTATACAGAAGTATTCAAATCAAATACAGACAAGTAAAACGCCCTTATAGGGCGTTTATTTGTTTTTAATGGCATTTATTGGTTTCATAATGGTAACTCCCTTAACGGGTAAGAATGCTGCCACTAAGACTACTATTAAGGATAAACCTACCATCTCAAGTGCAACAACTAGTGAAGAATTGAAGATGGAGATATTTATACCAATTTGTTCTGTCAATATATTATTTAATTGTACTGTTCCTATTTGTAAAGCTATTATTGCTAGGAAAGTAGTAAAACCACCTATTATAAGTGCTTCGATAACAAAGATCTTAGCTACATCAGAACCTTTTGCACCAATTGCTCTTAAAGTACCGATTTCCTTTTTACTGGCTAGGACACTTGAAGAGATATTAGTGAACATCAGAATAGCTGCGAATGCTGCTAGTCCAATCGATACATATCTGAAGATTCCAGCTGCATCGTCTCTAAATGTCGCAAATAATTGTAAGATTGTACCACTTGCAGTTTGTTGGTTGTAACCTTGAAGTTCTGTAGTTGCGAAGAATTTTTTATTTGATTCAAGATCTTTAAGTTTTACAACAATTAATTCCGCTTTACTTGTTTGATAAGGATTTAGAGTATTATATTCAAATTCATTAAAGATTATTGGATTATACATATCAGGTTGTTGATTTGGAAGTGTAATCAAGTTTTCTTTTGCTAAGTCTTGAATATACCCATAATAATCCGCATTTGGATTAATGTCATTCTCATTAGCAAGATCATATATGTACTGGTCATAATACCCAACTATTTGTTCATCAAGGAATTCCTCATCATCATCGATATTAATATAAAACCCTCTATTAAAGAATGCTTCAGTTTGTTCATCAATCTCGACCTCTTCACCATTTTCAAATGCTCTAATAGCTGTCCCAAGTATTAACATCTCGGCACTGAACTCTTCAAAGCTAAAGAAATCTAGATTACTTTCATTAAGTTCTTGATGCAGAACATAATTCCAGTAGTCTTGGTCTGAAATAACCTCAACATTTAAGGCAGCAAGTTTAGTTTCTACATATGCTCCCACTAGTTGACCTTGTAGATTCCAAGGGTTACTTATTGATTCTTCTAAGTCAATATTGTATTTGTTTAGGTCAACCTCGTTTTCCTCAAGAAATTCTAACATTTCTTCAATTGACTGTATTTGGTAGTAATAACCAAAATCAATTACACCAACTATTTTATAAGTGTTTTCAGCAACTCTTTCCCAGTTACCCTCTAACACAACGGAAACTTGTCTTTCGATATTCAAGTATCCTTTTTCCAGTAGAACATCATATACACTTTCGCCAGCTTCACGAGTATCATTAATAAGCTCTCTAATGACTTCTGAGTCACTGATTTCGAATAATTGTGCTATTGATTCAACACTGATTATGATTTCGTTCTGTCTTAATGAGGTAAACCCATTTGGAATAAATAGATACTGATCTGCAAAATCTGATTCTGATAAAGAATTATTGTATTTGAATGCTTCGTTTGATAAGTAACTAGTGTCCCAAACATCTTTTGAATTTAGTCTTGGAGTTTGGAATGTGTAATAGTTACTGAATCCATCAAATGTATTTTCATATTCAGGATAGAACAATTCGTTCACAAACACTCTTGAATAAATTGTGTTTACATTGTTTTGATACTTTCCAATTGCTGATATATTATCCTCATACTGCGACTGAGGTATGTCGTTTAAATACAAATGTGTTTCATAGTCGGTATTAATAACTCCGGTTACATTATATAGATTACCTTCAATTTCAAAAGGTTCACCAATGATAGAAGAATAAGTCTGGTAAGTTCCTTCTTCAATATAATAATCTAGAACGAAGTCTGTCAACATTATATCTTTTGAAGTAACAGGTAATGTTCCTACTATAATAGACAAGTTAAAGTCTGATAAGTCATTAACTACAAAGAATCCAGTTAATCTACTTACTTCTACAAATTCAGTAGGAGTATTAATAGTTACTCCTCTTTTAGCAAATCCATATAATAGTGAATAATCATAGTCAAAGTCAGACATAAATCTCTCAACTATTGGTGTACTAAATGGAACGATACTCTCTTCAGGGGAATCCCATCCTAGAATTTCATTTGTATTTGATAATGAAATGAATTCAATTCCAGCTTCATTGTATGTTTCAGCTGTTGCATCAGCTATATCAAATTTTGTAACAGTTTCAGAAAAACCAAATAGTCCGACTGCAGCTAAAAAGAGCAGAATACTGAAGACTAGTTTGAATTTCTTTCTCCAAACTGATACAAGTGCCATTTTGATACTATTACCAATTGGTAGAACTGACTTAATAAGTTTAAAACTTGAACCAGACTTAGTTTTGAATCTATCTAATGTTTCTAGGGTAGAGTCTACTCTAAATGTCATATTATCTTTTAAGTCATTTGTTTCTTTACTACTTATTATTGGCATTACAGTATCTTCACCGTTTAGAAGATGATTAATTTTAATTAAGTCTTTTTCTGTAAGTTGTTTTTTCGATACTGGTATATATAGTATATTTCCGCCTGATAAGGCCTCATTTATAGATTCAAGGTGAGAAGAATCGAGTTTTTCACCATTTGGTACATATACAGCTTTCTTAGGTGAAATAGTTGAAACATTTAAAAGGGATGGTTTATCAATAAATTTACCTTCGACACTCACCATATCTCTTTCAACGAATCCATCTTTTAATTCAATGATTCTATCACCATATTTTTCAGCATATTCTCTGTCATGAGAAACCATAATAACTAGTTTATCTTTTGATAACTCTTTTAAAGTATCCATTATCTGTCTACCTGTGATGCTGTCTAAGTTTCCTGTTGGTTCATCAGCTAATATAATCTCTGGTGATTTAACTAACGCTCTAGCAATCGCAATTCTTTGCTTTTGACCACCAGAGAGTTCATTTGGTTTACGGCGTCCGTAACCTTCTAAATCAACTGTTTTCAAGATTCCCTCGACATGCTTCTGGATATCTTTTTTATGAACACCTTGTAATTCAAGTGCTAAACCGATGTTTTTAAATATTGAGTAGTTCTCAATAATGTTGAATTCTTGGAATACGAATCCAACATAAGTATTTCTATATGAATCCCAGTCCTTTGCTTTAAAATCCTTACTCGACTTACCTTTAATTTCGATATCTCCAGAATCAAAAGTATCAAGACCACCTAAAATGTTTAGCAGTGTAGATTTACCACTCCCAGATTTACCCAAGCAAAAAACGAATCCTTTGTCTCCAAACTCGAGGTTTATATTCTTCAAGGCATGATGATCTAGTCCTTTTTTTGACTTATAATGTTTTTCTAGATTTCTAATTAATAACATAATAATCCTCCCATAACAAAAAGCTCCTACCAGGAGCCAAAATCTAGTGGCAACCTGGCGATCGTCGACAACGTCATTAGACCCATGGCTTTGCGTCCTTATCTTTCAACAAGTTTGCTAATATTTCTTTAATTAATACTATCATACTCAAACTATTCTAGCAAATAAAAACTACCTCAAGTGAGGTAGCTACTTAATGGTTCCAACAATTGGTAAATCTTCTAATACTGCTTCCTTATGTGGTGAATTTGGAAGAATATCAGTTACATCAGTTCCTGCAACTGCACCGTTATGATTACCTTCGGCCCAAGCTTCAACACCAGTAACATCATAGATAACCCCATCAACTGCTACATACATCATCTCATTGTCGATACCGTTATACATTTTAAGCTCTTCTAGAGTAATGTGAAGCATATCATCTTCAACTACATCTTCAACTACCTCTTCAACTTCAGCTTCAATTGTATCGTTATCGTCGTTTTGGTCATCTTTAGGTTCATTATAGTTACCGCATCCTACAAGGAAAAGTGTCAGAAATAATAATAAAAATTTCTTCATTACAACACCTCCTTGGTTTATTTTACCAAGTGTAGTGCTATTAGTTAATCAATATACTTTAATTCCATCTATATATGTTTCTAAAACTTTTGAATTTGGTAAGTAATTACTTAAATCAACGACAATAAAATCAGCCTTATATCCTGACTCTAATTTCCCATTATTTTCAACGTTTACTTGTTTATGACTTTCTTCTGTATATGCGTTAATTGCTTCATTGAAGGTAAACGCTTCATTAATCAAAAATGGTTTACCACCAGATAACATTTGTCTTGTCATTGACACTTCTATGTTTTCAAATGGATTAATGTCTTCAACTGGAGCGTCCGTTGAGAAAGATACACTCAAGCCTCTATTAACCATTGACTTAAATAAATAAGACTCAGCATACCTTTTACCAACTAGCTCCTCAATTATTGGAATGTCAGAGTTTAAGAATATTGGTTGAGCATAGATAACTATATTTTGTTTAACACATTCTAAAATTTGCCTTTTATTAAGGAACTGAGCATGTATTATTCCATGATTTCTTTTAACTTTTGGAGCGGATAGTATCATATCTACTGCCGCGTCCCCTATTGCATGAATCGCAAAGTCCATATCAGCACTTTCACATAAACTTATCATTTCATTTAGTTCACTTTGAGTGAAAGTATTAATCCCTCGATTATGAGTTCCTTCGTACGGTTCATTCATGTATGCAGTTTTACCTCCAAGAGATCCATCAAGTAATAACTTCATTGGTCCCATTTTGATATTACCGAATTCCTTATTGGGATACTCGCAATCTATGAAATCTAAGAAGTCTTCCTTATTTGGTAAGTTCACTTGCTGAACTACTCTGATTTTTAGCTTAGATTCATCAACAAGTTCATAATAAGCATCTATCACATCTTTATAGTTTACTTTTTGCATTGAGAAATCATCACTTCCAACTGAAGTTATACCTTGTGCAAGCAAGTCACTTTGAGCTGATAAAATCATTTCTTTGATTGAGTCCTTATTGTTTTCAGGAATAAGACTATAGATAACATCAAGTGCATCTTCAGTGAATTCGCCTGTTTCAAAATTAATTGTGCCACCTTTATACTGGTTATCAGTTATTCCAGTCAATTCAATCGCTTTTGTATTAGCAATCAAAACATGACCACAAACTCTAATAGCTATGACTGGTCTATCTAAAGACACTTTATCCAAATCAGCTTTTGTGAAAGAAGAACTAAAGTTATTTTGATGCCAACCTCTCCCAATAACCCACTTCGAATTGTTTTTCATCAAAGTACTTACTATTTCAGAAACATCCTTATTAACAAGATTTGAAAGATTTTTATTATAACCAAGCCCAACTAAATGTAGGTGAGAGTCAAAAAAACCTGGAAGAATGTAACTGTTTTTTAAGTCGATTATTTTAATAGAATCATCCAATATTCCGAATGACTCGAATTTATCATCGTTTACTATGAATTGTGTCTCATTACGATTATGTATATTTGCATTGATATATTGTATTCTCATAATAGCCTCCGATTACATTATATGTGAAAGTTTTTGAAAGTGACACTTATTTATTATATAATGTAAAAGATGAGTTATTCGCTTGAGAATATCAAGTGGTTTAACTATGTAAAAAAAAATTAAATTCGAGACTCTATTGTGTTGAAGATTGATATTATACAGTAACTCGTAATCAGGAGATTAAAATGAAAAAAACACTAATTTTACTAACTGTACTGTTCCTAAGTGGATGTACAGCAGTAACAGATCTTATTAAAATACAAAATGCAAACAAGAATACTGAGTCCATGCATGTTGAGATGTCTGTTGAATCAGATACAGATGCTAGCATAGATCTATTTGGTAACAGTTTTGGATTTGTCTCTAACCTAAACATGAGTATGTCAATGGATATAAACCAGGGACAAATGCATATGTTCACAACAGTTAAGATAATGGGGTTTGATTTCACTATTGAGTCTTACAGTGTTGTAGAAGAGACGGAAAGAGTTGTTTATTCTAATTTCTTGGGTGTTTGGGTTAAAAACGAGGCTGAGGCTGAAGAAAGTTCAATGAGTAACTTTAAGTTTGATACAGTTGAGTTCCTAAAAGCTTTAAAGGGATCATTTAACATTGTGGATTCTATTGATGTAAATGGTGTTACTTTAAAACAAATGGAAATTATTGTAACAGGAGACAAGATTCAAAAGATATTTGGAATAGACTTATCGACGCAATTATCTGAGGAAGCTGTTTTAAAAGACGTTAAAATCATCCTAGGTTATGATGACGACTATATAATCAAAAGAGTAGTATTGGATTTAAGCGAAGTTGTTGGAGATATGACTGAGGAACCGGTTGAGAGTTTTAAAGTTGTATTAGATGTATCATTACAAAACGAAATAGAGGAAATAATTGTACCTGCTGAAGCAAAATCAGCATAAAAAAAAGCCCGAAGGCTTTTTAGAATTTAATACTATTTAATAATACTGTTTCTCTACTAATTGCTTCTTTTTCTAAAGAGGCAATTTTTTCTTTGTATTCAGCTACAAAATCAGTATCTTTGATTGAACCCAAGTTAATTTTAACGTTTAATAGTGCTGCTAAACATCCAGTTCTAGCGTTCATCATTGCTACTAATCCGTCTGTCACTGCGTTTTTATTACCGTGTTTAACTACAAGTTCAATTAAATCCATACTACCTACTATTTTAGTAGCAACACTTAATGGAACTGATGCAGCGTATTTATAACCTTCTTGTATTTTTTTACTTCTAGCTTTTTTCTCTTCATCAGTTGTTTTAGGAAGTTTAAAAGCTTTCATTACTTCATCAAAACTTGAAGCATCTTTATCTATATCATCCATTAAATCATTTCTTAATGAATTAGTCTTTTCTAGTAATACTTTAAATTCATTTTCAAATGCTGCATATTTTTCTTTACCGATTGATAAATTAGCAACCATTTCTGTTAATGAAAAAGCAATAGCTCCATTTAATGCAGCGATTGATCCACCACCCGGAGTTGGTTCATTTGATGCTGCTTGGTCTAGAAATGCTTTGATTGTTTTTTCTTTAAACATTATTCCATCAAATGCTTTTCTAAAGCTTGGTTGTAATCTAGATTTTCAATTCCGAAGTAATACTCAGTTGTTTGAATAAATGCATCCATTGGAGCTAGACCAATAAGCTCACTACCGATAACATTAACCCCGTATCTTTTTGCTTCAATTTTAATAAGCTCAAATACTCGGTACATTGGTGTTTTAGTATAATCTGTAAGATTCATTGAAACTTGAACAATACCTCTTTCAGGCATATCAATACCAATACCCTTAACAAATCTTAATCCACCGCTTAAATGTCTAACCGCTCTAGCTATTTTATTAGCTATCTCAAGGTTTGGTGTATCTAATAAAACGTTGAATGCAACAAGTGGCATTCTAGCTCCGATAGCAGTAATTCCTGTATCAGTTCTAAAAGTTCCTAGGTCAGGAGCCCATTTTTTCTCTAATGACTTTTCACCCATTCCCTCGTATTCACCTTTACGAAGTTTAGCTAAGTTTTGTCTGTATGTCGCAGAAGCTGATTTTTCATAGAAGAAGAATGCCATATCGTGAACTTCATGAATTGCTTTGGCTACATCTTTGGCAAGAGCATCACATTCTTTGATATCCATGTTCTTAATCGGGATGAATGGACAAACGTCTACAGCACCCATTCTAGGATGTTGACCTGTATGTTTAGTCATATCAATTAATTCCTTAGCTTTACCAAAAGCCACAATTAAAGTTTCTTTAACTCTTTCAGGTTCACCAACTATAGTTACAACACATCTGTTATGATCTTTGTCGTAAGAATAATCTAATAGCTTAACCCCTTCTTTACCTCTAAAACTATCAATGATAGTTTCAAGAACTGCAGTGTCTCTTCCTTCTGAGAAGTTTGGTACACATTGCACTAATTTCTTCATCTTAGTTCTCCTTAATTAATATTCCGTTAATATATATTTTTAAAGCATCATTAACTGCGTTATGGTAAAGAGGATACTCATAGTTATCACAATCCCACACAACTAAATCTGCGTCGCTACCTATTTTCAAAGTTCCCTTTTCAACTCCAAGATTATATGCAGCATTAACAGTAACTGCATTCCATATTTCTTTAGGAGTCATTTTATACTTAAGTAATGCCAGGTTCATAACGAACTGGATATTTTCACAAGGGCTACTTCCAGGGTTATAATCAGTAGATAGACTAACAATACAGCCTAAATCAATCATTTCTCTTGCCTTTGCGTATGGTTTGTTTAAATAGAAACTAGTTGCTGGCAATAAGTTACAAACTGTATCAGTTTTGGCTAATACTTTGATACCACTAATTTCTGTTGCGATTAAATGGTCAGCAGAAGCAGAACCAATTTCAGCAGCCATCTCAGCTGCGCCTAGTGCTACTATTTCATCTGCATGGATTTTAGTTTTAAGACCATTTGCTTGCGCAAACTCCAAGTAATCTCTTGATTCAACTAAGTTAAATACTGAATCTTCTGTAAATATATCGACAAATTCAAATTTGTCTTTATGTTTTAGAATAAATTTTTTACAGTCTTTTAAATGTTCAGTACTTGTTTTCCCTTTTGGGATAACATGTGCACCTAGATAGGTTTTTACTAAAGTACTAGCTGTATTAATCTTATCAACTGCAGATAACTGTTTTAATTCAGTCTCTTCGTCTAATCCATAACCTGATTTACATTCAATCGTAGTTACACCAAATGAATTCATAGTTGTTACAACTTTTTCTGCCTTTTGAGCCAATTCTAAAGAGCTCATTGCTTTTGTAGCTTTAACAGTTGAATGAATTCCAAATCCCATGTTTAAAATATCAATATAACTTGCTCCACCTAGTTTAAGAGCCGTCTCTTTTTCACGAGACCCCCCAAATACAAGGTGTGTATGTGAATCAACTAGTCCTGGAGTGATCATTTTCCCCGTACAATCGATAACTTCTCCATTATACTTAGGAACATCTTTCATTACTCCATATTTAGAGACTTTTCCGTCTTCGACTAACAAATATGCATTTTCGATAATATCTAACTTACCCATCTCTGAGCCCCTTAGGCTAGAAGAAGGATAGTCCATTGGTAATAATTGACTAATGTTTATGAATAGCTTATTCAATAAGATCAACTTCTTTCATAAATATCTTAGTTTTTTCAATATCAAGAGAGAACATTCTATCACAGTCATAATGTAATACATGTTTTCTATATTCGTCGTAGAATACTTTTGTTTTTGGGCTTAGTTTATCTGGACCCATTATATGCACTGCCTGAGCAGAACAGAATAACTCAATTGCCAGAACGTGGTACGAGTTTTCAATGATTTCAAGTGCGTGACGTGCCGCTATAGTACCCATTGAAACATGATCCTCTTGATTTGCACTTGAGGGGATACTATCTACACTAGCAGGATGTGCTAATGTTTTGTTTTCTGATACTAAAGAAGCAGCAGAATACTGTAGAATCATTGAACCACTCTCAAGTCCTTCATTCATTGATAAGAATGCAGGTAATGAATTGTTCAAAGCAGGATTAACAAGTCTTTCAATTCGTCTTTCCGATATATTAGCAATCTCACACATTGGTAATTTTAGGAAATCAAAGGCAAAAGCCATTGGTTCTCCGTGGAAGTTACCGGCACTAATAACTTTATTACCATTATCGAATATCAATGGATTATCAGTCGCTGCATTTATTTCAATTTCAACTTTTTCTTTAACATAGTTAAGTACTTGCCAAATTGCACCATGTACTTGAGGAATACATCTTATAGAATAAGCATCCTGGACTCTTTTTTCACCTTGTCTGGTCATAAGAGAAGATCCTTCTAATAAATCTCTATAACGTTTAGCACAATCGATTTGTTCTTGATATCCACGTGAGACGTGAATTTCATCGTCAAACACGTCTATAATTGCTTCTAGACTCTGCATTGTGAATCCTGAGATATATTCAGCCAAAGTTGCTAGTTTCTCTGCTTTCAAGTAAGCAACTACCCCAGTAGCTGTCATTGCTTGAGTACCGTTTATTAAACCTAATCCCTCTTTAGCATGTAAAACTAATGGTTCAATGTTTAATTTGTTTAGTATCTCTAGAGCTGGATATTGTTTACCTTCATAAGTAACAAAACCTTCTCCAACTAATGGTAATGCCAAGTGACTAAGTGGAGCTAAATCTCCACTTGCTCCAAGTGAGCCTTTTTGAGGTACCACAGGAAGTATGTTTTGATTAGCATATAGTACGATTTGTTCAATAAGTTTAATTCTCACACCAGAGTGACCCTTTAATAGGGCGTTGGCTCTTAGAACTAGCATTAATTTCGTAATATCAGCGCTGAAAGGTTCTCCAACCCCAACTGCATGACTTCTGATTAAGTTTATTTGTAACTCATCAGTAGAATGTCTGTCGATAAATTTGTCGCAGAACAACCCAAATCCTGTTGTTATACCATAAACTACCTTGTGTTCATGAACAATTCTTTTAACTGCCTCATGAGATAACTGTACTTTCTCAAGTGCTTCAGGAGCAATTTGAATTTCTTCACCTTTAATAATTCTACTTAGCTTTTCTAAGTTTAGAGTTTGTCCATCTAATAAAATCATAAATGATCCTTTCTTGTAAAATATATATGAATTTGTAAGTCTAAAAATAGACTGTAACCAAGTACATATTATCAAATTTTCGCAGTATTGTAACTATAAATTGAGGATATTCGTACAAAAATAAAGGGTTTTCATTAACATCTATACTAATGATATAATTGAGTCAGGAGGTGTTTATGAAAAAGATAGAGATTAAAAAGATAAATGTAATATCATTAATGAAAGTAGGATTATACATATCAGCAGTTTTCGCTTTAATACTGTTCTTAATTCTACTAATACATAGTCCTGTATCGTATACAATGTATTATTCAAAGAGCAATTCTATTGGTAAATTTATTTACTTCTCAATACCACTTATTATGATATTTGTTCATACTCTAATGTTTGGATTTGTTGCAATAACATATAATTTGCTTGCTTCTAAATTTGGTGGTATTAAAATAGAAATAGAGTAGCCAAACTACAATTTTAATTTGGTAGTGAATATTAGCGAAGTTTTGACTGTTGAACAAGGTTATTATTGAAACAACTCAGTAGGAGGCGATTAATTTGATAAATCTATATTTTGCCAATTTTGGAACAGTAATAATTATGGCTTTAATTACAGCTGTAATAGGATTTCTTAAGAGAAAATCATTTGTTGGATGGTTTGTCTTTGGTATGATTGTTCCAGTAATATCATTAATAAGTGTTGTTATGGTAGGTTCTAGAGTTAAGAGAGCCACTTCAATAATTTGTCCATACTGTATGACTGAGAATCACCCTTCAGCAACGGTTTGTAAAAGTTGTACTAAAGATATTCCGAGTTCTGCGGTTAAACTATATTTAGATTAAATATTATTATATATCTAAAAAAAAGGTTAGCATTTGCTAACCTTTTACTATATTTTTAATAAATTTATCATCTGCGACTACTGGAATAGTTACATAAGAGTTATTGTCTAAAGCATTAAACTCTTCACAAGTTGAAACAGCATTTTCGTTTCTTGCCCAGTTTCTACGAGCAACTCCACCCATAACATCCCACAATATTGCTTGATTTAAAACGTCATCAACTCGAGGTGATCCATCTAGAACCATACCATAACCACCATTAATAGATTTACCAATACCAACACCACCACCGTTATGAAGAGCTACTAAGCTCATTCCACGAGCTGCATTTCCTGCAAATATGTGAGTTGACATCTCAGCCATTATGTTTGACCCATCTTTTATGTTAGATGTTTCCCTAAATGGAGAATCAGTTCCACCAGTATCGTGATGATCTCTACCTAGCATGATTGGTCCAACTTTACATTCTCTTACCATCTCATTAAATTTAAGAGCAATCTTTAGTCTTCCATAAGCATCTTGATATAGGATTCTTGCTTTTGTACCTACAACTAAGTTGTTTGCCTTAGCATCTCGAATCCAGTTATAGTTATCTCTGTCTTGGAAACGTCTGTTAGGATCAATACAATCCATAGCCATTTTATCTGTTTTGTCTAAATCAGAGTCAAGACCTGTTAGACATACCCATCTAAATGGACCATATCCAAAATCAAACAATACTGGACCCATTATGTCTTCAACATAACTTGGCCAGATGAATCCATCTAAATCATTATTTCCGTTTTTACATATTTCTTGAACTCCACTGTCATAAATTGCTTTTAAGAAGCTATTTCCATAGTCGAAGAAGTAAGTTCCATTCTTAACAAGGTCTTTTATAACTTTATAGTGTTCAAATAGTCCTTTATTAACTTCTTTAATAAACTTTTGTTTATCTGTAGCTAATAAATGAGTTCTTTCTTCAAATGATATTGTACTTGGTGTGTAGCCACCATCATAAGCATTATGACAACTTGTTTGGTCACTAAGTAAATCTATATGAATATTATTATCAACTGCATATTTTAGTAAGTCTACGATATTACCGATATATCCAATAGAGATAGCATCGCCCTCTTTTGCAACTTTTTCTGCTAATCTAAACGCCTCAAACGCAGAATCTGTTTTAACATCGATCCATTTTTGTGAGAATCTTGTTTCAACACGAGAAGCATCAACTTCAGCGATTATTGAAACACCACCAGCAATCTTACAGGCCTTACCTTGTGCACCACTCATACCTCCTAAACCACTTGATATAAATAGTTTCCCTTTTAGGTCTTTGTCTTGAGGTATATTTAATTTTTCTCGTCCTGCATTAAGCAGGGTAGAATAAGTACCATGAACAATTCCTTGAGGTCCAATATACATCCAACCTCCAGCAGTCATTTGACCGTAGTTAGCTACACCCAATGCTGCAGCTCTGTTGTAGTTCTCTAAATCATCGAACATCCCAATCATTAAACCATTAGTAATCATAACTCGTGGAGCATTCTTGTTTGATTTAAATAATCCAAGTGGGTGACCTGATTGAATTGTTAATGTCTGTTCATCATTCATTAATTTTAAGTATTCTTTTATCAAATGATACTGCATCCAGTTTTGACAAACTCTACCAGTTTCACCGTATGTAACCAGTTCATAAGGATATAATGCAATATCAAAGTCTAGATTGTTATCTATCATTACTTGAAAAGCACGTCCCTCTAATGTTGAACCTGCATATTCGTCAACTGATAATGCTTTGATATTACCAATTGGTCTAAATCTATATCCATAAATTCTACCCTTAGTCATAAGTTCATTATAAAATTCAGGAGCTAATTCATCATGCCATTCTTTAGGAATGTATCTTAAAGCGTTCTTTAAAGCTAATTCGATTTCATCATTAGTTAAAGTAAGTTCTCTTTTAGGAGCACGCCTTATACCTTCAATAAAAGTCTTTTTCTCAGGTAATTCAGCAAATACTGAACCTAAATTAATAGTTAAATTATTCATATTCAAATACCTCGTTTTCTTTGATAAAAATATCGTTTTATTTCACCTTTTCATTTTATCTTTTAAGAGAGAGAAATGCAATTAGATTATTAGATTATATAATTATGCAGATACAATTTTAGCCGATATGACTTTCGTAAATATCTATAGTATAATTAGTGATAGATATTCTACACAGGAGATGATGATATGTTAAACTTCAGGATTTTAAGTATTAAGTCAAAATTTATTTTTATGGTATCTTTTTTAGTTATAGTATTCTTAGTATTTGGGATATACACACTTCAAGCTGAGGAGAAGCTTACGAATGTAACGAGTGATATTTATAATCATCCGTTAGTTGTTTCGAACGCCTCAAATGAGGTAATTACTGATGTTATAAAGATACACCGTGAAATGAAGGATATAGTACTTTCAACAACAGAAGTTGAGTTACAGGAATCTATAATCAAAATTCAGTTATTAGAGGTTGATGTCTATGATAACTTAGAATTAATTCATACTAACATCCTAGGTGAAGAGGGACATGTACTCCTTAATGATGTTATGCAGTCATTCATAGACTGGGAAGACATTAGAGAAACAGTAATTACATTTGTAATAAATGGAGACTTGGAGAGTGCTGCTGCTATCACAAAAGGTGCTGGCGCAA
Source organism: uncultured Candidatus Izemoplasmatales bacterium (assembly GCA_964589075.1). Classification (GTDB taxonomy): domain Bacteria; phylum Bacillota_I; class Bacilli_A; order MAG-NZ; family MAG-NZ; genus CAZPQU01. The sequence continues at coordinate 17,394 of CAZPQU010000005.1, read as the reverse complement.
AACACGTCCTAAACTTAGAATTTCTTGCAGATGAAATGCATAATTATGCTCTTGATAAAGCTGATGGATTCTTATTAGAATCAGAAGAGTTATCACAATCAATCCGTACAAGTACAACTGTATTTTTAATCGTAGGGATAACTTTGTCAATTGGTTTAGCTACTTTGATAGTTTCTAATGTAATAATATCAATCAATAACTTAAGAAATAAAATGGATCATTTATCTACAACTGGAAAACTTGAAAGGGTTAGAATAGAAGGAAGTGTTGAGATTACGTCTTTAGCAGATAGTTTTAACTATTTAGTGGAAGAAGTAAACGACCAACTACTTTTAAAAGATGAAACTAAGTCTTTTTCTTCTGCATTTGACTTTGAGGCGAACACAAAAGTAATTTTGAATAAACTTTCTAAACTTATTGCTTCAACAATTGATGTTGAATCCGTACTAATCTACTCACTTGATGGAGATATGCTTAAACTTAAGGGTAATTACTCTTTCAGCAGTAAATACAAACATATGCTAGAAGTAAAAATCGGTGAGGGTGTAATTGGTCAAATTTATAATGATCCAAAACATAGAATTATAAAACAAACAGATGTTAAGCATAAATTAGTTACTGGTAACAATGAAATTAGTTTTGCTGAGAGTCATTTGTTACCAATTATGTCCGATAAGAAATTTTATGGGGCTATAGAGGTCGATTCATTAAGAATATTGAAAGAATGGGACCTTGATTACCTTGAAAATATATCACGTGAACTAGGAATATTCTTAAGCATTACTGATCAGAATGAAAGAATTACCTCGTTGCTTAAAGTCACTGAAGCAGATAAACAAAAAGTTGCTCTTCAGGCTGAGGAACTTAGAGTTAGTAATCTGGAACTAGAAGAAACAACATCAGAGCTTGAACATCAACAAAATGAACTTATTCAACAGGCTGCAGTTCAAAATCAACTAAACGTTGAATTAAATGAAAGAACACAACAAATTCAGTCACAATCTGATGAGATGAGACAGAAGAATGATGAACTAGAGAAAATACAAGATGAACTTCTATCTTCTAACAAAATGTTGGTAGAATCAGATAAGTATAAGTCTGACTTCCTTACTAATATGTCACATGAACTTAGAACTCCACTTAATTCTATAATATTATTATCATCTATTTTGACTAAGAACAAAGCCGATTCACTTAATAGTTCAGATGTTAAAAAGGCTGATATTATTAATAGTGCTGGAAAAGAATTACTTGGTCTAATCAATGACTTATTAGATTTATCAAAAATTGAGAGTGGTAAAGTAGATGTTAGACTTTCATCAATCGATATGGATGATTTATTTGCTAAGGATTATGATTTGTTTAACGAAGTAGCAAAAGAAAAAAATATTGAACTAATATTTAATAACAGGATTTCAAATTTTATGTCTGATTCTGATAAAATAAATCAAATAATCCTTAACTTAATCGCAAATGCTCTTAAGTTCACTGAAAAAGGGTCAATCACTGTCTCTGCTAAATATGGAAAAGATGATAAATACCCGATTCAAATAAGTGTTAAAGATACTGGCATTGGAATCTCTGAAAGTAAGAAAAATCTTATATTTGATGAGTTTAGACAAGCTGATAGTGGAATAACACGAAAATATGGTGGGACTGGACTTGGATTAGCAATCTCAACTGGACTTGCTGAAATACTGGGTGGAAAAATCACTTTATCAAGTAAGTTAGGTTTAGGTAGTACATTTACTCTTCATCTTAGTGATAAGATAATTGACTCGCCTGAAAGAGAAGTAATAGTAGAGTCGAAAATCATTGATGATAGAAATTATATTAAACCAAAAGATAAAGTATTGCTTATTATCGAGGATGATTTTGATTTTGTTAACTCTGTTAAAAATATGATTAATCAAATGGGTTATAAAATGGTTCATTCACCTACAGGAAGAGAAGGACTTGAATTAGCAAGTAAATTTAATGTTGATGGAGTAATTTTAGATTTAATCCTACCTGATATTAGTGGTGAGGAAGTATTGCATAAGCTTAAATCAAATGTATATACTAGAAAAATACCTGTTTATATCGTTTCTCAAAAAGACATGGAATCAGATAATCATTTATTAACACTTGGAGCAAAAATAGCTATCAAGAAATCTGATGACTCAAATGTTGATATGAGAAAGTTCTTTGATGCGTTGAGAGAACACGAAGCTACACCGAAACGTATATTACTTATAGAGGATTCAATTGCTGAACAAATAGTCATTAAGGAATTACTAGGTGAAGACTATGTATTAGATATAGCTAATAGTGTAAAAGAGGCGAAAGAGAAATTATCATCAAACAAATATGATGCAGCTATTGTAGATTTAGTATTAGGTCAGGAATCAGGGATAGACGTTTGTAAATCAGTTAAGAAACTAGGACTTAGAACTCCAGTTATACTATATACTGCGAAGGATTTAAGTGAGAAAGAAGCAAGAGAACTTAGTAAATACAGTGATTCCATAATTCTTAAGACGGTTAATTCACACGGAAGACTACTGGAAGAACTCTCAGTATTTATTGGTTCTAGACTATATAAAGAAGATGAAAAATTTTCATCAAGTAGTAATTTTAAAGGTATGAGAGTATTAATATGTGATGATGATGCTAAAAATATCTTTTCTCTATCAGAAGCTCTAGAGTCACTTGGAATAGAGGTGTTTGAAGCGTTTAACGGGAAAGAAGCATTAGAATTTCTTGAGAAAGACAACAAAATCAATTTAATACTAATGGATATAATGATGCCTATAATGGACGGAATTGAAGCTATAAAACATATTAAGTCAAATATTGAAACTAAGGATATACCTATTATTGCTGTTACTGCTAAAGCAATGAAGGGCGACAAAGAATCATTTATTGAAGTTGGCGCAAGTGATTATATATCAAAACCTATTGATTTTGATATATTAGGTAAATTAATTGCCATTTGGGCGAGCAAATAATGAATGTTGTAACACACACTGAAAACAAAATAACTTATGTGTATATGTTAGCTCCAATCACAACAAACGAAGAAAAGATAAAGTTTTTATTAGCTATTGGTGACTTAAATAATAAAATTGTTATTACTTTGCAGCAAGAAAACATTATCTCACCATTCACTGCGTTAGAAATTATAAGAATGCAAGAGTCACCTGAACTATATAGACTAGCGGTTCGAGTTGAAGCGAGAACACTATCAAATTACCTAGCATCATTAAAAATAAGACATAGACTCACAGATGGTAATACAAAAATTTCTACTAGAATACCTGCATTAACGGATACTCACGTAAAGAAATTTACTGAAAAAATCAGCCAATATTACGGGTTTAATCTAGTAGAATATGATCAAGATTTATTGAAAAGATCTATTACTAAATTTATGCATAATAGTGGTATTAACACTGTTGGACAACTTTTTATCGAGATACAAGCAAGAAAAGTATTCGATAATTTCTTTAATGAATTCGCAATATCAGTGACACGATTATTTAGAAGTAAAAAAGCATTTAAATTCTTAGTAGATGAAGTTTTTCCATACTTTGAGTCCTTTCCACAGATTAGAGTCTGGTCTGCTGGATCCTCTACTGGAGAAGAATCGTTTTCATTAGCTATATTACTACATGAAGCGGGACTCTTAGATAAATCGATAATATATGCAACTGATTATAATGATAATACTTTATTGCGTGCAAAAAATAATATGATCAGCATAGACAAAGTAAATGATCAGTCTAATGATTATATTAAAAGTGGCGGAAAACACCATTTGCATGAGTATTTTAATATAAAGGGTGAGGTTGCCATTTTAAAAGACTATTTGTTCAACAAGATACAATTTTTCAATCATAATCTTTTAACAGATTCTTCGTTCAACGAATTTCATTTGATAGTTTGCCAAAATGTTTTAATATATTTCAACCATGAACAAAGAATTCAAGTTATTGATTTATTTGGCGAGTCACTTAACACAAGTGGATTTTTGTTAACTGGAGAGAGTGAAGACATAAGTATTCACAATGGTGGATTATTCAATAAGGTAGTGTCAGATATTAATATATTTAGAAAGAAAATAGGTGAGTAAGATGGGTAAATTTAATATACTTCTTGTCGATGATAACAAAAACAATTTATTCGTTTTAAGAGAAGTTCTCAAGGATATTCCTGATATATTTATATTCTCCGCTGAGAATGGAACTGATGCACTTCAGATTACAATTAAAAACGAAATTCATTTGATTCTTTTAGATATTCAATTACCAGATATAGATGGATTTGAAGTAGCTAGGCTGTTAAAGAAAAAAGAGAAAACAATGGATATCCCTATTGTTTTTGTGACTGCTATATTTAGAAGCGATGAAAATATCCATAAAGGGTATGAACTTGGTGCTATTGACTACATTTTCAAACCAGTTGATGAAGATATGGTAATAGCGAAAGTGAAATACTACCTTGGTCAGTTTAAGATTAGAGAAAAGTACATATCGAAAATTAAACATTTTAATGTTGAGCTTGTAAATAAGAATACTGAACTTAATATTTTGAAGGATCAATTGGTGATTTCAAGAGATAATTGGAAAATATTAGCTAAGAATATTCCAAGTAATATAGTTCTTGTTGATAATCTACTTAGGGTTAAATTTTCTAATGATGATTCATTTAAGCCTGATATGAACTTTTTTGATCTTTATCCTGAATTAAAAGCAAAAATGAGACCTAGTAACATCAGTAGTGTATTCAATTCATCTACAAAAACATTTGAATTTGAACTTAGTAAGAATTTTTGGATGAACGTTAAGGTTCTACCAATCAAAGATAATAAAGAAAATGTAATGATAATTATAACGGATGATTCAATAAGAAAGAAACATGATGAGGAAATGGTCTATAACAATTTCCACGATCAATTAACAGATCTTTACAATAGAAGATACATTGATGAGAACATTGAACAAATCATTAATGAAGACAACCTACCACTAAGTATAATTACTGGTGACTTAATTGGGTTAAAACTGTTAAATGATGCATTTGGTCATCTAGTAGGAGATCAACTAATAGTTGCCGCTTCAAATTTGATTAAAGAGACTTGCAAAGACGGAATCGCAGCTAGGTGGGGTGGAGATGAATTCCTTATCCTACTTCCAAAAACAAACATTGAACAAGTAGCACAAATTGTTAAGACAATTCAACTAAATGTTGAGAATTCTCATTTTCATGAGAACTTCAGCATGGGGATATCTCTTGGGTACAGTGTTATTAACTCAAAAGAAGACTCACTCACTGCAGCGATGGTTCAGTCTGAAGATAGAATGTATCTTAACAAGCTTGGAAACTCAAGTAGATTTAAGAACTCAGTAATTGATACACTTCATAGTTCGTTATTAGAAAAAGACTATGAAACAGAACAACATGCAGAACGAATGACTGAATTAGTTAAAAAGGTATCTACTGTTATGCAACTTAAACAACATGAAATTGATCAACTTGTTTTATTAACATCACTTCATGACATAGGTAAAATTACAGTTCCTGATAGCATTTTGCTAAAAGAAGGACCATTAACAGATGAAGAATGGGTAATAGTTAAGAAGCATAGTGAAGTAGGGTACAGAATGTGTGCTACAATTCCCGAATTGGCCTCAATATCAAATGTAATTCTTTCTCATCATGAAAGATGGGATGGATTTGGTTATCCACAAGGTTTATTAGAGAAGGAGATTCCCTTCCTTTCTAGAATAATTTGTGTTGTTGATGCATATGATGTTATGACAAATAGAAGAGCATATAAGACAACAATGACTCATGAAGAGGCTATTACTGAGCTTGAGGACTGTAGAGGTACACAATTTGATCCAGAAATAGTAGATGTTTTCACAACGAGATTTAATTAGTTTAAAAGCAACTCTATTGAGTTGTTTTTTTTGTAAATACATTATCCCTTTAGCAGTCTATTTTTGATATAATCTATTTGGAGGAACTTACATGACGAAAATTAATGAATTTAACTATAAAAAAGAACTATTGTTTACAATAATTACAGCAGTAATATTTTACATAGCAATCTTCATACCTTTTATAATGGTAGATACAACATATGGTTCGCTAAATATGGACATAAATGGGATCTATAAAATTCCAAGATCAATATTAGATGCGATAAGTTTAGATGTATTTCCTGTGTCTGATATACTTGCAATTATTGCTATGTTAGTGTTCGTTGATTTGGTAGTTGGAGTAAGGAACTATATTAAAAAGATTAAATTGAATGAAAAACACTTAAAATTTAGAACAATATTTTCTGCTATTTTAGTTGTGATATTATTTGGTTTAATTATCTTCTGGAATTATTATGAAACTATATATATTTCAACTGGATTCTACATGCTAATTCTAGTAATGATACTCAATATAGTTAGAGATAAAAACAGGTATTTTAATAATATTATTAAATCGAAAATGATTATTAAATATACCAAAATAATTGCTACATTCATTCTGGTCGCAATAATCTATTTCTTTTATAACATAAGCCATTCTTGGTCTCAAACGAATGGGTTTCTTAAATTATTAGAAATCAAAGAAGAAACTTATATTGTTCTATATAGGGAAACAACTATAGAAGTAGAATTTGACGATTTAGGAGACTTATCGTTGGTAGAGGGAAACTGGTATGATGTTCAATACACGGAGTCATCTTATGGAGTATTCCTATTCAGGATTTATGAATCTACGTTTATAGTGATTGATACAGTTGAGTTTACGGATTAAAAGGCATAATCAGATTGTTAGTAATATCTTAAATTAGAAAAGTGATAGTATGATAATATACATATAGGTGAAAAAAATGAAAAAAGATAAAATATTTGAATTTATAAAGAAAGTTAACGCAATTGCACATACTGGAATTGCTTATTCAACTGATGATTATGCGTTAGATAATTATAAGGAACTCTTAGAAGAGAGTACGAGTATGCTACATGAGTATATGGGACTTGACGTTAAGCCTTATGACATCTATCAAGACTACTATTATCCAACTCCTCAACCGTGTGTTAGAACTTTTGTTATTAAGGACGATAAAATCCTCCTTGTTAGAGAAGCTAAAATGCATGATAAAGGTAAATGGAGTTTACCAGGTGGTTGGTGTGACATTGATACATCTCCAATGGAAGCTGCAAAAAAAGAGGTTGAAGAAGAGTCTGGATATGTAATAGAGATAACAAAACTTCTAGGTATTCAAGATAGACGTAATTATATCGAGTCAAAGATGTATGACTCATATAATATTTTCTTCCTAGGACACATTGTAGGTGGAAGCGATAATCCAAACTTTGAAGTTATTGAAACTGGTTGGTTTGATTTTAATGATTTACCTGAGTTAAGTACGAAAACTACTAAAGAAGAACTAAATATTATATATAAGAACCATTTAGATGGTAAAGATTCATATTTTGAATAGACTGCTTAGCAGTCTTTTTTAATTTGAAAAGTGTAAAAACTGTAACCTCTTTTAGTGGTAATATTTGATATAATTTACTTGGAGGATTACTTATGAAAAAAATGATTCTAGCCGTATTTATCTTAACAGGGTGTGTTAGCCCAACAGAAGTATACGACGCTTGCGAAATAACTATTAGAAAAATTGATATAGATGAAATGTCTGAAATAGTTGTAAATAGAGAAAATGTTACAATTACTGAAGAGGATAATTTAATTACTATCTCACATGGTGAAGAAGTAGTTATGACGAGTACTTATGATCGTCGAAATGTATCGTATGTTTGCTTCAAGGATAATGATGTTCTAATAAGTGGAGATAGGATGGTATTTAGTTACAATAACATTGAATTAAACGAAGTACCAGAATTCAATGTTATCCATTTAACTGATAAAGCTCAGTATTCAGTTGAGGAAGAAATTATAGTAAAAACAAGCATAATTGTAGGTGAATCAGTTGATTTGATTTCTGAAATTGGAGGGATTCAGAACGTGTATAATCATATATGTCCGGTAACTGACGAGATATTGATTTGCAACACGTACTCAGCTCAGAAATCTCTAGATTTTAACTTAAATTTTACTGATAACTATTTTACTGATGTAATAATTACTTCGTACTGGCAAGAGGGATATACAATTGAGGTGTTTACAAGTTTTTATTATGAAAGAGTAAAATATACTTACTCTACTTTACTGGATATTAAGATTAATTAAATCTATATAATATAGTAACAATAGGAGGAATTATGGAAAGAAAAACTTTACGATTAAATTTTAGTGTATTGGGATTTGTCTCAATAGCATTATTCATTATTGTACAAATATTTAACACTTATCAGGGTAATGCAAATGAAATGACGTTTGATTATACAGTGTTAAAGTGGACTAGATCAATGACTCTGTATTCAGGTATTTTAGTAGCTATACCTACTTTGGAATTTATGATAAAAGCTTATTATAAACACTATTTAAAACAGGAATACAAAATATCAACGATATCTTTTGTATTAACAATATTATCATTTGGTATGCCATTGTTTAGTTATGCATTTACTTCACTTATGGCGAAAGTACTATTTAATAGTGAGGAACAAAACGACATAGAAATATGGGGCTTTGTTATTTTAAGTCTTATCACAGTTGGATTAATATGGATTGGATTTTTCCTTTCAATTGGGGTAACTGCTTTCGTTTATAAACGCGGATTTAAAGGAGTTATTGAGTTCAATACAGATCAAGTGTTAGTCAATGTCAGTTTGTTAATAACATCAATTATCACATTGGGGCTTATCTGGATTATAATAGGTATCTCATTAATCACAACTCGTATATTTGTCGCTTGGTCTCATAAAAACGTATTAGGTGTTAACTTACCAATTGAACAACCCTATGTTGTTGGTGCAATAATCATTTCAGTGTTAACACTAGGGATATTCCCTTTAGTTATTTTGGCTGGATACTGGCAATTTGAGTTATTCTTCATGAATATTGATCAAAAAGAGATTAGCTATAATCTATAATAAATAATACAACTTAGGAGGCTATATGAACTTTTTTTTCAAGATGTTTGATTATCTTTTAGAAGGTACGTTGTTAGAACATGAATTTTATATCGCAGGTTATATTATTATCGTGATTTCAACAGCGATTATTTACCATAAGTTTAATTTTAAGTGGTGGACTGCATTTATACCAGTTCTTTCAACAATGACACTATTGAAAATCGCTAAATTTAGTAGGAAATGGGTTCTGTTAATAGTTCTCAACTACTTATTGTTACTTTTACCAAGAGAACAGATTCATTCATTGGTTGTAGGAGAAGCTGCTTATATTATGTATTTAAGAGTATTTTTTATAACGCTTGAAGGTGGATTACTCATTTGGGCATATGCTAAATTAGGGGAGAGATACAATAAAAATGTTCTAACAGCACTTCTGATTTTTCTCATCCCATTTATTGTGTTACCTTATCTTGCAAGTATCAAACCTATTCAGGTGGATGAGAGCATTAAACATCCTGTTTGGACTAGTTTTTTTAAGTGATTTTTAATAATGTTCCCTTTTTGATATAATTTTTAAAGGAGGCATCTATGAAAAAAACTACAACTTTGCTTATCATATACTTGATATACTCTTCAATAAATGTTTTCAGCAATTCAATATGGTGGATACTTAACTATCTTAATTTGGATAATATTGCGAATATTCCATTTATAACGACTGATATTGAACGTTACTGGATGTTCTTGATTTCTACAATAGCTTTTGTTGGCTATATGTCATTCTATTTTGGAAAAGAAGTGTTTTCGGAATTTAGAAGATGTTCTAAAGGGAGAATTAGATTATTTATTGTTTTGATTATCTTTCTAACAATATTATATTCAATATTCCACTTAGTATATAACCAAGAACAGGCAATTATAACTGATAGTGTCTTAAGGTCTACTTATGGTAATTTTGGTAAGGTAGTTGAAGGATTACTGACAATAGGTGTATCATTCAGTATCGCTTTTATAAATATTAAAGTAGTGTTTGAACATTACAATAAGAAAAGTATAGTATTAGCATTTGGGATGACTATTCTGTTCGCAGTAGTAATGCGTTCAATATTTCCAGTTAACCAGATAATGACTACCATATTACTAATATTTACTCAGTTGTTAATATATAAAGTATCTAAGAACTATATATTACCGGCAATACTACCAAATGTATTTATCATTACACATTACATAAGTGTTACTGTGTTAGTTTCACTTTTCCTATAATAAATGAGGTGATTTTATGAAATCTAGAATAAGAACAATTATATTACTAATTATTATTTCGAGCGTTGTAACATCTTTTGTTACTAAGGCAATTGTAAATTATATGAACGAGTGGACAAATTATGACGTAGAAGAATTAGAGGTCTTCCATAAGTATGTTACTGATGAGTTTGAAGTGTTAGTGTTTAAGGCGGATTTAAATACTGATCATTTAAATATTGACATTAAAATAGATGAAAGACTTACTGATGATGAAATCATAATCTTTAGACAAAGGGTCTTGCAACTGCTATCTAGTAACTTCATGTCTGAGTTAAATGAATACCAGTTAAATGAAGGATATTCTGTTTGTTATATCACTTTAACACTGTTTGAAAGGCCAATTACTACGTTTGAAGAGTACTTTACACTCTATGGAGATTCATTTGATAAAAATAGTTTTACAATTAACGGATCAAGTGTAGATTTAATTAACTGATTATATTATTAATGAAACCAATAAAATGGTTTCTTTTTTTTATGTTTGAGACTTGACTATAATAATTATATTTACCAATTATTTTGTTAAAAACGCTTACAAAAAGTGCTATAATAGAGAGATTAAAAAAGGTATTAATAATTAAGGGGGGGAATATATTGGAAAAGTTTCATATTACAGAAGAACAGATTACTAAGTTGATGGATAAAGTAAAGCATCACTCAGCTAAACCAGGGCCACTAATGCCTAGTTTACATGATGCTCAACATATACTTGGTTGTGTACCGTTTGAAATTCAACAATTAATTTCAGATAAGCTTAGAATCCCAATAGCTAAAATTAATGGTGTAGTTACTTTCTACGCTCAATTTTCTGCTGAACCTAAGGGTAAAAACATTGTAGGTGTATGTATTGGTACTGCCTGTTATGTAAAAGGGGCACAAAGCATATTAGAAAAAGTAGGATCAACATTAAAGCTTAAGAGTGGTGAGACGAGTGAGGACGGGGAATTCACTCTAGAAGCAACACGTTGTATTGGAGCATGTGGTTTAGCTCCAGTTATGACAGTTAACGAAGAAGTTTATGGTAGATTAAATGTTTCAGAAGCACTTAGTTCATTGAATAACCATCGAGGTGAAACTAATGATTAATAATATTAAAGATTTACTGAAATTATATGATGTAGAAAAAATAAATATTCAAAAAAGATCTGGAGAAATAGTATCTGAACATAAGGAGATATTAGTATGTGCTGGTACTGGGTGTATGAGTTCAAAATCTCTTAAGATAATTGATAATCTTAAAGAAGCAGTTAAAGAGTTTGGATTAGATGTTGATGTTCATGGTACTGGTTGTTTTGGTTTTTGTGAAAAAGGACCGATTGTTAAAGTTATGCCTGAAGATACATTTTATTCTGAAGTGAAACCAGAAGACGCTCACAAAATCGTTGAGAGTCATTTAGTTAACGGTGAACTTTACAGAAGAAAGTTATTTACAATTCCACAAACTAAGAAAAAAGCTGAAAAGACTAGTGATATTCCGTTTTATGCTAAACAAGTAAGAATAGCCCTGAGAAATTGTGGATTTATTGATGCTGAATGTATTGATGAGTTTATCGGTACTGGTGGATATCAGTCACTTTATAAAGCACTTAAAATGAGTAGAGAAGATGTAATTAACATTGTTAAGGAATCAGGACTACGCGGGCGTGGTGGTGGAGGATTCCCAACTGGTTTAAAATGGAGTTTTGCGAAAGCTAATGATGTTGAGACAAAATATATGATTTGTAATGCAGATGAGGGTGACCCTGGTGCATTTATGGATAGATCAATCTTGGAAGGTGATCCATCGGTTATTATCGAAGCTATGGCTATTGGTGCATATGCGATTGGTGCGAAGATGGGATACGTTTATGTTAGAGCTGAGTATCCAACAGCTGTTAATAGACTACAAATCGCAATAGATCAAGCAAGAGAGTACGGATTGTTAGGTAAAAATATATTCGGATTAGGGTTCGATTATGATATGGAAATTAGACTTGGTGCAGGTGCATTCGTTTGTGGTGAGGAAACTGCTTTAATTGCCTCAATCGAAGGTGAAAGAGGTATGCCTAGAACTAAACCGCCATTCCCTGCTAATAAAGGGCTTTGGGATGCTCCAACTATAATTAATAATGTTGAAACATTTGCGGTTATACCACAAATAATTGAACGTGGAGCTGAATGGTTTAAATCAATAGGTACTGAAAAGTCGAGTGGAACTAAAGTATTTGCTCTAGGTGGAAAAGTTAAGAATACTGGACTTATTGAAGTGCCAATGGGAATTACTATGAGAGAAATCATCTATGATATTGGTGGTGGAATGACTAAGAACCGTAAGTTCAAAGCAGTTTTAACTGGTGGACCATCGGGTGGTTGTTTAGCTGAAGAACATTTAGATGAAATAGTAGATTTTGACAATTTAAAAGCCTTAGGATCTATGATGGGTTCTGGTGGGATGATTGTTTTAGATGATAAATCATGTATGGTTGATATTGCTAAATTCTATATTGAATTTATGGTAGAAGAATCTTGTGGTAAATGTACACCTTGTAGAGAGGGTACTGTGCAAATGCTAGCAATTTTAGAAAAAGTAACTACTGGTAAAGCAACTTTAGAAGATCTTGAATTACTGGAGAGTATTGCTAAAACAACTATAGCTACGTCTTTATGTGGTTTAGGTCAAACTGCACCAAATCCAATTCTTTCAACTTTAAAATACTTTAAAGATGAATACCTTCAACATGTAGTTGATCATTCATGTGCTGCTAGTGTATGTAAAGGTCTTATAAGTAAGTATATAATCACGGACGCTTGTACTGGGTGTACAATTTGTGCACAAAACTGCCCTGTTGATTGTATTGAGGGTGAACGAAAAGGATTACATATTATAGATAATGACGCTTGTATTTTATGTGGAGATTGTTTTGCTAGATGTCCATTTGATGCAATCGTGACGGAGTAGGTGAGATTATGAAAATTATACTAAATGGTAAAACCATAGAAGTAACAGAAGGTGTAACTGTATTAGAAGTAGCTAAAGAGATGAACATTGATATTCCAACAATGTGTCATGACGATCGTTTAAGCGAGGAAACTAGTTGTAGATTATGCGTAGTCGAAGTTAATAACTCTGACAAATTGCTTACTAGTTGTAATTTAAGAGTATCTGAAGGAATGGATATTCAAACTCATTCAGATAAAGTAATGCTTGCTAGAAAACACAATCTAAACATGCTGTGGGGACCACATCCAAATGAATGTGTTACTTGTGAGGCTAGTGGAGATTGTAAATTAGAAAAATATAATTATGAATACGATATACCAGTTAAACCAGTCTTTGATTCTTATAAGAGAGAACAGCCACTAAATGAGTCTAATCACTTTTTTACAATTGATCCTAGAAAATGTATTTTGTGTGGTAAATGTGTAAGAATGTGTGACGAACAAATGGATATTGGAGCCTTGGGTTATGTTAATAGAGGTAATGAAACATTTGTAACATTTGGTCAAGATGATTTTGAAAAAGCAAAATGTGTTAGTTGTGGGAACTGTGTATCAGTTTGTCCAACTGGAGCATTGATGCCAATAAGTAAAATTAAATACCGTAACTGGGAAATTACTAAACAAAGAACAACTTGTCCGTATTGCGGTGTAGGTTGTCAAATGGAATTAATTGTTTCAAACGGTAAAGTTGTAAGAGTTGAACCTGTTGTAGACGCAATAAACAAAGGACTTTTATGTGTCAAAGGTAAATTTGCCTTCAACTTTATTAATCATGACGGTAGATTAACTACTCCATTGATTAAAGAAAACGGTGAATTTAGAGCTGCTTCTTGGGAAGAAGCTTATGCATTAATAGCTGAAAAGACTAAATATTATAAAGAAACTGCACCTAACAGTTTCGCTGGATTAACAAGTGCGAGATGTACAAATGAAGAAAACTACTTATTCATGAAAATGATGAGAGCAGTTATTGGAACTAATAATGTAGATCATTGTGCTAGATTATGTCATGCATCAACTGTTGCAGGACTTGCTACTACTTTAGGTAGTGGAGCGATGACTAATAGTATTGAAGAAGTTATTAATCATGACGTTATCTTCATAACTGGTACTAATACAACAAGTACTCATCCAGTTATAGCTAGTTTTATGAAACAAGCTGTTGCTAAGGGTGCAAAATTAATAGTAGCTGAACCTAGAGAAATTGATTTAGCTAAGATGAGTGATTTATATGTACAAATTCAACCAGGTAGTAATGTTGCGTTGTTCAAAGGAATGGCACATCACATTTATATGAATGATCTTCATAGTAAAGAGTATATTGAAGAACGTACTGAAGGTTTTGCTGAATTTGTTGAATCTATTAAAGGGTTCACTACTGAACAAGCAGCTAAGATATGTGGATGTACTGCTGCTGAAATTGAAGAGTTAGCTGAGATATATGCAGCTGGAGAAAAAGCTGGAATCTATTATGCAATGGGTGTTACTCAACATTCTCAAGGTACTAATGGAGTAAAAGCTGTATCAAACCTAGGATTACTATGCGGAAACATTGGAATTGAAAGTGGTGGGATTAATCCACTACGTGGACAAAACAATGTACAAGGTGCATGTGACATGGGTGGACTACCTAATAACTTTACTGGATATCAAAAAGTATTTGATGATGAAGCTCGTGTTAAGTTTGAAAAAGCTTGGGGAGTTGAACTTGATGGTAAAGTTGGATTAACTGTACCAAAAATGCTTGATGGAATGCATGATGGTTCAATTAAGTTTATGTATATAATGGGTGAAAACCCAATTGTAAGTGATCCTGATATTAATCATGTTAAAGAAGCATTTGAGAATATTGAATTTATGGTTGTTCAAGATATCTTCTTAACTGAAACTGCTGAGTATGCTGATGTTGTTTTACCAGCTAGTTCATATGCAGAAAAAGATGGAACGTTTACTAATACTGAAAGAAGAGTTCAGTTTATTAATAAAGCTGTAGAGCCAATTGGTGGATCAAAACCAGATTGGGTAATTTTACAAGAAGTAATGACAGCGATGGGTTATCCACAAGACTTTGAACATCCATCTGAAATAATGGACGAACTTCGTGCTCTTACACCAATTTACGGTGGAATGGGATATGACAGAATCGGAACAGTAGGTCTTCAGTGGCCATGTCCAGATGATAATCATCCGGGTACTAAGTTCTTACATAAAGACAAGTTCGCAAGAGGACTTGGACTGTTTGTACCAGTTGAGTATATTGATCCTATGGAAATGGCTGATGAATTCTACCCATTAACATTAACTACAGGTAGAACTTTGTACCATTATCATACGATCACTATGACTGACAAAACAGAAGGAATTGTAAAAATGGTTCCTGAGAACTTTGTTGAAGTTTCAACTGATACAGCACATAAATATGGTTTAATTGATAAGCAAAGAACATATGTATCATCAAGAAGAGGTACTACAGAAGCGGTAGTTCATGTTGTTGATACTATTAAAGATGATGTATTGTTTATGCCTTTCCACTTTGCAAATGGTGCGAATGTATTAACTAATACTGCCCTAGATGAATTCTGTGATATACCAGAATTAAAAGTTTGTGCAGTTAAATTCGATGATAAACTGTAATACTGCAGTTATTCTTGCTGGTGGACATTCTTCAAGAATGTCTTACAATAAAGAATTCATTAAAGATGGTGATGTTTATTTGGTACACAAAACCATTCAAAACTTGAAGAAATATTTTGATGAGGTGATTGTTGTAACAAACAACCCTCATCTTTATTCTAATGTGATAGTTTTGAAAGATGAGATACCTAATAGAGGACCTGTCGAGGGGTTAAGAGTAGCGTTAAAAGCTTCTAGTAGTGATTATATATACCTTATGGCTGTAGATATGCCAAATGTAGACAATGATTACATTGATTCGTTAAAAAGTCAGCCAGATGGATATGACATCTATGCGACTGATAACGGATTTATACAAACTTTTCATGCGATTTACCATAAGAACTGTTTAAACTCTATAGATAAATCTAAAAGTTTATACGGTCTTACAAAGATTGTTAATGCTAAGGTTACTGATTTTCAACACATAAATAGTTCGATGACTGGGCAAGAGATATTTTTCAATATTAATACTAAAGCCGATTTGGATAATTATGAAACGAATATCTTAAGTAAGAAAGTCAAAATAGAGAAATATCATTATGATGAACATGAAGAATTACTTGATGAGGTAGTGGAAGAGTTTCCGATTACACTTTATATTAATGATGTGAAGTACGTAACTATATTATGTACTCCAGATTCAAAGAAACAACTAATTATTGGGTACCTAAATAGTAATGGAATGATTGATACTTTCTCAGACGTAATTTCGATTAGTATATCAAAAAATAGAGTTGATGTTGAACTAAAAGATACTCCCAAAAAATCTAAAGAGAAGATCTTGTACTCAGCATGTGGCGTTGGGACAGAATTTCATGAGAAGATTGATGAGTTATTACTTGATTCACTTGTAGATGACGTTTCTATTAAAACAGATGAAATATATTTTTTAACAAAAAGACTTGCTCAAAAGAGTAATTTGTTTATGAATACTGGTGGAGTTCACTCTGCTTTGTACTTATATGAAGATACTGAAATATTCAAAGAGGACATTGGAAGACATAATGCGGTTGATAAAATCGTTGGAGATATGTTAATGCGTAGAATCCCTTCTAAGGGTGTGTTAGTGGTTAGCGGAAGATTGTCTTCTGAAATGGTTTTAAAGAGCTTATTCGCTAAAATACCTATTGTAGTATCAAGAAGTGCACCAACAAGCCTTGCGATAAAGCTTGCTGATAAGTTTGGGGTTACTTTAGTAGGATTTGCAAGAGGGAACAAAATGAATGTGTACACACATAAAAGAAGAATTATTACTAATGATAAAGTTTAAGATTTACTAATAAAAAGCAAAAAAAAAGCCTCACTTAATAGTGAAGGTGGACTTGTCAAATAAATTACGACAATAAATAATAAAAGATTAGAGCCCTGAATCAATCAAAAATTGATTCGGGGTTTT
>CAZPQU010000004.1:0-162327 GCA_964589075.1 uncultured Candidatus Izemoplasmatales bacterium | reverse complement strand
GAGAAGGTGTGACCGTTCTATTCAAAAGGGTCTACATGTCTTAGAACATAAATTATTACTTATTAAGAGAACTCAAAAGCACAATACTGATAGGCACGGTTCAAAGAGATCAATTAGTTTAAACATCGAGGAAATTGACAAGTTACTTTCTTGTTTCGATTTATCGTTCAGAGAGTTTGAGCTTGGTGGAGTAACTATCAACATGACTGATAATAGAGGTTTGATGATAGTTATTAAAAAGATGATCAAAAATAGAATGTTCTCAAGACTAGCTTCAGTTAAGAAGAAAATAATGAACTACCATGAGTTTGTATTAAAACAGTTAAGAGTTAAGAAGATTCAAGATATTGTTTCGGTCAAACAATATAATTCAAAAGTCGTACAACTAATTAAGGAAGAGATTAAAGGCAATCCTACTGGTAAAGAGATTAGTATGATCATGTCATGGCATCATCCTTACGAAGACGTCAAGTCAGCTGTACTCGTAGCTATTCAGAACAAGGTTAAATCAATCAAGTATGTTAACCAGGTACTGAAGAACGATAGCATTAAAAGAGATTCTACATATTACGATATGTTCCAGGTAGAAACACCAGGAGCTAAGTATGATGTTAACTCTTTAGACCATTACCAAAACGACTAATATATAAAATGGATCCTACTCCAAGGATTCCACTTTATAATGAGCCTATATTGAAGGCTTATTTTTTTTGTCTTGATAACACAAGGCTGTTTATTAAGATTGTAAGGTGACTTACTAAGATATCTAAGGAGGGTTACTAAGATTTGATTTAACTATTAAGGTTGTCTACTCTATATATGTTAAAAGAACTATATGTAAATAATAGGTTTATCTTTAATCATCTGAAGATGAAAAGTGAAATATCTGTAACTTTTTGTATAGTCCATTAATGATATAATTCAAACAGAGAATGATTAAGTAGTGTGCTTCTAGATATGTTAATCATGAAACTCGAATTTAAACAATTACAAGTCGGAGGAAAAAATGAATGGGTTAGAATTTATTTTATTAGAAAGTATTAATGAGCAAATCAAAATAAAAAATTATGTGCATGTGAATCATATTGTTGAACTTGGAATCAAGGACATAAAAAAGTATATACCTGAGTCATTAAAGAAAGAGGAAGGACTTAATACGTTTGAGTTCGATGAAATGGATCAAAGAAAAGTGAGGCAACTGAAAAAGTCGATGTTGTTGAAGATGTTTGGAAAGAATGATATAGATAGTTTAATGTGGATTCGCAAAGTCAAGGAGCTTATAAAGCAACACTATCCTAAGTTTAAAAGTGTGTTAGTAAATGAAAGTCGAATTTATTACGATGATGAGAATGTGGAAATTCACAAAATAAAATCCTTAAAAGAATTCTTAGATATAATTTCAAAAGTTAAAAAAAGGGAATCAACTTTAATAAATTACGAGGGGCTTGAAAAATATATTTGGGATGAGTATGAACCACAGGATTTTTTTAAGTGCGTAAAGAATACAAGTCTTATTCTGAAAGAAGCTAACAAAGATTTGGAAAAATTCAAATCAAAAACAATGGATGAGTTGTTTGAAAACGATAAATCTCTTTTCGGAGACACTGTACACTTGTATAGAGGACAAACAGATATGAAGTACACATCCTACCCTGTATTATTTCGCAATGAGAATTTGCTAAATAACGAGAGAGACTTATTCAATGAAATAATTAATTCTAATAGAGAGGATTTTAATGACTGTAAGTCAAGTTTTGAAATTTTATCTAAAATGCAACACTACGGATTACCAACCAGAATGCTAGATTTAACTTCTAACCCTCTTGTTGCGCTGTATTTTGCTGCTTCAAGTGATAACAAACTTACTGGCGAAGTAATGGTTTATACTGTCTTAGAAGCTGAAATATTATATCCAGATGATGAAGAAGTAGATATAGTATCAAACATATCAAGGTTAAGAGAGCGAGAAAAAAGAAGGATTTCAAACAGAATTCAACAACATTGTGTCGAATGTGGAAGTAGATTCCGATACTGTGAGGAATTTAACAATGAATTTCTTTCTGAGAAAATGAGGACTCAGTTAGGGATGTCTAGTAGAGAATTGATTTTACCGTTAAATCTAATGGGGTACCAATTTGTGAAACCATCTAATTTACACAAAAGGATTGAGAGGCAAAGTTCAGTTTTTGCATTCTACAGTTTTACAAACGGAAGACAAACTGAGTTTTGGGACCAGTCTAAAATAGATCTCATTTTCGTTGAAAATAAGCCAAGCATTAGGAAAGAACTTGAAAGGGTTGGTATTGATGCTTTCACTTTATTTCCGGAGTTAGAAAATAGGGCAAAACATTTTAGTTCAAAGTACTCAAAAATAAGATAAAAGACATATTTATTTTTAAGTGGGGACTATATTGCTCCTAGTCGTAATGTTTATTATAATAAATAGAATAGGTGATAACATTAGAAATGAGGTGAATCATGAAAAGAAGTATAAGAAGAGGCGTTTACGAAGACAATATATATAATAAATATGGTTGGTTTAAACTCCTTAATAAAAATAATTTGGTTTTGATTGCAGGATTGATTTTGCTCTTAATTTTGTCCTTGATTGGGACAAAACCAATTATTCACAATAATAGTATTTTCCCCAGTATTGAGATGAGAGAATACATATTCTCACATCAAGATAAAATCCATAGCATACTAATGACGTTGCTTGCAATATATGGGAGCATTATTGCCGCTCTATTTTTCTTCGTAGCAGGGACTCTGTTGTCCCAAGCTAATTATGAGAAAGGAAGAAGCTTATTACAAATAGGATCTCTGAGGGTTATTTTATTAATCGAACTAGTTTTATCTATGGGACTCCTTTTCCCTGAATTAAATGTTATATATATACTATATATTGCAGTTTTTGGTCTTGTAATAGTACTAAAAGCTTTCTTGGTCATTACAGCATTAATAAGTGGTTCGTTTTTAAGTCTAATTAGCTCACAAAATACAATTACGAGAATAACCGATGATATAAAGTACTACTCACGTTTCTTATCTATTTCAAAACAAACAAACTTAGATGCTAGTAGTTACTTTGATGAAAGAATAAAAAAATCAAATTTGATGATACTAGAAAAAGTTGGGTATGCATCGTATAAAAATTATTACTACTGTAATATTAAGAAAATTAATGGTAGAATAATTAAAATAAATTATAAAAGAATGTTTAATCTATTAGAAAAACAGTTAAAGAAAATGACCAAGGGTGGAGATGTAAAGAATAAGATTGAGTTGATTGCAGTACAACAATTATTTATAGGTACTGCTGTAAATTTACAAATTTCCTTTCAAGTTCGGGAGGAATTAGGTTTACTACCTGAACGATTTATTAAAAATATTTCTAATTGCATAAAAGTAAGAAATATAATTAAGCCAAGGAATATGATCAGATTTAACAATGGGAGAATAACAGTGCCTCAAAAGATGTTTAGTGAGATTGAATTAATAAAGATGAAAGCACAAAAGGCCATTGACATGAAGTCTTATGCAGAATTAAATGAATATATAGAAGTATTTAGTGGTGTTTTTGAAAGAATTATTCTTGAAATAGACAATTCTACTATATCGAACTCGGAAACATATATGGTTGAGTCTACACTTTACAATATAAAGAGGGCTTTCTCAACGCTATTAGAATATGGAAGTGACAAAAAAGACATCATTTCTATTAGGGAAATACTAAATTCGGTATCTAGTCTTTTAGCAAACACCTATTTTTATAAAAATATTTCTCTCTTCAACAGTTTGCTACAGCTATATGTTACTGCCTATAGGAATGTATTGATTGTGGAACTAGAATCACATTTCATTATTGAGTTGTACAAGCGTATGTTTAGAGATAGAGTGTTGTATATCAATCAGTTGGAAATCCTACCTTCACTGAAGAACAGTTTTGTAGAAGAATACATAAAGGTCTTATTAGAGTTTATATATTACTCTATTAGGGAAGGAAATATCAAAGACTCATCTAGAATAATGAATGAGTATTACGAACTTATTCACCATTCAAAAATTTATAAAAATCTTACAGATGACAAAAATTTCCCTTACAAGTCTCATAATGTTTCATTTGGATTTATTTCTAGTATTATTTACTGGGAACTTAAGGATAAAGTTCAACTTGATTTAGAGGAATTGTCTGAGTATAAAAAACTAAGCAATAAAAATATGGCTCGATTACCTTCAAGTATTGTGGACATTTTTGACACATTTAGAGTATTTTACTTACGGAACCATAAAATGGATGTATTCAACTGGGAAAGTAATGATAGATTGAGATTAAATAATGACAAGATGTTTACCTCATCATTACGAAATTACCAAGAAGCAACCTTGGTTGTTTGTCTGTTAAAATGGACAAAGGCAAACAATTTGTCAACCATAAAAGGTAATTATATCCCTGAGGATTTACTGATATTATTTGATGAACCTAACAAAATAGAGGCAGCGATAAACCTAATTCAGCTTAACTTTTTTGAATTTCTGACTGTGGAGTACTCAATAGCAGACTTTGATAATTTGAGAAACACAATTGAAGTTCTTGTTGAGAATTCCAAGAAGAAATATTTAGAAGAAAAAATTAACAAACCTATAGATGATAATAGGGTGATTTCATATACTAAATCATTAAGAGAACTTTATAATTACTCGTCTACTGTATTTGAGGAGTTAATTAAGCTATCAGTTTTACAGAGAACACATACCTCAAAAAAAGAAAAATTATTAAAGTTTACATATACTTTAAGTGAGGAAAGAGAAGTTTTTCAAGGGGAAGGCTTTTGGATAAAGGATACAAAAGCACCTTACTACATGGGTGATGCCATAACCCAACTCAGAAATGACTTGCTCATGCATCAAATAATAGAACATGCATCACTCTTAAGCTTAGAGGAATTGGACAAATCACTAGACTGTTTGGGTAAATCTTCATTTGCGATTTTCATTAATGTACATCCATTGCATTCTTCCTTTCCCAATGACTACAATGTAAATGATTCCTCATTTGCTCAATTAAAGAAGACTGATAAAACTAAATGGGTGGAATTGGTACGAAAGGGATTTGATAAGCAAGTTATTTTTATAGAATTGAATGGTGAAAGTATTAATGCAACTACCAGCCAGGAATTGTACATTGACTCCTTCGAGTTGAAGGATCAGTCGATTGAAACACAAAACAAAATATTTGAGGATTCATACAGTGATGTCCGTACTTTGAATACTGAGGAAAAGATAAATTGGATAGATAACCGAGTTATCTTTGTAATTGAAGGAGTGCTCAAACTGGATTTTAAAGAGATTAAAATTTTCAGTATCAAACTAGATATATAACTTAAATATAGGAGTACTGCGAAAGTAGTACTCTTTTTTTTTTAGGTGGGAACAATATAGTTCCCAGTAGATGTGTAAAATATATTTACTGGACATGTATACTTCCCTCTAAAAAGTATAATTAATTTATACAACGACAGTAGCTGTCCTAGTAAAACGTATAATACTTGGAAGGAGTGATGCAATGAGAGGAAACCTACTTAATGCTTGTCTATTGATTCACCATAGGATGTTTGTAAATGAGGAGAGATTTTCTAGAGGGGAACTATCAGAATATTTGAATGTTTCACCTAGGCAAATTACAAGATACGTGAATGAGATTAATAATTTCTTTTCCGATAATTTCATATACTGTTATATTGAGTATTCAAAAAAAGAGAAGAAATATAAGGCAATGCTATAATGAATTTAGGAGGATACTATGGATAAGAAGAATGTTGAGTATTGCACTTGTGGAAATGAGGACGGTGTCTATTGTAGAACTAATGATTGGGGTAGATGGGAAATGTGTGTAAAATGTGATAGGCCTGTAGAGGATTCATTTTACTATCATAATGAGTTAGATCAAGGAGAGCTAGAAAGATAAAAAATGAGAAATTCTCATTTTTTTTTAGGGTGACTTATAGATGTCTTTATGTAAGTGTATACTATTGTTAAATTAAATAAATGAATCGTACTGTTTTAGCGAGATAGGGTTCAACTCCTATGAACCTTAAATTTAGAGGTACTTTTTCTATTAAACCCCACACTCTATTTTACACAATGGAAGACTCATTTTGTTATACATTGTTATGGCTATGTATGGTAGAATTATGTAGTTATTCGGAGGTACTTATGAAACAATCTAAACTCATACTATTATTGATGATTCTAATTATAATCATATCGCTTTTAACCTTTAGCGAACATGGTTTATATACGTTAACTTATACCATTGTTTCAATCCATTGTATTGTTAGAATATTTACAATAAAAGGAAAGGCGTGGAATAAATTAGGGGTTATTATTGTATACTTAATGATTCTAACATTTCAAATTTCATTTAGTTTTTATGTAGTATTTGGAAATGAGTTAGGTCCAATTAAATTTGCTCTTGCAAAGACTATTGCAACTTTATTTTTGGCACTACCATTTTTACTAGAAGAAGCGATTACTGTAAACAAGTATGCAACTATATCTATACCAAATCTTTCTAGCAAGGATACCTATTCTTTTGAAGCATTATTGAAGTTAAAAGAAAACACTTCTATAATTAATATAACTGATGTAGCAATGGATTTACCAAGGCATAGAATATACACTTATTGTAATAAAAACAGCCTCAATGAGGCGTACTTTAATAAATGCAACGAAAGCATGAATGATCCTTACATATATCTTATCCTTTCAGATACTGGAAGTAGCGCTAGTAATTTGATTAAACTAGTTACTGGAAAGAATTATAATCATATTTCTCTGTCTTTTGATGATCAATTGCAAACAATTGTGAGTTACAATGGTGGGGAAAACATATTTCCACCTGGCTTAAATGAAGAAATGATAGAGTTCTTTAACAAAAAAGAAGATGCATCTATATACGTGTACAAACTATTGGTTACAAGAAATCAAAAAGAAAAAATGATTGATTACATTAAGGCAATTAATGAGAATGGTTCAGCATATAACATTGTAGGATTATTAACAAAGACCTCAAGAAGAAAAAACATTATGTTTTGCTCTCAATTTGTTTATAAAGTGCTTGATGTAGCAGGGGCTAGATACTTTGATAAAGTAGATACATACGTAAAGCCAACTGACTTTGTTGAATTAGATTACCAGAGATTTTTAAAGTTTGAGAGACGAATTAGATTTAATAACGATTCAAAGATCAGTCAATAAATAATCAAATATATTCATTTAATTTATTACGGACAGAGCTAGATAAAGTGATTGATGAGTGGAAGAACTATATAATGAACCTTACTGAAGAGGATTTCGATAAGTATGATCAATATTTATTCTGCCAAGGCATTTATAAAATTAATAAAACAGTGAGATCACTCACTTTTTTAATTACTGGACATGTATACTTAAAGATAGACAAAAAAACTTAAACCAATTCCAAATGATGTGGGTAAGAGAAATGGTATGAAAAATTATTGGTAAAAATTAATTACGTAAAAAATAGAAGTGACTCTGAATTAAAGTATTAAAATACGTGTATCTCTTCAAAATTTGCATTGTGTTATAATTAAAATGAATATGGCATAGATACTATACTAAGAAGAGGTATGAAAAATGGAGTTTGGTCTTGTTCTACATAATTCAGTTGCAAAACACAATTATTCTGCGAGTCAAAAGGAAATTATAAGACTGAGTGGTCCAGTATTAAATGGAAAAGCAATGGATGGCTTAGCTGGAAAGATTAGATTTATAATTCAGGATAAAAGAGAAAAAGTAAAGCTGATTATATTGAAAATGAATTTCATCAAAATAGCGGATTTATCCACCGTATCAGTTTTAGAAATGTTGATATACGAGGTTTTAATTAACACAAAGATACAAGTGAGATGTGATTTTAATAATAAGAGGAAATTTGATCATTCTTGGAATTTTATAGAGGATTCGATAATATCTACATTTAGAGGGAAAATAGATAGTAAAAAGTATATAAGCGATTTTGAAAATAAAGTAAAAGTGGGAAATAAGTCAATTAGATTAATTGTAGGAGTTTCAGAATTTAAATCAAACGAGTATTTATTGTCAACCATAAAGTCTACAATAAGAAAATTTATCATTAATTTCAATTACAGGAGGATTAATCTTGCGAGTTTGGAGAACGAATCTAGGATTCTAAGTATGATTTGTCAGGAACTAATTGAAAATGCACTTGTTCACTCAGATTCAGATTGCTACTTCAAACTCCAAATAGAGGAAACTTATAGTGCGAAGGATTATTCAAATCATTTAGTATTCAGTATTTCCTCAATTAATTTATCTAGCATATTAGCTTCTACTCTATCATCAAAATATATTGTTGCAAAGAGTAGAAAATTGAGATTCTTTCCTAGGAAGAATATTGACATGAAGCTCGTAAAAGCTTTTAGAAATCACAAGAAGTATTTTAATGATAAGTACAGAGACAAACATTTTTTTATGGCAGCCAATTTTCAAAATGGGTTTACTACTAAAAAAAATACACCATTAACAAATGGGACCGGATTAGCAAAATTGTTGGAGATAATAAATAAAAGAAGTACAGACAAATTACAATGCTACATTATGAGTGGGACAACCGTTCTGCGATTACATGATTTTATTGGAACAGGAAAAAACTCTTTAGTTCCATTTAATAGAACTGGGGACTTTATAAAAGACAAATTAGATGATTCACTTTTAGGAATTGCTGATTATGACTTCATGGGAACAATTGTACAATTAACTTATACATTTAGGGCGGAGGATAAGAAATGATTGATACTAAAATAATGATTAGTATACCAGACAAAGAAATAACGGACTTGGCTGGTGATAATCTTGGAAAAAAAATATATGAGGAGCAGGTAAGTCACGTTATTGACTTTAGTAAAGCTAACGTGATTGTATTTCCTGAGCAAATTGAGGATTTAGCAATATCTTTTGTGCATGGTTTTTGCAGAAAAATACTTAAAAGAATTTCTAAGAAAGACTTTAGAAAAATAATAATAGTAGAGTTTTCTACCCCCCACTTAATTGAGATGTTTTATGAAAACATGGAATTTTAATGGAACAAATAGTTGATTTTATCAGTAACATAGATGAAGTATCTGTCCTACTATGGGCATTAATTGTTAATATTTTAATTTTTATAGTTTCTCAATGCATAACCATATATCTAAAAATTTGCAGTATAAGTAGGGAAAATAAAATAGAGTACACGGCATATGTATCTAGAGAAATATTGGTCAAGGATATTCCTGAGTCAATTGATGAGTTTATGAAATCCAATACTGATGTTGAAGTGAAAAGTGCTGGATTTGTATTAAGAAGAACATTGAAATCACTAATGACAAGGTCATTAGTTTTTAAGTATACTGACAATAAAAAATATATGGCATTAAGAAAATGTGTTTTTAAACTTGAAGAAACTATATCTTCTACAAATAAAACAGGAATTTCTAGGAAAAAGGAGATTGTAAGTGATGTTATTGGTGATATTTATAAACATTACTTTAGTTTGTAAATAAGTTCTCCAATACCGTCTAAGACGGTTCGAGTCCTGTCAGATTGACAGGACTTTTTCTTTTGCATGCTTAGAAAGTGAAAAAACTGTAACTTTCCAAGCAAGGAAAGCGTGTTATCATTAAATGAAAATGATCAAGGATTTAAGCATAAAAATGAAAAGGAGAAAATACTGCTCATGGAAATTTTATTACTACTAGTTTTAGTTCCAGGATTTTTATCAACACAGGTGTTATCGCTAATTGGAGATTATGAGAGTAATCAAGATGGGTTTCACGTTACAATAACCTCAATGGTCTATAATGTGGTTATCTTGATTATTTACTATGCTCTTACGAGAATCAGCTTCTTGGCGTTCATTCCTTCACTAACTGCTCTCGGAATGAAAGTAAAACTTGGTGATTACGACATCTTGCTAGAATCATTGATGTGGATGATTGGAATCGCAATCTTTGCTATCCCAATGCTGAAATTTTTATTAGACAAAATCATGGCAAAATTTATTTCAAAAAGGAAGAATGGTAAAGTACATAACACTGATTTATACAGAAAAGTTATGATAGTAAACACTAAGAAAAATAAACCATATATAAAAGTATTCTTGCTCAACTCACTTATATCTGAGGGGAACTTAGATTATAGAAGTGAAGCAAAATCTGATGGACTGGAGTTTTATATACAAGAGGATCCAAGAGGAACTAAGGGACTTAGCTTAAAGAGCACTTATATATCGGTAAAAGAAGGGTTAAAGGTGGAATTTTATGAGACAAGTAGATGACAAAACCAAATATGCTAATCAGGAAGTAAAAAAAACTAAAGTAGTGACTGATTTTGACAGATCTATGGATAGAATCATCAATGAGTTAAAAAAAGATGATGGAACTCCACAGATTAAACATTCAAATGCTGAAACTAACATTACACTCGAAGACTCAATAAAGCATTATGCTTTCATTGATACTTCTGATAAAGAACCTATGCCTAGAAAAGATGAGAACGATGACAATACTGATGCAGATATTGACAACAAGGGATAGTAGAAAATATAAAACACTAAGAGGAGGTAAATAAGTGAAAGGAACTGTGAAATGGTTTAATGCCGAAAAAGGTTACGGTTTTATAACTGCAGAAGACGGACAAGAAGTGTTTGCACACTTTTCAAATATCGAGGGTGATGGATACAAATCTTTAGAAGAAGGTCAAGCTGTTGAATTCGAAATCGAAGCTAACGACCGTGGTCCACAAGCAACAAACATAGAGTTAGAGAAATTGACAGATGGCTATTCATTTATTGATACTTCGGATATGGATACAGTGCCAAGAACAGAAAGTGAAGTTATCCATAACGACGATGATGAACCAATTGATGACAACAAATAAAAAAAAGTGAGAAAATATCTCACTTTTTTTTCACTGGACATGTAGTCTTACCTGTAAACATTAAAATGGGTGGTAGGTAGTAATTTTACTACTTATGTTTCTGATAGATCTTTGAAAAAGTATATTCTTAAATAAGTATTATTTCCATACAGCCGTGTTCGAATCCTGTCAATTGGCAGGGTGTTTTATTTTTATAAATGAATAGTGAAAAATTTGTAACCATTCGAGCTATTTTTTAGTGATATAATTATGGGAGGGGGAATTAAAATGAGTGATATAAAATACCAAGTATTCATAAGCTCAACATTTCGTGATTTGAAAGAAGAAAGAAAGAAAGTCATTGAAGTCATACTAATGGCAGACTGTATACCTTCAGGGATGGAGTCTTTTGTAGCGACCGATGAGGGTCAAATGGAAGTAATTAAAAAGGTAATAGATTTATGTGACTATTATATTGTGATTATTGGTAGAATGTACGGAAGTGTAAATGATACTGCTGGTATAAGTTATACTGAATTAGAATACAATTATGCTAGAGAAAAAGAAATTCCAATTTTGGTGTTTGCGATAGATGAAAGCAGTGATGGAAGAAGTGAAGAGCCTGACCCTGTCAAGAGGGGTAAACTTATAGAATTTAGAACTAGAGCCATGAAGGGAGTAATGGCAAGTGTTTGGAGTGATGTGAACGAGCTTGCTATTAATGTACTGGGGTCATTATCTAAAGCAAAAACTACTCACCCTAGAAGAGGGTGGCAAAGAGCAACAACTTTCAATGAGGTAGATTTGAGAAGAAGCATTATGGAACTAACAGAGGTAAATATTGCATTGAAAAATAAAGTTGATCAGTTAAGTGTGGATGATTCTGTAGATGATAATCTAGCATTTGATAACGTTGACGTTTCTCTCCACTACTCTGAATTTTATAGTATGGATTTTATGATAAAGGAGTTTAAATCAACTCTTGAAACTGTTTTCAAATGGATTGCATTATGTATGATGGATTCATTTGTAAATGAAGGAGAACTGGCTAGCTACATTATGGCTAAAATTAACAATCAGACTACATTAGAATTAGAAGATAAGGATGAATTAAAAATTATCATGATGCAATTAAAGGCTCTGAAACTCATATCCTCCGAGTGGCACAATGGGCAACAAGTGACATTATGGAAACTCACTCAAAAGGGGAGCCTTAAACTAAATGAATTAGTATTAACAAAAAAAAGTGATTAATAGAAGCTAAAAGTGAGAAATTTTCTCACTTTTTTTTCACTGGACATGTATTCTTCCCTGTAAACATTATAATAGGTGGTAGGTAGTAATTTTACTACATATGTTTCTGATAGATCTTTGAAAAAATATATTCTTAAATAAGTATTATTTCCATACAGCCAAGTTCAACTCCTGTCTGCCCTGCCAAATAAAACCATAACAGAGCTAATTAGTCTCTGTTTTTTTTATGATCTCTGTCTACAACGCTACATTACAACTTATTTATTAGTGTATAATTAATAAATAAGAGAATCTTGGTAAATTATTATATTAAATTTAGGATTATAATTATATGAATTATTATGTTGTTTATTAAAACAGCAATCTAAATGAATAAAGAGGGCGATATATGAGATATGCTATTTCTAAGAGAGATATTGCAGAGAGTGTAGAAGTAAAGGATGAAGATGGTGTTATAAAATACCTTGTAAAGAACAACAACAAAATGCCTAAGGGTTACCATGTATCAATTTATGACGATAATGACGTTGAAGTATTACAAGTTTCGAAGAGTGTATCTAGCTCGAAGTATATGATAAGTGATGGTGACAACCCGGTTGCGATTGTTAAAAGTAAAATGTCAGTCCTGAGACCAATTGCAACTATAATAAGAGCAACAGGACTTTATCACATAAAAGGAGACTTTCATAACTATCATTACTACATCATCAAGGATTCTGAAACCCTTGCGAGAGTCAGTAAGGGAGATGTAATTGTAGAGGGTGAGTACTATTTAGATATATTCAACAATGAGGAGCACGACTTCTTGGTTGCACTTGTTGTTATCCTTGATGGACTTACATATGCTTACAATCAATCTCAACAATAATTTAACTTAGGAGTTAACAAACCTATTATAATTAGAATATTGCAGAAATATAGTTAATACGAGTCAAACTATAAAATTTTGGAGAGTTTTTGCTCTCCTTTTGATTTGTGCTAAAATTAGATGCCAGATTAAGTGAATCAAAGCTCTAAAGACAAGGAGGATAAGGAATGAATTATTTATGGGGAATTATAATGTTTTTAATTGGATTATTCTTTCATTTGAGCGCTATCAGAAAAAGTAAGTTTATCGTTTATAGACTGTTTGTAGCACGCTCAAAAATTCTTTGGAAAGATAAAGTCCACACGTTTTATAAGTTTGTAGGTATTATTCTTATGGGTGCAAGTTTGTTGTTTTTCTTCAAAGTATGGTAATTGATATTTAAAATCTATTTCTAGTTAGTTTGATAAAGTACTAGTAGGTCTGTTTTAGGAATGATATGATTTAAATATAGAATTGTACTCTAAAGGAGGAGTTGTATGAATCATAAATATACGAAAGTATGTCCGAAATGTAATTCTAATGATATTAAGTATGGTAAACAAAGTGGATATGCAAATGTAGCAGGTAAAGGACTTCGAAGTTCACCGGTCCATTATTATGTCTGTGGACAATGTGGATATGTAGTTGATCAGTTTATTGATAATCCAAACAAATTGAAAGATATTGAGTTAAAGGATTTATAAAAACTTAGTGAGGATTGAAAATCCGTATGCTGGAGGAAGAAAAATGAGAGTTAGAAAATTTAAGAAAATATACTCAGTACCAATTCAGTTTATGTATATATTCGGAGCAGTATGGAATATTGCAGTTTTGAATAATTTCAAGTTTGGTGCACTGTGGATATTGTTTTCTATTTTATGGGGATACACTCAGTTTATTAGTAAGAATATTAAATGAGAAGATTGAAAATTCATATGTTATAAGAAAAGTGAGAAATTCTCACTTTTTTATTTAATGGACATGTGTACTTCCCTGTAAAGCTTATAATGGTAATAGGTAAGTACCAAATCAGCCTAGAATGAGTTTTACTCTTGTGACCCTTCAAAGAAGGAGTCTTTTCTAATCAATCCCACATCCATTTTCACAACAGTATTAGAGTCTATATTCGATTAAGAATGAAACAAGTGGTATCATTTAAGTAGAAAGAGGAGTTGAGTAAAATGTTATTAGCTTTTATGTACGTACTTGCAATAATAGTCATAATATTATTACTTGGGATAAGAATAGACAGAGAGTATGAAAGAAGTGTAGTTTTTAGACTTGGTAGGTTTAAACATATTAAAGGGCCAGGAATTTACTGGATTATTCCTTTGATAGACTTTAGGAAAAGAACAGATTTAAGAATTAGAACACTTGATGTAGCTTCACAGGAAACAGTTACTAAAGATTCAGTGACAATTAGAATTGATGCTGTATTATATTATAAAGTAGAGTCTCCTGAAAAGGCCATAATCAAAGTAAGAGACTATCAGAATGCTATTGCACAAAAAGCATTAACAACATTGAGAAACGTTATTGGACAACATTACTTAGATGAGGTTTTAAATAATCGTACATCTATAAATGAGGCCATTAGTCTTATTGTAGATCACGTGAGTGATGAATGGGGATTAAAAGTAACATCTATCGATATTAAAGATGTTGAGATACCAAAAGATATGCAAAGAGCAATGGCTAAGGAAGCCGAAGCTGTCAGAGAGAAAAGAGCCAGAATTATTAAGGCAGAAGCGGAAGCTGAAGCTGCACAAAAACTAACAGATGCAGCAGCTATGATTGCCAAGAATCCGATGGCACTAGAACTAAGAAGAATGCAAATGGTCACTGAAGTAGGTGCAGAACAAAATACTACTACTTTGATTATGATGCCATCAGAATTTACTAACTTAGCACGAGCGGTATCAGATAGTTTAGATAGCAAGAAAGATAAATAAGATAATATTAAGGCCTATCCATAAGGAAGGCCTTTTCATTCGTCTTCAATAAAAATGGAGCTGCTGTGTTTCGACCTGAACGAGTTTAGGTAACTGTGACTTGGAAGTATCAGTTGAAATTGTAGATATTCTCAGTGAGAATCACTGTTTTATGATTGAATAAAGTTTGAATTGGAGTCTCTGTAGAAGATAAATCTTTGACAACTTGCATTTTTTTTACTATAATATTTATTAAAAACTAATCTTGCTAAGGAGGACACTATGAAAATTGTTGTAAACAAAGAATTAATTCAGAATACTTTAGACGTATTGAATGTCCCCATAAAACAGACTGAGATGTCAGTGGCTTATTTTGACCACGACACCACACAGTCTGGTTTTGTATATGCAAGTGATCAAGAGTTTAAAAGATCAATTGCTGCCAAGTACGAATCAATTTATTCGAAACCTGGGAATGGAATTTGCCTTCAAGTTGATCTTGAGCGAGTTATAAAACTCAGGAATACACTTATGAGCTCAGTTAGTCGCACTTCCACTTATGGTGGAACCGGTATACTAGTGTCTTAATAAGTGGATAAGATGTTGCCGCTTGTGTATAAATGGGGTATTACCTATATGCTAAAGGTTAATTATCATTTTATGAATAAATATGCGTTCGTTGGCAATCGCCAAGGTCGCTTTTTTTATACCTAATTGTAACCACAACCGTGGTTAGTTAGATATTAGTGTATAGCACCGTGTGGCTTGAGGAATAAATACAGGGGGTAGAAATGAGAACTGTTATAAAGATTGGGACATCATCAATAACATATGAGAATGGGAAACTAAATTTAAAGCGCATTGCTGATTTAGCGAGAGTAGTAAGTGACCTTAAGAACAGAGGCGAGGAAGTTATTATTGTATCAAGTGGTGCAATAGGTGCTGGGATGGGAAAACTAAATATTGAAAAGCCAACTTCGATTTCTAAAAAACAAGCAGTTGCTGCTATTGGTCAAGCTTACTTGATTGAAATGTATCAACGTAGCTTCTCTCAATACAATACTCACGTTGCACAAGTTTTATTAACTAAGGATGTTTTAGAACATCCAGTTAAGAGTAGAAATGTAAAAGCTACATTTACTGAGTTACTAGCACTTGAAGTAGTACCTATAGTAAATGAGAATGATACTGTCTCAACTGAAGAGATTGTTGGAGAATTTTTCTCTGACAATGATCACTTGAGCAGTGTAGTGGCAGGACTTGTGAAAGCAGACAGGCTGATAATATTAAGCAACATCGATGGTTTGTATAAGAGAATTGATGGGCTAATAACTAATGAAGTTATAAAAGAAGTAGAAGATATAACTGATGTGTTCAATAATATTGATCAATCAACTTCATTACTGGGTACAGGAGGAATGAAGTCAAAGCTTGAGGCGATACAGTCTACAGTACAAATGGGAATTGATGCATTTATTATTAATGGAAATAATCCAGGATATATATACGATTTATTTGACGGTATCAGCAGAGGGACATTTTTTAAAGGAGTGGTGAAATGAATATACTAGGACAATTGGCACAAATTGCTTCAAGGGAACTTAAGAAGATAACAGTGGCTACTAAGAATGACATCTTTGATTCGTTGATAAAGATTCTAGACTTATCAA
Organism: uncultured Candidatus Izemoplasmatales bacterium; assembly: GCA_964589075.1. GTDB lineage: Bacteria > Bacillota_I > Bacilli_A > MAG-NZ > MAG-NZ > CAZPQU01. Next base: position 145,684 of record CAZPQU010000004.1, on the reverse strand, counting down.
GAGATGAAATTCTTTGTGAAAATAAAAGGGATTTAGAAAATACAACTAGGTTAAGAGATAGGTTACTCTTAACGAATGAAAGAATAGATGCATTCATTGTAAGTATTAATCAAATGAAAGCTTTAGACTCTCCTGTAGGGAATGTTTTAAGTATGAAGAAGATGGATAATGGACTTCTCATAGGTAAAAAGGTTGTTCCACTAGGAGTGGTAGCAATCATATATGAGTCAAGACCAAATGTTACATTAGATGCATTCCTATTATGTTTCAAAACAAATAATGTATGTATCTTAAAAGGCGGTAAAGAAGCGTTGTATACTAACATTTATTTATCAGACTTAATTAGAGAAGTGTTGATTAAGAATGGATGTAATCCTGACTACATACAGCTAATCAAAGACACTTCAAGAGAATCAACGAAAAAGTTAATGAAGTTAGATAGATATGTAGACTGTTTAATTCCTCGAGGAGGAGCTAGTTTAATACAGGCGGTACTAAGAGAAGCAACTATTCCTGTGATTGAGACGGGAGTTGGAAATTGTCATATTTACGTAGATGAATTTGCAGATATGGATAAAGCTTTAAGAATAACAGTGAATGCAAAAACTGACCGTGTGACTGTTTGTAATGCAGCTGAAACTATAGTAGTTCATAAACTAGTAGCAAAACCTTTCTTAAAAGCACTATATGTGGCTTTTAAGGGAAAAGTTGAGATATTTGGATGTGAGAGAACTAGATTAATTATAGATGTCTCTGAGGCTACTGAGGAGGATTACTTGAAAGAGTACCTTGACTATAAGGTGGCTATTATCATAGTTGATTCATATAATGATGCGGTTGATCATATTACGAAGTATTCAACTAAGCATTCAGAGGCAATTATTACTGAGAATTATTCTAGAGCGAATGCGTTCTTAGAAGATATTGATTCTGCCTGTGTTTATGTGAATGCATCAACAAGATTTTCTGACGGGTTTGAGTTTGGTATGGGCGCAGAGATTGGGATTAGTACTCAAAAATTACACGCAAGAGGACCTATGGGGTTAGATGCATTAACTACCTACAAATACATAATATATGGTGAAGACCATATTAGAGAGTAGAGATTATTATGAAAATTGGATTTATTGGATGCGGCTCAATGGGGAGCGCAATGATATATGGTTTATCAAAAGGAGGATATGCTGATCTTTATGCATATGATCTAAATGAAGCGAAAGTGGATTATTTAGTAGAAAAATGTAATATAAACAAAATGGTACATTATAGAGAAATTGCTGATTTGGACATTTTATTTCTAGCAGTAGAACCAGGTGTATTCAAGACACTTGCACCTAAGATTAAACAGTACATAGAGTCTCAAATTATAATTTCTATCGCAGCAGGAATTTCGATAGAAAAACTAACAAAGTTGTTCTCAAGTGAGCAAAAGTTTGTTAGAGCTATGCCTAATGCCCCAGCTTTAATAGGTGAGGGAATAACTAGCTTAGTATATTTTAACCTGATTGAAAAAGAAGTTGGAATGATCAGAGATCTATTTAGTTGTTTTGGAAAGTACGTTGAACTTGGTGAAAAATATTTTGATGCATTCACTTCAATTTGTGGCTCATCTCCAGCATTTGTCTTTATGTTTATTGAAGCATTAGCTAATGCTGGAGTATTACAAGGGATTCCAAAAGAACTAGCTTATGATATGGTTGCTCAAAGTGTCATGGGAAGTGCAAAGATGTTGCTGGATAATGGAGAACATCCTGCGAAATTAAAGGACGCCGTATGTTCACCAAGTGGTGCTACAATTGAAGGGGTTGTTGAACTTGAAAAATACAACTTTAGATATGCAGTCATTCAAGCTGCAGTTAAAACTGGTGATAAGTCTAGAAAAATGAGTAAAAGTAACTAGAACTATTAATTTAAGCAGATAAATAATATGAAGGATAAGATGGTGTTAATTATGAAAAGTACTCGTTTAGGAATCATATCAAGCCCATCTGAGGCTATTATAAAAGGATTAGCTAAAGATGGTGGGTTATATATTTTTGAATCGTTAGATTCTAATTTTTATAATGATGGATTTATAGGTTTATCATATCAAGAAACCGCTTTGAAAGTGTTTGAGGAATTATTATATGATTTTTCAAGTGCTGGTCTAGCAGAGATGATTGATAGCACCTATAATCAAACACTATTCAAGGATTCAATCGTTGAGCTAAATGAGTTTGATAATTATGCTTATTTATCTTTGTATAAAGGAGAGACGTTTTCATTTAAAGATATAGCGTTAAGTATTCTACCGAAATTAATGATGTGTTCAAAAAGAATGAACAATGACTCTTCTAAGACAGTTATCCTAACAGCTACATCAGGAGATACTGGTTCCTCGAGTCTTTCAGGATTTTCGAAACTAGGAGTGGATGTTATTGTATTATATCCAACTGATGGAGTAAGTAGTTTTCAAGAGAGACAGATGTTACAATTCCAAGATAGTAAAAACAGAGTTATTGCTATTGAAGGTAATTTTGATGATGCTCAAAAACTAGTAAAAGAAATTCTAATAAATACTACATTTGGACTAAACATTACATCTGCAAATTCGATTAACATTGGACGTATTGTCCCACAAATTGTGTATTATTTTTATGCTTACAGTGAACTTGTTAAGAATGGAACAATTAAGAGTAATGATTTGTTGAATGTCGTAATACCTACTGGGAATTTCGGTAATCTATATGCGTGTTATATTGCGAAAAAGATGGGACTTCCTATTGGGAAACTTGTAGTTGCATCAAATGAAAATGATAATCTAAATGTTTTTTTCAAAACAGGAACATATGATATAAGAAATGATTTATCAAAAACTATTTCTCCTTCAATGGATATAATTATCTCTTCAAATATTGAAAGATATTTATACAGTTTAGTGGGAGAGACTAGAACTACTGAGTTAATGGATCAGTTGAAAAGGGATCATTTAATAAATGTTCCAGAGATTTTAGCACAAGAAGATATAATCTCAGACTTCGCAACTGAAGCAGAAACGCTGTTAGCGATTCATCAGTCCGTTGAAACGCATCTTATTGATCCTCATACAGCTGTCGCGAAGGTAGTATTTGATAAAGTAATGAGCAAGTTATCCGGTTATACATTAATAGTTTCTACTGCTAGTCCTTTAAAGTTCAAGGAAACTATGAGGCGTGCACTTAAGTCCGAGTTTACTGATTATAGGCTATTAATGGGAAATGATTATGATGAGAGAGTTGAGTTACTTGATAAAGAACACAACAAGACTGTTCTATCAAAGGAAGAAGCTAAAGTATTTATTCAAGACATTCTAAAGGAGATTGATTATGAAAATTAAAGTCCCAGCTACTAGTGCTAATCTCGGTGTGGGATTTGATTGTCTAGGTGCAGCATTTAATATTTACAATGAGTTTGAATTTATATTGTGTGATGAGTATAAGTTAGAAGGATTTCCAAGCTTTATTCATAAAGACAAGAATCTCGTTCAATTAGCATATAAAACATTTTTGACAAAGTATGGATATTCTATTAATGATTATCCTGTAATGATTCGGTTAGTTGAACAAAATATACCACTCTCACGTGGACTAGGAAGTAGTGCAAGTTGTATTGTAGCGGGAGTTTTGGCCGCAAATACTCTAACGAAAGAAAATGCATCATTAGAAGAATGTGCTGCATTAATGGCTGAGATTGAGGGTCACCCTGACAATGTATATGCAGCAGTGTATGGTGGTGTTGTTACAGTCTTTAAAGGAGATGTTTATTATTCGCATTCAATTGATGTGAATGTTGATTATAAGTTCTATATTTGCGGTACTGATAAGTTAGCGTCAACTGCTCTTCTTAGAGGAGCACTTCCAAATACTGTTGAGTTAAGTGACGCTGTGTTTAATCTTAGCAGGGGACTTCAACTAGGGGTTGCACTTAAAGGTAATGATTTACTCTTTTTGAGAGAAGTACTTCAAGATAAATTGCACCAGCAATACAGAGCTAAGTTTATTCCGGAGTTTAATGAACTCTGCGCTTTAGTGGAAGCACAAGATGGGATATTACTTATAAGTGGATCTGGATCTAGTTTGTTGATTATTACTACGGAAGATATCATTGTTGATTTACCAAATTATGAGATTAAAGAAGTTAATTTATCAAAGGGGGCGTTCATATGCGAGTAGGGATAATAGGTCTTGGAACAGTTGGAAAAGGTGTATATGAGATGCTTCAAAATACTGATATTGAAGTTGTTAGAGTTTTTAAGAGATCAGAACAAGGAAAGAACGAGTATATTGAGATGGCTAACAGTATCAAGGAAATAATTGAGGATGACTCTATTGATACGATAGTGGAACTTATTGGTGGGAAAACAACTGCTTTTGATTTGATTGAATCATCAATAATTAATGGAAAGAATGTAGTAACAGCTAATAAGGCTGTTATTTCTGAAAATATGGAGTATTTGACCAATTTAGCCGAGAAACATAATGTTAAATTATTGTATGAGGCTAGTGTTGGTGGTGGGATTATTGTATTAAATCCATTAGCTACTATAGCCAAAACTAATGAAGTTAACGCTATTGAAGGAATAGTAAATGGGTCGACTAACTTTATCCTAACGAAAATGTTTAAGGATAATATGAGTTTTAAAGAAGGAAAAGAGATTGCCTACGAATTAGGATATTTAGAAACAGGATCAAACGACGACTTGCTCGGACTAGACGCTGCGAGAAAAATAACTATTTTGTCATCAATTTGTTATTCGTCTTTTATTGATGAAAGTCATGTATATGTTAAACCATTAGAACTAACTAATGAATTAATAGCTCATTTAAAAGAAAAAGATATGTTTGTAAAATACATCGCGACATCTTTAAAGGGTGAAGAGGTATCTATTCGTGTTGAAGCTATCGCTTATACAGGTACTAGTGATTATTCTAACGTTAATGAAGGAAATAACCTTATTTCCTTTGTCGGAGATAAAGTAGGAAAGCTTTCTTTCTATGGTCCTGGAGCAGGTAGATATGAGACTGCCAGTGCTTGCGTGAATGATTTATTCTTGATTAGGGATAATATTGTTCCAAAGATAGACTTTTCTAAGACAAATAGTGTTGTGAATAATAATAGAAGGTTCAGTTTTCTAGTGGAAACTGATACTGGATTTATTTTGAGAGAAAATATATATGAAACTGAGATTACTGATTTTATTTCTTATATAAGAATCGAGGGAGATTATGCCAACTAAAATAGGAATAGTAGGAGCAACTGGTGCCGTAGGCAGTATGTTTTTGTCTATCCTAGAGGAATATAAGATAGATTGTGATTTAAGACTTTTTGCATCAAGCAAATCTGCTGGCACTAAAATCAGAGTGTTCGGTAAAGTTTATATAGTTGAGACGCTTAGAGAAGGATGTTTTAAGGGTCTGGATTATTGTCTTTTTAGTGGTGGAAAAGAAGCAAGTTTAGAGTACGCTAGAAGTGCAACTGATGAAGGCGTAATTGTAATAGATAATTCGAGTGCATTTAGAATGACTGAAGGTGTTCCTTTAGTAATTCCAGAGTGTAATATTGACTTAGCATATAATTCAAAATTAATTGCTAACCCAAATTGTTCTACCACACAAGCAGTTATACCTTTAAAGGCCTTATTTGATGCTTATGGGCTACTTAGTGTAGAATATACTACTTATCAGTCAGTTTCAGGTTCGGGAGCTCAAGGAGTGAAGGATTTAATTGATACAAGAAACGGGTATTCCAGTTCTTTCTTTCCACATAACATAAGTGAAACTGTCATTCCTGAGATAGATTTGTTTTGTGAGGATGGATACACTTTAGAAGAACATAAGATGATTAACGAGACAAGAAAAATATTGAATGTTGATATACCTATTTCTGCAACATGCGTTAGAGTTCCGATCGAAAGAGGGCATGTTGTTCAAATGAAAGTGGTACTAGATAAAGAAACATCCGTAGATAAAGTTAAGGAAACACTAAAAACATATCCTGGATTAGTCCTTGTAGATAATCCTGATAAGCATGAGTACCCTACTACAGTTATGTCTAGAGGGAATGATTCTGTTTTTGTTGGAAGAATTCGTAAAGACAAAGTAACTAAGAATGCATTCTTAATATATACGGCTAGTGATAACCTGAGAAAAGGTGCGGCAAGTAATACGATACAAATTATGATGAAAATAATAGAATGGAGGAGAGTAAATGAAAGTAGTTAAGTTCGGAGGAAGTAGTCTTGCTGAAGCGAGTGGCTTTGAAAACGTAAAAGCTATTATAAATCAAGACCCTTCAAGATTAGTAGTTATAGTCTCTGCTCCTGGGAAGAATGATATATATGATGCTAAGGTAACAGACTTACTATATTTATTGTATGCACATATTGAATATGGAATTGATTATGAATCAATTCTTAAAAGAATAAAGAAAAGATTTTTCAGTATTAGAGATGAATTGAAATTAACTTACGATCTTGAGAGTGAGTTTTTGAAGTTAGAAAAGTTATTGAATAAAAATGTTACAAAAGATTTTTTAGTTAGTAGGGGAGAATACTACCAAGCAAAATTAATGGCAGAATTCTTAGGATACAAGTTTATGGATAGTGCTGATTTAATAGTACTTAAACAAAATGGAAAAGTAAGTAGATCTCAAACAAAAGCTAAACTAGATTTTGATGTTCATTCTGGTATTGTAATTCCTGGGTTTTATGGAAGTTCAACAATGGGTAACGTTAAGTTGTTCTCAAGAGGAGGCTCAGACTTAACTGGTGCAATTGTCTCTGCTTATTTGGGGGCTGAGGAGTATGAAAAGTGGACAGATGTCTCAGGTATCTTTGCGGCTGACCCTAATATCGTACCAGCAGCTGAATCAATTCCAGAATTAACATATGGTGAATTAAGAGAGATGGCATATAGAGGAGCAAATGTATTACATGAAGAAGTATTGATTCCCCTAGAAAATATGTCTATTACAATTAGAATTAAGAACACTAATGATTTATTGGCTGAAGGTACTAAGATAAAAAGAGAAATTAATCATAGTGGTAGGTATATGACTTCAGTAACTGGAAAAAAAGATTATATCGCACTTAATATATCCAAACGTACTAGTTCAGACAAAATAACTGTACTAAGAGATGTCCTTAGTCTATTTATAGACTTCGGAATTAACATAGAACATATACCTAGTGGTATTGACACATTCTCAGTCATCTTTGATCCAGCGAGCATCAAGGAGGACTTAGATGAACTTTTGGAATCAGTTAAAGATATAAAGAATGTAACTGAAGTAGACTTAGAGAAAGACATAGCCTTAATAGCTGTTGTAGGAAGAAATATGGCTAGTATTCCTGGTATTGCGGGTGAATTATTTACTTGTTTAGGTCAAGAGGATATAAACATAAAGACAATAGCACAAGCGTCAACTGAGTTAAGTATCGTTCTTGGTGTACACAACGCAGATTATCAAAAGACTATAAAGACAATTCATAAGAGATTCTTTGAGCAGTAGAACTATTTAGTTGTGATCTTAAACCGTTCAAAGTTTGGAATTAGTGCAGGAATTAGCAGTTTTTGTATCCCGATTACATACACCCAATATTCAAATAGGAGCATTTGTAGATAGATTTGAGAGGTTTTCTCCTCTAATTTATAAATTAATTTTGTTGTTAATCAAACTGTGAATAAACGCAATTAATGGCGCTACAGCGCCATATTTTAACAATTTAATGTCATCATTATTCTTATATGTGTAAATCTTTTTACAAATAAGTTGATAATATTTGCACAAACAGTATATTAGTGGTATAGTATATTGCTTAAGAAAATATAATTTAACTGTGAACCACGTAGAAGTACTTGTTTTAGGTGTTAGTTAAAGAAGTTTGTTAAGACATCAAATAGGAGGTATCACTATGAATGGTACAGTAAAATGGTTTAATTCTGAAAAAGGTTTCGGATTTATCACTACAGAAGAAGGACAAGACGTTTTCGCTCATTTCTCAAAAATTGACGTTGACGGTTACAAATCTTTAGATGAAGGTCAAAAAGTTACTTTTGACGTTACTGAAGGAGACAAAGGTCCTCAAGCAGAAAACATTAGACCTGTTGCATAATTGCAGCATAACTATAATTTCTAAAGCACTCTAAATTAGAGTGTTTTTTTTTGCTTTTTTTTAGAGGTATAACTACGCTAAGACACAGCTTTATGGCGTTACTCTTATAGTTTATGATCTAGAACTAGTAAAAAACATTGACTCATGAATAATATTTTATTGATATATCTTACTTCTATTAAATGATAACACTTGCGTAAAGTGGTGATTAGTGGTAAGATAACTTGCTTAAGTAAAGTATAATTTAACTGAGAACCACATAGAAATACCTATATCTGGGTGTTAGTTAAAGTAGTTTATTAAGACATCAAAACAGGAGGTATCACTATGAATGGTACAGTAAAATGGTTTAATTCTGAAAAAGGTTTCGGATTTATCACTACAGAAGAAGGACAAGACGTTTTCGCTCATTTCTCAAAAATTGACGTTGACGGTTACAAATCTTTAGATGAAGGTCAAAAAGTTACTTTTGACGTTACTGAAGGAGACAAAGGTCCTCAAGCAGAAAACATTAGACCTGTTGCTTAATTGCAGCATAACTATAATTTCTAAAACACTCTAAATTAGAGTGTTTTTTTTGCATTTTTTTGATAATTGAATTCTGTTAGTAGAAAGCAAAACAGTCCTGGTAATGGTAAATGAGAACTTAACTTTTTAATAAACTTTATACACAATGGTGTAAAATATGTAACTTTGTTCATTTAAATTTAATGTTATAATGTGATTAGGAACTATTGGAGACATTATGACAAATAAAGGAATAACTCAATGCTTTGTTTTACATAATAGAGTATATAAGGGTTTTGGTATTTAACATGATAGTTATTATATTAGTTATGATTTTATTGCTGTTTCTTGATGTAATGCCTTCCGCAATAGACTCTCTATCTATTTCGGTTATTATACTACTTACTTTGTATAAGTTTGAGAAGTATATTAAGGACTGGGTAGTTATAGTATTGTCTATGATTTTTATAATACTTTCTTTCGTATTGAAAGATGACTTGTTTCCTCTATTTAAGGGAGGAATTATAGGATTTGGGTTTCTTAATCTAGTTTTATTTACTGGAGTACTCCCAAACAAGTATTCAATCACAAAATTATTGCTTAGACACAGAGCGTTACTTTCTATAGCTGGAGTTATAATGATACTACCGCATGTTTATTTTCAGTTATTCGATGAAAAAGTTATAGATGTACTAGGGTTATCAGCATTCATTGTGATGATTCCGTTATTCATTACATCATTTGTAACTGTTAGGAAAGAGTTAAGTCATAAAGAGTGGCATAAATTACATAAACTATCTTACATAGTTTATATACTTATATTTCTTCACTTAATAGTTGTCGCAGCTGTGTTAAGTAAGTTAGTTTACATTGTATTGTTAACTCTATATGTAAACAATAAAATACTAAAGGAGATCAAACATGAAAATATATGAGAAACTTTTCTATAGTTTACTAATTTTCATTATCAGTTACTCTTTACTCGCAATGACGTTTAGAGTATTTAAAGTGTTTGAGATATATGATGCACATATGATTAGTGGTACTATTGCTACAGTCTTAGGTATTGCATTATTTATGTATTTATTAAAGAAGAAATAGGAACCCGCAATGCGGTGTTTAGTTGTATTTACACTTCATAATACTAGGAGGACGTATGTTAGAAGTTTTAATTGGAGTTTTGATTGGATTTGGAGTTTTACTTTTATTGCATAGATTTCAGCCTCAACGTAAACAAATGACAAAATTTGATGATGATACAGGAAGACCAGCCTACCTAGATGGTAAGCAAGAAGAGACTGAAGCTGTTAGAGTTAAAGTAGAAAAATCTGATACTGATTGGTTGAAATAGTAATTTCACTAGCCAAATCATTACAGATTGTATTACCAACATATACAGAGTAGAAGATACTCTGTTTTTTTTTGCTTGAAGCAAAAATGATTAGCTAAAAAAAAGTAATCCCATTACAGGATTACTTTATCTAGTATAAATTTGTATTACCGGTTAATTTTAATTAACGAATGTGGACTTATTTCCACCTTTGGCTTTTGATTGATATAATCCTTTGTCTGCCTTAGACAAAACTTCATCCATGGACTCTGTAAAGTTAGTATAGGTGTATCCAAGACTAATAGTAAGATTATAACTTTGTAGCGTTTCATCTTCTTTAATTAATTTAAATATATCATCTAGAACATTCTCCAGAACTAATCTATCTCCAACCATCACCGCAGTGAATTCATCTCCACCCCAGCGCGATAGTTTACCATGTTTGGAAACTTTCTTATCTATAAGACTAGCAAGGCGTCTTAACACCTTATCTCCAGTAGTATGACCGAATTCATCATTTATTGCTTTGAATTTATCTATATCTACAATAAACACTAATGCCTCTTCGCTCTTATTATAACTTTCATATTCTAAATCGAATCCCCTTCTGTTAAGGATAAGCGTTAAATAATCCGTTTTAGCTAGTTTGAATATCTTGCTTTGATAAATTTTCAATAATCGTCTGACAGTAAACAGAATGATCGAAGTAACTGCTATTGTCATAATTATAGTTACCGTGAAGTAATCAAGAAAGAATCTTGAAAGTAAATTTGTATTTTTTGTAACTACTAGATACCAATCTAAATCGTCGATGTACTTAGAAATGATATATTTATTTGACTTATCAATGTTCGTGACAAGAATCTCTTGCTCTGGAATAATTGATTCTTTTAAGTCAGGATCTAATACATCAAATATGTTTAAGGTTTCTATATTACTCGTCTCTGTGTGTGATTGAACTAATCCATCTTCATCAGTTAAGTATACCTCTAAGTCGTACTCTACTTCGAATCCCTGCATTATTTCTTGGATATAATCCATTTCTACGCCAACACCAACAACTGCGATAGTATTATTGTTTTGATCTACTACTTTTACATTTACAAAAATTGTTAATTTATGACTTACTTCATCAACATCAACGTCTAACTCATATGATTCTGGATTTTCTAAGAAGTCGTAGTACCAGATATCATGACTATTTGTACCTGATAACACTTTACTAATCCCATCATAATGATAATAATTTGATGTGTTAGAAGATACTAAGAAGACCGAGTTGTAATTGTATTTGTCTTTAATACCCTTTAAGTAATCAATAATATCACCAGTATCATTATTTGCCTCATCAGCTAACCACGTCTTTAGAAACGAGTCATTGGCCATTGTTATTGACACGTAAATTGGTTTAGTTAGTTCATTGTTGATTTCAGAATAAATGTTCATGGTTGATAGCTCTGCAATATTGCTTGTACTATCCTTTATTACCTTACTATAAGAAGTGAAAATAAATATACTTGATAATATCATTCCTATAAATATTATTGATGCAATTGAAAGTAATACCTTTGAATTTTTATGCATTCCTTCACCCCCTTTGTAAAGTATACCAAATGAAGCGGGCTATTTGTATGTGTTTAGTGAAATGAATGGGTTTTTAAACTTTATAACAATATTTTTTGACAGATTCAGTCAGAAGTTGTTATATTTCGCACATATTATAGGTGTGCGACATAAATTCTCTCTATTTAGTCCATCTAGCAACAATAAATTGAATGACTTTCACAGTCAAAAGTGTAAATACTGTAACCTTTTGTTCGGATACTAAGTGATATAATGTGATTATAAACAACAAGGAGGATAAAATGAATTATTACAATTTTTTTAGTGTGCTATCAATTGTGTTTGTAATAGTATTACCTATTATTAGTCTTATCGTCTTTTACTATATTGTAAAAATTGCGGTAAGAAATGGAGTAATTGAAGCAGGAAAAATACAAAATAAATAATTTTAGTAATTAGAAGGCATAATAGTGTCGATAAATGGTTTTGCATTTTTATTGATTTATCAGGATGCAAAATATAAGAGGAGGAATAATAATGATTTTTGGAATGATTTTATTACCGGTAGCTATTATATCGCTATTTTTTGGTTGGAGAATTTGGATAAAAGGGGAAAGCAAATTAATTAACTCTTACCACCAGGAAAATGTTACTGACATGGAAGGGTATACAAGTGCAATGGGTAAAACTTTATTTGTACAAGGAATAGGTCTTCTAATGCTTACTGCTTTTGCACTATTAGAAATGTTGTCAGTTATTATACTTACAATAATACTTGTGGTTGTCATAAACAGCTGTGTAGTATCTATAATTATAATCCAACGCAAATTTAACGGTGGAATATTTTAGAGGTAAGCTTCTGAGTAATAAGTTATAGGAGAAGAGTAAAGCAAAATTTCTCTTTTTTTTGTCTAATATAATAATAAAATTTATTTTGACAATTGATGAGGTAGAGTATATACTATATGTGCATATGCACACAAGTGGAGGTATATTATGGCGAGAAAAAAATTAAAAGAAATAGAATTTGTTCCAACTCATCATGAATTTGGTGGTGGTGGAGAACTTGTAGTTTTGTCATTGTCAGAATTAGAAGCAATGAGACTGATGGACGATGCAGATAATTCTCAAGGAGAAGCTGCAAAGGCTATGAAAGTATCAAGAGCTACAATTCAGCGCCTACTGAAAACAGGTAGGAAGAAATTAATATCCTCAGTGATGTATAACAAAAAAATAATTTTAAAAGCAGACACAAAAATAGAAGGTGGAAATATGAAAATTGCATTTATTAACGTTGAAGGAATGATTGGTGGTCATTTAGGGCACGCAGAATCCATTACTCTTTATGATTTAGAAACAAAGAACTTTTCTAATCATACTCCTGTAGTCACTGGAGGTAGAGCGAGAACAAAATGGTTATATGATTCAGGAGCTACTGGAATTATAGTTTCAGCGTCAGGATCAAATGTTTTACTGTACTTGGCTTCATTTGGGATTGCCGTATTCGATGGTAGTGGTTTATCTATAGAAGAAGCGCTAGATAAATACTTATTAAACAAATTAGACGTTCTTACTGTTGCTGAGAAATCTCAACACTCTAATAACAAACATCATGAAGGTGGATGTTGCGGTGGAGACAAGAACGCTGAACATGATCACTCTCATAGTGAAGAAGGTTGCTGTGGTGATCATAAGGACGGTAAACACGATCATTCTCAACATGGAGAAGGTTGTTGCAAGTAAATTTATAAGGACTAGGTCACTAGTCCTTTTTACTTGAAAAAATGTAGAATCTTGTATTCTATAATTCTATTAGATTATGAATTTAGTCTAGTTGAAATAAACTTTTGTTATAATAAATAGTAAATATAAGTTATGGCTTAGATTTATACAAAAACAATAAAAGGAACTGAGGAAGAAAAGATGAACTATAAGTTTAGATATATGGATGAGTTTGATTTAGAGTTAGTTATATCTTCAGAAGTTGAGAATAGATTACTTGAACCAGGAGTGTTTCCAGATTTAGACTTAGATAAGTTTAGAGTTAATTTCAAAAGAAACAACATAAGAGATTTTAAAATGAATGAGGTCATTCTATGTATAGAAGATGGAAAAATCATCGGAAGGGTTGACCTTTTGGTTGAGAAGAGTTTTATGGACTTCAAAAGCATTGGTTATATTGACTGGGTTTACGTGTCTAAACCGCATAGGAACAAGGGTCTTGCTAAGTTGCTGTTTAACGAAGCTAAGAAGTATTTTGTCAAGTTAGACTGTGAACTGTATTATCTGTTTGTAGCAGCTAATGAAGAGGCAAGAGGATTCTATAAGAGTATTGATATTGATGTTGAAGAAATAGAGAGAGCATCAGAGAAACTTAAATAAATGGTGGGATTATCTCCCTCCTTTTTTTTATTAAAATTATCACCTTTTTGGGGTTCTTTCCGGTGATTTTGACATTTATTGAACTATATTTCTCGATTTACATCACTCATTCATGCGTTAATTCAGAAATTATGGAAAAGTGGTGCTAGTATCGCCGAAATAAGTAAAAATGTTGGTACATAATGCTTTTATAACGATGAGTCATAATTATAATTTTTAATTCCACCATATAAATCTTTAAAGAGAGATAATTTAATGAAATAAAAGACTGTTTACCCATATTCCCTTGAATACTAGGCGAAAAATGTGGTAAACTTAGAAAAATAAAAGGAGGAACTTATGGAAATTATAGAATTATTTATATTTTTATTACCTGCTATTGTAACTATTGCAATGGTGCTTAAGACTAAGAACGTTTACAAGTCCTTAGGGGCAGGGATTGTATTAGCAGTTATTATTTATGCAATCTCATTCAAGGCAAATCCATTAAGAGTTTTATACGATGTATTTGTTGGTTTATTTTATGACGGGGGATTCTATTTCTGGTACATATTTATCTTATTATTCGTTCTATTGATAGGGTTAATTACTGCTGTTGCTTCATTGTCTGGAGCCGCAAAAGCATTTGCTAAATGGATTACTAAATATGCGAAGACTCCAATGTTAGGTCAATTTGTGGCTTACGTGTCTGGGATTTTAATTTTCTTCGATGATTATTTCAATGCATTAGTAGTAGGGGAAGTAGCAAAACCTGTAATTGATGAACATAAGGTTTCAAGAGCGAAACTTTCTTATATTATCGATTCAACAGCTGCACCTATGGTTATCCTTATTCCAATATCAACTTGGGGTGGTTACATTATTGGTGAAATCGGTGCAAGTTTACAAGCTTATTCATTTGATATGAGTGCAGCAGAAGTATTTACATCTGCTATCGCGGTTCAATTCTATGCTCTGACTGCTTTAATTATGGTTGGATTAACTATTTACTTCAAAATAGATTTGTTCCACATGAAAAAATTCGAAGCAGATGCTTTAGCTGGAAATGATACTTCTGCAAAAGCAGATGTATTATCTGTTGAGAGTTCAACTAATGGTAAAGCTGTAAGCTTACCTTTAGTAATCTTAGGGTTACTAGTTGGTACAATCGGTGCATTGTTATGGAGAAATGGATGGATGTTCAATAATGATGGAACTTCAATCTTAGATATGGATATTTCTGAAGCATTAGTAATTGGTGGGATTATCGGTCTAGTGATTGCATTAGTATTTGCATTCATGAACAAAGATGTAACAACTAAGAATCTTGCTATTTCTATGAAGGATTATTCACTTAGTGTATTCAAAGAAGCAGTATTTATTCTTATCTTAGCTTGGATGTTATCTACATTATTAAGAAGTGGATATTTAGATCTAGGTGGAAGAATTTCTGAAGTACTAGGTGATAATTTAAGTGGTGGAATGTTACCATTTATTATCTTTATTATTGCTGGTGCAATGGCATTCGCAATGGGTACGTCATGGGGAACTTTCGCAATTATGATTCCTATCGCTGTTCCTATCGCATTTGCAGTTGGTCCTGAGTACGTAGTAGTAGCAATCGCTGCTGCAATTGGTGGAGGTATCTTTGGGGATCACTGTTCTCCAATATCAGATACAACGATCATGTCGGCAACTGGTGCTGGATGTAAGTTAGATGACCATTTTAAATCACAGTTACCTTATGCTTTAATAGCTGCATTTATAGCTGGTGTAGGTTTCTTGATCTATGGATTAACTCTAAACTTACCAATTACTTATGCAGTATTGATTCTATTATTAGTAGGTTATGTAATTGTTGGTAAGAAACTAGCAAAATAAATTTTCATACAGTTCAAATTATAGTTAAAGGATGTAGTTTTTCTACATCCTTTTTTTATTTGAATTTGAACAAATAGTGAAATATCTATAACTATATTAAGAGTTCTATTGTGATACAATTAATAGAGGTGATTATTTTGACAGAAGAGAAGATTCTAATTATGGGGAAGAGCATATTATCTCCTGTATCAAAAATATTAGGATTTGCTAGAGTTAATAGTAAAAACTATTATAAAGACGTTCAGAGTTGTCTAGAGAGCCTAGATTATACCCATGAGTCATCTTTACGAATTCTAGTAATGATTTACCTAGCTGCTAGGCCTGTAGAGGATACAGAAATATTCGAAGAATGGGAAGATATTTATAATAGGTTTGCAGATAGAAAATTAACTGAAGATGATCTTATTGATTATATACTAGACTATGAGGCGTCAACACTTTATCAGTACTTATCAACTGGCTTAAAACTTTTATTTGAAGAGGAATTCCTAAAGGACAAGCATGATGAGTTCAATTGGATTACTGCTGAACAAAATTAAGATATATTATTTTGTATTTAAATACAAACGAAAAAAAAGGAACAAATGTTCCTTTTTATTTTATAAATCCTTCACCTGGTCTTGGAGCGTTTTTATCAATACTTGTAATTGGAGCATCATGAGCATAAAATTCTACTTTAAACTCTACATCACCAGTAATGATTACATGATGGAATCTTTCAGACTCAATTACTATCGGATGATCAACATCAGCAGTGATTACGTCGTCCATTGTGTCTTCCCATACATAATCTAAAGTTCCACTTTTAACAACAACTAGTCCAACTTTTCCTTTTGGAGCCATGTGCTTGTTAAGTATTCCTTGTAAAACTGTCTCTTGATTCATATAAGGTGTTTCACCAATCTTAACAGCCTCAGCTGGTAATTCTAAATTTTGAAATCTCATATTAGCCTCCTTAGTGCTTCATACTAGTATATTACACCTAATAAAAAGCATTAAATGTGATTTCGCTCACATCTTTGCCTTTTTTTTTAATATATACTAAGTTATCAGGAGGTAACTATGAAAAAAATACATTTAGATACATCTATATACGATTTAACAAAAGAGTATCCTGAGATCAAGGAAATAATGATCGAATTGGGATTCAAAACGATTGCTAAAGCTGCTCTTCTTGAGTCTGTTGGTAAAATCATGACGCTTAGAAAAGGGTCATTGATGAAAAAAATTGAAATTTCATTCATTATTTCAGTTTTTGCAAAACACGGGTTTTTGTTGGAGGATTAAGATATAATTCATTAGACACAATAATGAAGAGGATGAATATGCTAGGAAACTACGAAAATAGAATATTATCGATAACTGAGATGTTCAGTCGTAAACAGTTAAAAAAGACAAAGATTAGTAGTTTAATAAGTCTTTCTAATAGATTAAAAGATCTTAATGACTCTGAGGTAGAATCAATTATGTTTGAACTTAGAGACAAACTTCAAAGCGTAGATTTTGGCGATAAGAGAAGTGTTAAGGGTTACTTGAAACAGTTTGCTTTAGTTCGAGAAGTTATAAAGAAAAAATGGGACTTTCATGAGCGTGAATCTCTTATAAGTACTTATATGGCTATTGGTGTTGCGTTTGGACCAATAATTGGACCAATTATAGCAATGACAAATCCCGAAAATCTTAGTTTGGGAATATCAGTAGGTATCCCCGTTGCGATGGCAATTGGAGCATCTATTGGTTATGTAAGAGAAAAGCAACTTGATAAAGCTGGAAAACTATATTAACAGGACCTTGCGTCCTGTTTTACTTTCCAATTAGTTAGTAATATAATGAACTGAAAGAGGTGTTAGTATGAAGAAAACAGCTTTGTTGGTAATTGACGTTCAAAATGGAATCTTTAACATACCTGATAATCCACTTTATAGCGAGGAAGAAGTTCTGGATAATATTAATTATTTAATCACTAAATCTAGGGAAGATGGAATTCCAGTTATTTTTGTTCAGCACAATTCACCTAAAGGACTGTTAAAGTACCAAAGTGAAGCCTGGAAATTACATAAAGATATAATACCTTATGTAAGTGAACTGAGAATTAATAAACAGTTTGCTGATTCGTTCCAAGATACAACACTTAGAAAACAACTTGAAATCTTACATATAGAGACTCTTATCATTGCTGGACTACAAACAGAGTATTGTGTCGATACTACATGTAGAAGAGCTTATAGTTTGGGATATGAAGTGATATTGGCTTCAGACGCTCACAGTACCGTAGACGGCGTTATAAGCGCAACAGATATCATAATGCACCACAATGAGGTGCTCAGTAACGGATTTGCTGTTATTAAAAAATCTAGAGATATAATTTAACAGCCATTTATGGCTGTTTTCACAAGAAAAATCTAATAAAGGCATATAATACTAGCGTTAAAATAAATTTGTGCTATAATTCTAAAGGTTAAGGAGTTGGTATAAATGATACAAGTACAAAATTTAGATTTAGTTTTTTCAGACAAAAAACTATTTGAAGATGTAAACTTAAAATTTACTATGGGGAATTGCTATGGTGTAATCGGAGCAAACGGTGCAGGTAAGTCAACGTTTCTTAAAGTATTATCTGGTGAAAAGGATTCTACAAGAGGGAATGTAATTATCGAAAAAAACCTAAGATTGGCTTTTTTAAAGCAGGATCATTTCGAATACGATGAATACAACGTGTTGGATGCTGTAATAATCGGTCATGCTAGATTATATGAGGTAAGAACTCTTAAAGATGCACTATATATGAAGGAAGACTTCTCTGATGAAGACGGAATTCAAGCAGCTGAATTAGAAATGGAATTCGCTGAGTTAAACGGATGGAATTCAGAATCTGAAGCAGAAAAAATGCTTCATGGTTTGGGTGTTGATAAAGCACAGTTCACTAAGCAAATGAGTGAAGTAACAGGGAAAGATAAAGTTAAAATTTTGCTTGCTCAAGCATTATTTGGATCTCCTGATATTTTACTATTAGATGAGCCAACCAACCATTTAGACTTTGGAGCTATTAGATGGTTAGAAAACTTCTTATTAGATTACGATAAAATTGTTATTACAGTGTCTCATGATAGACATTTCTTAAATAAAGTATGTACTCATATGGTTGATATTGATTTTGGACAAGCAAAACTTTATCCAGGGAACTATGATTTCTGGAGAGAGTCTTCTTTACTTGCTAGAAAGCTTATGCAAGATTCAAACAAGAAGAAATCTGAAAAAATCAAAGAACTAGAAGCATTTGTTGCTAGATTTAGTGCGAACGCATCTAAATCATCTCAAGCAACGTCAAGAAAAAAATCACTAGAGAAAATCAAACTAGATGATATTGCACCTTCTTCAAGAAAATATCCTTTCATTGGATTTTCTGTTGAAAGAGAACTTGGAAAAGATGTTGTTACAGTAGAAAATTTATCTGCATCATATAAAGGTGAGAAAATATTTGAAAATATTTCCTTCGTTATAAATAAAACTGACAAAATAGCATTACTTGGAAAAGACGATTTAATAAAAACTGTTTTACTAAGAGTGTTGTCTGGAGAGTTACCAGCTGATAGTGGAACTATTAAATGGGGACAAACTGCTATTCATGCGCATCTACCTGTAGATAACAATGAGTATTTTGATAACGATTTAAATATGATTAATTGGCTAAGACAATTTTCAAAAGATGATTCTGAAGGTTACTTAAGAGGATTCTTAGGAAGAATGTTGTTCTCAGGAGATGAGCCATTCAAAAAGGTTAGTGTTTTATCGGGTGGAGAGAAGATGCGTTGTATGTTCTCGAAACTAATGATGATGGAAGCCAATACATTATTAATTGATCAACCAACAAATCATTTAGATTTAGAGGCGATTCAATCAGTAAATGAAGGGCTAAGAGCATTTAATGGACCAATCATGCTTACATCACATGACCATACTATCTTATCAAGTGTAGCTACAAAAGTTATCGAAGTAGGTAAAAATGGATCTATCACTTATGAAGGTGAGTTTGACAAATACTTCGAAGATAAAGAAGTAAAAGAATATTTAATCAATGGGTTAAAAAATATTAGATAATTAAAAGCAGACGATGTCTGCTTTTTTCTTATCATTAGGTAGTACTTAATAAATTAATTGAATGTTAAAACTTTTGTTAGTAAATTCCATAGTTAAGGTAATTATATTTTCGAGGTGACTTATGAAGAAACTATTATTTATCTTACTATTTTTAATTCCAGTAAATGTCAATGCGATGTCAGACTGTGAATATTTTGTTCTCCCAGCTTTGGGAATTAATCAATATCAGAATTGCGTTCAAAATCCGAGTGCTTATGACTCGTTCTTTATTTACCATTATGTTGATTTCTATGTAGGGTCAGACTTAGTCAAGTCAGAACTAATAAGAAATGAGACTGAAGCAATTCCTCCAGATGACCCATTCATATCTGGGTTCATTTTTACTGGTTGGAACACAACTTTTACTTTTGTTACAACTGATACAAGTGTTTATGCAGAGTTCGGACAACAGTCATATACGCTTAACTATAAAGATTACGATGGTTCAACTCTGAAAATAGAGACAGTTCTGTCTGGTGAAGACGGAGACCCGCCCTTAGTAACTAGAACAGGATATAACTTTGTAGGATGGAGTAGTAATTACAATAACGTATCCAACGACCTAACATTAATAGCTGGATATTCGCTTCTTTCGTATACAGTGAATTTTTATGATGAAGAGGGAAGCCTTCTAAGTACACAGAATGTTAACTATAACTATTCTGCTGCTGCGCCAATCCCTCCAGCAGTTGATGGAAAATCCTTCGATGGTTGGAGTTTAGACTTTGATAATGTAAAAGCCAGCTTAGAGGTGTTCGCTTCGTATTCAGTAGATAGTCTAACTGTTAATTTTTATTGGGGTGACCTACTTAAGTCAGAGGAAGTAGCGTTTGGTGGAAGTGCAACTGCGCCAGATGTTAACAAACAAGGATTTACGTTTACTGGTTGGGACAAGGAATTCTCTAATATCACAACATCTATTAGTGTGAATGCTTTGTTTGAATCAGATATTTATGAGGTAGTATTCTTAAATTTTGATGGTGATATAGAAGATACTCAGTCAGTCGCTTATCTTGATGATGCGATTCCTCCTAATATAGAAAAAGTAGGATATATTATGGAAGGCTGGGATGGAAACTATAACGGGATAACAGGAAATGTTACTCTAACACCTATTCTTAAGATTGAGACTTTTAATGTTGTGTATACTAATTTTGACGGTACTCTGTTCAAGAATGAAACTGTTAATTATGGAGAGTCCTGTGAGACTATTGCACCTCTAAGAGAAGGGTATGTTTTCACAGGTTTAAGTGAAAGTTGCTCAAATGTTACTAGTAACCTATCATTATCTATTCTTTATGAAACAGCTACATTTACTGTCCTATTCAAGGATGGTGAGAATATTGTGAAAGAGGAACTTGTTGAATATGGAAAGTGTGCAGAAGTACCAGACTATACTCCAGCAGGTAATGAGGTCACTTGGCCAGATGAGAACTGTAATATAACAGCTGACACTGTTATAAGTGTTGCATTAACACCAAACAGTTACACTGTGACTTTTAAAAATTATAATGGAACAACACTAAAAACTACACAAGTTAATTACGGAGATACTGCGGTATGTGAGCAACCTGGACGAGCAGGTTACAGATTTACTGGTTGGAGTAGTTCTTTAGTGATAACTAATGACAAAACACTAATTGCGACTTACGAGCCACGAATCTATAAAGTTGATTTTTACCTAGATGGTACGCTAATTGACTCTCAAAGAGTTAGGTATGGAAAAGATGCAACTGCACCAGAGGTAAACCTTGAAGGAAGTATTTTCATAGGCTGGGACAATAGTTTTGTAGATGTATTTAGAAGTAAGACAGTTAATGCGATTACAGAAAAAATAGTGCTTGAAGTTGTTTACTTAAATTTTGATTCCACAGAAATTGCTCTTGATAATGTTGAATATGGAACTGATTCGGTTCCTCCAATAATCTCAAGAATAGGTTACAGTTTCCTTGGTTGGACACAGGACCATAGTAATATTACTGAAAGCAATACTTTAATGGCTATTTATGAACCAATTAGCTACGAAGTTAACTTCATTGTTGATGAAGTTATAATAGATTCATTGCTAGTTGAATACGGCGATAATGTGATACCTAGTGATGACTATCTTTGGGAGTATAGCTCATATACAATTACATCAAATATAGAAATTTTAGGGCAAGTTAAGGAATGTGTAGCGTTTATATATGATTCTGATGATATTTTCCTTGCTGAATCTTCTTGTGAAGAGATTCAAGTTCCAGTACAGGTTGGATTTGAGTTTATTGACTGGAGGATAGAGCAAATACTGCATAAGAAATATTATTATCCAATATTTGAAAAACTAATATACAACGTAAAATTTCACTATGAGGATTCAATTGTTGAAGAATTAGTTTCACATGGGGAAGAAGTTGTGCCACCTACATCGATGAATAATACCTTTATAGATACATGGGATAAACCAACAGTAGCTGTGACGGGTAATTTAGATGTATATGCAGTTATTTTACCGGATTATTATCCTGAACTTAAAGTTGAAAAAAATGGTTTTTATTATTCTTTACAGTTTGGAGAAGATGTAAGCGACTATGAGATTAGTTACTTTGTGATAAATGGTGTCAAAGTTAAGCCTGAGTATGTATTATATGAGATAGATACTTTATCTTGGATTGACAAAAAGGTGAACTGGATAAATGTGACTCTTGAAGAAAATGAAGAACTAGAAAGTATCTGCTTAGAAAACGAACTTGAATACCTTTATGATATTAATGAGCATCTCGTTGAGGAGACATTCTTCAAAAAAATTATAAATTGGATTAAATCTTTCTTTTAGTGAGATAGTTGTTATAATTACTTGAGGTGATTACTATGGTAGATGTACTAGTAATTGGTGGAGGTCCTGCTGGTATGATGGCGGCGATTAAGTCCAATAGAAATAATAAAAAAGTAGTTTTGATTGATACAAATAAAATATTAGGTAAGAAGTTACTTATCTCAGGTGGAGGAAGATGTAATATTACAAATCTCAAACCAAATAATGAGTTAATGGCAGGGATTTCTGATAGATTCATGTATAAGCCATTAGGGATTTTTAATGCTTATGATATAGTTGATTTCTTTAACAGCAGGGGAGTTGAGCTTGTTGAAGAGGATAATAATAGAATGTTTCCCAAAAGTGGAAAGGCATCAGATATCCTTGATTGTTTATTAAAAGAGTTAAAAGGTGTTGAAATCAAAACTGAGACAGTTTTGAAAGTAGAAAGAGAAGGTTTTGGATTCAAAGTCACTAGTAATAAAGAAGTGTACATAGCCAAAGTAGTTGTGATAGCCACGGGTGGTAAAAGTTATCCGAAGCTAGGGTCAACTGGAGACGGTTATGAGTTTGCTAAGTCTCTTGGGCACCAAATAGTTAAGACATATCCAATGAATACTCCAATTGTCTCAAATGATGACTTTATACAGAGTAAAGTGCTTCAAGGAATTACTTTAAGTGATTGTTTAATAAAATACAACAAGAAGAGTTTTAGAGGTGGGATGATTTTCACTCACTTTGGGATAAGTGGACCAATTGTACTTAATATATCAAAAGAAGTTCATTTCGGATTAAGTAAAAATTCAATTGTTTCACTAGATTTAATTCCGGATGAAAAAATAGAGAACTTAAGAAACCTATTCTTATCAGGAGGGAAGAAAGCACTATTCACTTTCATTCCAAAAAGAATGGTAGAGTATTTACTTGATAAATATGGACTTAATAAGAATGTTACTGAAGTAAGCAAGAAGAACTTTAATGCTTTCTTTGAGGCTTTAAAGAATTTTGAAATAAATGTAGCTTCACTTAAAGGGTATGAGAATGCCTTTATAACCGGTGGCGGAGTAAGTTTATATGATGTAGATTCAAAAACAATGGAATCGAAAATCATGTATAATCTGTATCTTGTTGGAGAAGTGTTAGATATCAGTGGAATTACTGGTGGATACAACCATACAATTGCATTATCTACTGGCTATGTAGCTGGGTATAGTATATAGAAAGAAGACTATTTCTTAGTCTTCTTTTTTTCTTTTATAATTTTCATGTTTCTAACTAAAGCAAATTTTTGTCCATAATTCTTAGCTCCACCTAATACGTTAACTACATCAAAGTTCTTTGAAAGTTTTTTAACAGCTTTCTTTGATCTAGATCCAGTTGCACATACTATATATGCTGTCCCAGTGATATATTCATCAGGAGACTTTAGTAAAGTCTTTAAAGGAACATTAATAGAATTAGGTATGTATGATGCTTCAAACTCTGATTCTTCTCTAACATCAATAATAAGTGGCTTCTTTTTGTTTAGTATTTTTAACTCTTGTACAGTTACTGATTCAATATTTTTTCCAAACATAGTCTCACTCCTCAAGATTAATTGTAATAGTTTTTACTATATTTGTCTACCTAATAATTACTTGAAATAAAAAAAAGCCCATACTAAGCATGGGCTAATTTTATTTTTTGACTTTTATATACAATAATCCTAAAACAACAGGGATTGTTAAGATTAAGAATTTAAGGTAAGAAGTAGTTTCTACTTCTAAATTAAACTCAAGCTCACCATCAGTATTAATGATACTAAATTCAGTGATTACTGGTTCTTCTGAATCAAGTTTTAATAACTCTATAATGAATTCAAGTTCAATTGTATTCGCTATTTCTAATACTTCAACCGTATTAGACTTAATTATAAGTGTTGTCCAACCTTCGGCAGCATTTGCAGAGACTATAACTGAAGTTTCAGGTTTAATTCTGTAGTTAACTACCATTTCTGAGTATTCACTATTATCTCGAAGGTCGAATATTATCATTGTTGATTCGTCGTTTTGTTGTATTTTTACTAATTCTTTACTGAGAATTTCATTTTCACTGATAATTGTTTCAATATTGGCTTCCTCTTCATTCACTAATACAATTATCTTAGACTCATCAATCGGTAATGAGTTGTCATAGGGAAGTTCATTTGATGTAAACACATCAAACTCACCATCACTAGTCATAACCATTACATGTAAATATAGTCCTTCGTTTCTAACGTCAATTGAAAGGTTATTTGGAAGTGGAATCCATCTTGAATCGTTACTACCAAAAATTGTTTCATTTCCAACTGAGTAATATGTAATTGAATCATCTGTTAATAGAACTGATCTTAGTGTAATGTCAGTCTCAGCGAAACCATTACTAATATCTACTTCAATTGTTTGGGAAAAGTACTCTAAAACTTCCACTGTTCTAGTTACAGATGCAGAATTACCAAATAAATCAGTTACTGCATAAGTTAATACATAAGTACCAGGTATAGATTTAACTTCACCTGTTACTTGTGTAGTTGTAGTTGAAAAATCTGTGCTAGTAATACCTTGTTCTATATAAAGTTCATCTTCAGTGATTATAATACTACTGTTTCCAACTAATGAAACTACTGGTGATATATCATCTATTACTTGTATCGTTCTAGTAAGTGATGTCTCACCACCTGTATTTGAAACAGTGTAATCTATCTGGTAAGTTCCAAGGATATCTTGAACTAAGTTCGAAGTAACCTCGATATTATCAGAAACATCATTAGCTAATTCAGTTTCATATGCTATTGCACCTAAGTCAATATAGATATCAGCATAACTGATAGTTAACTCGGCCTCACCATTTAATTCCATAATCGGTGGATCAGGAAGTGGTGCGGGTACCGGTGCACTTGAACTCGAACTAGAAGAACTAGATCCTGAACTTGACCCTGAACTCTGTGGTGGTGCAACAGGTTCAGTTCTGTTTATTAATTCCATTACTACATCAGGTACAAACCCGGCGATGGTTTGTTGTCCTGAAGCTGTAGTAACAACTAAGTCATTAGAACTGATTGCTACTAATGTAACGTTTTCTCCAATAGATATTGGAGCTATAAAATATGAAGGGTTTGAAACCAAGAATGCATGTATTTTTCCATCCTCGGTTCCGAGAATTATCACGCCTTGCTCGTTAATCGCCGTATTAATTGTACTATTTGCGTCGTAAACTGTTTGTTCATTTGTATTATTTATTACTTCAACACCACCTGATGGTCCCTCTTCCCCAAATGCATAAGCATTTACTGGAAGAAGTAGAAGCATGATAATTATTAATAATTTTTTCATATTGTCCCCCTACTGACCTGGTATTGTAACTTCATCGTTGCTTGCGCTGTCTTCTTCAGATGTTGCACCTGTTAAGGCACTATTACTCATTGAACTATTTTGTTCATCTGCCTGGTTAACTGTTGAGTTATCCATTTCCTCTTCTTGAGATGGTATCTCTTCAGTTGAAATTTCTACTTCAGCAGTCTTAGTAACGATTGCTACTGTTCCATCTGCTTTTATAATAACCTCCGTAACTGTATCAACTACTACAATGTCGGTTAAGAATGCTCCTGTGGTAACTGTTTCAAGTAATACTATTTCTTCGTATGTTACTAGAATAACTTCCATGATTCCTGAGAAATTAATTGAATCAGGGTCATCATTTGCTAATCTGTCATCTGTTGAATCATTTCTGTAATCTGAACTAACTCTTACTCTAACAATATAACTTGAGTTAGGTAGTATAGATATTCCAGAAGTATTTTCGTCAGTTATTTTGTACGTTGACTGCATATATTCTTGGATGTAAGCTTCTCTTAATCCTGAATCAGAAAACTCAGCATCGTAGAAATTGAACTCATCAATAACTTCCCAAGTTTCACCAGCATCATCACTTATTTCGATGATTGTACCGAAATTACCATACATGTACATTGTTTCTGTTCCTGATCCAGTATCGTCAGCCATTGTGAAGTTACCGAAGTCTCCAAGTCTTTGCCAAGTAAGATTAATGTCAAATGATCCAGAGCTTGTGATAACTGATGCCTTAGATACTATTTCCTCAGCTGTGATTCTTAGGAATCCATTTTCATCCCCGTATATTTTTATTAACTGTTCCTTCATTGGCATCATAGGACTGAACTCCTGATAAGCATTGTTTTTGAATACTACATCTGCTCCAGAGTACATAAGTGGGATATATTCCCTAACTCCATCATTACCCCAATGCTCTAAGTATAAGAACTGATCTACTATAGGTTCATCCCCATAGAATAATTGATAATAATTTACCTCTCCGTATTTACCTTCAGCGTAACCAACCCATGATTCATAATCATCAGGATCAGTGTTTAGTTTTAAACCACCTGAGAGTCTTTCTTCAAGTTCTACTAATATTGTGTAGTATGTGAAGACTTCATCTATTTCAGATTCTGTTTTACTTGGATCTCTTTTATCTACTGTTTTCTCAGTTAGTTTAACGCTAACTATGTTAACTTCTTCAGGTGTTGGAACATATAGTGTAGCTTCTGAATCATAGAATCCATTGACCCAAGATAATTCAAGTAATCCCTCTGCGTCTTTACTCCACGTAAATGTAACTACTCTGTCATCAGTTTCGTATGGTTTTAATTCGTAATTAACAGAAATATCTAAAATACCTGATTTGATTTCTGGTTTGAATGAAGCATAACCATAATCTGATGTTTCAGAGTTCCAGTAACTTAAATCAACTTTAATATCAGTAGCTAATCTGTCTTTAATTGCTTCAAGATTGTATTGGTACCAAGATGTTAGATTTGATTCAGACATTCTCATTACCAATGTTCCAGAAGTAGCATTAAGTCCTGATGTTGTTGACACTTCACCTAGGTAGTTGTAACCCCAAAGTGATATGTGCATACATTCATTGTCAAAACACTCTTCCTGTTCTGTATAAACATTTAAGTTGTAACTTCCTTCATCTAAGTCGATTGATTCATCTATATTAAATAAGTAGTCAATTTCTAATGTGTCTTCAACTATTCTAATAGCTGTAAATTCAAATGTATCGAAATCTAACCAATCGAAATCGTTTCTAATTGAATGGTCAAATTTATCATCAGCTACGTAATTGCTGTTTTCAACAAATAGGTTTAATATACCATTTGAATCAATATCAAGTGTATAAGTAAGTGACCCTACTTGGTACTGGAAATCAGTTAAGCCACTTGCGACTGTTGTCACTCCAGAATCTAACAAGTAAACGTCACTTGAATAAAGAAGTGCATTAATGCTGTAGTAACCCAAATTTTCCCAGTAATAATCTGTATTGTTGTAATTACTAAGGTTGAATCCTATTGGACCACCATTTGGTATTTGTTCACTGTCCCAATCTGTCACAGTGTTAAATACACTGCTCATGTTTTGAGATTGGACTGCATTTTTAAGTGGTAAACTGAATACTCCCGAAGTTTGGAAATCTCCGCGGTCAGCTATGTATAACCATTCGTTTTGATCACTTGATTTACCATTAGCTTGGAAATGAGTATAAAGGTTCATTTCCATACTTCCAGACTCGGTAATGTCATTTGTTTGTGAGTACTCTATGTCGATAGTACCTAAGTCTCTGTTCACTGTAACTTTCTCAACTGTTACGTCTAAGAAGTTATCAGCTAAACTTCCATTTGAATAATGTTGTAAATCCCAAATGTATTTAGCTGATGGATTGTTAGCACTATTTTCAACTTTAATTGCTAGTGCTCCAAATTCATCATTCATTAAAGTATATGTTAATGCACCAACAGAATAAGAAGTCTCTACCACTGGTATTGTGAACTCATTAATGGATAAACTTCCCTTATGTTGCCACGTTGCATCATATTCCCAGATATAAGCACCAATTAGTCCAGATGAAACAGTACTGATTGCTGGTACGTTTGGATCTAGTATTATATTGTCTAGATTAAATGAAACTACACCTGAACTATTAATTACGTCATTCTCAGCATTTATCCAGGGCCATGTATCGTTACCTTCAATACTGAAATTAAATTGTATTTTAGATTTATTTGTATTCGATATAGTTCCGGTTATGTCATAGTGGATATTTAAGAATCCACTAGTTATATCTGCGCCTGTTACTATAATGTCCATTCCTGAATCATTAAGTTCACCCTCAATTACGGGTTCAGTTGGATTGTGATAGACATTAACTGTTCTATATTCTCTAGATTTTGAACCAAAATCATCTACTAGTTCATAAACTATTTGATAATATCCTTGTTTAGAGGTGTCTATTTCATCAACACCTGAGTTGATACTCCAGTCATAAATGTCAACTTCAACTTCTCTAACAAGTCCTGAGGCAACATTGTTACCGTAATGGGTAATTGTAACCCCAGAATCGGTGTATGTTTCACCAACATACAATTCAATGTAATCATCCCCTACTAATTCTATTTGAGGAGAATCGCCTCTATTTGTATTTAGAACATAACTTACGTCATACACTGAATTTGATAATACTTTAACAAATACATTACCAGATGAGTCAGAGTAATAGTTATATTCTATTGTTCCTGATATTTCAGGTTCACCAAATGTAACGT
This sequence comes from uncultured Candidatus Izemoplasmatales bacterium, assembly GCA_964589075.1. Lineage (GTDB taxonomy): Bacteria > Bacillota_I > Bacilli_A > MAG-NZ > MAG-NZ > CAZPQU01. The sequence continues at coordinate 116,337 of CAZPQU010000004.1, read as the reverse complement.
TCTCAGTAAGTGTTCCTAAGTCTTGATCAGGCAAAGTTACAACTGGTTGAACCCCACTGTTAACTAGAGTTACCCCACTGTACTCATTTACGATTATATTTATTTGATGTTCCTGACCTGGAATCAGTGCTTGGAAATTTGACCAGGCTTCGGTATCTCTTAGCCAGGCATAGATAGATAATTCATCTCCTAGCGGATGCCATTCAGTATGATAGATTGTTTCAGTTCTTTGAACGATTTGAACTCCACTGTTTTCATCGTTAAACTGCCAATCTAAAACTTGCATAAATTCATATTCAATTCCTTCAGAAAAGCTGGCTTGAACATTGTTAAGTCTTATCGTTACAAAGCCGAGATCCTGATTCACCTCTATTTCTTTGAATTGATAAAATAACCCACTAGATGCTATTGAACTAACAGGCATAATTGCTAGTAGTATTCCTACTATAATTACTGCTAATAATTTTTTCATATTTTTCCCCACTTTCAATAAAAAAAGTACCAAAAAAATAATGGCAACATGTAGATGCAACTGGCTGACCACCTTTCGGCTAGGTCCCTATAGTTTTGTGTCCTCTAATTTCCTAGAGTTTACCAATATTTATTTAATTAATTATATTCCTGTTAGGTATAGATTACAAGGAATAGAATAGTTATTTTGAGTATCAAAGTGTTTAATTACGGATGATGTGTACAAAAAAAGAGGATTTTGGCCCTCTTTTATAATAATTATAAAATTCTATGAGAAAATGGTCGTTACAATTTCTCCAGTTCGTCTCTGTTTATAATATAGAAGAACTTTCTGTCACAATGTATTAATCCATCATCTTTCATTGAGATTAGCTCTCTTGATAGAGAAGGTCTTTGAACACTTAAGTATTCAGCCAATTTCTCCTTAGTCATTCCAATAGCTACTTTATCCTCGTTGTTAGAAGAAGATAAGATGTAAGATGCTATCTTAGATCTAAGTGATGGTTTTGTTAAAACCTTAAGCCTATTATTTAAATCTAGTGCTCTATTAGCCATCAGTTGTAGGAAGTTAACTAATAACTTTTTATGAGCACCTAGTGCTCTAATTAATTCATGCTTATCGATATATAAAACTTCAACTTCACTTGATGCAACAAAAGTAGCCGGATAAGAATGTTGTTTAGAATAAAGTAACACTTCTCCAAACAAATGTCCCGCTATAAGTTTACTTAAAAGATAACAAGATCCATCAGTAGCGATTTCTTGAACGTCAATCGAACCCGATACTACAATACCAACAGTAGTACAGTCATCTCCCTTGTGAAAGAGGATATCGTCCTTTTGGTATGTTCTTGTTAATGTCTGATATTTTCTAAAAAAGTTGTTTATTTCTTGAAGGGTAAAGTCCTTAAATAAACGACACTTAAAAATCATGCTCATATTCACACCTCGTATCATATGTTACCACACTATTATGCATTTGTAAATTCTTGAAACTGACTTAAAAATAAGTTATAATATGGATGAAATTGGAGGTAATTATGAGTTATAAATACTTTAAAAATGATAAGTGCGAATACTTTCCTTGCCACGATATTAAGGGAGAGTTTTTCAACTGTTTATTCTGTTACTGTCCCATTTACAACTACGATTGTAAGGGTAACTATACGGATGACGGAATAAAAGACTGTTCGAACTGTAATATCCCCCATGCAAAAGGTGGATATGATTATATTCTCAAGGTTTTGGTAGATAATATGAAAAGATGATTCTAAAATCGAATCATCTTTTTAATTTAAAGTAAAATGTCACTTTATTATTATTTGATTTTGCACCATACTCAGCTTTATGTTGCATTAATATTTGTTTAACGATGTATAAGCCAAGTCCAGTAGAACCGTCTTGTCTAGCTCTTGCTTTATCAACTCTATAAAATGGTTCGAATACTGCCTCCAACTCCTCAGTTGCGATTGAACCTTCATTAGTTATTTCAAAACTCCCATTTGATGAATTGATCTCAATTGTTGAGTTCTCATTTGAGTATTTTATCGCATTACCTAATAGATTACTTATTACGAGTAGTATTTTATCGTAATCCACATTTACAGTTGAGGTAGTTATGTTCGTTTTGATTCTTATTTTTTTTGCATCTGCAAGTATTCTGTGACTATCCATCGAGTCATAAATAATAGTTTCTAGCAAATTATCTTTCCAGTTAATCATATAGTCAGCTTGATCTATTCGGTATACACTCATCATGTCCCCAATGATCTTGTTAGTCTTTGTGATTTCTCTTTTAACTATATCATGATGCTCAAGAACCTCATCTTCAGAAAACAACCCAAGCGATAGAGCTTCATTAGTAGCTTGAATCACAGCTAGAGGTGTTTTAAGTTCGTGTGATATTCCTTCTACAAAATCCTTTCTAGTTTTTTCTCTCACTGATTCTAACTCCAATGAAGTAGAAAGTGCTTGGTTTTTATCTCTTAAGTCAGATAAGGTAGATTGTAGGTTTGTGCTCAATATGTTTATGTTCCTTGATAGATGACCTATTTCATCATTGGATCTCACTTCAGGTATTTGAGAAAACTCAAAGTTTGAGAATTTTCTTGTTGCTTCAATTATTCTTTTTAAAGGAATGCTTATTCTTTGAGTAAATACACCAAAAGTTATGATGATAAAGATGAAAGCCAGTCCAAATACAACAAGGTTAAAACTATTTAACTGAGTAGCTATATAAGCGATGTTACTTAAGGGATAAATTGTTAGTAGTATTTTCTCAACACCAGCAATCCTAACAGGTGTTATATAAACAAGGTTTAGTTTATTACCCTCTATATCTTCAGATATATATCTAACTCCTTTTTCAGTTCTTAAGAATTCAGTAGTATTTCCTGTCGTAATATTTAAGAGTTCTCTATTTAATAAGAAATCTTCAGTAGTTGCGATTGTGGTAACAGATGAATTAAGGAAAGTCCCTGATAATTCTATTACTTTGTCAGTATTTACAATGTCAGTTGAGTATTCTGTGTTCATTCCCATTCTAGTTTGAGAACCATATACGAGTCTCCCATTAACTAGCAGATTGATTGGAACATAAAATTCATTATTAATTGATTTATAAAACTCACCGCTAACGGTTAAGTTATTTCCTTGTAGAACTTTTGGTATTCTTGGCACATGAATTTTAAACACTGTACCATTTCTGTTTTCTATATTTATATAAGGAACTTCTTTAAGTCCTTCTTGATAGTCACTTAGATTAACAAGCGTTGATGAAGTGTGTGTTGAGAGGGTGAATTCCTCTAATATATCGGCTGAGTCTGCCAAAGTCATACTTCTTGGTAAGTTAGTAATTTCTGTTTCAATGTCTCCCATTACCTGGTTTTGAAAATATGTTGGTAAAACTCTCTGTTGTAGGAATGCTTGAATCACGAATGTGAAAAAAAGAATAAGAAGTATCCCTGTAAGAAGTTTACTTAGAAATGATTTTCTCATTTTTTCACCTCAAACTTATAACCAAAACCAAATACGGTTTTGATATATTCACTAGCTGGACCAAGTTTTTTTCTTAGAGTTTTAATGAATGTATCAACAACTCTGTCTTCAACGTATACATCCATACCCCACAATTCATCAAGGAATGTCATTCTATCGATAGCTACACCTTGGTGCTTAATAAAATATTCTAGTAAATTAAATTCAGTTTTAGATAATTCAATCAACTCATTACTAACCTCAACAGATCTTCTATCAAAGTTAATATCGATTAGACCTATTTTATAGTTTACAACTTTTTTAGATTCTAATTGTTCTGAGTATCTCTTTAATATAGATTTAACCTTCGCTACTAAAATAGTAGGGCTAAATGGTTTTGGAACATATTCATCTATTTCAAGATCATATCCTTTTAACTGATTCTCCTCACTTGTAAGAGCAGTCATCATAATGATTGGCATGTTAGACTTTTGCTTAATCGCTTTTACAACCTCAAAGCCGTTTATAAATGGAATCATAACATCAATACAAGCTATATCAATTTCATGCATCTCAAAAAGTTCTAGAGCTTCTAGACCATTTTCAGCTTTATATACAATGAAACCTTCTTTTTTGAAATAAACTTCCAGAATATTTAGTAATGTCAGTTCATCTTCGACCAATAATATAGATTTATTCATAAGTTCACTTCCTTAAATACATAATATCATACTAAATTATACGCTTTCAGCTATCTTCACAGAACCTTCACAAGTATTTCAAATTTACGACACTAGTTATCTTTATACTAGGGATGTATTTAAAACGAGGAGGAAGTAAAATGAAATCATTATTAATTATATTTTCATTAGTAGGAGGATTCTTTGCGACAGATGATACTGCACTGGAATTCGTTACCAATAACGTAAGAGGAAATGCAATGCACGAACAGTTTGACGGAAACAAAGAAGGGTTTATTCTAACTGCAGAGGAAGAAGCATTAAGAATATATGCTAACGAACTTAAAGAAGGATATGACTTTGAGAATTTAACAGAAGAAGAAAAAATCACAGCACTGGACGAAATACGTGAATTAGTTATCATTAAGGCTGAAGAGTTAGGTGTAGATATAACGCCTATGCTGGAACGTTTTGAAGAAAGATTTGCTAATTACGAGTTACATAATTCACCTGAATGGATTGAATTCAGAGAATATATGGATCAATTATTCCTAGATTATAACCTAGCAAATTTAGCAGTCGATGAAAAGATAGCTGCGATGGATGAAATTCATGAGCTAATGGTTGTTAAGGCCGAAGAACTTGGTGTTGATATCACTGAAATCTTAGAAAAACAATTAAAGAGAGCCGCTCAATTTGAATTGATGAACTCTGAAGAATTAGTTGAACTAAGAGCATATCATCAAGAGTTAATGTCAGGTTATGACTTTGAGAACATGACTGAAGAAGAAATATTAGCAGCAATGGATGAAATCAAAGTATTAATCCAAGCTAAAGCTGATGAATTAGGAATTGACTTATCACTACTTCAACAAAGAGGTCAACACAGACCAAATGGTAGACCAGGAAATGGTCAAGGTGGTAATCATCAAGGTAGAAGTAAAGACTTCAAAACAGGATTTAGAGCTGGTAGAAACTATCAAAGAGGATATGATGCTGGTAGAAGAAGTAATGATAGACCAAATGCAGAAACTACAAATACTGGATCAGAAGAAGCATAATCTCCCTAAAAACATCCTAGCGGGTGTTTTTTTTGCATATTATGTCGCATACGAACGATTACGATATATAATCATATAGGAGGATTGAATATGGATAATAAAGTTTTTAGTGCAAAGAACAAAGCAAAGTTAGATAGTCCTAAAAGAAGAAAAATGTTACCACCCAAGGAAACTCTTTTAAAACTAGGTCTTGTAGAAGGTGACGTCCTAGCTGATGTAGGGTGTGGAACAGGATATTTTAGTTTCCCCGCTTATGAAATTACAAAATCAAAAGTCTATGCAATTGACTTATCACAAGAAATGTTAGACCATTTAGATTCTAAGAAAAAGAACGAGTTGATTGATACTGTATTATCAGTTGGTGATGACTTTAAAATACCAGATAGTTCTGCTTCATTTGTATTATTATCTACTGTACTACACGAGATTGATCAAACTGAGTCTTTTATAGATGAAGTAGCTAGAATAACATCTGAGGGTGGTACATTAGGTATCATTGAGTGGAAGTATGCTGATACTGAAATGGGCCCAAAACTTAGTCATAGATTATCTATAGGGCAGATAGAGAATATGTGCTCGAAACATTTCAAAATCACTAAAACATTTGGAATAAATGATGTTTTTGCTGGGATAATATTGAAAAAGAAATAGGTTTAATTATTGACTGTACAAGCATCGAAAATAAGGTGCTTTTTTCATTGACAATTAGCAGTCAAGATTATATACTATATAGGCAAGTTTATTTGCGGATATGGCGGAATTGGCAGACGCGCTAGATTTAGGCTCTAGTCCTTCGGGGTGCAGGTTCAACTCCTGTTATCCGCACCAAATTTTACGCTAAGGTATGCGACATTCAACCGTTTTGGGTAACAAAAGTTTTACACTTTTTAACCCAAAATCCTATAAGAAATTCATAGGAGAGGTTCGATCGTGTACCTTTTTTATTTCTGTTTTATCTAAGTGCAAGTACTTCTGAGTAATAATTAAGCTACTATGACCTAATACCTTTCTAACATATTCAATGTTAGCACCGTTATTAAGGCTTACTGTAGCCATTGTATGTCTATACTTATGCGGACTTATTGAGATATCCTTAGGTATGCTCAGAGCGATTCTAACTCGTTCTAAGAACTTATAATAGTGTACTCTATTTATCCGTTCATTAGTTTCAACATTTACGTACAAGTAATCAGTTACATTGCAGAATTCTATATATTCTATGAGTTTAACTTTAGTCGATTCAGACATGATCACAGTTCTATATTTCTTACTCTTAGTCTTTGTTAAAAATATTTCTCTGTTTTCTAAGTCGATATTCTTCAGTCTTAGCTCACGCATCTCATTAAATCGAATACCAGTATCATACAATAGGTAGGTTACCGCAATATTGCGATAATTTACCTTTTTTTGTTTGTCTAGATTGTTCATGTAGGCAAAGATATCCTTGATAATATCCTGTGGAATTATCTTAGTTTCAATATCATCCTTCGGAGGTAGCTTAAACTTCCTCAAAGCATTGGAAGAAATGTATCCATTATTCTCACTGTACTCGAGAGCTTGTTTCAGTATTCCAATTCTAGCTCTAATGGTATTGTTCTTGTTTCCTTTAGATCTCTCGAAGTCGATATACAAGTATATCTTCTCAAAAGTTATCTGATCAGTTGTCAGAACATTCTTCCAGGTTAAGTACTCAACAATATAATTTAGGTTTCTGCGGTAGTTGTCATAAGTACCAGGACTGTTAAGTCCCTTGGTTCTTGCAAGATAGATTCTTTTTATATCTGTAAGGCTTAGTGAAACGCAGTTCATTTCAATAAGCTGCGATATTAGTTTTTTGACGTCATTCATTTTATCACTCCTCAATTTCCTATTCTAACAAATGAGAGAGACGTATTATGTCACATAAAAGTTCGTTACAGTTATCGCCCATGGAGAAGTCCAAGGTATAGCCAGTAACGAACAAAATGAATGTATTTAATTTTAGTCTAAAGAGCAGAAGCTCACTAGATAGATCTTTGACTCATTTGCTAGTTTGAACAATAGACTAGCTCGAGTCAATCTTAATTACTTGTAAAATCCTTCGATAAAGATTGTGTGATGCTTTATGGAATGATAGTTGCATATTGAGTCGAACTCACTCATTCGGAAAGCACTTGAATCCCCGGAGATGAATTTCTCGTATCGATACAAGCTAATACCCACTTGATCACAATAAACTACTCTACTTAGCTTACTGTTCAACTGAAGGTATTTAACGTTATCCATAAAATATTGTACTTGTTTACTAGCCATGGTAACCACCTTTGCGAGGAACTAATGTTATCTGTTTAAGTTATCTCTAATAAGTTCATCAAGTGAAACATGAAAATAGTCAGCAATTTTGATTACTAACTCAAAATTAGGATTCTTGAGCTCGCCATTTTCATACTGTCGCACTTGTCGATCAGTAATTCCAATTGCCTTACCAAGATCCTTTTGCTGGATGTTGTTCTTTATTCTCAAGTACTTAATGTTTGAACTCAGATACATAAAATAACCTCGAAATTTGACATAGGGCTATTTAGTCCTATATAATGGTGTTGTTATAGGTCTAATTAGTCCTGTAATGCTTAAACGCAAAATTAGACCCCTCACATGAGCAGTCTAATAGAACGTTTATATATAATTGTGCCTCGCAGTTCAATTATATCATATCTGGCCACTCTGCAACAGCAGGTGACCATGTGCAATGCCTGGAGTAATTTTTTCATAGAAATATCTCCTTCAAATAGACTCGACTGCAAATTCATCACACTTTTTCCTTAATGGTTCTGGTGGGTGCACTCTCAAATCTTCAAGCAGTCGAGGAGAGGGTGCGTCCTCCAGAGCCATTTATAAATTAAATAGAAAGAGGAATACAATATGAATTTTATAGAAGTTAAGTGTGAACAAAAGAAAAGTAGATCAAAAACTGGAAAAAATAGAATGATTATTAATCTAGAAAGCATAACTACAATTGATGGAAACAATCGTAGAGTTAACTTTGAAGGTAACAAGTCATTTATTTTGACTAGAGATTCATACGCCTTTCTTAAAAAGACTGTGGAAATAAAGAATCGATTAGTTACATAGAGGTGTTATAGATGATTCCAAATGATGTAAGGCTAGTATTTACAAAATGTAATATCTCCTATTATTTATCAGAGTCCGGGGACTTGTTTCGAGTGCTCAAGAATAAGAAACTTCAGCACAGGGATCCATTACATTCAAGCAATATTAAATGGGTAAAAAAACAAAGCGTTTATCTGAAGCATGGTAGACCCATGACCAAGATATCAACTCTTGGAGAAGTATCCGTTTCTAAACTTGTGGCCAAGACTTTTAAACCTTCAGAATATGCATCAGGAAGAAATTATATATTCCTCCTGGATAAGAGAAATTTATACAATTGTTCTTTAGATAACTTGATCCTTCTGACCAAAGAAGAAGCCGGAGTTTTAACCGGAGGAAAGTCGAGGGGAAATATCTACTCAGTCCAGGAGATTGATGATAGCAAATGTAAATATTATGTCGGTGGACGTCAGCTAGCTAAGGCACTTCACTGCAGTCATCAAACTGTGTATGACTACTTCAACAACAAAGCTAAGACTTCAGTCCTGGACAAATACATCATTAAGAAAATTGACTTCAAGTCCATCGAGAAGAAAAACTTTAACACATCGAGGATCAATAAGATTAAAGAGGGGTTATATTCAACTCCTAGGAACCGATTGGCGGCGATCAGGTCCTTGGCTCCCTTCAGTAGATTAGTAAGAAACTAAGGGGTGGGTACATGAGAGAACTGCTAGAACAATGGATTAAGCTACTTGATCAAGATGGAATCAATAGTAAACAGAAGGTCAGTGATGCTATGAATGATGAATGGATTAAAATTCGTATCCATGAGGATCAAACTAATGACTGAAAAACTGTACATTGCATATGATTCCAAAGATAAAGGCCTACCAGTAGCTGTAGGAACTATCAAAGAACTGAAAACATACATTGGATTCAAGTCTGTAGAAGCTCTTTATCGATTAATTAGAGATAAAAAGACCTCTAGAAGTGGATTCCAAGTAGTAAAAATAGAATAAACACTCGTACTTATAGCACTGAATGAATCGGCAACACCTCTTATGGGTGTTAGTCCACTCGATTTAACTCAGAAGATTACAGTTCTTTTGGCCTAAACTGAGTGGAGTAATACTGATAATTGATACATTGATCAGTTGGAATCAATCTTATTTTTTTTGATTTCAGACGCCTGAAAAAAAAGTGGCGTTGGGCAATGCCACCTGCGGTGTCCTTGCCACTTCCATACTTCACCCGATATTTTTCTTTAAAAAGCAAACCTCGCCAGCAAGCTGTCGACATTGGCATTTTTTTCTTATTTTGGTTCTCTTGGTCATTATGGACTGTTGGGAGCCACCACGCTACTTTGTGTGTGTGTAGTCCCATGCATCGTTCCCTGATAGAGGTAGAGTAGTTGCGTATCCGGTACAAGAGGTAGTGCATGAATAGATGTAAGCATAACTAATTGAATACTACATTGTTTCTAGTGAGTCTTTGTTAGAGCAATGAGTAAATATATTTTATTGAAGGGAGTCTTATTATGAAAATCATTAACAGTAAGGCGACTGCTTATCCTGATATGAAAGTTTATCCAAAGCATATAGGAAGACATGCAGTAGTCGAATTCAGAGCAGGGTTAGAGTTCATTAACACTGTTGGAGTTATTACAGGACTAGAGGGCATAGAGTTTATAAGGATTGAGTTCCCAAGTGCATCCGGGTTCGTGGATCTATTAGTTAGACAGACTGAAGTACTTACTGTTATCACAAGAGGTGCTGTAGCTGAACAATTTTTGAAGGCACAGCAACTATTTAGAAAGTTAGTGTCAGCTGTTAGGCGTAATGACGATGATGAGATTTATGATTTCGTAAACTTGATATCAGATCATTACGAAAAAGGAAGTGTGATTTTATGACATACGATGTGAATAAACCTATAAACATGATTATCAATAATGAACACCAACGCTCTAAGATTCTAAATTTACATGGAATAATTCAGAAACAATTAATCATGACTAAAACGTTGGATAGATTCAAAGGAATTGAGACAACACAACCAAGTGGAGATGAGTGTTCGGTGTGGGCATTTGTTTGCTTGGAATGTAAAGATAGATGTGAGTTTGTAACAAAAGCTCTCAAGGAAGGAGTTGAACCTCATGCGTAGAAATCTACTTAAGAAGTTTGGCCAAATTATAATGGAGTTAGTTATTGATTTATTTACAACTAAGAGAGGAATCTATATATTACTAATTAACTTTTTATACGAATCAAGATGGAGAATAAGCTATTTTAATCCTGGAGTGGACCGCATTTTGTACTTCCTGCTTTACCTAAGTGTTTGGATTGCTTATATATTCATTGTTCAACTGATAATGAGAAATATTAAATATGTTGTTACCTCTGAGGAGTTAGGCGATAATGGCTAAAACAGTAAAAGAGATTATGAAGGATGACTTGATAACAATTGCTGTAGATAAATGTAACGCATTGTTATATCCATCTGGGTTAAAAATATCAATGCTCGAAGAGGATCCTAGTATTGTTAAGCCACTTGAGTCAGTGAATTACTTGATGGCTAATGACATGTATGTAACTGAGACAACAGTTAAGGCACTTAATTTAGCAGGTTATGAAGTAGCAATGAAATGTAAAATATGTGGATGCACTGATTCCGACTGTGGTATTTGTGTCGATGCTCAAGGCCATCCATGTCACTGGGTAGCACCATCACTTTGTAGTAGGTGTTCAGATGATTAATATTGCTTACTATGTAGTAGCTGAGAATGGAGCCAAACTTGAAACTGATAAGAAGTACTTCACTGGAAGAATGAGAAAAGGGAGACCTATTCTTTCGATTCTTAAGTTTGCTAAAGAATACGCCACAGTAATTCTAGCTTGTACAGACGTCAGTGCTATTACAGTTACTGAAGAACTAAATCACGGCAGACTAAAAAAAAGGTACAAAGTCGGGGGAGTAAATTTGGTTCCTCCAAAATGTAGAGTTTGTGGTAGACCTAATAGTCCTACCGGAGAACGTAAAATATGTGATCAGTGTTTGAGCCAAATAGGATATAAAACTAGAAGGAGATTTCAAGAGGAATCAAACTTCAAATATGAAGGTGAGTGGATGGCTTGTTCTATCGACCTTAAACGATGTTGGGATTGCTATGACAAGAAGATACTGTGTCCAAAGATTCAAAGACTTTTCAGTAAAGTTGGAAAGGATGTAAGTTACTCATGTGCAAAATAGATAAATCAAGATTTAAGGTTGAAGATAAAAAATACGCAATAGTAAAAATCAAAGGATGCATGGGTGGATTCGAGGAACGAGTTTGTACTGATCTAGAAACGATTAACGGAAGTACTCATGTGATTGTTAGAACTAGTAAAGGACAACAGTATGGCTTAGTCCTGGAGAAAGATGAGACGATAGTTCATTCATTTAGTGAGTCGCAGTTGATAGATGGATTCATTAAATTGTATTACGAAAATAAGGACTTAAAGTCCAAAACCCTCGAAGCTCTGAGGGAACAATATTCTAAGGAGAGTCTATAGATGCCTAAACTAAGAAGAGATTATGTAATGGTAAGTATTAAACACGGTACGAATCCTATTCAGTTCTGGGGAGTGTATTCGGATGATCATGAGGAAAGAACACTGGGTAAAGGCTACACTACTGATTTAGATAGCGCTGAAAAAATGACATTAGAAGATATCAAATCTAACTGTTACCAGGGATACCCAATTATTAAATCATATGGAGAGATATTTAGTAACTCATATAATGGATCTGCATATATCAAACTTGAAACTCTGCTGAAAGAAACTACACAAAGAAGAACACTCACATATTAGAGGAAATCAAAAATGTCTAGACGATATTATCCAAACCCTACTGAGGAGTACTTAATAAAATGTCCTAAGTGTAAGAAAGAACATGTATGTGTCCCTTCCATGGAGCACCTACTTGGGAGCTATGGAAGTGGATCAGGAATCTGCGTTGTCTGTGAGTGTTGGATGGAGATTATTTATGACTCTTCAAATAACACAATGAGTACTAGAATAATGGAACCAACATCTCAAATTAGAGGGGCTTAGAATGAACTCAGAAATTAAAAACACAATAAAAAACACCCTGATAAATTTACTCTCAGGGTATATGATTGGACTTATCATTCGACAGGATATGTTTCTATACTATGTAGGGGTAACAGTAACAACTATAACCTATATTGCGTTAAAATGGCCGTGCAAGAAATAAAACACTAAGCGACTTAACAACTCAATTGATAATATGACAGACCCTGTAAATAAAGCTATCTTCATTCTTTCTTCAAATGTTTCCGCTTGGTTCTTTTTATAAAGAATCATTGGTGCGATTACGAAGTTAAAAATATGGATTGCAAACATATAAATCACTATCCATTTGAGTTCCAGTAAGTTAAACCATGGGTTTTTAGTTGTTTCAAATATCATAAAGGCTTGATAGATAAGGGAAGATAAAAAATTTACTGATTCATCTATTGTCTTGACTACTGTTTTTGCAATAACAATTAGTCCCTTAACTATTAAGGAAATAAAGTAAATAAGGTAAAAGGGTGTAGCTATTACATCACCAATAACTTGAAATATCATCCATCCTTTTGACCTATCTCTTGAAAGAAATTTGTTCATTTAGTCACCTCTTTAATAGTATAGCAAACAAATAAGGAATTAATCAAAGATCTATCGTAGACAGGAAAGGACTGTCATATGATAGGAAAATATAGTTTAAACAAGATTCACAATGAGGATAGTTATAAGGCTATCCAGGAACTACCGGACAAGTGTATTGACCTGGTGGTTATTGATCCCCCTTATGAACTGAAAATCAACAAGGGTAAACTCGGTAAGAATGCTAGTAATATTACCGGAGCGATGCACAAGCTACAGACTGAACTAGCAAGCAAGAAATTAGACGTCGGAATCACGAACGTCCTACTCGATGAGATAGTTCGAGTAATGAAGAAAATCAATATTTACATTTGGTGTAACAAGTACCAACTGAAACAGTACTTCGATTATTTTAGTAATTTGGATTGTAACTTTGAATTGTTAGTTTGGTGTAAGACCAACCCAACTCCTGCAGTTAATAATACATATTTGCCTGATATAGAATACTGTTTTTATTTTAGAGAAAAAGGAGTGAGGTTACGAGGATCATATGAAACAAAGCACAAGTTTTATGTAAGAAAGGCGAACGTAGCTGACAAGGCATTATTCATGCATCCAACGATTAAGCCGTTGGACTTCATAAAGAACTTTATCATCAACTCTAGTGAACCAGGAGAGATTGTAGCTGACTTCTTTATGGGTTCAGGAACTACAGCTGTCGCAGCTAAAGAATTACATCGAAACTTCATAGGCTTTGAGATAGATCCGGAATACCACAAAATAGCGTGTGACCGATTGAATGGAATAACTGCTAGTGGTCAAACAAGTATCTTCACTGATTTTAACCAGGAGGACTAAAAATGAAAAGAATAGTAATGACCCTTTGCGGAAGTACAAAATATAAGAAAGAGTTTGAGGACGTAAATGCAAAGTTCACTATGAAAGGCATGGTCGTCCTTAGTGTTGGAGTATTTGGCCATGCAGACGGAATTAGGTTTAAGAAAAGTGAGAAAGAGACACTTGATTTAATTCACCTTGCGAAGATAGACATGAGTGATTCTATATATGTCATTAACGTAGGCGGTTATATCGGGAAAAGCACTAGGCGAGAAATAGAATACGCACTCATCAAAAACAAACAAGTGTACTTTATGGAAAACTCTAATGAGTTTAAGCACTACTCATTATCACCTGCTCAATTCAGTCAGCTAAGTTATCATGCATTAGTTAAGTTCTTGAATCCACCAATCAAGAGGTATAAATAGTATGTGTAAATGCATAACTTGTGACAATTGTGACTTTGAAACATATAACGGCAGTCCTAGTAGATGGTATTGTACTCACGAGAAAAATCCTAGCAAGGTTAAGGGGAACTCTCCATACACTAAGATTAATCAGTTAAGAACTTTAAACAAAGAGGATATACCACGAAAAAATCAACCAAGATGGTGTCCTCTAAGGGAGGAATAACATGAAATCAAATTATGTTCTAGAACCTAAAAGAAAACGTGTTGCACTGATAGATGATAAAGGCTTGATTCAAAAAGTATTTTCATCTCAATCTGATGCAGGATTTCGAACTGATACAAGTTCAAGTGCAGTTGCGAAGGTATGTAAGGGAATAATCACGCATGCGAAAGGATTTAAATTTAAGAATATCACTGAGGAATTATACTTAGAACTAAAAAAATAGGAGGAATCATTATGAGATTCGATTTAATAAAAGTATTAAAGTGTCATTTGGATTGGGTAACATTAAAATATTCAAGATTAATCCCCGTAGGGGTTGTATCAATTTTAATAACTTTCGTTGTAGTTTCAACATCGTTCGGTTCATTATCAGGGCTGATTGGCATCACCATCTTGATTGTAGGGAGTTGTTTCACTGCATTTACTCTCCATTATTACGAAAACTTTTACATAAAGATGCATGCTTTGAAAGCTCATAGAATTAAAAATTCAAATTTAGACAAAAGCACATCACCATATTATCTGAAGACACTCGATAGTTTAAATGATGCATCATTCTTCATGTTTCAGGAGATAATCTTTTGCGAATATATCGAGGAAAGTGAAGCGCGAATAGATGCAATTAAAGACCGAGATTACTTGAGATCAGTTGACTTAGATATTTGTAAAGACTGTGGAGTCAACGAACAATCTAAAGGGAATTGCCCATTCGCATATTGTCTAGCTTGTGACAAGAGACTAATGCTAAGTGAAAAAGAGCAATCTGAAATAACTACTATCTCAAAAGGTCTATTTGTAGATGCACATACTTTCAGTAAACAATTTATCAATACCAAGGAGCAGCAAAAATGAAAAAACTTAAAAAACTAGTTAAGAAATTATTACGATTTCTATTTAGACGAAATTCAATGGTAGAGGCTGTTGAAAATAGAAGACTCTTATGGAAAATTAGAAACGTTATGATTATTTTAACTGCAGTAGTAGCTTTCACTGCAGATAATTATTCTAATCCCTGGTATGAATTAGGCACACTCATTACATTTGTTTATGCGACCCTAGTTTCTCAAGTTGTATTATATATTGCTGACACTCGGATAATGAAATTATCCAGGGAACGAATCAGTCCATATGACATAGAGTACATGGGCTATAATGATCTTGAAAAAATTATGAGTCACTTATCAACATCTCCACTGGTTTTTCATCACCAAAGACCAACGGTAATTTATGATGTTACATCTGTAACAGTTAAAGGTATTAAGTATAAAATAGATAAAATTGAAGATCTTGATGAATCAGTAACTATAATACTGGGAGAACCAGTAGACAAGACTCATCGTGAATGATGGCAGAGTCAACAGTACATTTGTGGGTAAATACTTCTTAGCTCAGGCTAGCACAGCATTGACGTCTGAAGAGATGTCAGGAGTAGTTACTAAAGTTGACCTTGAGAGAAACGTCCTCGAGGTCAGCACCACTGTGTGCGGTGATCTAACAACTGTCAAATTAATGGGATCACAACTAATAGATATTTATGATAAACCATATAGATGTATCCAGGTAAATCAAATTAGACAAGACATGGCGTTTCAGAAACGAATACTAGATTGTAGAAGGGAGTAGTTAGGATGACTCAGAAAGCAATTTATGCACCACTAATAAGTCACTTCGAACTGAAACTCGAGATATTCGGACTTCAGGTTAAAAGTATTACATTGAGTAGACTAAAAAAACCGAAAAGAAATGAGCAAAAGACAATCGCTAAAGAGATTAAAACAGCAGAAGAATCGATGCGAGAAGTTGAAGAGATAATTGATGAATTTGGTAAACAGAATCCATTCAAAAATGAGTTACGATTTAATATTATTAAGCTCAAACAAATTGAAGGACTAACTCATACTGCAGTAAGTAATCAATTAGACTGCAGTTTAAGCTACATTGCATTAGTAATCAAAGAATATAAAGAGTTCTATTATCAGCAGAAGGGAGTTACATATGAGCAAATTACAACGTAAGCTGTATCAGCATGGAAAAGGATCTAAACCAATGGATCGATATGCTGAGACCGATATGTCAGACAAAGAGAAACTATTTACAGACATTATTACAAAGACATACCTTGGAGAGGGTATGACTAAAATATGGTCTTCATCACTTCATTTTGGAGAACAATGCGGTTTTATTGAGAAGGGTTTCAGGTCCAATTATATTACCTCTAAGAAATCAAAACAATTAACTGAAGAACAGGTTAATCTGAAGCTGTATGTTGAGCGAAAGGTAAACAAGGGTATCCATGGATTAGTTAAGTTAGGATTTATTGATACAGTTCAAACATATATAAGTACTCATGGTTCAAGACGCACAATTACTGTAAACAAGGAATTTGTAGAAAAACTGTATTCGGAGTTCAATCCTAATATAACTAGCTGGGAACATAAAGGTGAAGTGTTTACAATTGAGAAGAACAGAGGATTAATCCTGGTACTTCGTAAATTTATTAGAAACCGCATATTCTCATTCGTGACGGCTGTAAAAAAGCACAGGGAACAATTTAACAAGTTCATCAATTACCAGGGACACAGGGCAATTCTAAATGGTTTAATAGCCTTCGGCGGCGATAATGAAGAAATGGAATCTATTACTGATTTGTTCAAAGTAGAATATGATCGATTGCTAAACAAAAAGGAATTAGACACAATAAGAAAATCTAAGTTTAACTGTGATCAGTGGAAACTAGGATTACTTAAAGCTATACAGGTGAAAAAACAATTATCGATAGTATACATACATGGGATCATCAAGAATGACTCACAACCTATTAAGGACATGAGTTACTTCGATGGATTTTGTGACGAAGTAGTACCACGCCGAGCTTAAACTATATATAAAAGGAGATTAGAGATAATCTCACTTTGAAGTTGCTTTCTCGTGGACCAATTATAATAAGACGTCTAAGCGACGTATTTTTTTTTGCTTTTATTCTAGATGGGAATATGGTTTATCAGGATGGGAAGAGGATATTCTAAGATAGGGAGATGATACCGGTATATATGCCTAAGGTGGGAATGTCATTAAAGAATATAAGAAAGAGTGTTCTAAAGGATTGTCTATATTCATATCTGACTGACTTTTTCATTTTTTTAATTTTACTGTATTGAAACTAGAGTGCCGGATTGTATATCATTGCAAGTAAATGATAAAGGAAGTGTTTTTATGAGAGTAAATACGAGACTTGTATCAGAGCTTAACGGCCTGAATGAACCAACTCGTCAATTCTTCAGTGAACTAGCAACTAGAGATTTCTTACTTCAGGAGAAGATTATGGCCACAAATGGTGAACTCGCTCTTGCGGTTGAAGGAGCAACTAGTGTTAGATCAGTCCAAAGGTGGATAACTTACTTAGCTGAAGCAGGGTTACTTAATAGAAGAAAGATTAGGATTCGTGCCGACCGCTTTAGAAGAGAGCTTACTTTATCAGAAAATGGAATCAGGGCTCAAGCTAAATTGCTGAGTCAAGAAAACTAGGAGGAAATAGAATGGCTAAAAAGTGGAGCCCAACGTGGCTTGAAGTATTAGTAATGATAGTAATTATATTAGCAATCGCTGGAACTGTAACGGGGTTCTTCAAATGGGGCGGAGTTTATGAAATAGATTCAGTTACTCCAGTAGAACTAGTTGACGTTGATGTAGACAATTCATCAGTTGAAAAAGAATCTAAGTTCTTGCTCGATGTTTTAGTTAATCATGGATCAGATGTTGAGATATTGGGATTTGAAGTAAACGCATTAGCTTATACAACATTTGTTAAATCTCAAACTGAAGAGGGACTTTATGTAATCGAGATAACTGCGACTGATTTAATTGGAACTCAAATTTATAAACTAGGCAAGATTCTCTACAAAGTAGATTCAGAAGATAAAACCGTTTCAATTGTTGAATCCGAAGGGATCACTTCAAGCGTAAACATGACTCAGACTCATAACCAACCACTATTTGTGGGTGTAAGTGTACCTGCAACTGTATCAGCTGGTACTGCAGTAGTAATCACAATGGAGTTTGATGATGTTGAAGGTATCACTGAACTAGTCTTAAATGGGACTACTTATGATGAAGAAACTGACTTCGATGTAGTAGATAATACTGGAACAATCACTTTGAGTTTAGCTGGATTATCAGTTGGTGAGAAAGAGTACGTTTTAGAATCATATACTTTTGACACTGGAACACAAAGTGTAAGAGTAGATTTAACTGCAAACAATACTATGGAATTTAGCATTGTTAAAGCTGAACCTCAGCTAGAAAGTTTAAGTGTTGGATCAGGTGTATTCACGGTAGCAGAAGTGAATTCAGGAATCGCAACTTATGATTTAGTTATTTCAATGGATGATGTTGCAGATTTGTATTCTGTCACTGTTGATGGAATCAAGTATATCTTATCAACTCATAATGATGTAACTGTAAATTTAACTCTTGATACTGTGACGATTGCTTTAGAGCAAACGAACACTACAATTGGAACTTATACTGCAGAGTTTGAGAAGTTCCAGTATTTTGATTCACTAGCAATGAAAGAGGTAGTCTTAACTGAATCGAACACATATTCGATTAATGTGACGGCCTAGAAGAGGTGTGAAGAATGGAAAAATTTACTATTATTTGGGAAGGTATCAAAACCTTCTTTAATCCAGTAGAGGTGTTCCTAACTTCAGCATATAGAATAGCTCAAGTAGGAACCGCATTTAGTTACTTCATGTGGTTCCTTCTTTTTATACTATTAATCGCTGTAGTTATCCTCACTGTGAAACTTAGATTATATATGGTGCCGGTCATACCTATTATCATTGTCAGCAAGTTTTTAGGATTTGTTGATGGGATGAAAGATGATGATAAAGACGGCATTAGAAATAAAAAAGATAAAGATAGAAATGGTGACGGGATCCTCGATAGGTTTCAGTCAAAGTTCTATGTACGAAAGGGGAGTAAAAAGAGATGAAAAAAACGTTAAGTATATTTGTTTTATTTATCGGAACAATAATTGGATTCACGTTCAATAATCCGTTTACTGTTGATCACTCTTATACGCCTCAGACTGAGCAAGTTGAATTTAGTTCAGTCGATGGATCAACTTATAACTTAAGTTATCCAGTTCATGTAAGACAAGCTACAGATACCGACGGAACCATGTCTTATACAGCTGATAATTTTATTGAGTCGGAGTCTGACTTAGCATCTCTGACTAACTTGTATTCACATAAGCAATCTGGAGAAATTAGACTAGTACCAACAATAGTACCTAATACCAAAATTAGTTATGGTACCAATGAGATAAAATCTGACGCTGGAGATGAATGGGCTTGGTGGGATGTTCAGGAGTACATGGGGCAGACTCTGAGATTACTATTCAATGGATATTTATATAAGAGTGATACGTTATATATTACTAATGGGATTGCTACAAATATTATATTGGAAGGACTGAATCCAGGAACTGGATATGAGTTCGAAGTTACTCACAGATACTACTATTTGTGGAATACAACCATAAATACTGGTAACACAGCTTTATTTGTTACTGATCAGAACCCTGAGAGTGATTATTTAGAATATTCCTACGATGGAGTTAACTATACAAGAATGACTACTACTTCAACAAACACCCAGGAGTATTATTCACTATCTAATGTTGTATCTGCAGGTAGTGAAATGACACTTGATGAGCTAGCATTTAGCACTGACGTCGTTTCTGGAATCAGTGAGGAGTACTATTTACTTTTATCACTGACTAACCCGGATGGAGTAACTCTTGGCGATATTTCGGTAGATGGGGGAATCGTTTCCCATGAGACTGAATTATCAAAAGGGTATGTAATAAATGACGACTTCACTGAAGTGGCCATACCTATTACGAACACTATGACAATTGATGGATCCATTACTCATGTAATTGATTATATCGAGGTCTTAGATAACGGGATATTCGAGACTTGGACAATTGGATCAAGTCACACAATACAGGCTGAGATGCCGATACAACATACCGCAGGTTATGATAATTCATATATTGATAAGTCTTCAGTTACATTTGGAGAAGACTATAACTTGATAATTGAGTTAACGAATCCGGATGGATATTATACCGGGGACTTAGTTGTTAATGGAATCACATACACGGACTCATCAGAAGGCTATGACGTCAATGCAAGTTTCACAGTGATTACTTTACCACTTACAGCTCAGACAGTTTATGGAGATAACATCCATGAAGTAGAGAGTATTGAATTTATAGAACTTGTATCACCATTTGATAGTTATATTGAAAGCATCGACAGAACTGAATTTGTATCATCAAATCTAACATTCACGAATGACATAATCGTGACTGATATTACCATACCCGGAACTGCATTACTTGGAGATATTATTGACCTGGTAATCATACTTGATAACCCAGACGAGCTAGTGGTTAATTACATCAGGATTAATGGAACGAATCACACAGTATTTGACATTGATATAACTAATTCGGTTATCACAATCGCAATGGCGGTAGGTGTAACTGAAGGTGAGTTTAATTACGAAGTGCAGCACATCAATTTCACTAAGAATATCGCACTTACTGACTACAACTCAAGCAAGATAATTCTATCACCGTTTACTTATACAGTAAGCAATCCGATAGACTTGGCCAACATCAGAGTTAAGAACTTTAGGAGCGAGAGCTTAAGAGCAATTGTTGAGAGTGAATTTGACTTGATATTAACGATTGATAATCCAGGTAATCACAATATTTACTCTGTTATTATCAATGGTATTTCTTACACTGATATAACAGTTGATGCATCGAAGGAAGTTATTACTATTCCGGTTACAGCTAGGGACACAGTAGGAACTCATGTATTCGTTCTTGATGGGATCAGATTTGAGACCTTCAATAATATCCAGGCGTTTAATTCATTCCTGGTTGATGATGTTATTGTATCGGTTCCGATTACAGCTTATGCATTTACTGAAGAGGTAGAAGTTATATCAATCGACTTAGCTGACTCGGAAGTGTTTGCAGGTGATGAGACACAGCTACTTATTAGCTTACTTAATCCGAACGGATACGAGATAACTGCATTAAGCATAAATGGATCAACTTACTCAAGTGCAGAGTTCGAGATTAATGAGGCTTACACTGAGATTATTATTCCGACAAGACTTGGATCTAACTCTAAGATTATATTTAACCTGGACTCTATTTCAATTAAAAGATTCACAGAGATAGGTGTAAGGATATTTGAATCAATTACTGAGTTCGAAGTTGGGACCTTGTATGAGAAAGAGATCCATTTAACTGACAATGTTTGGTGGGCTAGATTCCTTTATGGAACTATGGCACCAAAAATTGACTGGTTATTTATGACTACAACAGGACTTATAGTAAGTGCCGGTACTGGAGTTATGGTACTTGGTGGAACTGTTTACTATACATTCAAGAAAGATAAAGAGGACAAGAAATGAAAAAGCTGATAATGATATTGATGTTCTTTATGTTATTACTACCTTCAGTAAATGCAAGTACAACTGTAGGATATGGAGATAGGCAGATTGTACCTGCCGATCATCCTGAACTTATATATATGGAATTTGAAACAAAGACTCCATGGGGCGGAGGAACTTATTATAAATTGTCACTTGGATTTAACCAAAAAGCACCATTCTTTGATTTAAAAGGAATCGATTCCTTGGAGTATAAAATCGAGTATTTTGTAATTAATGGCGAAAGGATTGTTCCTCAGTATTATACGGGAGCTTCATTACTTCAGGGAATTACTTATACAAAAGAATCAACAGCCTGGAAAGGATTGCCTGATGATGTTGAAGCGGTTTACGAGCTAAACTTCCATGATGGGTTACCACAATCAATTAATGGGAAATGGTATCTGCAGGAGATAAAGTTTCATAATGAGGCATTTGATATTGTTGCTGGAACTGGTGTCGAGTATGCAACTTATACATTCGAACACAATGACCTTGAAAAGTATCCAAATATTGAGCTTAACCATGGTGACGTGTTTAAGCACCAAGTTGGATATGTATTTGTAGAACCGGGGTTTACAGCTGAGTCAACATTTGATAGTGACAATGTTGTGGATCTAACCAGCGACGTTGTGATTGAATATGGTGGAATCACACCAGGAGAAGCTATCGAAGTAGAAGATGTATATATCATAAGATATTCAGTTACTGACTCTATGGGTAACGTCGGGTTCACTGAGAGGCTTGTAGTAATAGGTGCGGCCGAGCTACCAGTAATTAATGAAGTAATAGAAGAGGAAGAGACGTTCACAGTAAAAGAGCCCGGAGTTATTGCGACAGTATTTAGTGGAGAATCATTCGACCTCGACAGAATTATAAAAGACTACTGGTGGGTTGGAGTGATTCTTGCATTCTTATTTGTGTTGTTTACGACTAATAGTTTTGTGAAGTCTATCGCAGTAGCTGTGGTGGTCTTAGTATTACTTATAGCAGTTTATGGAGCAGATTTATTTGATTCTAGAGTATTGGATTTCTTTATTAAGTCTGCAGAGATTATAACCTAATGGATCTTGAGAATGTTGGTAAAATAGCAAAATTCATAGACTACATGCAGAACGGGTTCTTTGTTTGGGATAACGTCGCTCCAGTAATCAAACTCATTTTGTACCTAATAATATTCATTTTAGTTTTGTATTTGTTTAAGAAGATAAAAATATCAGGAGTGATCATTACTTGGGTATTTGGACTGACTGTATTCGCAAGGATAATATCCTTAGCGGGATTTGATATTGAATTTATAGAAGCTTGGCTTGAGATGGTGAAATATCTCATTCCATTAATTGGGATAGGATAATGAAAACTAAAATTGAGTTATCACGTGTTGAAAAATTTGATAAGAAACTTCAAAAATGGATCCTACTTCTAAAGGCTTCAGTTGGAACAGTAGTATTTATATTAGTGTTTCAAGGATTAGTTGGACTTACACCATGGATAGTAATCGGAAAGATTACATTATATATAGGAGCGATCACTGGTGTGGTCGTTCTATTCTTTAAACTAGTTTACAAACTCATAGGAGAAAAAATCGAATGTGAGATTTTAAGAAAGAAATCTGCTGAGGTATTAACTGACACAGGGCTCTTACCGATGCTGAGACAAGTAAGTGGTCCGCAACGTGTTGGTAAAGATTTATCTGTTGTTGGATCAGCGAACATCATGAGAGAGCTCATCATGGTAAAAGATGCAAAGAAGATGAAGGAGCTAAGAGATAAACTCTTCATGATTGACTTTGATAAAGTTCATGAGTACCTGGACATATTACATTATGGACATAAGTTCGTCCAAAGTAGTGAAAAAAAGATTATGAGTGCATTTATTAGCACCATGAGTCAAAACGAATGCTTCATCGATGGGGAGTATTCCAAGTCGAATCAAGTGACGGGGCTTGAATTCCTTAAGGATTACATAAAGGGACGTAAATCAACAATGTTCTACAAGGATGGAATAACACCAGGTGGAAAGCAATACCTGGACTTGTTGTTTGAATACTTTATCTATTATGTTAGATATGTTCATATTCCAAATTATATCTTAAGTAATCAACCAATAATCGAAGTACTGAAGCTAGACAAAAACCAACAGATTCAAGAATTAGTTATGAGCAAGAAATTTAAACAATCAATGATAGCTATAAAAGAGGACAACTCGTTCCCGTTTATTCATTCAATGATCGTGATTGAAACTGAATCAGCTATCTTTAATGGAAATGTAGATAAGAAGAACGAGGCTTATGTTAAACATATATCAGGAATTAGAGAGTTCTTTACTCTGATAGGACATTTACTAGGAGAGAGTTCTTATTATTATACTGTTACTCAGGATCCAATGAGACAAATTAAAGCGGTTCGAGAACTTCACCTGTGCTACATGCACGTCATGGGGAAGACAGAACGATGTACTTCACCAAACATTAGAAAATTGATCGGATTCTATATTGGCGTATTCAAACTAAATAACTGGTTCATTAAAAAGTTTTTTGAGTATGCATTGATAGAGTGGACAGAAGTTAAGACGTGGTATAAAAACATGGTTACAGCACCGTTCAAGTTGGCTTTATTAGCAGTTAGTCAAATAACTAAAACTGAGCTAGGAAAAGTTTTCTTAAACAAGGCTAGACAGCTGAACAGGAAAATTATATCTAAAGCCAAAGCATTGCAAGATAGACTTAATGCTAAAGGATACCTAGAGTTCCAAATTGGAGTTTATAGATCCATTAAGGACGTTGGTAGAAGAGTTACTTTCCCTAAGTTACTTCAGGGAGTTATGGTTGAGGACAGTGGAGACTTTAATAGCCGTAGTTTTGGCCTATGTTTAACTATGAGGAAGAGTGACACCTTTGGTCGATATAATACCCATTATCTTAAAATCATTCGCACAGCTAAAACTGATAAGCATTCTGAAACATTTAAAGACTTACCTACCTGGGACTCAATGGACATGAAGTTATCAGACGTTGAGTACATGGGATATAAACCCCTTCAGGATATTATGGATGAACTAATCAGTGTACCTAAGATATTTATGAGTGAAGAGGAAAGATATGCTAAAAACATAAAACTACTTACTCAGATGTCGGTTGATCATAGGAAGAAGTTTACAAAATTGATCAGTAAAGCCGGACTGATGAAACATGCAAAAGTTATTGCAAGGAAGATAAGTTCTAAACCAACTACTACTGGTAAGGCTACTTGGAACAAGTTGACACCTGCAGAACTGTTCAACCAGTTGTTTGATAGAGGATTAGTCGACAAGGCATCATTAGAATTCTGTGCAGTGCCGGTAAGTAAGGAGTACTGGTTATCTACAAACAAGTGCAAAATGAAAGTAAGAGACCTTCTAATGAATAATGAGATCGTAATGAGAAAAACACTAAACAAGGAACTGCTACAACCAAGCAAACTTATTTTCTAAAGGATTAGTAGTCAATAATAAAAGACCAAAATTGGTCTTTTATTTACTGCTAAAGCTCAATCAAAATACTTATATATCTATCTTACTATTGATGAAACATAGTTTTGCACCCTATTATTATCGATCAATGTAGCAATTAAGAATATCAACATTGAAAATAGCCTAGAATTTAGATCTGGATACATGAATAATATTAAAGTCAGAAGAAAACTTATTCTTTTAATATAGGATATGAACGCTGTATTATCAATTTTGGAAAACCAATAACTTGAAACTAATATTGCAAATGTATATTTAAATCCAAATAAAATTACATTAAAGGAACTTATACTTACCCTAGGAATAATCGTATTAAACAGTAGCATAAAACAAATAGCCAACCAAGATGAGAGTATAGTGAAACTAATCTTTATCAGGGTCGATTGCATATGATAAATACTCCTCTGCAATTTCTTTAAGTTTTAGCCATAGCTTCTGCTCTTCAACAGTGTCTCTCTGAAATTCATCAATTTTATTCTCAATCACAGCTAGCGCCTTACATATCACTAATAATTCTTCTGCATCTGTTTCATCTGCAATATTAACCTTGATATCATTCAAGAGATCTAGAATCTCTTGTTTTATTTCTACAACTGGATCGATTTCTACTTCAATCGGTCTTCTCGCTGTTTTTTTTATAGTTTTAGTGTATTTTGAAGTCTGAAATGCAGAAATTTTAACCATGTTCTTTTTTTTTGCCACTTTTACATCAATTCTGTTTTTCCATGCTTTTATGAACCATCTTCCCATAATTTAATCTCCTTCGTTATTTTAAGTTATAGTTTTTATGTCTCAATCCCTAAGAAGTACATTTTTTTAAATTATCTAGATTATCCTTTGCGGTATCGTTTTTGTCTGTTCGGATATATTTTTTGCCTGATACTGATACTACCGAGACTTTAGCAGCCTTTAAAAAATAATCTTCATCGTTCTCCTTAGTGAACTTAGAATTCTTTATTGCAGAGAAGAAATTATCATTTTGTTCAATTAACTTTATAGCTTCCCCTCTAGAAATTAATTCTTTATACCCACTATTCCTTAGTTGCGTTTTTATTCCTACTTTTGTAATAACTTTGTTGTCATCTTCTTTAATGCACACTATATAATTACTCATTCTACTCCTCCTTTTTTTAAATTATATCACTGTTTCTGTTTTTGAAAAGTGGATATTTAGTTACTTTTGTGTTGTGTGTAAAAGTACACTATAATCAAATAGCTATCTTAGTTCCATTGGGGAAATTGCTTGAATCTAAATTACACTAGGAGGAACAATGGAAAATATCATTAAAGTATTTATTATTTTATATGTCAAAAGGGTAGGGATAAGTAGAAGAGATTTATCAACTCGATTGAATATATCTGAGAGGCAAGTAACTAGGTATATTAATTCTATAAATGCAATGCTGGTAGAAGAGTATATATATGAACAAGTGAAGTATAGTAAGAGTAGTGATTCATACAATTTGGAGAATCTGCTTGAATGATCTATGTGATTAACAAGAAATAAAACGTAAGTATGAGTATTAAAAAGATAGATGATATGATACTAGTGACAATAGGCAATGGCTTTGTGTAATAGAGAGCATCCTGTGACATGTAACTTGAGATGGTGTTAAATCAATCGATATACGAAGATCAGCCTAATAAAACACAAAAAAAGCAACCTTTGTAATTAAGGTTGCTTTTGATATACTTTTAGCAGAGGTGAAGATATGGAGAATTTTTCAAAGAGTGGACCGTTCGAGTTTGAAGGATACAAGGGTAGATACTATTACAATATAGATGAACTTCATTTCACGCTTGATAGAAAGGGTGATTTTCCAAAATTAGGGGATCAACTGGATTTCAGAAGGTTGATATCGCACAAATGGGTAAGACTAGATGAAGATAAAAGAGACTATTTTAGTTATTGTAGCATTGGGAAATGGTTCTTTAATGAAAAAGTATCAGCCTACGATGCATCGTTTAAAGTGCAAGCTACTTCAGACAACAATCCCTTCGAGTTATATAAATCTGGTGCGGTGAGATTTTACTCTGATGCTTTAGATGACTTTTATTTAACTCCAAAGAAAATAAAGTTGTTTAATATGCAACAAGTCGATGAAGACCTTTTTGCATGTCATATAGGAGAAAACTATGAACTACATCTAGGGAAAATAGAAACAACTATGAGGATCTCCTATTGTAATGTTCCTAGCCAAAACAATTATAATAAAGAGGTACCAAGAGCATATATTGAGTTCTCGAAAATTAATTCATTCGATGAAATGGTTTACCTGAGAGGTCTTCTAAACTATGTTTTTAGTTTTTTACTTAGAAGAAAGATGAATGATTTCACCCAAGCATCATATATAGTACTGAGTCACGAGTATGTTTATGGAACTACATTTTGCGAGATAGACTTTAGGGATGAAGGGACTTATAATAAGAATTATTCTAACTCACTAATGTTTGATGATATTTCGCATGTGTTCGGTAACTTGATTGAAGCAATAGATAAGAAGGAAGTCGACATAGATTATATTGTAAGATCCCAAGAGTTGAGTAATAGCAAATTTGATATTTTAAATGCTGTTGCAGCAATTGAGTACTCATACAAGCTATTGAAGAAGAAGATAGACAAAGGTCACTTTAAGGGTCACTCAAATTTAGGAAAAATTAAAGTGATAAAGAAAACACTAATAAAAGAACATGGAGATACATATAAAGAAGATTTTGCTGAACTTGTTAGTACTATAAGTAAAGTGACTACTAGAACTAAACTCGAGTTTATGTTCAATAGATACTTAAATGTTTCTTTCAAGGATGGTGTGCAATTCTCATACTACCTGAGATTACGTGGTAACAAAAAGCAACCTGAAGATATTGTACAAAGAGTGCTAAAGAATAGAAATGATGTTGCACATGGTTCTGAAACGAACTTTACATCGATAGATTATGCAGACGTATTGACATTGAGGAGAGTGCATACAGCATGTATGCTAGAGATTATTGGTGTACCGATGACCGAAATAGAGATTTTAATGCTCAGTTTATATGAAAGATATTCACGAAGGCTGGGATTCTAAAGGTGAGAAATTCGCTATAAAAGTTACACTTTAGTCAACTTTTAATTATAAGAAGTTTAGATCAACTGAATCAAAAAAAGTCCGATAAAAGGGATTTTTTTTTAATGTAACATAATACGTCCCCCTCATTTGATATCTTAGGGGTGTAGTTCTTTGAAAACCTTAGCCTATTGTATGTAGGTACTAATGTTCAACTTCTATGACCCCTAAATTAGAGGTCTTTTTTTATTCAACCCCACATCCTTTACACAATAGTAGAAAATTTGTAACTTTTCAAGTGCATAGAAGGTGATATAATATAGAAAAAGGAGGTAACAAAATGAATAATGAAAAAGAGATAACAATTTTTATTGGAAAAAAATCTTTTCCATATAAAAAAAAGGAAGTTTGCTATAAAGACGTAGTAAAATTATTTGGAAAGAAAACAGGTCCCGGTGAAAAACCGAAGTACACTGTTACTTATCAAGGGTCAAAGTTATTGAAAGGAAACTGCATAGATGCAGTAGATGGCATGGTATTTAGCATTGGTAACACGAAAGGATCTTAATAATGAGCTAAAGGTGGTCACAGAACGTGGTTGTGATGTAATACTGTTAAGAAATAAAAATATCGCAATCACAAATGTGCCATATATTTGCAAAGATGGTTCAATAAAACTTGGCCTTATTATTGAAACGTTTATTTTGAGAGGGATCCCAGCATTCATTATGGTCCAGCACCCCACCACAAAAATAATGACTCCTGCAGTTGCCCAAAACTCACATACCGTCTATTTTGATGGAGAATTTCCACATGAGATAGATGGTGAGGAAATAAAGGATTTAATCAAACCAGGAGCAGTACAGTTCCCATATTCTAATGGTCTTACTACAAAGTTTTTAATGTCAACTGTACCAGAATGTAAATACTATAATTCCCATTATGAGAAAATAATTCAATATTATGAGTACATCAGTGATCCTGCTTTTTTTGTAATGGATCGTGACGGAATATCAATGGATGATCTTAAGCAGAAATCAGAACAAGTAGAATTTAATCAAGAAACTGAGGGTGTTTTTATTTATCCTGATGATGATAGCAGTAGTCTTCATCTTAATTCTCTTGCAAACAAATTTAGAAAAATGAAAATTGCATTAATAGGTGTAGGAGGAACTGGGTCTTATATACTCGACTTTTTAGCTAGGACTCCTGTATCTGAAATTCATTTATTTGATGGTGACGAGTTTAATGGACACAATGCCTTTAGAACGCCAGGTGCACTATCATTAGAGACGGTTAACAGTAAAATTAATAAAGCCACTCTTCAGGCAAGCAGATATTCGTTTATTAGGTACGATGTTATTCCACATCCTTATAATGTTGATGAATCTAACTTAGATGAAATAAAAGGGTTTGATTTCGTATTTATAAGCATTGATGGAGGAACAGACAAAGAAAGAATAGTCGAATTTCTAGTTGAACAGAAAATCCCATTTATTGATTGTGGAATAAGCGTAAGATTGGGAGAGGGTAAGATGTATGCTATGTGCAGCTTAGTTTACTTTGACGGTAACATGAATAAGCATCTCGAAAAAAATATTGTTTACGATAATGAAGATGATGATTACTCCACAAACATTCAAATTGCAGAAATCAATTCCTTGATTGCTTGTCAAGCTGTAATTAGATGGAAACAATCAATTGATTTTTATCATGACTCTAAGGAAAGTAATGTCATTACCACTGTGATTGAGGAAGGTGACTTTATTCATGATAAAAATTAAAACTGAATTCGTTAATGAATTTCACAACTTAGAGACTGTTGATGATTTAGTAATTTATATATCGATCAAAAACAGAGCTGTGATGCATAAATGCCCATGTGGATGCGGAGAGACAGTGTATATGATACTGGGAAAAGATGATTGGTGTTTAATTTATGATGGGACTTTATCCTTGACGCCATCAGTTGGTAACTTCTATTTTGAGTGTAAATCTCACTACTTTATTGTTGACGACAGTATATTTCCAGCAGATAGACACACCAGGAAACTACTTAGAAAAACAAAAAAAAAGATGATGAAGAGTAATACTAACGAAGCTAAAGAGTAAATGTGAGTTGTTATAGATATTTCTGAAAAAAGTTACTAGGGTGAATGGATTATATGTCGTTGATGACATTGCGTTGTCTAAGTAACTAAGGATAAGTACTGGATACAAAATAAACAACAAACGAATAAATTTAAAAAGATGAAATTTCATCTTTTTTTTTAATGTGACATAATACGTCCCCCTCATTTGATATCTTAGGGGTGTAGTTCTTTGAAAACCTTAGCCTATTGTATGTGGGTACTAATGTTCAACTTCTATGACCCCGGCAAAGTGGGTCTTTTTTAATCTTATAAGTAAAGAAACTCTCTACATTAATAATATCACTTCACTAGAGGAATACATAAATCAAGTTCATGAGTGGATGTATTTCTACAAAACAACAAGACGAAGAACGAAAAAAGGTAGACTCTTTTTTCATATGTCTACCTTTTGGGGTTCACTTCATAAACTGGTCTGTTTTTTTCTTAGTATAACAACCTTTAAAATTCTACATCTAACCCTTTGGTCGTTTTGGTGGTTTAGGGTTTGGAGTATTCCTAGGTGTAGTTTTTGAGCGTTTTACAGAGTGATCGTGAAGAGTAACTGTACTGTTTTTGCTTGAATCTTTACCCTTATTAGGGTTGGGATTTTGTGGATGTTCTTTTTTAATCATCTAAGTCACTTTCTCCTTCTATTCTTATAGTCATATGTTCAGGGTTAAAGCCTAAAGTTAAATATTGAGATTCATACAAGTCTTCAGTAATCTCTGTGCAATCATCACTCATTTTGTAAGCATAGGTATTTTCAAGGAGTAATGGTATTGTTCTCTCGTATCTTTCATCCTGGTCACTTAGGGGAATGGAATTAATCAATCCCTCATAAAGTATTCTTTCTTTTAAATCTAAAATTTGAACGAAAGATAGTTTATCTACTATTTCTCTATTTCGATATTTTACATGTAAATCGAAGAAGGTTTCAAGAGTTGTGTTATTAATTGTGTTTTCACTATTTGTTAGCTTACTCATTGGTCCAGATTGTCCCGAGTTTTCTCTTTTGAGTTCGAGTGTAATCCAAATAAAGGCAAAAAACGATACTATTAATAAAGTGAATATCGATATTAATATTTTATCACTATCTTCAGCTCTTAAAGCAAGTCCCAGTAGGTCCAGCCCTTTAAACTTCGAGAAAAATATAAAATCATATATAATAAATATTACAAATGAAATCGAATAAATAAGGGTAGAGAATGAAATTATTTCACTTAAATAATCCCAGGAATTCTTGTGGTTCTTTTTTGAAGAATAAGTCGAGAACATATATGATCTCATTATTCCAGGTATAAAAACAAAAATAATTGTAGCCGTCTGAAATATAGCTATCATGTTTAACCTTTAATCCTTCTTGGGTCAGGTCCATGACTATCTTTTTCTCTTATTTTGCCATCTCGGCCGTGAATTAGTAATTCTGATTGCTCTGCTTTCGCTAATTCTCTACCTCTTGCTATAGCCTCAGCTTGGGTAGAATGTACAGAAGACGCTCTTGAGTTACCAGCCTTTTTACTTTGCCATCCCTCGGGATGCTTTGTTACATGGACGTTTTTTTTCATTTAAAAAGTCCTCCTTAATCTATAATAGCATTTTATAATCATTCTAAAAGTTACAATTTTTGAATTTTTATGTTGAAACACTCTATTCCTCCACTAGTCGGTTCGATACTTCTTTCATTACCAACTGAATTAT
The DNA here is from genome assembly GCA_964589075.1 of uncultured Candidatus Izemoplasmatales bacterium. Classification (GTDB taxonomy): domain Bacteria; phylum Bacillota_I; class Bacilli_A; order MAG-NZ; family MAG-NZ; genus CAZPQU01. The sequence goes on along the minus strand of CAZPQU010000004.1, from coordinate 84,026 downwards.
ATTGTCAACAAGAAGTATAATCCATACTGCACTTTGTAAGGGGGAAGTCCCTCCCTCAAATACCGTTAGGAAGTAGTCTATTAGTAACATTGTTAATGCAATTACATACATTGATAATCTCGAGACATAACTTTTTCTAGTTTTAAATAATATGTGATTTACTAATATGGGAGCATAACCAATAACTAGGATAGTCCCCATTATTAGAATCTCAGTGAGATACTTATTGTTTATCATAGAGATTAACTTAGCAATATTAAAGAAAACACCCACAGAGAGGAAAAATGAGCCTATGAATGTCGCAAGATATGTTTTATAAGGTTGATTTCCTAAAAAAAAACTCAGCATCATAAGAATGCTTGCTAATGCAAAAAGACCCAATAGTATTAGACTAATTGTAAATCCAATCTGATAAAATGCAAGCAGTGATAATATCAAATACATAAACGACACAATTGAATATGTCAAATCCCGAACTACTTGTTTAATAACACCTTTTCTTTTACTTTTTTTCATATTAATCTCCTTTGTAATTATACCTAAAGTTTACTTTACATTTATATAATGTACAAGTGACCATATCCATTTTACACAATGGTGAAATAAATGTGACTTTATTATTGAGTATGAGATGATATAATATAACAAAACGCGATCATGAAAGTATAATAGGGAGGCTTAATATGCAATTAATATCTATAAACGTAATGAGTGATTCGAGGGCGACCTCAAAATGTACTGGTGTCGTACTAAGAAGTAACAAAACCGGAAGATTAGTTTATTATCCTAAATTAGTTAGAGCAAGTTCTAACCCGGAGAAAATAGTTTCAGGGAAATTGATTTACCAAAAAAAGAAGACCAGTGAGGATTGGAGCGACCAAGACTCTATTTCTCTTAATAACTTAAAAGCTGGGGAGTGGACTAAAGTTGACTTGAGTAGAGATGACCTTTTTGAATTAATAAGCATATCAGGTGAACTTAAGAAAATGTATGAAGATGCAGATTTATCTTTTGGAAATAATGATTACTATTTTTTAAGAGAGCAACATTTGTTGTTTAACTCCAATATTGAGAAGGATAAGGAATTAGTAAATAAAGTGCTTAGATTTGCAAAAAAAACAGAACTAAATGACTTGATTGATTTGCTATCTGGGGACAATATTGAAGACATAACGGCTACACTGAAATTAATTAATCCAGAGATACTACTAAAGGTTTCTGAGTCTCCTGAATCTGTTAAAGCATACTTGGAAAATAAAGATAATATTGACCTTTTATTAGAAAAATTTGATATTGAGAAACTTCAAGAGCTAAACTCTAAAATTGGAAGATCAATATTGGAGTTAGCTATCGAGGATTTTGAAACTTTAATAGGAGGGAGTCCATCAGAACCAGAATGTCAGGAGTTCTTTACTACCAACTCCTTTCTGTTACCACTTGTAATTCCAACTACTTGTCATATGATAGGTGAAGATAGATTCACTGGTGGAACAAAAATCAGTGGAAAAGGAAGTACATTCACGGATTTTATTGCAAAATGGAACGATCAAGTTGTATCCGTGATTGAAATTAAGAAACCTACTACTCCATTGCTGAAAACTAACGCCTACAGACCCGATACAGTCTTTGGACCTAGTAATGAATTGAGTGGTTCAATCACTCAAGTATGCATACAAAGGTTTAACTTTATAATTGATTTGCCGGTTAGGAATACTCATTCGGATTATCAAACAAAAGCATACAGACCAATAGCTTATGTAATTATTGGAAGATTAGATGAAATAGTAGGTATAGACAGAGAGAAGTCTTTTGAACTATTTAGAAACAGTTTTAGTGACGTGGTAGTCATTACATATGATGAAGTACTAGCTAGACTAAAAAATCTAACCCAAGTTCTAAGTAACTAAGTATCCCTTGTAAAATGACGATAAGTTTGAGATACAAGGTAGTGAGATTATATTTTAACTGCTAAAAAAAAGTTCAAAATCTGAACTTTTTTTTTAATGTGACATAATACGTCCCCCTCATTTGATATCTTAGGGGTGTAGTTCTTTGAAAACCTTAGCCTATTGTATGTGGGTACTAATGTTCAACTTCTGTGACCAAATAGAATGGTCTTTTTTATTGTAGTTGTTGCAACAAATTTTGAAATACTTCATATGTATCATTAACATCAATAAAGTTAATGTAATTTGCATCTGAGGTATTGAGGAATACTCTGGTATAGGTTTCATATCCTCTTATGAATGATATATTATCAGCGTTAATTGTAATTCTAGTTCCGTCCATTTCTGTTGTGTCTATAAGTCTCATGCCTTCACCTCCTTGACCTAAGTCTATCATATATGGAGTTGTTGAAATGTTACACTTTTGATACTTTTAAATATTACAAAATTGAAATCCTATGTATCAAAAAAAGTTCGATAAACTGGACTTTTTTTTAAATGTGACATAATACGTCCCCCTCATTTGATATCTTAGGGGTGTAGTTCTTTGAAAACCTTAGCCTATTGTATGTGGGTACTAATGTTCAACTCTTAGGACCAGTCTATTTAGTATCTGACTACACTGGAAATCAATAAGTAAATTAGTTCGAGTTTGTATCACTATGAGTCCATTATCAAACTCATGCGCTTTTTACTGAAGTAATTATGGTGTATAATTAGTGAAAATGGTAGGGAGACAAAATAATGTTTGTAAAAAAGACTAATTACTTAAGTACTGAAAAACTGAAGTCAATAAAGGAAGATAGACATAAGTATTCAAACATGTTTTCAAAGAATGCTGTGGACAGAAAAAGGTACCGTATTTGTGTAATTGATGACGAGGGATTTGACAGGAATTCCATCGATAGGCTAGGATATGGTCAAGTTGTAGTTGATGATAACTTCAAGCATATTAGCACTTATGAAGTATATGATATTATATTATGCGACATAAAGGGAGTCCACGTATCTGATGACAGCAAGCACGGTGGAGTCGAAGCAGCCTTACAATTAAAATCGCAATATAGTAATAAAATTGTTGTTCTATATACAGGGATAAATGAATCTGATATCAGTATAAACTATGAGATATTAGATGGATTTATCCAAAAAGGTCTGTCTGGAAATGAACTGTCGAATGAACTTGACAAACTCATCAGTGACAGCAAAAACCCGGTAATACAATGGAAGAAAATAGAAAACGAATTAAGGAAAGATAATGTCAAGAATAAGGATATTGCTATAATAGAGGATCTGTTTTGTAGAAGTATTAGTGGATATTCTAATCAGTTTGAAACGAGTGGTATAGATATTGGAAGGATGGTTCAAGCGGGTCGGGCAATAAGTATGATTTTCAGTTTTGTCAATGGAATAGTGAAATGAGAAAAACTTCATTCAACAACACAGCATATTGTAAAAATAACTGTCATAACATTGATAAAAAGGGCGTAAAATTTTATGAGAATGTTTTTACAGTTTCAATGAAGGGTCGGGTGATATTATGCCCTTACAATTTTAGTGTTTACATTAAAAAAATGAAAATAATTTCCTCACTTGTTTTTTCAGATGCCTCAAGATATAGGAAGTTGAAGTATTCATTCAAACATTCGTTAAAAAAGGGTGAGGAGTATTCGACAATCATTTCTACAGTGTTTGAATCGGAGAAACTGCTAGAAGGAGTTAGATTCAATTTTGAACATATATTCCACGATTTAAGGAATCATGTAACATGTCTACTAAATAAAATCGACTTTATTTTATTTGAGAGAACAAACTTTGCTGAGCTACAACTCTTGCAAAAAGCAAAAGTCGAGATTGTAGATTGTAGGGATAAATGGTTTAATAGTAAATATAATGATTTAGGGGTTGCTTACAAAGAAGACGAGTTCTTAAATGTTTTTCAGAGTTCAATAGAGTTGAATAACATAAATAGGTTGATAACAGTGATTAGGAGACAAAGCTATCTTATGAGACTTAATACTATTTCTAAACAATTTATCGCTCTTGAGAAAGTAGTGTCTGAGTTCATAAATTCTGGTAAATCATCTGACCAAGTTCTATTGAAGATTAAGGGGTTTAGAAATGAGATAGAATTTGTTAATCATATAGTAAGATCACACAACAAATATATTGATGTTTTAGAAAGAAAGTATATTACCAGTTCTGAGGTTTGCATGTTTGCACATTCAAAAGGTGCTGTATAATGTAAAGTTTACTTCGAAGAGTAAACTAAGGAAAAAAAGCATAACATTATGTAACTTATATAAATGGATTTAAGTATGAATTAAACAACGAGGTATCCTTGACACAGTACAAATTAATTGAAAAATTCTGTTATGTATTTAAACTTTAAGGGGCAGGTTCAAATTGAAAAAGGATGATAATTTATCCTTTTTTTCTGATGTGACATAATACGTCCCCCTCATTTGATATATTAGTGGTGTAGTTCTTTGAAAACCTTAGCCTATTGTATGTGGGTACTAATGTTCAACTATTGTGATCCCTAAAAGAGGGGTCTTTTTCTATTCCATTCAACGCCTACTTTATACATTTTGTCGACTTCAATACCCAGTGGTTTCGTTTTATTCTAAGGTGAAATATATGTGAATTATAGCATAATGTTCCAATACCCGTGTAGTTCATATTCCTTAACCAAAAAACTGTTAATCATTCTGTTGATATTGTTGTGTTTGATGTTATCTATTCTACTATTGATACAATTAGTTCTTTATGATTTTTTCATTAGAAGTCTGTATATAGCTATAATTTAAAGTTAGAATCGCTAGTATTGAGCATTAAATGTGCAGTCTTAACAACTGAAACGGCTAAGGTAAAGGAAAGTAGAATATTTGTAACTTTATAACGTTGTATTCTATGATATTGTTTAGTAGTGTCACTGATTCAAATATATGTGACCTACTAAGAGTAAACAATACTTAATAGAGTACGATTTATTTTTTGATAGTTTATAATGTTCATTAATTATTAAATGAGAAGGGGTTTTTTTTATGCAATTGGCCACTATAGAAAACAAGCACTTTTATGTGAGATTGAGGTTTATTTTGCTTCTAATAGAAACAGCTATTACATCAACATTGTGTGTGAGAATAGTAATGAAAGTATTATTAATAGATAGTATCTTCAACTCAAATTCTAAAGTAATAAAGTATTTAGTTATAATTGGCTCACTTATGATTATTGAACTAATGCTGCTTTTGTTAAAAGATGTTGTGAAAATATGGTTTGAAAGAAAATATAAGTATACTGTAGCGGAAAAGGTAATTGATAAACTCCAAGGATTAAATCTATTGGAGGTTGAGAAAAATAAAAATCAAGACTTAGTCTTACAAAGTAAAAACTTTATAACGATTTTGTTTGAATCCATTGATGCAGTAGGAGCACTGATTAGTGCTGTGGTGTTCTTTATGATTTTTTCATATTTAGCTTCTTCTACAAACTTTCTGATTCTTTTAATATATTTTTTATTAATCATTGCTATATATATAATAATCAAATGGTCCAACAAGAAAACAGGAGATTTTTGGAAGAAGTATATGTCAAATATGAGAAGATCTCATTACTACTCTGACACTCTTGCGAAGCGGGAGTATGCATATGAGAGATCTATTTATGGTCATCAAGCGTTTCTGGAGAGAGGATTCAGCAGTGCTTTTGATAAAGGTTTGTTATCCAACATTGCAAATGGAAAAACTAGATTTAGATATCAATTTATATCAGAGATTGCATTGATTTTATTAGGAGTAATTACTTATATTATTTTTGTTGTACCGCTAAATACGAATATTATAAGTATAGGTGTTTATACAGGAATAATTAGTAGCACAGGAATGGTGATTCAAAGAGTAGCACTGTTCAGTGAGAGGTATAAGGGGATTGAGGAATTTAATACTCTGAGGAATTCCTTAAGTGATTTTTTCAAAATCGAAGATGATACTACACACTACGAAAGCGAAGAAGAGATTTCCTTGAAGAATATTAGTTTTTCGTATATTGAGAACGACACTGTTCTAACTGATGTTAACTTTGTCTTTAAGAAGGGGAAACATTATGGAATAGTTGGAGAAAACGGTTCAGGTAAAAGCACTTTAATAAAAATACTAATGGGGCTTTATGAAGGAAAATATGAGGGTACATGTAAAAGCATAAAAGCTGCAGTCCTTTTTCAGGATTTTAATTTATTCAACTTAACAGTTAAAGAATTTATTCTCCTTGGAAACGAGTCAACTACTACAAATACTACATTATTTGAAGCGTTAGGCAAAGTTAATATGCTAGAAAAAGTCAATAGTTTATCCAATGGAATTAATACAAAAATATCACTAATTACAAGTGAGGGAACGTCATTGTCAAAAGGTGAGACACAAAGACTAGCAATTGCAAGACTATTGCTGAGCAGTTGTAATCTTATAATTCTAGATGAACCTACTTCAAATCTTGACCCTATTGCTGAGAAGGAAATGTTTGAAATGTGTTTAGAAGTGTTTAAAGACAAGACAACTATTTTTGTTACACACAGATTGGGTGCAGTAAAAAAATTAGATTGCATAGTAGTCCTGGATCAAAAAATGATTGTTGAATCTGGAAAGCATGAGAGCTTAATGATGAATAATGGCAAATACAGTAACTTGTATAATGCTCAGAGGAGTATGTATGTTTATGACAAAAATTAGTCAATGGGTTGTGTGGCGTTCCATGTCACTCTGTTTCAATATTTTACCGAAACATTTTGTAGGAATGATTGTTGTTAATATGGCTTATGCCTTATTGCCTGTTTTAGGGGTTAGATTAAGTCTTTCGTTGTACACGACTATCTTAGAGAAAGAGATAGGGTACGGAGCATTCATGATAGTTATAGCAGTTTATTCGTTATATAACATTCTCATGAGGGGATACATTGTCTTGTATAAACGTTTGGTTGTCCAACTCGGTGGAATACCACGATTTGAAAAAAAGATTAGGACAGCGATACATTCAAAATGCAATGATCTGCAAGTAGACAACTATGAAGATCCAAGGTTTTATAATGGTATTTGGAGTGCTCAAGTTGCAGGTATTAATATCTATAGGATTACTGAGTATGTGATTGATGCAGTTGCTATAATAATTGGAATTGTAATTACTGGGAAATATATATCTACTTTCAATTCAACATTTTGGATTCTCATATTTCTCGCAGCAATACCATCATTTATTGAACAGTTCATTGAGGCAACTATTGCCGTAAGATATAGGTCAAAAGAAATGGAACTCTCAAAGGTTGAAAAAGATTGGTTTGATTCTTTGACTAAAATTAGGTCTTTTAAGGAAATCAAAGCTATTCATTGTTATAGTGAACTTAAAAACAAGTGGACTTCAACAGGAAATATACTTCAGGAAGGTCTACTAAAAAATAAGATGAGAGTTTTAAAATATAAAGCAGTACTAGGTCTAATTAAGAGTCTCTCACAATTATCAATTTATGTCTTTTCAGCTTACTTGCTTTTTATGGGGAATATTAATTTTCCACAGTTTATGGCTACAATTTCAGCTGTAACTATTCTAAATATGCAATACACAGAGTTGTTTGTAGGCGCAGGTTACTTTTCCAAATTTATATTTTTGGTTAAGCCATATTTCTCCTTTATAGATCAAAAAAAAGAGAAGACTATTTCACATAGCTTTAATTCATTGACAGTTAAATCAGGTGTGTATCATTACCCAACAAGTATTACCAAAGTAATTAAGGATGTCAACATTGAAATAAGTAGTGGAGAAAAAATTGCTATTGTAGGTTTAAATGGAGCAGGAAAGACAACATTGGCAAAAATAATCATGGGTTATTTGAAATTAAAAAGCGGTACAATAAGTTTTGATGGCATCGAGCACAAAGAGATGACTAGGTTTAGAATTAGTAAATCAAGTGCACTCTTGCAAGAATTTAACAAATACGAGAACACATTATTTGAAAATATCGTTCTTGATAATTTATCACAATTAAAGAATGTGGATAAGAAAGATGCAGTCTTACGAGTAGATGAACTGCTGTCCCTAGTTGGACTAGATAGGATGAAACAAGATAAAAACAGCCATATAGGACTGGAGTTTGGTAATTCAGATTTCTCAGGAGGAGAATGGCAACGAATTGCATTAGCACGATCCTTATATATTGATTCAAAGATTATAATTATGGATGAACCGACTAGTTCAATTGATCCGATTCAAGAAAATGAGTTAAATAATCTTATTTCATCACTAGACAAAACGGTGATAGTGATTACACACAGATTGAGCATTGCAAAAAGAATGGACAAAATTTACTTATTAAATGATGGAGTGACTACAGAAGTTGGAAGTCATGAAGAACTACTAAGTTCTGATACTTTGTATAAAAAACTTTGGGAGTCACAACTGTATTATTAGCAGGGTTCACAATGAGAATACAATGGATTATCAGTAATCCAAATATACATAAAATTCAGGAGGATATTATGAAAAAAGAAGCAATGAAAAATAATAAATCAAAGATGTTTACAATCATAAGAAACGCCAAATTAAATACTGTAAAGAAAATTGAAGAATCAGCTACTGAAGTAGGCAAATCTCTGTACATCTCGCCTAGAGATGCTTGTACTTGTACAGGAAATTGTCCCACTGCAGCATAGGATAAACTAAAATAGTATTCTCATTGTTGAACTCCAAAAAAACGTGAAAGGAAGAGTGAATATCACTCGTAAAGATTATGTATAAAAGTAGTTATTATAATATAGATAAAGTAATAAATGGAGAAGAGGTAATTTATAATTCCGTAACAAAAGCATTTATGAGCATTGATCCGGATACATCTCTACCTGAAATTGTACAGGAAATGAATAAATTTCCAAACAATATGCAGTACAGTGAGTTAGTAGAGAATGGTTTCATTGTACTTCAAGATGAGAACGAATTCAAGAAAGTTAAGTTCCTTTTTGACAGAAAATTCTTTGACAACTCTCAATTGAATTTGATACTAGTACCTACCATGGAGTGTAATTTTGCCTGTGAGTATTGTTTTGAAGAACCTTTTAGAAATAGCGTGAAAAAGAAAGACTATTTCGAGACTATTGAAAAATACGTTAAGAAGTATAGTAAATTCTACACTTATCTTGAAATGAGTTTATTTGGAGGAGAACCATTGTTGTTTAGTAGTGAATTAATTAACCTAATAAATAACACTTCGCAAATATGTAAGGAAGTAAACACAGACTTTGGAAACTCAATAATTACTAATGGCTCACTTTTGACGGAAGATATAATGTCGGAACTTATCAAGAATAACTGCAAAATGATGCAGATTACTATTGATGGGTCTAGGGAAACACACGATCAAACTAGAAAATTTAAAACAGGAAAAAAATCATATGATTTAATAATGGGTAAGATAAATGACACAATATCAAAATACCTCGACGTGGAGGAGTTTCATTTTATATTAAGAATTAACCTCAATAACAACTCAAATGAAGAAATACTGGAAACATTAGAATCTGTTTTGCCAGAATATAGAAGCAAAATGAAAGTATACTTCCGTGCTGTTTATGACACAGAAATGTTTGAGGGTAATAATGAGAATTCTTCGGCTGATTTTAATGACTTATACAAAATGGCAGTTGAAATAGGATACAATACTGTGAGTAATATTCATTATAATAGATCCTGTGAATCCTGTACGAATGAAAACTTCCTTTATATTCTTCCAGATTTAACAGTTTGGAAATGTCTAAATGTCCTTTCACAAGAGAAAGCACAAATTGGTTTTATTGATGATGATGGGGAGTTACAACTTGATGGTAATAAAATATTTGATTGGTACCAAGCGTTGAACTGCTTTGAAGATAAAAAGTGCATGGAATGCAAATTACTTCCGGATTGCTTAGGGGGGTGTATCCTCCACAATATTAACCATGGTAGTAGAGTTTGCTCTGAGTTTGAAATGGTGTCTTTGCCATACTTTTATGCAGAGTAGTTTCACAATTGAACAATTATATGAAAATAGAAATTACATTGGCATTTATAATCTTATAGAACAGGGACAGATAACAGATGTTTTGAGAAGTTACTTATTATTTGCCCTATTCGAGACGAACCAATTAAGCAACTCATTAGAAGTTTTTAATGAAATTACTGATTTCAACAATAAGAGTATAGACTACAGCAGATTGTTTGGATATGTGGGGTTAATATATTACGCAATGGGCAATTCGCAATTGTCAACACAGTTCTTAGATAAAGCATACTTGTCTTTAGGAGAATTCTCGAACGAATCAAAAGACTGGATTGAATTACTTGGGATTAGGAATAATTTTTTTAGGGTTGTTGAAACTGAGAAAATTGTTTTTCACATTGATAAACGTATACTAAAATCTGAAGAGAAAAAATGCATAGCAAGTCATGAAGCTTATAATTATTCAATCCAGCATTTTTTTCAAATTACTTTGAGGAAAAAAATAGATATATATGTTTATATAGATTGGAAGGACGTAATTGGAAATAACCTTAGCTATACAAATTCTGTTTTTGCAATGATACACGTTAATTTGCATGACAGTAGTGGTCACGAAATTGCTCACGTTTATCATGAGAATATGAGTAAGGATGTTACAAGTAGCCCTAGGATGATTAGAGAAGGTATAGCCGAGTACTTTGATGAATCAATAGTTTATAAAAGTATTAAGTTCCCTGAAGATAAAGTCAGTATTAAATTGCTATGGGGTGATTTCTCATATTACAGAAAAGAATTGGCTTACTTATTATCGAAGTTGTTTGTTTCGGTATTGGTGGAAAGATTAAGTACTAAGCAATTTATTGATTTCTTAAAACATCCTACTATTGAAAACGGATATTCTATTTTAGGTGCTGAACTAGATTGTCTTTTTGAAGAAACAGAACAGGTATATAGAAATCGATACATGTGTACCTCATAATAAATTAGTCATAAATTGTGTTGCAATCTAATTGTTGGACACTTTATTATCTTGTATTAGATGCTAAAACTGTAATGTTCAAAAATTGTTGGTTGATAATATGAAAACATATTTCAAAAAAAAGTTCAATAAAATGAATTTTTTTTTTGATGTGACATAATACGTCCCCCTCATTTGATATCTTAGGGGTGTAGTTCTTTGAAAACCTTAGCCTATTGTATGTGGGTACTAATGTTCAACATCTATGACCCTCAAATTGGAGGTCTTTTTTTTCGCCAACGCACACCAACTATACATAATGGTGAAAAAACTGTAACTTTTGAGGATCGTTTTATGTGCTAAAGTTAAATGGGAGGTATTAAAATGGGAAATTTGTTTTTTACATTTGGAATTTTTAGGAATCTGGAACTAAAGCAGACATTGACAACTTACCTAAAACGGATATGTTTGATTGTATTGGGGTTGATTTTATTCAGATTTTTAGTAATCATCTTTGATGATTATGTTAGCTTAATGGAAGGAATTAAGAACTTTCTAGGAGAAGCTGGGAACTTAGCACATAGATTTGAGTACTTAAAGGAAACAGGAATAATGCCTGAATTTAATTTTTTCTTTCTTCGATCATTCTCTATTATTGTACTGATTTTTGTAATCAATAAGTATAGAACAACATTTTCACGAATAGTGCCTGAGCAGAAGGAACCGCTACAACAGCCAGAATCAATCGCTGTGAACAATAGGAATTTCATTTTGAATACATTGGTTGTTCTGTTTGCAGTAATTCTAGTGATAAACGAACACTTTAGTTTTCCTGATCCAGGTAATTCTAGTATTTTAATGAGTGTCATAATTCGAGGTACCTGGCTTATAATTTCTATTGTTTTCTATTTCTTAATATCCTATTTTTTAGTAGCATACGTTGATAAAAAAGTTGTACTTAAAGAGTTTGTTCTTTCTGTTAAAACAACAGCGACATATATAGATAAAACAATGCTAACTTCAATTTTCCAATTAAGAAGACTCAATAGAAAGATAATAACTTCTACTGGTTCATTTATTATTCTGGGACTAGTGATGGATATTGTAATTGGACACAGTACTTTAAATCTATTATTATCGTATGGTTACGCTACACTACTATTCATGATTTTTACAATTGTTGTTCCGTACATCACTGACTTTGATGTGTACAAAATGTTAGAAAATGAGGTTTTATCAAAATTCGAGATATTATCAATAAGAATGAATAATAGCGGACTTAATGAAGAGAAAAGTTTCAAGAAATGGGAAAAGGAATATTTGGAAAACAAATCACTCCATATATACATAGACAAATTGTCAGCTCGCACCCCATTGATTCTATTGATTGTCCAACTTACTATTTACATGGTACCTTTGCTAAATATCGGTGCAAAGTCACTTTAGTACACTAGTTTCATATTCTAGGGTTACTTCTAACAATAATCGAAAAAAGTCCAAAAATAGGACTTTTTTTTAATGTGACATAATACGTCCCCCTCATTTGATATCTTAGTGGCGTAGATCTTTGAAAACCTTAGCCTAATGTATGTGGGTACTAATGTTGAACTCTCATGACCCCCAAACTTGAGGGCCTTTTTTGTTTCAAACCTACATCTATTTTATACAATAGTAAAAAATCTGTAATTTTTTAAGAAGTGAAATGTTACAGTTTTGTAACAATGTATCAAATAACGGCTTACCTTCGGATGGTTAAAAATCTGTAACTTTTCAACCTTATTATCTATGCTATAATACCAATATCTATTAGCAAAAAAAAAAAGGAGAAAATATGAAAAAATTAATTTTAGGATTTATGATACTTATTATTCCGTTCATGGTAATTTCAGTGGATGCGTCTAATAACACGAAAGACAAAAAAAAAGAAACAATTACGTTTGAATCTATTGAAGAGAGTACAATTGATAAAATAGTCTCAGCTGATGAGGCGGGTTACATCGAAAGGACGACTAGAGTTGTTATTGGTTCCGATAGTCGAACAGAAATTACTAACAAAAGTATACAACCATATAATGGTATAGTTGCAATTGAAGTTTACTATGAGAGTAAACTTGTTCCTGGCCAATACTTTCCTTTACCATCGATAGCGACTGGTTTCATGCTTGATGATAATACAGTCCTTACAGGTGGACACGTTGTCTATGGTAGAGCAACTGGATATCCAGTAATGCCTGCATTCGTTAGAGTTTACTCAGGAGGCGGACCATCTGACAACGATTTTATGTATCAGTCAGAGACGATTGATGTAAGTTATGATTATATAAACGTTGATGATGGACATAAAAATGATTATGCAATTATTACCCTATCTCAGTCAGTGGATAGTTCAATTAAGAAATTTCAATTACAAAAATCTGTAGGGATAGATGACGCTATAAATGTAATTGGGTTTCCAAGTGATAAGCCATCTAATACAATGTGGAAAGGTTCGGGAAGAGTAGAAGCGTTCGAGACTAGAACAATACTATATGATAACGATACTTATGAAGGGATGTCCGGTTCTCCTGTATTAAATTACAATAATGAAGTAGTTGGAATTCATGTTGGAGCAGTAACAATAAACTCAATATATTATAATGTTGCAAGAGATATCGATGTAGTATTATACAATTTGTTGATGAATGATCATCTCTAAATAGACTATATGGAGGAACCTAATGAAAAAACTCATTTTAGTTTTTATTATTCTTCTTGGTGGTTGCCAAAATACAGAAAAAACAATAAAAGGTATTGTGTATACATATGATGATGAATATCGTCTTTTAGCCATCGAAACAGATGAGAAAGAAATATATTGGATTAGTATTACAAAAGAGCATGAGATTGATTATGACAGATATGCTGAAGGATATATTGTTCAAATAACTTATTCAGGTACTTTTGAAAACTTTATAGATGGGCATTTCGCAGGAGGTGAACTTCAATCCATTGACATTTGGGAGAAGATTCCAAGGGTGGGCACTGAAATTAACGAATAATTTTTCATTAAAAATTTCTTTTATTATCAATATAAGAGCCAAAACAATCTGAGAAAGATTGTTTTTTTTCGTGAGTATTGAAATAAATAATCGTGTTTTTGGTGGATTTTACAGGATGTGGACGAAGATTCTGTTTGAGGGACAATTAACTCATAACTAATAAACAAAAAAAAGTTCGAAAATACGATTTTTTTTCAATGTGACATAATACGTCCCCCTCATTTGATATCTTAGGGGTGTAGTTCTTTGAAAACCTTAGCCTATTGTATGTGGGTACTAATGTTCAACTCCTGTTATCCGCACCAAATTATAAGCAAACTGGATGATAACTCATCCAGTTTTTTTATATCCAAAAAACAAAAAAAAATTATTGTTAATTTACTTGCATATCTTAGATAAAGAACTTGAGATGTTATAATAAAAAGACTCATACTTAGAATGGCATAAACAAGTACGTAATATGTGTGGGTGAAATATAGTAACCCATAAATAATAAGGAGGCTATTATGGCTAGAGCACCATTTCAAGTACTGATTATTCCGTACAAGTTTTCTGAACTAGGAATATCCTATTGTGTCTTCAAGAGGCCAGAATCAAAAAATGTGCCAAAAATGTGGCAATGGGTCTCAGGTGGTGGTGAAAATTCCGAAACCAAAAAAGAAGCAGCAGTAAGAGAAATGAAGGAAGAGACTGGAATATCCGTGATCAACCTTATTGAGCTAACTTCTCAAACACACATACCTGCAATTATATTTGAGGAAATTGCAGTAAATTATCCAGAAGTAATAGTCATTCCAGAATATTCATTTGGAGTTCACACTGAGGAAACCATTACTTTGTCTGATGAACACTCTGAATACATATGGACAGATTACAATACCGCTACACAACTATTAATGTGGGATAGTAACAAGACAGCATTATATGAATTAGATACTAAATTAAGACTTTCACTTACAAAGAAGTAGATATAATAAAATGTGTCATGAGTTCATGGAAAGGGTTTATTGTTATATAAACATAAAATGGTGATTTAGATGAAGAAAATAATGATTATTGGAAGCCCTGGTAGTGGGAAATCAACACTTAGTCGTGAATTAGGAGAAATTCTTGGCTATCCTGTTTTGCATTTGGATTATATCTTCCATATAGACAATTATAATGATATTGGCAGAGAAGAATTAAGAAGGATGACAGAAGAATTTGCTAATAAACATGATTGTTTTATAATTGATGGTAATTATGGTGGGACAATGAGTTTTAGAATGAAATTGTGTGATACTGTTATATTCTTTGACCTACCAACCGATATCTGTATTAGGAATATACTGAAACGACAAAAATTATCAAAAAGACCTGATATGGCACCTGGATTTGATACTAGTATTATGGACGATGATTTTATTGAATATGTAAAAGATTTTGGGAAGGTTAAACTTCCTAGTATTGAAAGAAGATTAATTGAATTTAGTAACTTAAACATAATTAGAATTAATAACTATAAAGAAAAAAAACAGTTTTTAGCTAGTTTGAGATGAGTTTTACGGCTATCGAGATAAAACACTGAATTTTTCACTTATGAAGTAATCTTCTAAAAGTAGTAGTTAACATATTTACCCGCACCAACTTATAAACAAACTGGAAGTTAATTCTTCCATTTTTTTATATATGTACTAATAGCTATACAGTTTTATGATGGGCAATCTACTTTAGAATTGTATAATGCTATAATTAGATGATGATTAACAAAAACTATATAAGGGAGAGAGTGTTTATGAAAGAATTTATTGAAAAAGATATTATGAGAAACACAAGTATTAAGTTGAGCCAAAATGGTCCGCTTATTTTATCAGGACTGGATGTATTGGAACAAGATAATTTAGTTAAAGTAGATAATAAAAAGATTGTAGCTCTGTGTAGATGTGGAAACTCTGAGACAAAACCATATTGTGATGGAAGACATAGCAAATCAGATTTTTCTGATTCAAACGAGAAGCTGGATATAGTAGGTGTTGTTAATTCTTACAAGGGTAAGAAAATTACGATTAATCATGACGCTAAGATATGTGCGCATATTGGATATTGTACAACTGAATTGCCAAAAGTTTTTTGGAGCAATGTAGATAAAACAATTGATCCAGATGCTGCTAGTGTAGAAGAAATAATGGCACTTTGTAAAAAATGTCCATCTGGTGCACTAACTTATACTGTTGAAGATGTGTTATATGATAACTATTCAGACACACCTAAAGTGCAAATTATTAAGGATGGTCCTTATTTCATAACTGGAAGTATTGAATTAAATTGTGAACAACAACCTACAGCAAAAGAACATTTTGCTCTTTGTAGATGTGGTAAATCTAAAAATAAACCTTATTGTGATGGAACTCACTGGTATGAAGATTTTAAGGATGATGGATTAGTGCATAAACTATAATGTTTACTGCTCAATCAATACATAATCATGATTTAGAGTAAAGGTTTCATAATCTGCTTTGAAGAGGAGAGATACACATGAAGGTGATTTTAAGTAACGATACTATAAAAAACCCAAGTATCAAATTAGGGAAAAACGGTCCTTTAGTATTATCGGGCTTAGATATATTAGAACAAGATAACTCACTAAAAGTTGATACAAAAAGGACTATAGCTTTATGTAGATGTGGTAATTCTAAAACAAAGCCTTACTGCGACGGGACACATGGTAAAACTGATTTTTCAGATATAAACGAAAAACAGGATGTAGAAGGTGTCATTAATTCCTACGCAGGAAAGCTAATAACTATTAATCATGACGCAAAAATTTGTGCCCATATTGGGTATTGCACAACTGAATTGCCAAAAGTATTTTGGCACAACAAGAAGCAAACAATTGATCCAGATGCTGCTAGTTTTGAAGACTTAATAGCAATCTGTAAGAAATGTCCATCTGGAGCACTTACTTATACTATCGAAAATGTACTTTATGATAACCATTCGGACACTCCAAATGTACGAGTTATAAAGGACGGTCCTTATTTCTTCTCAGGAAACATTGAGATAGATATTGAACAACCACCTACTGCTAAAGAACATTTTGCACTTTGTAGATGTGGGAAGTCTAAAAACAAGCCATACTGCGATGGAACACATTGGTATAAGGAATTTAAAGATGAGGGACTAATACCCGAAGTACCAGAACTAGAAAAGAAACTCGTTGAAAACAAAATGGATGAGAAAATTCATAACGTAAATCACCTTGCCAGCACTGGAAAAAGTGAGAACTCAGCAATGGCCACGTTACTTAAGTTTCCAACATTTAATGAAATACTTTTTAATGGTAGTCAACTTAAAACAATGCCAATCAATGACGACGTAGATGTAAGTTTAAAAACTATAATTGGGAAAAATGCTAAGAAACCACTAGAATTAGAACTTCCATTTTATGTATCTCATATGTCATTTGGAGCTCTTTCAAGAGAGGCTAAGATAGCTCTTGCTGCAGGTACATCATTAGTTGGAACTGCAATGTGCTCGGGTGAGGGTGGAATGTTACCTGAAGCTAGGAAAGCTGCAAAAAAATATATCTATGAACTAGGTACAGCTGCATTCTCACATATAGACTCTGTTATCAAACAAGCAGATGCTGTTGAGATTAAGATAGGTCAAGGAGTAAAACCTGGACTAGGTGGCCATTTACCTGCTAACAAAATAACGCCAGAGATTGCTAAAATTAGAGGACTCAAACCAGGAGAAGATTCAGTATCACCTGGAAGGTTAGTTGGATTAAATGTAATTGAAGATTTAGAGAAGTTAGTTACTAGACTTAGAGTACTAACGGACGGAGTCCCTATTGGAGTTAAGTTTGCTTCTGGAAATATTGAGGCAGATTTAGAAGAGGCTCTTAAATCAAAGCCTGATTTTATTACTATTGACTGTAGAGGTGGAGCAACTGGTTCGTCACCTAAATTCTTAAAAGATAATATTGGTACACCACCGGTATACGCGATAAGAAGAGCTAGAAGATACTTGGATAGTGTTAATAGTGATGTAACATTATGTATAACAGGGGGATTTAGAGATAGCTCTGACATTGCAAAAGGGCTTGCTCTTGGAGCAGACGCTATTGCACTTGCAACTTCATCGTTAATTGCTATCGGATGTATACAAGCGAAAATATGTCATACAGGATCATGTCCTGCTGGTATCACAACTCAAGATGAAAATTTGAGACAACTGTTTGATTCAAAAACAGGAGTTAAGAGATTTGAAAACTTCTATATGGGAACTGCAAAAGAACTTAAAGTATTTGCTAGGTCTCATGGATTAGATAACATACATAATTTAGATGTTCATCACGTATCTACTATTAGTGGTGAAGTCGCAAAATACACTGATATTAAGCATGTATAAGTAGTAACTAATATGTGCTCCATAATAAAACACGACTCATTTGGAAGTCGTGTTTTTTAATTGATATAATAATTACTCAATGCAACTAATTAAATTAATCGAAGAACAGTTATTTCGTTTTATTACTCTTTGCAATTAATTCTTCATTCTTTTCAATAAAACCGATCACTTTATAGTCGATTGAGTGTTTAGTAACTGGAATTAAGATGGCCAAAATGATCCAAGCAAATATCCCAATACTATATGAAGTGTAAATTGGTAAGTTTATAGCCACATCATTCTCTACAAGTTTATATACAGTTAAAGTACCATCATAATCAAGTTGCAAAAACTCTATATGATCATCCACTTTTCTGTAATCAATAACAAGTGAACCTAGTGAATCTTTACTTTTAAGGAACGATTGTGGAGCTACATGATTAAATATAGTGTTTATTCTAAATTCACCATTCATAATCTCAATTTGGTTTGACCTAGTTTCTGTTTTGTCATACAAATATATATCACCATCAAGTATTAATGCAATTCTGTTATGATCAAAACTAAGTGAAAACTCTTCTTCATTACCTTCAGAGTCGACTTTATAGTAAGTTGAATCCTTAGTCATATTTCTAGCGACAACGCCACCATATTCTTGAATATAGTACATTACATGATTTGATTCATCATAATATGGTTGGTTCCCCTTAATGTATGGAAACTCAACGTCTTCATTATATGGCTTTAATATATTATCATCTTTTAGAATTAGATTATTGTTGGTAATGAAATGGTCTAAATTGTATCTACTATCAGAAGAGAATTCTTCTATTTCAACTATCTCATCACCAATTTTGTAAATCATAAATTTGTTTCTGTCTGAATTTGATTGGCTTAAGAAATAAGCTTCACCCTTATAAAAAAATAACTCACTATTGAAAGATACTTCATCTATATTGTTTACTACTTCATAACCATTTAAGACAAAACTACCGTATTGATTCAGTAAAATATCATAGCTTTCAAGCTGAATCCCATTACCGTACTGTAAAGGTTCATCTAAAGAAGTAATTCTATCATTAAGATTTCCTTGAAGTATTATTTCATTTGTTTGTCTATCAATACTAGTTACAGTATCTTTTAATCTTACAAATAGTGTTGTTGACGTGTACGAATAACTAAAATAATTAGGCTTGGTATTATTATCAAGAATTGGAACAGTTAAGTTAGATTCTAAACTAAACAACTCTTCTTGAGTAAAATTGTTTTTGTAGTATATTTCCTCTTTGTCATCTGTCGATACTTTAATATGGTGAGACAAGTTTAAGGAATTCTCTAAACTATTAAGTGGAACTCGTACTGTAGTTGATAATCCAAAAACTAAGATAATTAACAGCCACAAAATAATCCACTTGGAATTTCCTAGTAAACCTACATGGAAGTTAAGTTTAGAAAAGAGTGGAAGGATGTACTTACGGCTTAGCATTGACAACCCATAGATAACAAGAGCCGCCAATAAAGCCAACGATACTTGAATAAAAGGATTAATAAATCTAAATATAGTCATAAATACTAAAAAGGGTAGAACTGTTAATGAGAAGATAACTAAAGTGTTTTTTAGCACTTCTAATTTAACATCATTAAAGTGTCCCTCTTCATCGTTATCTCTTACCGCTAAGTATCCAAATATTAATGCTCCTAATATTAATAGGATTATCATAAACACTTTTGCGAAAAATGTAGCTACTAAATATCCCTTAAGATAAAAAGGAAGAGTAATAAAAAATGTAAAGAATGTCTGATAGATTGAAAGTGGAACAATCATCAAATGTGTTTCAACTGCTAATTTCTGGTAAAAGTAATAAGTGATAACGAATAAAAATCCGAAAACTAGAATAGGTAATATAAATAGCATAGTGAACCTCCGTCATTTATTTATTATATCATTCTAAATAGCTGATTTGTTGATGTTCTGTTGATTAAATAGATAATTACTTGATATTAAGATAAATACTTCAACTATGGTGTAATCCAGCATACTATATATTAGTGATAGTAGAATATCTGTAACATTTGAGGTGGCAAATATGTGATAAAATTATTCTATATACTGAGATATATAGAAGCAAATATTCTTTGCTAGTCATTTACTGATATTCATAATACAATTATTGTGAGGTGTTGAAGATGAAGAAAAATTCATTAGGAACTAAACTTAAACAATTAAGAGTTAAGAACGAACTTACTCAGGATGAGTTAGCAGAGAAGTTGTCTGTAACTCGTCAAACCATTTCTAGTTGGGAAAGAGATAAGTCTGTGCCTGACATCGAGATGCTACAATTTTTAGCAAAGTTTTTTAAAGTTAGTAGTGAGTATTTAATAGTTACTGGCTATTCAAGACTAAAGGATATAGTTTACAGAAATAGTATTTGGATAAGTTTACTTATTATAATACTCAGCATTGTTCTTTATTCCGTTATTAATGGTTATACATCTAAGAAGTACATGAGAGCTATATCGGATTATGAAGGAGCATGTACAGAGGTAGATGATACAGTCAAAACGCGAGGTGGATCATACTTTGAGGGAATGATTGTTGAAAATAGAGAAATTACATTAAATGAAGAGAGGTATTGTATTCCTATCAAATTAACTTTTGATTATAATGATGTTGAATACCAGTTTATTAATATTAGCAAAGTAAGTATTCCTAGAGAGTTTAGCCTGTTAACTGGTTATGCTGGAATTAGTTACGATCCTATATATGAAAGATGGATTCTTACTTATAGACTTAAAATAAGTGTGTTTGATGATCAGGGGATGCAGGTTTCAGACAACTTAACAAAAAAAATCTCAATCGATAAAGACTGGATAGAAGAGGTGATATCTTGAGAATAATAAATTTGATCATACTAGTATCTGTGAGTGTGCTGTTAATTGGATGCGAAGACAAAAGAAATCTTGCCATGGCTGAGGAGTATATAAATCATATCTATGATCTATCTAATTATGATATAGCTGAAGGAGTTTTACTTGATATAGACAGTATAGTTAGTCTTACTAATAGCCTAAGAAAAGGGTTTGCTGGTTATCACGATCACTTTACTGAGTATAATAAAAGTCTTGAACGAATGATCATGAATGCAAAATTTGCTGGAAAAACATTCACAATAATAGAAGAAAAATATGAACTGGGAGATGGAATAGAAGGCACTAAAGTAGTCAAATACAACATAATGATTGACGCAGTTGATGCTTATTATGAATTTACTGGTCAAATTATCTTTGATTTAGAGGGTAATATCACAAGTAACGCTACGACTGGTGGCGGATACTTTACAGGTTACTGATTCTTTCAAGAATGATAATTATCCAAGAAAGGGATTCCTCGAGTCCTTTTTTTAATGAAGCGTATTCGTGCTGACTATCGTTACGAAATAGTCATTTGAGGCAAAATTTAAGTGTTCTAGGTGTAATGAGTGTACTGACATAGTTATATTTGGTATTATGTGATATAGTTTGTAAGGAAATTATGATATATATGAATACTAATATAAAAAATATCAATTGTAATTTGAAAGGACAAAATAATATGAATGAAAATGAAGTAGTAGAACAAGACCAAGAGTTAGAAACAGAACAAAACTCAGTAAGAATAAATATAATCAATAAGAGAATGGTTTCTAGATATAAATACCACGATTATAAAAATACATTAAGAGAATTCTTAAGCAAGAATTGTTTTACTAGAGAAGAAAATATTGCTACCGCTGAAAACTTCACTAAGAATTACGCTGAGCACCTAGATACAAAGTTATCAGTTGTAATTGATAACCTTAAAAGTGCTGGAGACCCAGTTTATAAGGAGTTATTACTGAACAAATCTTTTGAAGGTGCAGTTTGCACATTCATGCTAAGTAAAAAAACAAATGATTTAAAAGTTCCTGGAAATTTAGAATTGATTTGTGATAAGGAAAGTGTTTTGAAAAGAGATTTTAAGGACATTAGTAAAGCAATTCAAAATATTATGCGAATAAAAAGTTCTGAGGTACTATTTAATGGAAATGAAACTATTGTAAATAACAATTTAGCTATCTCAAAAGCTAAAAACTCGTTTTTCATTGTTACATTGTAGTTTTAAGATATTTATAGATTTACATAATATATAACGACATAATTGATAGACGCCGATTAAATTTGGTGTCTTTTTTTTGTATTGAGATATATGTTGTCCGAATATATATGATCGTTGTTTTGACTCCAAATTGCCAATACTTTGCAACATGTATAGGTAAAAGGTACAATTAAATAACAACAACGAATTACTCGAGGACAAACAAGCTGGTGATACTATGAAAAAAACTACCATTCTGCTTATGTTTATATCGGTGTTCTTACTTAGCAGTTGTGATTATTTAACTCCATTAATTGCGGAGTACTCGTACTCACATGAAATAACTGAGCGTGAACAAAACAGCTTTGTCTTAACCAATGAAAAGACGTTGATTTACTTACGTGATAAAGGTGTTTACGAGGATCAAGAACTTAAGTTTTATGTAGGTAATTTTAATGAGAGCTTTTTTAATGAATTTACAAACGAAGTAGGAATAAGTAGAAAAAATTATGGGTATAGATCAGTTATGTCGATATTGGACAGAATTTATCATAAGGAAGGTAACTATGGACTTATCTTTGGTATGGCAAATTATGTTGCGAGAGATTTAGGAAACATTTATCAAGGGTATGCACATAATAGTAATGAGATATTCTCCTATGTTTCATATAGACCCGAGATAATGGACTTAACTTATCCTTTATTCGATGAAGATTATGCTGACACCAATACAAGAGCATATGCAATGGAGTTTTCAACGCTGTTTACGACTTACCTAATAGAACAATACAGTGTAGAATTTCTTGATCAATTAATTAAAATAGAGGATGATGCGTTGTTTGCGGAGAATTATTATAAGTATTTAAATGAGTATCTAGAAGTAATTGGATTACAAGCTTATAATCCAGAATATTATATTGTTTTTAGTAGAGATAAAACCGAATACGCAATCAGTTGGAAAACAAAACATTCCAACTGGTATTTAGAAGATGACTTTTATGATACATTTTTCTATGTAAGTCACCCAGATCTGTTTAGGGATGGATATTTTAATTTAGTTAATCTAATTAGAAGTCTTGAGACAGAAATGGACAGGGTAGCTTTAAAATTAGGTAGAAATGATATTACTTATCCGAAAATAAGTATCTACTTGGTTGATTCTAGAAATTCGGGGTACTATAGAACGAATCTATCTTTCCTAAGTACTATCTTTTCACTAAGTCACGAGTATGTTCATCATCTACAAAGTAATTACATTTATTCATCAACTTGGTTGAAAGAATCAATGGCAATTTATTATTCGATGGAGTTCGAATATACACAAGTTTATTTTGATAGAATTTATCAATTAGATGGTCTTCAAGACAAGATAGCATATGCTATTACTGAGTATAAGAACATTTATGGTGATAATGCTAGATATAGAGACGACATATACGAGTTTGCTGACATATATGTTTTATCTAATAATGATTTCAATGATGTATATGAAGCTTACGGTACTGAATCATTCTTCCCATATGTTTCATTTACAAATTATTTTATGGAAGAGTTTTCGGAAGAGATATATTTTGAAGTAGTACAGGATGAAACACTAATACTTGAAAAGACCGGATTTACTTGGCAGGAGATAGTTGATAACTGGGAAATTTATATAAAGAATAAATATTAAAAAACCTACAGATTTGTAGGTTTTGTTTTGTCTAATTTTAGTTAATACTTATGCTGATATTATGATTCATTGTCATCCATTTTTGTTCTATTATAGTTCCAGAATTTTTTACCAGATGCCAAGTAATAAAGAATGATTGTTTGTAATGCAACAATTACTGTTAAGTTTAAGTCTTTAATAAAGTAGAAAATGTTAAACACGACTTGTAAGTCATCAGGAAATGGACCAAAGAATCCGATGAGACTTCTTTCGGTATATGAAACATATATTGTATAGAATAGGTAATTGTTAATACCTATTATAATAAGAATTCTTGAAACAAATTTCATATACTCCTCTAATAGCGCAATCCAGAATGCTACGAATAGTGCGGCGAGAGAAGAATAGAAAGTAAGTGGAATAATAAACGCCAAAATTATACCAAGTAGATTATTCGATAAGTAAGTAATGTAAGTATAATATCCAACAACGTTTACAAGAGATAAAAACGAATATAATAGTAGTGGTTTGTGCTTTCTGTATAGAAACACAATCACTAGATTAAACAACATTGTTACAACTACAAAATAAGAACTGAAAAACAATGTTTGTCCTTCGCTTCTGTCATAGAATCTACTAATTACAAAAACGATGAATGTAAGTATTGTTAAAAGTAAATAGAACTGACCAATCCTCTTTTTCAAAATATCACCTCTTACTTAATTTTAACACATACGGAAATTATGCGAAATGTACTGCACTCAACAATTAAACTTGCCTGAAAGACATCTACTCAATCTACGGTTAAAATAATGACAAAACAGGTTATGTTATAATCAACTTAATTGAAAGAAATGATGGTGATGATAGTGGACCAGGATTTAAAGACTGAAGTTATCAAGGATATTAATAAGAATGAGAATATGCAGCATATGGTGAAATTTTTCCTTTTCTCATGTTCGGCTGGAATTATTCAAGCAATGTCTTTTACATTTTTATATGAATTAATACAATTCAAGTACTGGCCGGCATACTTAATTGCACTTATACTATCTGTTATATGGAATTTTACATTAAACAGAAAGTTTACATTCAAGTCAGCTGCAAATGTACCTATAGCAATGGGAAAAATCTTAATATATTATGCTGTTTTCACACCATTATCAACGTGGTGGGGTGATGCATTAACTAATATTAATTGGAATGCATACTTAGTATTGTTCATAACAATGTTCATTAACTTAGTAACAGAGTTCATTGTAACAAAGTATTATGTTTATAAAGATCAAATTAATACGGCAATTGTTGATTAATAATAGTTGGATTCACTTGCTTATTAATTTTCTTAAAGGTTATGGTTTATCTATCCGCATTTTTTAAATATAAAAATCGATAAAACTACCGTGATATAACTTGACGAATCTTGAAGGAGAGTACACATATGAAGTTGATAAAGAAGATAATGATTGTATTGTTAGGTCTTTTTTTACTTTTGGTCATTGGACTCAAAGTATACTCTCTAAGTTCATATGAGCCACTTCAAGAAATGTATCAAAAACTTGATGAGATTGGTCTTGATGGTATAACTTTCTCAGAAGACTTTAATGAGTTGAACTTTTCTGTAGACAATCCAAAAAAGAATATAGTGTTTATACCAGGAGGATTGGTGGAACCAGAAAGTTATCTTTACTTGGCAACACTTTTGGCTCGAGAGGGCTATGAGGTTACTATTTCAAAGGCGTTGTTCAATCTACCGATATTTACTCCCAATTACTCTGAAAGGTTCTTAAGAGAAGATGTAGACAATGTGGTTATAGGACATAGTCTTGGTGGAGTTGTAGGAAGTATTATGGCAAGTGGTAATAATCTTGTTCAAGAAGTAATTCTTATGGGTGCATACCCAATAAAAGATTTAAGTGATAAGGATGTTCTGTTCCTCACTGCTGAACATGATGATGGAATGGACCCTGAAAGTTTTAAAGACAGTCTCAGTTTAGCTGGCAGCTACAGTCTCTTTGGGATTAACGGAGGGAATCATGCTCAGTTTGGATGGTACGGTCCTCAAAAGGGTGACGGAGACGCTTCAATTAGTACACTGAATCAGCAAAATATTGTTATTGAACAGATACTTAACTTTATTAAATAGGGGGAATTATGAACTTATTACAAATTGGTATATTAATATTCATTATTATAGAAACACTAAATGTAATTATTCTTTACTTTAATCCAGAATTTAAATTTGGAAATGGAGTAGGCGTGTTTAATGCTTATCACGACTCTAAGAAAGATGAGCTTATGCATTCTTTTGTTAGTTATCTTATAAACTGGGTAGCTGGTGCTAAGTTGATTTTCATTATGATTGGGATTGTAGTTATTATTTATGGTAATTACAACACTCAACTCTTTACCGTAGTAGCGTTGATATTATCCATATTGTCTTTCTACTTCAAACTGTTTCCTATTATTAAGAAAATGGATATGGAAAATAACATTACACCTAAGGGGTACTATAAAACACTTAATCTAATGATTCTTAGTTTCTTGTTTGGTTTCATGATTATACTAGCAATAGTTTTAATATAAAAAAGTTTGGGAAATCCCAAACTTTTATTTTGTATAGTTGTTAATATTGTATTGTTTTTTGTGAACTAAGAACTTCGCCATGTACGGAGTAATTACGTGTTCAGGACACTCGTATACGCAGCGCATACACATCATACATTTTAAACCGAACTTTGGCAGGTTCTTTTTATTTGGTTTAATATTGTCTTCAGGACATCTACTCCAGCAAACTGAGCAAGAAGTACAACCTTTCTTGGCATGTAATTCAAGCCCGAAGAATCTAGCTGCAAAATCTTCAGCTTTACCGACTGTGTGAATCAATTTAGATTTAAATGGTATAGGATTCTCTATGTTAGAACCCTCTTTAATCTCAAGAGCAATTTTCTTAACAGTCTCTTTTGCTTCCTCAATAGTTTTTTGAATTAGATCATCAGGAAAAGAAACTACCAATGTTAATGGCATTGCCATGATGTTCGTAGTAACGACATATCCTTTGTTCTCTAATCTTTTTTTAATGTCTACTGAAACAGCCTCATTTACCCAAGCTGTATTACAACCAACAGCTATTAGATGAATCTTTTTGAATAATCCAGTAGGGAGATTTTTGACAAATCTATTTAACGTTCTTGTAGGATTAAATGCATGAATTGAGAACATTAAAATCAACTCATCAGTTGCGAGTTCTTCAACTCTTACTTTTTCCAAAGCGTGTATTTTTTCTATACCTAATTCTTTAGATAATATTTTTGCTACATATTTAGTATTTCCTGTGGGACTGAAATATATTATATTCACCTGCGTCACCTCTTTTTATATTATACGCTAATTATAGTTTGGTAATGTGAACTCTTTGTGAACTCTTTTTGAGCACATCGATGGGAGTATAGCATAATTGCTTTTATAATTAAAATAGAAGGTGATTAGATGAAGACTAATATAAAAGTTATAAACACTTATATAAATTTACCGAAGTACTTGTATAGTGAAATAACTCCATATCAAAATAGAACAAAAAAAATGGAAGTATATAATGATTTACTTGCAGAACAAATTGGACTTGAAGATAGTTTCAAGATTGATGGGTTAGATGTTTTAGTAGGAAATGATACTGTGAATGATGTACCGTTTATATCTCAAGGGTACGCTGGACACCAGTTTGGTCATTTTACTATGCTGGGAGACGGAAGAGCTGTCTTACTTGGAGAATTTGGGAGTGATGGGTTAGACATCCAGTTAAAAGGGTCAGGTAAAACTCCATATTCTAGAAGGGGTGATGGACTAGCTACTCTTTATTCAATGTTAAGAGAATACTTAATAAGTGAAGCTATGTACGGGTTAAATATTCCTACTACTAGGTCCTTATCAGTTATATCAACTAAAGACAATGTTCAAAGAGAAGAATTAGTCCAAGGAGCAGTAATGGCGAGAGTCGCCAAAAGTCACATTAGAGTTGGTACTTTTGAGTTCGCTGTTAGAAATGGATCTAAAGAGGAGTTTAAACAATTTGTAGATTATACTATTCAAAGACATTTTAAATGGTTGCCAGAAAAAGATAGATACTTGCATTTTTTAAGAGAAGTTGTAAGAAGACAAGCGAAGCTAATTGCGAAGTGGATGTCTGTTGGATTTATCCACGGTGTTATGAACACTGATAACATGCTTATTAGTGGAGAGAGTATTGATTATGGACCATGTGCATTTATGGATAATTATGATTTAGCTACCGTTTTTAGCTCAATTGATAAGCATGGAAGATATGCTTATGGAAATCAACCTCAAATTGCTGCATGGGATTTATCAAGATTTGCTGAAACATTGCTCGATTTAATTGATGTTGAACCTGAATTAGCTATTAAGAAGGCAAACATGGAGATAGACTTGTTTCAAAAAGTATATATGGACGAGTTCAATTCTTTAATGAGTAATAAAATAGGTCTTAACATGAATCAGGAACTGGTGGATAAGTTATTAGTTCTTATGAAGGATAATAACTTAGACTACACAAACACATTTATTAGATTGACTTTGAAGGAAAAAATTGTTGAATTAGGAGAATGGACTATAGAGTGGAAGAAACAAGAAATTGATTATGAATTAATGAAAATTAATAACCCGGTTGTTATCCCAAGAAATTATTATGTAGAAGAAGTTCTTGAATTAGCTGTTAACGGAAATTATGAGGAATTCTATCAGTTTTTAGAGTTACTTAAAACTCCATTTGAACATAGTATTAAACACCTAGATTTCTTTAAAAGAGACATTCCAACACGAAGTCAGTATAAGACATTTTGTGGTACATAGAAATAATTCGTTTAATAGCATATAATATTATTGAGGTGATTTGATGAAAATTCTAGTTTCGGGTTTTGAACCATTCAATAATAGCGGAGTTAATCCGAGTGAAGAATTAGTGAAACTCTTACCCAGCACTATAAAAGGTGCAGAGATATTGAAAGCATACTTACCAGTCTCATATAAGAATTCATTTATGGAACTTAAAAAGCATATAGACAAGGAAAAGCCAGATGTAATTATATGTTTGGGACTTGCAAATGGTAGAAAAGCAATTTCATTAGAGAGAATAGCTATAAATATGGACTCAGCTAGTATTGCTGATAATGACGGATGTATGTACATTGATAATCCAATTAGGAAGGATGGCAAGTGTGCACATTTTTCTACGTTGCCAATTCGTAATATGCTTCTCAAGATGAAGAATATAGCACCAACAGTGATTTCCAATACAGCAGGAACGTTCGTGTGTAATAATATTATGTTCAAAGTTCTAGAATATGTTTCAAAACCAGTAATATCAGGATTTATTCATATTCCTATGATGACTGGTATGAAGAATGATAAAGGATTTTTCGAACTAGAACTGAATAAAATGGTTGAAGCAATAAGTAAAGGTATTGAGGTTATTGCAGGTGACGACTTCTTATAATGAATGTAAAGGATATTGAACACTTAATTGTGTTATAATACTTTATCTTTGAAACTAAAAGAAGATTTATAAATGATATTAAACACTTAATTAGAGGGGAACTGTAAAATGATAAAACAAACAAATAGTGAGCAAAAGTCATTGACTTTCAATGTTATAAATAAGAAACAAGGTGTAAGCAGTAAGTACTATGACTACAAGGAAACTCTAAGAACTTTTTTAGAAAAGAAGTGTTTTACGAAAGAAGAGAATATAGAGGCTTATAAAGATTTCCA
This sequence comes from uncultured Candidatus Izemoplasmatales bacterium, assembly GCA_964589075.1. Lineage (GTDB taxonomy): Bacteria > Bacillota_I > Bacilli_A > MAG-NZ > MAG-NZ > CAZPQU01. The sequence continues at coordinate 54,144 of CAZPQU010000004.1, read as the reverse complement.
CAGCAATTATCCTGAATACTTAGATTTAAAGTTGTCAGTAGCAATTGATAAGTTTAGAAATCTGGGAAATCCAATTTATAAGGAATTACTTCTAGGAAAATCATTTGAGGGAAGTGTATGTACTTTTTCACTTGACCAAAAAATAAAGAACATGAGAAAAGCTGGTTATCTAGATCTATTTTGTGATGAAAAACGTGTATTAAGAAAACATTACAAAGATATTAGTAAAGCTATATTAAGTATAATGAGAATTAAGAACTCTGATGTTTTGTTTAATGGGAATGCAACATTCGTTAATAAAAATGTAAGAATAGCTAATTCTTCATCAGCGTACTTTAAAGTTTCTATTAAGTAATTGATTTAGAAAATATATTAAGGAAGCTAAGCTTCCTTTTTTTTTGGTCAGATTTGAGATAAAAGTGGACAAACCATTACTTTTGAGCATACTTTTAAGTGTTGCAATACTGTAATAAAATTAACTAGAGTAATGATATTAAAGGGAACTAATTTTAAGTACAGAAGGAAATTCTCTACATTTTTCAATATAACAACTCTCATTAATGTATAATTAGTATAGTTTAGTATCTGCGGACGCAAATATGAATAATTATTAGGGGGAACAACATATGGAGAAGAAGAATGTATTACTATTAATTTTACTAGGAGCAATATGGGGTTCATCCTTTATGTTTATGAAAATTTTAGCTCCAGTGTTTGGACCTGTACTTACAGCTAGTTTCAGGCTATTAATTGGTGCTTCAGTTTTGGCACTGTACTTTAAGTTTAAAGGAGTTAAGCTTGAGATTTTTAAAAATATGAAATTATTTTTATTCTTAGGTCCACTTAGTTTAGGAATACCATATTTTTTATTTTCCGTAGCTGCTTTATATGTGCCAAGTGGAGTTAGTGCGATTTTAAACACTACCGCACCTATGTTTACGGCTATTCTAACTTTCTTTATATTAAATGAAAAAATGAAGGTTTATAACGTGTTTGGATTAATGGTTGCAACTGGTGGAGTTGTCATGGTTACTTCAAGTACAATAACTGGACTTAATTCCGGAGCTGTATTAGGAGTAATTTGTGTATTAGCAGCATCAATGTTGTATGCAATCTCAGGGGTTATCATTAAAACCAAAACTGGACATATAGATTCAAATTCATTGGCACTTGGTAATCAACTTTCCGCGGGATTAATGCTTTTACCATTTGTTATCTTTTATCCTATTACGGGTATTGTTGATTCAACAGCAATTCTTACGTTGTTAACATTCGGAGTATTTGGTAGTGGTATAGCGATGGTTATATATTTCTACTTGATGAAACAAGTAGGACCAGTAAAAACTCTTACTGTTACATACTTATTCCCATTCTTTGGATTATTCTTCGGATATGTTTTCTTAAACGAAAAATTATCAGCAGGTTTCTTTTACGGAGGAGCATTAATTCTAGTTGGTATTATTTTAGTAAATGTTAAAGGGTTTAATTTTGTCTCGAAAAAACAAGTTTCAAATTAAGTCTTATGCTAAAAGATTAGTGCATAGTTATAAACTATCTGGAGGGGAAATCTTCCAGTTTTTGTTTACTGGAAAAGCAACTAAAAAAGCCAATCAATGGATTGGCTTTTTAAAATAGTGTTATGAGAACTGTAAATCGTTCTTGATCTTTCCGAAAGGAAGTTTCTTGTGAATATAAAGAGCAACCATTAATGCTAACACTTCGTTTATGGCTATTGAATACCAAATTCCATTTGGTCCAATAATTGTTGGCAGTAAGAACATCAATGGAATCAAGAATCCGAATGACCTTAAGAACGTTATTGTTGCTGAGATTAGTGGTGAGTCGACACTTGTATAATAAGTACCAAATGTTATGTTCATTCCAATCAAAACATAAGCAACACTATAATATTTCAAAATAGATACTGATAGTTTTATTACTTCTGAATCGTTTAAGAATATGTTTGCAATTGATGATCCAAAATTGAATGCTGTGAAACCTATAATTAACCCGAAGATTAAATTTGTTATTGTTGAATATCTAAGTAGATATTTAACTCTTAGTAGTTTGTCTGAACCATAATTATAACTTGATGCTGCTCTTGTGCTATCTGCAATACCATAACTTACCGCAAATACGATATTAGCAACTTGTAGAGCCACTGTAAAGGCAGCAATTCCACTGACTCCAATTCTTGCTATGATAATGGAATTTATTATAATACTCGCAATACTAACACTTAGAACACTTAGAAGTTCGCTTGAACCATTAAACAACATTAGTTTAATGTCTTTCCAGATGATTTTTGGCCATGCGAATTCGAATGAAACAGTCTTTTTAGCAAAAACAATTATGAAAGTGATCCAAGGAACTAACTGTGATATTCCGGTTGCGAAAGCTGCTCCCCTGATTCCATATCCGAGCTTATAAATGAATATATAGTCTAATATTACATTTAGGACACTACCACTAAGTAGTATCACAACTGATAATTTAGGCTTTCCATCTATATTAACAAAGAAGCTGAACATAAAGTTCATCATAAAGAATATAAAGAAGAACGTCACCGTAGAACTATATGTCTGAACATAAGTTAATGTGCTTCCACTTATTCCAAGTAAACTTCCTAAAGATTGTTGTAAAATTAATATGGTAGTAGAAGAGATAACTCCTGTAATAAGTAGAATAGCAACAGTAAGATTGAAGTAATTATTACTCTCTTTCATTTTCCCTCTACCTCTAGATATGCCTGCATAAGTTGATCCCCCAACCGCTACCATGATTGCTACTCCTTGAAGTATCATTATCAATGGCATTACTAAAGTTATTGATGCGACTGCTTCAGGACCAACTATATTACCTATAAAAGCAGCGTCAATTAGTTGAGCAGTTGAAGTTGCTACCATTCCTAGAATACCTGGTATTGCGTAGGTCCAAAATAGTTTTGAAACCTTTGTATTTCCTAAGTCTAATGTTTTCATGTGTACCTCCTGATACTTGATAAATTATTGATTATAGCTTATAATAAACCTTGAAGCAGGTTTAATGTCAAGGAGAATGATTATAATGAGAAAATTAATAACAATAGGAGAGTTGGCAGGGCTATTTAAAATTGAAACATCTCAGATAAGATACTATGAAAAGATTGGACTTCTTACATCAGAAAGGGCTAGGGATTCGGATTATAGACTATATAATTTCCCAAGTTTAAGGATATTAGAGATAATTCTTCAGTTCAGAGGACTTGGGGTATCAATCAAAAAAATCAAGAGTTTGATCGATGGATATGATGTTGCAGATTATAAGCAAGTTCTTAATACTTTTTTAAAAGATGCTGATAAGCAGATACTCGATCTAAAAAAGAAGAGACAGTCATTGTCAGTTAGTTTAGACTTTATGGAGAACTTTGTACCAGGAGAATATAAAATAAAACACTATAAGAAAAGAAAGCTATTTATCGAACAAAAGATAAAAACTGTGTTCAATAATGTGAAAGAGTTTTACGATTCGTTCATAGAATCAAATCATGAATTTACAGATTATGACGTAGATATCTATTTTCTTAGACACAGTGGAGATTTAGTAACAGCTTTCTCGAAAGACGGAAGTAAAGATGAAGTGATTTGGTTACCTGAAGGAAAATACTTGTCTGTTTATAAGCCGACTGAGGATGAGCACGATTTCCAAGAAAGTATAGATACTATGTTACTTGAGGCGAAAAGTCTTGGATACCTAGTTGACGGAGAAGTATATGCAAAACTGAGCTTTGAAACATTGATCATAAACAGTAAGGAATATGTGTTGTTAGAAGTTAAATTACTAAATGATAATTAAGAACTAATTCTCAACAAGAAGGAGATATTATATGAGTATATTAATCAAGAAGTTGAAGAGAGTCTTCGCTATGAACAATGAGTTCCTCAGTACAATTGCTGAGGATGATCTAAAGTTACGATTAAAAGGAATGAGATCCGATTCAATCGCAAGTCAGATAACGTGTATTATAGGGTGTAGAGACTCATACTCAAAATGTCTTCCTATAGATGAACAATTTAGATGGAGTCCTGATTTTCCTTACTCGGAGAGATACAATCTTATTAAATTAAAGAGTCACTTAGAGGAAGTTGGAGAGAAAGTAGTCTGTGAACTTGAATCAATCGATTTATTATCTGATAATCAGCAAGGATTGATTATGGATCTGATAAGCCATGAGTATCAACATCAAGGGCAAATAATACGATACTTTTATGCCAATGGTTTGGAAATGCCAAATACGGTAAAAACTGAATGGCATTTAGAAGATTAGAAATAATAATATATGACAAGCTGGAAGATAAATCTTCCAGTTTTTTGTTTTTATATTTGATAAATAAGGAAAATAGTGACTATATCCACTAATTTCCTTTTTGAAAGCAATTACATTTACATATCAATGGTACTTTCTTCAATAAACACTATAATAAGAGTATAAGAAGGACTGGTGAAGAAATGTTAATTAATGCTTTAATTCCAATTGTTTTACCTATTATTTTGATAGTTGGACTAAAAATGAGTGCAAAAAAAGGAATGGTCATCACCGCATTGACTTTCTTAGTTGTAACTTGGTTTGTTTGGGGAATGGATTCGGACATAATGTTAGGTTCTATAGTTAAGGGTGTTTTCAGTTCATTTAATATCCTACTAATATTGTTTGGAGCGATTGTCCTATTAAATACACTTAAACGTACGGGTGCAATTAAGAGGATAAACACTGGATTTGCTACTCTTTCCAAAGATATGAGGATTCAAGCAATTTTGATAGCCTTCCTGTTTGGTTCGTTAATTGAAGGAGCATCAGGGTTTGGTACACCTGCAGTTGTTGTTGGACCATTATTACTTGCTTTAGGATTTACTCCGCTAATTGCGGTTACATTAGCTTTAATAAGTGATAGTGTTGCAGTATCATATGGAGCAGTTGGAACACCTGTTAATGTTGGATTTCAAAATTTAGGACTCTCTTCAGGAGAGTTATTAGATATAGCGAAATATGCTACACGAATTGATCTTCTAGCTGGTGCATTTATCCCATTACTACTAGTATTTGTATTAACGTATGTGTTTGGTAAAAAGGGTAAGAAGAGACTTCGAGATACTTTAGAAATCGCACCTTTTGCACTAACAATTGGATTCGCATATACTCTATTTGCATTTGTAATAGTTAGAGTTATAGGATATGAGTTTACATCAATATTGGCTCCGATATTTACGATTATTACAGCTGTATTGATGATTAAATTTAAGATATTTATTCCAAAAAATGTTTGGACCACAAACAAGTTAGAAAATGTCCAGATTAAAAATACAGAGTCGATTTCACTTTTGAAAGCTTGGTTCCCATATATTCTTGTTGTAGCACTTCTGTTACTAACAAGAATTGTAGTGCCAGTTAAAGAATTTGTTACCACATTCTTAAATATAAGAATAGATAACTTGTTTAATATAAATGAGATATCACTGAGTTGGCCTATATTATACTCACCAGGGACTGTATTACTGATCTCAGCGATTATAGGGTCTTATATCCAGTCTGGATCATTTAAAAGTGTTAGAAATGCATCTAAGGAATCGTTTGATACTATGATGCAAGCAGCAATAACATTGATATTTACATTAGCTATGGTACAGGTGTTCTCTAATTCTGGAATTGGATTAGATGTTAGTATGCCTGCTTATATTGCAAGTGTCCTAGTAGAAACGGTTGGGGGAATGTGGTACTTAATTGCACCATTCATTGGCCAACTAGGAGCATTTATAACAGGAAGCGCTACAGTATCAACACTTACGTTCTCTCCTGTTCAATATGAAGTAGCTGCTCAAATTGGAGCAAACACAGAACTTGTTCTTGCAGAACAACTTCTAGGTGGAGCAAGTGGAAATATGATTTGTATTCACAATATCGTAGCTGCTGCTACGGTTGTTGGCTTAGTTGGTAAAGAAGGAGAAATCCTTAAGAAAACTATTATGCCTGCAATGTTTTACGGAATTATAATCGGTGTTTCGGCACTGTTAATAAGTATATAGAAAGGAATTAATTATGAAAAGAAAAAAAATAGTATTAGTAGGAACAGGGTTTGTTGGAATGTCATACGCATACGCTTGTTTGAATCAAGGTACTGTCGACACATTAGTTTTGGTCGATGTAAATAAAGAGAAAGCACTTGGAGAAGCGATGGACCTTAATCATGGGTTAGCATTCGCCACTAAGAAAATAGATATATATGCAGGAGATTACTCTGATTGTAAAGATGCTGAGATGGTAGTAATTACCGCTGGGCTAGCTCAAAAAGACGGAGAAACTCGTATTGATTTACTTAAGAAGAATGCTGGAATCCTTAAATCAATCACAAGAAGTGTTGTTGACTCAGGATTTGAAGGTATCTTCCTTGTCGCAACTAATCCAGTTGATATATTAACTCAAGTTGTTTGGGAAGAATCAGGATTCCCACCAGGAAGAGTTATTGGATCAGGAACTACACTAGATACAAGTAGATTAAGATATGAAATTAGTGAATACATTAATATTGATCCAAGAAATGTACATGCTTACATATTAGGTGAACATGGAGACAGTGAGTTTGTTTGCTGGTCAAACGCTACTGTTGGTGTTAAACCAATTAAGGATGTTATTAAGGATAATTATCTGAACTTTGAAGATCTAGACAAAATTTATGTAAAAGTAAGAGACGCAGCATATGACATAATTAAAAAGAAAAAAGCTACGTATTACGGTATTGGTATGGCACTAGTAAGAATTACTAACGCTATTCTAAATGACGAAAGAAGTATTCTGCCTGTTTCTGTTTACACTAACGGAGAATATGCAGTTCCTAAAGGTTACTATGTTGGACTACCAAGCATTCTAACTAAAGATGGAGTTCACCATATAATGAGATTAGAATTATCAACTTCTGAACTTCGTAAATTAAATGAATCTGTAAATATAATCATAGAAAATTTGAAGAGTATTGGCAGACCGTAGTTTCCAACGAAGTAACACAAAAGTATAAATATAGTATTTTAAGCAAACTGGGGGAGTTATCTCCCAGTTTTTATTATAATTAATTGCAGTAGTTCACACACAGTTCATAATGTGATGTTATTTTATTACTACAAGGAGATGATTTAAATGTTAGAACTTAAAAAATTAGTTAAAAAGTACCATGTTGGTGACCAAGATGTAATGGCACTGAATGGGGTAAACATAAAGTTTAGAAAGAGTGAATTTGTTTCGATTCTAGGACCATCAGGTTGTGGAAAGACTACTTTATTAAATATCGTTGGAGGGTTGGACCGATATACTTCTGGAGACCTTTTGATAAATGGGGAATCTACCAAAAATTTTAAAGATAGTGACTGGGATGCCTATAGAAATGGAACAATAGGATTTGTATTCCAAAACTATAATCTAATTTCACATTTATCAGTTAGAGATAACGTTGAAATGGCGTTAACTTTGTCTGGCGTAAGTGCTAAGGAAAGAAAGATCCGTGCAATTAAGGTGTTAACAGAAGTTGGTTTAGCTGATCAAATAACAAAAAAACCAAACCAATTATCTGGTGGCCAAATGCAAAGGGTAGCTATAGCTAGAGCATTGGTAAATAATCCTAAAATATTACTTGCTGATGAACCTACTGGAGCGCTGGATAGTAAAACTAGTAATGCAGTTATCAAACTTATTAAAGAGATTAGTAAAGATAGATTAGTAATCATGGTTACTCATAATGCGAAAATCGCAAATCAGTACAGTGATAGAATAATTAACCTGCTTGATGGTGAAGTAATTAGTGATACAAATGGAGCTGATATTGACAATTTATCAATATCTAGAAGTGAGTTAATAAACAAGAAAACCAAAATGTCTTATGTTGCAGCTATTAAAACCAGTTTCAAAAACCTTGTAACTAAAAAGGGTAGAACATTAATTACGACATTAGCTGGGAGTATCGGAATTATTGGGATTGCTTTAGTTTTAGCGATTTCAAGTGGTATGACTACTTATGTTAATGAAATGCAAAGTGATACTTTAGCAGGATTCCCAATCAGCATAGATTCTCTAGTTCAGACTGATGCTTTCGGTGGGCCACCAGATAGGTTCCAGGATATGGGAAATGATGGAACATTCCCTGATGAAAATGTAATTTATTCTTACAATAGGGGAGAGTCAGTAACTGTCCATAAAAATGTTATAAGCGAAGAGTTCATTACTTATTTAGGTGGAATGGATACAAATTATTATAATTCGATTTCCTACACTAGTTCAGTATCAATGAACGTTGTTACCAAAACAACTCAGGATTCATATCAAGTTGTTGAAGTATCGAATAGTAGTATGGGATTCTTTAGTAATAGTGTGTTTTCAGAAATTCCAGATAATGAGGAGTTTATAAAATCTCAATACGATTTACTAGAAGGAACTTATCCGTCAAATGCAAATGAACTTTTACTAGTAATTGACAATAAGAATCAACTAGAAGTTGGTATTATCGAAGCCTTAGGATTGAATCTGGAAGAAGAATACGATTTTGCGGATTTAATAGGAAAAGAATTTAAGATAATTCCGAACAATGACTATTATACTGAAACAATGGGTATATTCATTCCCAATTCAAACTTAGGACAAATGTTTGAATCGAATGAAGCGATTACTACCCGTATCGTAGGAATTGTTAGAGTTAATGAAGAAGCTACAAGTGAACTATTGTCTGCGGGTATTGGGTATACAACTATGTTAACAGACGAACTTCTTCAAAATGCAAGTAATTCAGATATAGTATTAGCTCAGGTTGATCAAGACATAAATGTATTAACGGGACTACCGTTTAATGCGCAAATTACTTATGACCTTGTTATGCAAAACATAGGTGGAGATTCTACACCAAGTGCAATACAAATTTATCCATCATCTTTTGAAGCAAAAGATGAAATTAAATCATATATTGATGACTTCAATACAGACAAGCCTGATGAAGAAGTAATTATATATTCAGACTTAGCAGAAGTGATTTCATCTACTATTGGAAGCTTAATTAGTACTATAACAATTATATTATCTGCATTTGCAGGAATTAGTTTAGTGGTTTCTTCTATAATGATTGGTATAATAACATATGTATCTGTTATTGAAAGAACAAAAGAGATAGGTATTATGAAATCTCTTGGAGCCAGAAAGAAAGATATTTCAAGAATATTTAATGCAGAAACTTTAATAGTTGGATTCGGTTCAGGTGTTATTGGTATTGGACTATTCTTATTACTACAATTTCCGTTAAACAAGATAATTCAAAGATTTATTGAAGTTGAAGGATTTGCAAGTTTACCAATGCAATATGCATTCGGGTTAATCCTACTAAGTAGTACTTTGACACTGGTTTCTGGGTTAATACCTGCAAGTATTGCTGCTAAGAAAGATCCAGTTGTTGCATTAAGAACAGAATAAAGGAGAAAACTATGTTTAAAATATTGGTTGTTGAAGATGAAACATATTTGTTAGAAATTATAACTAAATACCTCAATCACGCGGGCTATCAAGTGCTTAGCGCTAATAATGGACAAGAGGCAGTAGGTGTTTTTGACAACAACCATATTGATTTAGTTATCACTGATATAATGATGCCTGTAATGGATGGAAATACTTTGGTGAAATATATCAGATATAATAGTGACATTCCGATAATCATGCTTACAGCTCTAGATTCTTTTATTGATAAAGAAAAAGGATTTAATTCAGGGACTGATGATTACATTGTTAAACCAGTGCATGTCGAAGAACTATTATTGAGAGTTAAATCGCTCTTAAGAAGATATAAGATAGCTTCAGACAATATATTTAAACATAATGATATAGAATTAGATTTTGCAATGAAAACTTGTAAGATCGATGACAAAGTAGTAGAACTGACAATCAAGGAGTTTGAGCTTTTGTTCAAACTTATGACAAGTGATAATCGAATATTCACTAGAGATCAACTGATGGACGAAATATGGGGTTATGATTCTGAAAGTTACCAAAGAACAGTTGATACTCATGTGAAGAGATTAAGAGAAAAAATAAAATCAAATCATTATGAAATTGTAACTGTAAGAGGACTTGGATATAAGGGGGTGCTAAGATGAAAAAGATGAGTACTAAATTAATTTTAGCATCAGCATTAATTGCGCTATTATCAACTATGATACCAAGATTACTATTACGGTTTGTATATGGTGATATCTTCCCAGATTATCACTCTGCTGAGATAGTAGATACTGAACCGTTCTTTATCGGTGGGCTATTATCAGTTGGTATATCAATATCACTATTTGTTTGGTTCGTTAATAGAGTAATCGTTAAGAGAGTAAAGAAACTTAATGAAGCAACAAAAGAAGTGTCCACTGGTAATTACGATTTTGAGATTAAATACGATCAAAATGATGAGTTATCAGAATTATCAAAGAACTTTAATCTAATGTTAAGGGAACTTAAATCAAATGAGTACCTGAACAAAGAGTTTATTAGAAACTTCACACACGAGTTCAAAACGCCAATTAGTGCGATTAAAGGGTATTCTGATCTGTTAGCAACAATCGAATTAACCGATGAGGAAAAGGCTAGATACTTAAACATAATTTCAACTGAATCTGCAAGATTAGCAAATTTATCAAGTAATATGTTGAACATATCTCTTATAGACAGCAAGTCGATAATTGAAATGAAAGATACTTATGACTTGGCAGAACAAATAAGAAACATTATTCAGTTGCAACAACTTGAGTGGGAAAAGAAAAAATTAAAGTTCGTTATGGATTTGAGTGAACTGAAGATACTATCAAACAAAGAGTTTACTTACCAGGTTTGGAGTAATCTAATAGGGAATGCGATAAAGTATTCAAACTTTGGTAGTGATATCCTAATAGATTTATCAAGTAATACAGACGGGGTTAAATTTACAATAACTACTGTTGGTGAGTATCTTGATGCTGAAACACAAGAAAAAATATTTAATCTGTTCTACGTTCACTCTAAGGAGTCAAAAGGGACTGGAGTCGGATTAACACTAACTAGAAAAATCGTTGAAAAACTTGGAGGAACTGTGTTATTTGTTTCTTCGCCTGAAGGTGTAAATACTTTTACAGTTAATATACCAAATTAAACCAACTAATTGTTGGTTTTTTTTCTGTATCAATTTTGAATCTAGAAGGATTTGCATTAACTCTGAAAAAAGAGTAAAGTAATATTGACACTACTTCGTAAAACGAGGTAGCGAAGTATATATTTGCTGAATTAAATACTAGCACTTCAAGATGAGTTTGATAATGAAAAAAAGGAGGTAAGCAATGAAAGTCATTAGTGTTAAAAATCTTAATAAGAGTTACGGAGACAATGAAGTATTAAAAGGTATCTCCTTTGACGTTGAAAGAGGAGAAGTGTTTGCTGTTTTAGGAATCAATGGAGCTGGGAAGACTACTTTGTTAGAGTGTATTGAAGGATTGAAGGATTACAATGGCGGTTCAATCTCGATTATGGGCTTAGATAATAAGGAACTTTCAAACACTAAGAAGATAGGAGTGCAATTACAATCAAGTTCGCTTCCAAAACTTTTAAAAGTAAAAGAAATTTTAAAGTTATTTGGAATATGGTCTGACTCTAATCTGATTGAGGACGTGATAAATACTTTTGAGTTAGATGAACTGCTTGAAAAAAAATATAATGAATTATCGACAGGACAAAAGAGAAAAGTCCATCTGGCATTAGCTTTAATCAATGACCCTGAGGTTATTTTTCTCGATGAGCCAACAGCTGGACTAGATGTTCAAAGCAGAGCGAAACTACATAAGGAAATTAGATTGTTAAAAAGTAAGGGAAAAACAATAATTATAGCTAGTCATGATATGGCTGAAATCGAGTCTTTATGTGATAGCTTAATTATGATCAAAAATGGAAAAATTGTATTTGATGGACCTTTAGATAAATTTGTTAATTCCAAAAGAAAAGACTATAGAGTATCCATTAAGAGTAGTGAGAATGATGCGTATGATACTTATGAATTTACCGATCTACATACTGGCCTAGGTGAACTCTTAAAAAAATATGATAAAGTTTATGATCTCATAATAGAAAGGTCTAAATTAGAAGATATTTTCTTAGATATAGCGAAGGAGGGTTCAAAAGATGTTGTATAGTCTGTATTTGCATCTGAAGTTAGATTTACGTAATAAAAATGTCCTTTTAACGTATTATTTGATGCCCATTGTTTTCTTCCTGTTTTTTGGAAGTATTCTCTTAAGCATGAATGATGAATATGTGAAAATATATGGTCAGGCTATGGTTATTTTTGCGATTACAATCGGAGCGATACTTGGGTCACCAATTCCGTTGATAGAGTTCTATGAGACTGATATAAAGAAAGCATATAAAGTTGGGAATGTACCTTTATGGTTACCTGTAATGCTTAATTTCATCTCAGCTTGTATTCATCTCTTTGTAACTTCAATTATTATAATCATTCTTGCACCAATAATATTTAATGTACAACCAATTTCAGATTATCTTATATTCTTTACTAGCTTATTTGCATTTTTAGTATTAAGTGTAAGTATAGGATCTGTATTAGGGCTTTATGTAAAGAACACATCAAGACTAACTGTGATTGGACAACTGATTTTCCTACCATCAATCATGTTGTCTGGGATATTATTTCCGAATGAAATGTTACCTGAGATATTTGTTAAACTATCATATGTTTTTCCAACAACGATTGGATTTCAAAGTATGATAAGTAATAAATTAGAATTTGGATTACTTGGGATTGAACTAGGTGTAACACTTATATTCATAATATTGATTGCATATAGAATAAAAACAATTAAAACTGACTAACATGGTTTGACTGGGAGAATCTCTTCCAGTTTTTTTTTTTTGATAAATAAGTTTGAAGTAAGTTTTATAAATGGTAAAACGTTTTCATTTTGTTAAGTAAATAAGTATTAAAACTAGAAAATATATAATTTATAAAGCAGACTTCTTTTATCAGTGTAATTTAACGCCATTATGTGTTAATATACTCTTTGTGACTATATGAGGTGAGAGAAATGAAAAACAAAATAGTAAATAAAATAATAAGTAAATTACTCGTAAATAACGGAGTAATTAAAACAGAATTAATTGCAGGATTAACAGTATCATTAGCTTTAGTACCTGAAGCAATTGCATTTGCATTTGTAGCAGGAGTTCATCCTTTAGTAGCGTTGTACGCGGCGTTCATGGTTGGACTAATTACTTCAGTCTTTGGTGGAAGACCTGGGATGATAAGTGGAGCTACTGGAGCACTTGCAGTTGTTATGATTGAATTAGTACATTCACATGGAGTAGAGTACCTGTTTGGTGCTGTAGTTCTGATGGGAATTATACAAATATTAGTTGGAGTACTTAAACTAGGTAAGTTTTCAAGAATTATTCCTGAGACTGTTATGTTGGGGTTTGTTAATGGACTTGCGATAGTTATATTCCTTGCACAACTTGATAGTTTTAAATTAGATGGTCAGTGGTTGACTGGGGCTACGTTAGTTGTCTCAATAATAATTGTACTTCTTACAATGGGTACGATGCACTTCTTACCAAAAATTAATAAGAGTATTCCAGCAGCGTTAGTTGCGATTGGGGTAATTTCGTTAATTGTATTTGTTTTTAAAATTGATGTTATAACTGTTGGTGATTTGGCTAGTGTTAAGGGTGGACTTCCTAAGTTCAACTTACCAAACATACCATTCAACTTTGAAACACTTTCAATTATTATGCCTTATTCAATAATCTTTGCTTCAATAGGACTTATTGAATCATTAATGACACTTCGTTTAGTAGATGATATAACTGATACACGAGGAAGAACCGATAAAGAATGTATCGGTCAAGGACTTGCAAACACCGTTACTGGTCTTTTTGGAGGTATGGGTGGATGTGCAATGATTGGTCAAAGTATGATTAATGTTGAGAATGGTGGTCGTAAAAGATTATCTGGAATTTCAGCATCATTATTCCTACTGTCATTCATTCTATTTGCATCAGGGTTAATTGAGGCGATACCAATCCCTGTATTAACTGGTGTAATGTTCATGGTTGTAATATCAACATTTGAATGGTTAAGTTTTAGAATTATTAAGAAAATACCTAAGAGTGATGCCTTTGTAATCATTCTTGTAACTGTAGTGACAATATTTGCAGATTTAGCTGTAGCTGTAGGACTTGGAATTGTAGCATCAAGTCTAGTGTTCTCTTGGAAAAAAGGAAATAAGATTTCAATTCAGTTTTTCGAAATGAAAGACGGAATAAAAGAGTATAAAGTTAAAGGTGTATTGTTCTTCGGTTCAGTTGCCAACTTTAATGAAAGATTCGACGCAACAAAAGATCCTGATGTTGTGGTTGTAAATTTCTTGAGAGCTAGAATATTTGATTATTCTGGAGTAGAAGCACTGAGTTTATTGTCAGAGAAATATGAAAAAGCTGGAAAGAAACTTCTAGTTAAAAACATAAACAAGAGCTGTAAATTGTTAATTGACAAGGCTGATAACTTAGCAAATGTTAATTTTGTGAACTAACTCAAAAGCTATATAAAACGATGTACATACAGGAAAGTTGATTTCCTGTATGTTTTTTTTATGCGTCACTAACCATACGGTTACTTGACATAAAGGGTAATAGTGCTAAAATTAAGAAAACGTTTACTTAAATGAGGAGCCCATATGAAAGTCACTCTAAAAGACATAGCAAGACTCTCAAATGTTTCTATTGCAACGGTTTCTAAAATCGTCAATAACAAGGATGCACACATTAGTGATGCGACTAGAAATAGAGTTAATAAATTTATCGATGAACAAAATTACGTTCCAAATAGAGTTGCATCTAGTATGATAACTAAAAAATCTAACTCTATCGGTCTTGTGATACCTGATATAGCTAATCCGTTTTATCCTGACTTAGCTAGAGGTGTAGAAGATTGCGCAAGTGAATGTGGTTATGATGTGATTTTATGTAATACTGATAACCATAGTAAAAAAGAAGAAGACTATTTCAGAGTACTTCAAGAGAAAATGGTTGACGGAGTTGTATATGTTTCTGCAAGTGAAAAATCAGATCTTGTGACTAATAGTGTAAAACTTCCTTTTCCGGTAGTAACTCTTGATAGAGAGACTAGCCCATATGTCTTTAATGGAACTGTAACTGTTGATAATAAATCGAGTGCTCATGATGCGGTTGCATATTTGCTGAACCAAGGATACGAACGTATCATACATATTACAGGGCCACTTACATTAATGCCTACAAAGGAAAGAAAAAAAGGGTACACGAAAGCTTTGAAAGATTATAACAATGATTTTAATCAGATATTTGTTGGTAATTTCACTACTGAATGGGGATATGAATGTATCTCAAAACTACTTAATAATAATTTAAAATTTGATGCTGTTTTTTGTGGAAATGACCTGATCGCAATTGGGGCATTAAAGGCATTAGGGGAATACAAGTTTGATATACCTAGTGATGTAGGTGTCATTGGATTTGATGATATAAATATGTGTGCATTTGTTTCACCAGGTATAACAACGGTGAAACAGCCAAAATACATGATGGGTTACACCGCAACAAGGATGTTAATCGATTTTATTGAAGGTAAGAAAGTAAATAATAATAACGTTATTCTAGAGACAGAGTTAATCATTAGAGGTTCTTCAAAATGATTTAGTTTCGTGTAATTAGGTAAACGTTTAACTAGAGGTGAAAAATATGATGAAAATATTAGTTGTAGGAAGCTTGAATATGGATTTGGTAACGAAAGTTAACACAACTCCAAAAGTTGGTGAAACGGTATTAGGAGACGGATTGATTCTAATTCCAGGTGGAAAAGGAGCTAATCAAGCTGTAGCAATTGGTAGATTAGGTGGGGATGTTACAATGGTTGGATTCGTTGGAGATGACTCCAATGGAAAAACGTTGATAGATAATCTGAATAAAAATAATGTTATCTCCAAAGTGAGAATGGCTGATACTCCCACGGGTACAGCGTTTATTATGGTCAATGGTTCTGGAGATAATTCGATAGTTGTTGTACCAGGAGCCAACTTCAAAATGGAAGTAAGTGACGTAGAGAGCGAACTAATTAGAGAAAGTGATATTGTGGTTTGTCAACTTGAAAACCCACTTGATTCAATAGAATCTGTATTAAGTAAAGCTAAAAGACTTGGGAAGAAAACAGTGTTAAACCCTGCTCCTGCAGCTAAATTAACTGATAGATTTTTATCAAATGTTGATTTGCTAATTCCCAATGAAACAGAATTTGAGATACTGACAGGTGTCAAAATAGAATCAAAAAAGGCCTTTATAAAGGGTTATATGATACTTAATCAACTTGGTATCAGTGAAGTAATTGTTACTTTAGGTAGTCGAGGTTCATATTATTACAATGGAGTAGATTTTATTTACACTCCTGGGGAGAAAGTTAAAACAGTTGATACTACTGCTGCGGGTGACAGTTTTATAGGAGCATTAGTGTATAAACTTTCTACAGACACTACAATTGCAAAAGCTATAAAATTCGCAACCAAAGCTGCTTCAATAACAGTTACAACACTTGGAGCACAGAGTTCACTACCATTCATAAAAGACATTGATTAGGAGCGGAAGCCATGAAAAAAGGAAAATTATTAAATTCTAATATAAATACTGTCTTATCAAGATTAGGACATACCGATCAATTTGTAATTTCAGATGCTGGTTTACCAATTCCAAAAAATGTCGAAAGAATTGACTTAGCTTTGATAAAAGGAGTTCCTTCATTTATTGAAACATTAAAAGTTGTTCTAAGTGAGACGTACATCGAGAAGTTAACAATAGCTGAAGAAATTAAGGAGAACAACTTAAATGTTCTTAACGAGATTAAAAGACTTTTCGATGGAGAAATAGTTTTTGTGTCACATGAAAACTTTAAAAAGATAACATCAGATTCTAAAGCAGTTATTAGAACTGGAGAATGTACGCCGTATGCGAATGTAATTTTACATTCAGGTGTAAATTTCGAGGTAATGTAAATGGAAAATATAGTTTTAAGAATGGAAGGTATATCAAAAATATTCCCAGGTGTTAAAGCGCTCGATAAAGTGGATTTGAATGTTTATGAAGGAAAAGTAATGGCGTTGTTAGGTGAAAACGGAGCTGGTAAATCGACTCTTGTAAAGATTCTCTCGGGTGTTTATCAAAAATCTGAAGGTGAACTTTACTTTAATGATAAACCATTAGTGGTAAAGAGTACTAAGGAGGCAATGATTAAGGGGATATCAATAATTCATCAGGAGTTAAATTTGATTGAAGAGTTGTCAATTGCTGAGAACATATTTATTGGAAGAACTCCAGCAGTTAAAGGAGTTATTAAATGGAAAGAACTCTTCAGTAAAACTAGTGAGTTACTTAAGAGATTAAACTTAGACTTAAATCCTAAGACATTGGTAAAAGATCTTAGTATTGGCCATAAACAAATGGTTGAAATCGCTAAAGCCTTATCTTTTAATGCAAAAATAATTATAATGGACGAACCTACAGATGCACTTACTAGTACAGAATCTGAAAGTTTATTTGAAGTTATAAAAGAACTAAAAAAAGATGGTAAGAGTATTGTTTACATTTCACATAGACTGCCTGAAATTTTCAAAATGTGTGATTATGTCACGGTACTGAGAGATGGAAAATTTGTATCGGAAAGTGTTGTTAGTGATATTGATGAAGATACTCTAATTGAAATGATGGTTGGACGTAAACTAGACGAACAATATCCATACGTTAAAGCAAAGACATCTGATGTCTTACTAAGAATTGAGAACTTGAATAATAAGTTTATTAAAAATATAAATTTCTCGTTGATGAAGGGTGAAATTCTTGGAGTAGCTGGATTGATGGGTGCTGGAAGAACTGAACTTGCTAAGTCAATTTATGGAGCTATAAAGATAAATCAAGGAAAGATCTACATGAATAATAAACATGTTGTTATTAAAAATGAGACTACAGCGCTTAAAAGAGGAATTGCTTATGTTTCAGAGGATAGAAAGAAAGATGGGCTTGTCCTTGAAATGAATGTTAGAGATAATTTAAGTCTTAGCTCTTTGAAGGAAGTAGTAACTAATGGAATCATTAGCAATTCAAAAGAGTCTAAATTGGTTAATTATTACAAAGACTATTTGTCAATAAAGACACCATCAATTCTTCGTAAAATAAATCTTTTAAGCGGAGGTAATCAGCAAAAAGTGTCTATTGCTAAAGCTCTAGCTTGTAATCCATCAGTTATAATATTTGATGAACCAACTAGAGGTGTAGATGTTGGGGCAAAGAAAGAAATATACGATCTTATGAATGTGTTCAAGGCTAAGGGCATTGGAATAATTATGATTTCCTCAGAAATACCAGAAATACTAGGTGTATGTGACAGAGTAATGGTAATGAAAGATGGAGAAATATCTGGCATTTTGAGTCGAGAAGATGCAACTCAAGAAGCAATTATGAAGTTAGCTTTAAGCATTCAGGAGGTAAAAAATGTCAGCGACAATTAAAAGAATATTAATTAAGTACAAGTCGCCAATTGGGCTACTTATATTCACCATTATTATTTCATTCATGAATGATAGATTCTTAACTTTATCGAATGTTCTAAATGTATTAAGACAGACATCAATAAATTCAATAATAGCAGCAGGAATGACATTTGTTATCTTGACAGGTGGAATAGATTTATCTGTAGGGTCAACACTTGCATTCTCAGGAGCTGTGGCAGCAATGCTTATAAGTAATGGATTTAGTCCAGTAATTGCAATTATAGCCGCGCTAGCTGTTGGAGCATTAATAGGGATTCTGAATGGATTAATTATCTCAAAAGGGAAATTACAACCTTTCATCGTTACTTTAGCTACAATGACTATCTTTAGAGGTGCAACACTAGTTTTCACTAAGGGTAGACCAATAAGTGCTGGATATGAAGCTAATGCTGAGTTGTTCAGTAAAGTTGGGAATGGTTATTTCCTAGGGATACCAATACCCATTTACATTATGGTTATGATATTTGGGATTGGATATTTTATTTTAAAGAAAACTACGATTGGACGTTATGTCTATGCTGTAGGTGGAAACGAAGAAGCTTCAAAATTATCAGGTGTTAATACAAGTAAGATAAAAACAATGGCATATGGTATTAGTGGTATGTTTGCGGCACTTGCTGGAATTATCATTACTGCAAGACTATCATCGGCACAGCCAACAGCTGGGTCGGGATATGAACTTGATGCAATTGCAGCTGTTGTATTAGGTGGTACTTCATTAGCTGGAGGAATCGGTTCCATAATGGGAACTGTGACCGGCGCACTAATTATTGGAATATTAAACAACGCTCTGAATTTGATGAATGTTAGTTCCTATTATCAACTTTTGATTAAAGGACTAGTTATATTAATAGCGGTGTTAATAGATAGAAAAAAAACATAGAGGGAGAAAGTAAATGAAGAAAATTTTATCGTTATTATTATTGTTAGTATTAGCAACTTCATTAGCGGCATGTACTTCTAAGGACTCTGTCGAAAGTGAAGGGAAAGTTGGATTGGTTGTTTCAACCTTGAATAATCCATTCTTTGTAACACTTAAGGAGGGGGCTGAACAAAAGGCTGCTGAATTAGGACTTGAATTAATAGTATTGGATTCACAAAATGATCCTGCAAAGGAATTAGCAAATGTTGAGGATTTATTAACTCAAGATGTTCAGATCATTTTAATTAACCCGACTGACTCAGATGCAGTTGGAAATGCTATTAAACTTGCAAATGATCAAGATGTACCAGTAATTACACTTGATAGAGGTGCGAGTGCAGGAGTAGTAGCTGCACATATTGCTTCTGATAATGTAGCTGGTGGTTTAATGGCTGGTGAGTATATCGCTAACTTATTAGGCGGAATGGGATACGTTGTCGAACTTGAAGGTATTGCAGGAACATCTGCAGCTAGAGATAGAGGGCAAGGATTCAATGACGCAATTGGAGCTACTGATATTGTTGTTGTAGCAAATCAAGTTGCTGACTTTGACCGTACTAAGGGTTTAAGCGTAATGGAAAACATTTTACAAGCTCAATCAAACATTGATGCAGTATTTGCTCACAATGATGAAATGGCACTAGGAGCTTTAACTGCAATTGCTGCTTCAGGTAGAGATATTATCGTAGTTGGTTTTGATGCAAACGATGATGCTATCAAATCAGTAGAAGCTGGTGGAATGGCAGCTACTGTTGCTCAACAACCAGGATTAATTGGTTCATTAGGTGTTCAAGCTGCTAAAGATGTTTTAGATGGTAAATCAGTTGCTGCTTATATTCCGGTATCATTAAAATTGATTTCTGGTGATAATGTATCAGTTGCTGAACCTAAAGTAATTGGTTTAGTTCTTTCTACACTGAATAATCCGTTCTTTGTAACACTGAAAGAAGGAGCAGAAGCTAAAGCTTTAGAATTAGGTGCAGAATTAATAATTTTAGATTCTCAAAACGATCCTGCAAAAGAACTAGCAAACATAGAGGATTTATTAACTCAAGGCGTTGATTTAATAATGATTAACCCTACAGATTCAGATGCAGTAGTAAATGCTATAAAACAAGCTAATGATCAAAATGTTCCTGTAATCACGTTAGATCGTGGTGCTAATGCAGGTGTTGTTGTAACTCATATCGCTTCTGATAATGTTGCTGGTGGAGTTATGGCCGGTGAATACATAGTTGAATTATTAGGTGGAGTAGGTAATGTTGTTGAACTTGAAGGTATAGCGGGTACATCTGCTGCTAGAGACAGAGGGCAAGGATTTAATGAAGCTCTGGCTGGAACTAGTATAGTTGTAGTTGCAAATCAAGTTGCAGACTTCGATAGAACAAAAGGTCTTACTGTAATGGAAAACTTATTACAAGCATATCCAGATATCGATGCAGTATTTGCTCATAATGATGAAATGGCGTTAGGAGCTTTAGCTGCTATTCAAGCTGCAGGATTAGACATAATTATCGTAGGATTCGACGCTAATGATGATGCTGTTCAATCAGTTGCAGATGGTGGAATGACTGCTACTGTTGCACAACAACCTGCCTTAATTGGTGCATTGGGTGTACAAGCTGCTATGGATTATCTAGCAGGAATGACTGTTGAGTCATACGTACCTGTTTCTTTAGAATTAATTAAATAATTATCTAAGAGCAATCAAATGATTGCTCTTTTTTTTGCTCTTATTACTAAGTTTCACAAGATTAATTCCACCTTGCAAATTGATAATCATAATATTAGAAAGGTATTTGATCATAGTGTTTGCCGAGATAATTGTTTCACATTTCTCAAAGCAGGAAGGTAGGTATATAATTTAATAGTAGGGAAGAGGAGGGTGTTATTTATGAAAGCAGTGTTTCAAAGAAGATATGGTGGTCCTGAGGTTCTTGAGCTTGGAGAAGCACCAATGCCTATACTTAAAAAAAATGAGCTATTGATAAAAGTTATGGCTACAAGTGTTTCATCTGGAGATACAATAATTAGAGAGCTTAAAGGAAATATCTTTTTGAAGTTTATGATGAGGTTAATGTTTGGAATTACGAAGCCACGTACAAAGATTCCAGGGCTAGTAGCATCTGGAACTATAAGTGAAATTGGAAGCGAAGTAAAGGAATTTAAAGTTGGAGATGAGGTATACGCTATTACAGGAATGAAGGGTGGATGCTACGCAGAATATGTAAAAATGAAAGCATCAAAAAGCATCGTTCATAAGCCAAGTAATATGTCGTTTAATGAGGTAGTACCGATACCGTTTGGAGCAATGACAGCTTTACACTTGATTGAGAGTATAAAAATTATAAAAGGTGATAAAGTGTTGATCTACGGAGCGTCTGGAAGTGTCGGAAGCTACGCAGTGCAACTTGCTAAATACTTTGGTGCTGAAGTAACAGCAGTATGCAGTTCTGGCAATTTTGATATCGTAAAAGAAATTGGTGCTGATCACTTAATAGACTATAAACTTACAGACTTCACCAAAGGTGAGGAAAAGTATAATGTAATATTTGATGCTGTTGGATATATTGGAAAAAGTGCATCGAAAGGAAGCCTTGTAGATGGTGGAAAGTATATTAGTATCAAGTCACTTACAACTGAAACAAAGGATAAACTTAAAACTCTGAATAAAATTATTGAAGAGGGTAAATTAATAACTGTTATCGACTCAATCTACGATTTAGAGCACATTGTTGATGCTCATATAAGAGTAGATACCGGACATAAAGTCGGGAATGTTATTGTAGAACTGAGCTAAAGAAAAGAGTAAACAAATTTAAAAAACTAATTGATTTAAGAAAACTAAGAGTCCAATTTTGGGCTTTTTTTTTACCGTATTTTCTGTAAATTAAGTCAAAACAGCTAATTATGGGTCAAAACAGCACTTTTTTTAACGAAAGTACACTATAAAAGGTGTTAAAAGTTGTCTAACTATGGTAAATTTGTAATAGTGCCTATATGAAAATATGGCAATGGAGGGGCAAAAAATGGTATTTATTTTAGGTATTATTGGCTTTGTGTTCCTTTATATATATGAGATAAATCAAATTATATGGAATAATAAATTTTTGAAATTGTTTTTTACAGGCGGATTAGCTTTAGTGTTAAGTTCGACTGTAATGATTGTTGTAGATAGTAAAGTAGATATTTTACTTACTGGTAGCTCGTTTTGGGTCGGAATTTTTTGTTTCATTTTGTTTACCTATTTATTGATTTACACATTATTCTTTTCTATTCCATTTTCTGAAAGTTATGTAGAACAGTTTAATAAAAGAGAAGTCTATATGAAAAAAATGTACTCACTTAGTAGACATCCAGGTGTACTTTGGTTTTCTGGAGTGTACTTATCGTTGATGATTTTAATTCCTAATAGTAACCTTACTATTTTTGCCTTAGTTATGGTGGCAATGAATGTAATTTACATAATATTACAAGACATATGGTCGTTTCCAAGACTATTTGTTGATTACGAATACTATAAGAAAACTACGCCGTTTTTAATACCGACTTTTAAGAGTATATTAAGAACTGTTAAACATTATCAAGGGAGAATATGACATGAAGTTTGAACAACAACTTGCGACGAGAACTAAAAAGGAAATATGGAACACTTTTTGTGGATTCCTTGATTACACGATGGATGAATATATGCAGGTTCAAAATAGACTAATGGAAGAGCAAATTGATTTTTGGTCAGGTAGTGAAATTGGTCAATCTATACTAAAAGGTAAAGTTCCAAAGACTATTCAAGAGTTTAGAGATAATGTACCTTTGACTGCTTATGAAGACTATGCTGATATTCTACTTCAGAAAAGAGCTGGTTCAGTACCGATGAACCCTGTTGTTTGGATTGAAACAACTTGGGAAGGCGGACGCTTACCGATTAAGGTTGCACCTTACTCTAGGAGTATGTTAGACACTTATAAGAAAAATATTATATGCTGTTTGTTACTTTCTACGAGTAATCAAAAAGGTGAGTTCGATGTTAAAGTAGATGATAAAGTGCTATATGGATTGGCTCCATTACCATACGCAACAGGACTCTTTCCAGTATTACTTAATGAAGAAATAAATTTAAAATTTTTACCAGACCCAGTTGAAGCTCAAAAAATGAGTTTCTCTGAAAGAAATAAGCTAGGATTCGAGATGGCAATGAAATCTGATGTTGAATTTTTCTTTGGATTAGGAAGCGTTCTTTATGCGATTTCTAAAAACTTAATGGAATCATCATCTAAAAGTAGTGGTGCTTCATCAATTCTGAAGTATCCAATAAAAAGAATTATACAGTTCTTAAAAGCCAAGAAAATTAGCAAGTCTGAAAATAGACAAATTATGCCTAAGGATTTATTTAATTTAAAAGGATTTATGGTGGCTGGTACAGATAACCAATACTATAAGGATGATCTTGAGGAAATGTGGGGAATCCGTCCCATGGAAATATTCGCTGGTACTGAACCAGCACTTGTTGGAACAGAGACTTGGTCTAGAGATGGAATGTACTTTTTCCCTAACTCATGTTTCTATGAGTTTATAAAAGAAGAAGATTCTTTACGTCTTATTGATGAACCGGACTTTAAACCTCGTACGTACTTAATGAATGAGGTTGTTGTTGGTGAGAAATATGAGTTTGTTGTAACTGTATTAAAAGGTGGGGCATTTGCTAGATATAGAGTTGGAGATATCTATGAGTGCGTTGGTCTTACAAATAAAGAGGATAGTACTAATATCCCAAGGTTTAGGTACGTAGATAGAGTGAGAAACATTATTGATATTGCTGGATTTACAAGAATAACTGAATATAGCATTTCAGAAGCAATTAGACACTCAAAGGTGAGTGTTGTAAACTGGATAGTTAGAAAAGAAATCACTGAGAACAATAGACCGTTCATGAAATTGTACGTTGAAATTGAAAGAGAGTATTTGACTAATAATCCTATGAGTTCGCAAATTCTTAAAGAGTTGTTAACAACATATTATAAATACATTGATCAAGATTATAAGGATTTAAAGAAAATATTGGGGATTGACCCACTTGAAATTGAAGTTTTGAAAGTGGATGCATTCGTCAAGTATCGTGCTACATACGGGAAACAATTACGTAGAGTAAACGCATCACACCATGATGTGTTGAACTTAATTAATCTAACATAAGGAGGTGCTATAGATGGGAGCATATGAATATGTATCTGGAATTGCGGTATTGATCTACTTTTTTATATTTTTAATATTCCTGAACTCAAAACGTTCAAAAGTTCGAGATGCTTTTTTATGGTTAATACTCTTTTCTATATTGTGGTCTGGTGGATCACTTCTAATGAGAAAACAGGCATTTCCTAATTATGAATTTTGGTATCATGTTTCATTAGCTGGCCTTCTCTTCATGCCGGTTGTATATTTTAGATTTATTATGGAATATATTCGCGATGTAAAAAAACTTACAATTTATATCTATACAGCGTTGATGGGGATTGCATTGTCATTAAATGCCATTACAGGCGTATTTATACCTCCTCCAATTATTGAAAGAATAAATGGGAATGATGTAATGGTGTATGAGCAGCTAGGTTGGCATGTATATATTCTTTACGGCCTTGGTGGATTAATTATTGTTCATATGTTAGTGAGATTCTATATTGGTGTAAGAAATAATCCGAAACTTAAAAAACTTGTTAAACCGATTGTATTTGGTATCATTGTTACGTTCGTTGGGAACCTTTTACTTTTATTTCCAGTATTCAGTTCGTTTCCTGTAGATATCTTGGCAGGAATTATCACATCGTTCGCCCTGTTATATGCATTATTGAAAACGAATCCGTTCCAATTGAAGATGATTTTCTCAGAATCAGTTGGATATGCTACATGTATATTGCTTGGGTTCTTGTCCATTTATACGTTGAATCCAATGATAGTTACACTGCTCACAAATAATAATGTTGCATTTGAAAGCTGGACAGTTTGGTATTTGATTACTTTTAGTGCATTTGTTGTAACGTATTTCGTTATTTGGAAAGGCGTTATTGTTAGTATATTTGTAAGAGAAGAAGATGAGAAGTCTGAATTACTTAATATCTTTGCTTCATCAATCACGAAATCACTTGATTCAGAATTAATCTTTAGAGAAACTATGAGTATTATTGAAAAAATTGCTGGAACACATAGAATTCATGTAGCACTTAAAGAAGATAAACACTCATTTAGATATACATATAGTAATCAAACGTTAGCAGATTTGTCAGCAACATTTAGAACTGATAATCCTCTTGTAAAATTACTTGAGAACAGTAATACGTTCGTTAGGATAGAAGACTTCCAATTTGAGGCCAGTTATCAGACTATGTGGGACCAAGAAAAATATGATTTAGTAAGAATGGATATCACATATGCGTTTGGTATCATTCATGATGGTCAAATGCACGGGGTATTAATGGTTTCTGATTTATATTCTAAGAAAAAAATGACACATCACCAATTGTTGCAACTTCAGTCAATATGTACAATGGTTTCTATTGCATTGAAAAACTCTGCTTCTTATGAGGCGGCATTAATAGAGGCTAGAACAGATGATTTGACTGGCCTTTACAACAGAAAATACTTTTATAAGTTAATTGATAATGAGTTTGAAAATAAAAGCAATGACTCTGTTGCTATGGTTATGATTAATCTAGATGACTTTAAGTTGTATAATCAATTGTTTGGTGTTGTAAAAGCAGATAAAGCTTTAGAAACAATTGCAACTATTGTTAAGGGGACTGTCGGAAGAGATGGTCATGTAAGTCGCTACAGTGGAAAAGAGTTCACAATTATATTACCTAAATATGACGTGAACAACACTTTGAGACTTGTTGAAAAAATAAGATCTCAAATCTTGTCTACTTCTGAGGCAAGTGGTAAGCAGTTAGAAAAACATATTACAACAAGTATTGGGGTCTGTGTTTATCCATATGGAGCTTCAAATATAAATGAACTTATTGATAATGTTCAACAGGCCGTTTACCAAATTAAACGTAACGGTAAAAATTCCATTAAAGTATTTGATACATATATTCAAGATGGTGATAATCAAGAAAAACGTTCTTACAGTTCGATTTACGATGATTACAAATCAACTATTTATGCTTTAACTGCTGCGATTGATGCGAAAGATCATTATACTTTCTCGCATTCTGAGAATGTAGCCAATTATGGTGTTGCTCTTGCAAAAGAGTTAAATCTTAATGATGAAATAGTCGAAAATGTGAGACAAGCTGCACTTCTTCATGATATTGGAAAGATTTCAATTCCGGAGCATGTTTTAAACAAACCAGGTAGGCTAAACGGATCTGAATTTAAGATTATGCAAGGCCATGTGGATGCGTCGATAGATATCATTCGTCATTTGCCGTCACTAGATTACGTAATTCCAGCTGTACTAGCACATCATGAAAGATATGATGGAACTGGATATCCTCGACAAACTAAAGGTGATGATATCCCTATTACTGCAAAAATTCTTACCATAGTTGATTCGTTTGATGCGATGGTATCAGGTAGAGTTTACAAAGACGCAATGCCGATTGACAAGGTTATGAACATTATTAGGGATGAATCAGGGAAACAATTTGATCCTAAATTAGTTGATGTATTTGTGGGAATGGTTGAGGCAAATAAAATCTCTGTTTCTCAAACTATCTTCAAAACAACTAAGAATGTCAACACAGTAGCACTGTCACCGCAAATTATGTAGATTACACAATACCTCTACAAGTTGTTTTATGGGTATGTATCTATAATGATATGGTAAATTTTACCTTAATTAGCTTAATATAAAAGAAACTCAAACTAAGTTTGGATTTCTTTTTTTTGACTAAACAAATTACTAAATCACTCGAACAGATTTGCCTCAGAAATCACTTACTAGTAACTTTATTATTCCTAAATCTAAAATCAAGGAAAGTGAAAGTATGATATTTTTTGAATATCATTCACAAATGATATAATTAACGCACTGATAACATTACTTTTAAGATACTTTATAAGAAGGTGGTATTATGAAGAAATTACTCATCGCTGTAGTTATTTTGTTGACAGGATGCACAGAAGATTGTGAGCTAATAAGTTCAGCAGGGCAGTTAGAAATGTATTACTGCTCAAATGTTGAGAGTGTTCCGGGTGAGATGTATAAAATTGTTTATAATGAGTATTACTACAATTTGCACTATAATTCCAATATTATTATTGAATATAAAGAAGAGCACTATTCAACTGTGGATGAATTGATGGATTTAATTACTCTTGTTGATCCTAGTGAATTGTTTGATGTGGGGTACAGAATGGAACGTATCGTCATTGGCGAAATGTATTGGGATAAAAATTACTAAGGAATAGAGTCTTTTGACTCTATTTTTTTTTTAGACTCCTTTTAATATGAAGAGTAGAGACCTGATTGATATCAACTAAATATTAGAAGTGAAGGAATGGGGAACACAAATAAAGGACTCTTTCTAGGGACTGCAAAGTATTACTTTAAGTATAGAGTTGGTTATCCTACTAATCTAATTAAGTTGTTAATAGATATAACAAGCGACTTTAGAAGAAGAGATAACTTACTTTTGTATAAGTTGATAATATGAAATAATAAATTAGAACAATTAAAAAGGGCTCAATTAGCCCTTTTTAGTATAGTATTTTGATGTTTGACTCTTTTTTTAAAGTTAATATTTTTTTATTTGATATATAGTTTGATAATACTTCAACCATGTCTTTTTCTATTGTCTTGATTATCTTCTTGTTCTGGAACATAGTGAAATTACCACCGCCTGCTGCTCTGTAGTTATTCATTACGATTGTGTAAGTTTTATCTAAGTCCAGTTCAATTCCATTTTTGCTTATGGAAACAACTCGTTTACCAATCGGCAATTTTATGTCTAAAGTGTAGTCAACGCCATCAAACATGTCGTAATTGTAATATTCTCTCTTAGGAATTTCATATGCATCGCTAATAGAGATGTTTCCATTAGTTTTGAAAAATGTTGCACACTTCTCCATCGCCTCTTTTAAAATATGACCGGAGATTTCCAAAACGAACAGGGTATTTGGAAAGACGTACGTTGAAATGACATCTCTCATTGTAATATTCTTGTTAAAGCCTTTCACATTGTTTCCAAGTGAAGTACATGATATATCAGCACCGGTTATCTCTAACTGAGCTTGATTTATAAGTGTTACTAAAGGAGATTTGTTTAGTCTTGCATCTAACTGACTAGTTATTAAACAGTCGCCATCCTTTAATTCTCCAATCGCTATGTCAAGCCACAATTGTGTATTCTTTTCCTCTGATTCAATTAGTGAAACAATTCCCTCTGAGTATTCATCAGTAACTGGAATTTGTGAAACTTCTTGTTTCACAACAGTCCATTTCTCGTTGAACTCGAACTCCACAACAATTTTATTTACCTGACAGCCGTAGCTTCCTGGTTGAGAGTAAATTACTCCGTCCTTAATTCCTGAAAGATTTCTGTGCTGGTGCCCAGTTAATAGGCAATCAATATCATAAGAGAACATATCAGATCCTGAGTTTTCTCCTGTTTCATTTGCAAGCTGAATATTCGTTTCTAAATCTTTATTAAATCCACCATGGTAGGCTACTATTATATAATCAACATTCTGAACTTCCTTCAACATTTTTTTTAGAGAGGTTAGTTCGTGAATGAAACTTATATCTTCAATGTTTTTAGGGTTTTCCCAGTTTGGAATGAAATGTGTCGTTAGACCTATTATCCCTATTGTAGGACCATCTTTAAGTTTTCTTATGTCATATGGTATAAACATATGACCGTCTTTAAAAAGATTTGCTGATAATGCTTTTGCATTTAGAGTTTTTGTGAAATTTATTAAATAATCTTGTCCATAATTAAAGTCGTGATTACCAATAACAAAATAATCATATCCGATATGATTTAGTACTGATGACAATGGATTTATGTTAGGGTTAGTTTCTGCTAGATAATAAGCTAGTGCGCTGCCCTGAAGGAAATCACCTGTATCAATTAATATTCTGTTTTCATAATTCTCCACTAATTTTGATATTTTTGCCAAGCCTACACCTGCTGGTTCGTTCTTCGCATAAGTATGCGGCATAACGTAACCGTGAATATCACTAGTGTGTAATAAATTTAGTTTATACTTTTTCATAAAATCACCAACTAATTGTATCATACAATGGAATTGAAAATAATGAGATATAATTTGAAATACAAAATTGATAAAACAGTCTTTTTTTGATAAAATGAGATATAAAACGAAAGGGAGAATATAGATGAAAAAAATTATTACGTTATTATTATCAATAGCTTTAGTCTTTACATTAGCAGCATGTGGTGGTAAGAAGACTTTAGTAGTTTACTTTGTACCTTCAAGAGATGCAGCAGAAATTTTAGAAGCTACTGAACCTCTTAAAGAATTACTTATGGAAGAGTTAAACGCACAGGGTTATAATTTTGATACAATTGATATTCAAGTAGGTAGTACTTATGAAGCAGTAGGAGAAGCTTTAAGTGCTGGTACAGCAGACGTTGGGTTAATTCCCGGTGGAACTTATGTTTTATACCATGATGATGGTGTAGACGTAATTTTAACTGCTACTCGTTATGCAATTAGTAATGACTCGCTAGATCCAATGGATTGGAATAGCAATGAACCAACTGTAGACGTTAAAACTAGAATGGCTACTTATTATCGTTCATTAATCATTGCTGGACCATCTCCTAAAGGTAGAGAATTAGCTGCAAAAGTTGCTGCTGGAACTGAACTTACATGGGAAGACGTAAACAGTGCTTCTTGGTGTGTTAGATCTTCAAGTTCATCTTCAGGGTATATTTACCCAACAATTTGGCTAATGGACAACTTTAACGGTAAAACAATTGCTGATTTAGCACAAGTAACTGATCCAGGTGGTTACGGAGCTAATGCAAATGGTTTAGCTGCTGAAACATGTGATATCGCAACATTCTATGCTGATGCTCGTATGCATCAAGGTGGAGCTTGGGAAGCATTTTCAACAAACATTTGGGATGATACAGATGTAATTGGTGTATCTGCTCCAATTTACAATGATACAATTTCTGTATCTGCTGAAACAGTTGATGATGATTTAAAAGCTGCTTTAATTATCGCGTTCCAAAACATAGCTGCTACTGAAGTAGGAGCAGAAGTTATCGCAATTTATTCACATAAAGGTTATCAAGTAGCAACAGATTCTGATTATGATAACGAAAGAAAAGCACAAGAAATTATTAAGGGATTAGCTTAATAGTTAAATAATTTGATATATAAGTAAGCAGGCAAAATGCCTGCTTATTTATTCAAGATGAGGAAAAACTATGATTACATTTAATAAAGTAGGTAAAATATATCCTAATGGTGTAGAGGCTCTGAAAGATGTAACTCTAACAATTAAAGATGGTGAGTTTGTTACTATCATAGGACTAAGTGGAGCTGGTAAATCTACTCTACTACGTACAATAAATAAAATGCATGATATTACATCAGGGTCTTTAGAAGTTTATGGTTCCGATGTATCTGCATTACATGGTAAACAACTTAGAAAATTTAGAAGACAAATTGGAATGATTTTCCAGTCTTTTAATTTGATTAATAGAACAACAGTTATTAAAAATGTTTTAGCATCAAGAGTTGCTGATATGAGCTTTTTTAGTTCTTTGTTTGGATTATATTCTAAAGAAGATAAGATAATTGCTTTAGAAGCCCTTGATCAAGTTGGAATACTAGAAAAAGCTTATACAAGAGCAGATCAATTGTCTGGTGGTCAGCAACAAAGAGTTGCACTAGCAAGAACAATTGCTCAAAAACCTTCAATCATTTTAGCGGATGAGCCGGTTGCATCTTTAGATCCTATCACTGCTAAACAAGTTATGGATGATTTTGAGAAGATTAATAAGGAATTAGGAATCACAGTATTAGCAAATATGCATCATGTTGATTTAGCACTAAAATATGCTTCTAGAGTAATTGGAATAAAAGAAGGACTAGTTGTGTTTGATGGTCCTGTAAAAGACGTTGATAATGAACTATTAAGAATGATTTATGATAGAGAATTAACTGACGACGATATTATGGAAAAAAATCCAGTTAAGATATAGGTTGAAAATGAAAAAAAATATAAAAGAAAACGTTGAAGGAAAAGGTATATTTAAAAGTCAACAGTTCACTCTTGGTAGCGGAAAAGTTGTGTTATCTGCTTTTCCAGTTTCGACATATATTATGCTATTCCTATTACTTTTATCAACAATCGCAGTAGTGGTTACGAGAGTAAACATTCCACTGCTTATTAGAAATGGTTTAAACTTCTTAGACATCCCAATTAGGATGTTCCCGATCAAATGGGACTATTTTGAAAAGGCAAGAGGTCCTATGATTGATACGATTCAAATGTCATTATTAGGCTCAATCGTTGGGTCATCACTTGCATTACCGGTTGCGTTCTTAGCTGCATCAAATATCAATAAGAATAAACCGTTGCTACTTTTTACTAGAATGATTTTAACTTTATTTAGAACATTACCAGTACTTGTGTACGCTGCGATTTTCACTGTAATATTTGGATTTGGTACTTTCGCAGGTACTTTGGCAATAATGTTATTTACTTTTTCAATTGTGTCCAAAATTCTTTATGAGAATGTTGAAACAATTGATTTAGGTGCATTTGAAGCTATTGAGTCAACTGGTTCAAATAAAATAAAAGCTATCGTTGTTGCGATACTGCCACAAGTTTTACCTTCATTTATTTCCACAGCTTTGTATAGTTTTGAAATTAACATTCGTTATGCAGCTATACTAGGTTATGTTGGAGCAGGTGGAATTGGTCTGTTAATGGCTGAGAAATTAGGATGGCGACAATATAATGAATTTGGACTTATATTTGTACTATTATTTGTAGTAGTAGTATGTATAGAATCACTATCTAAATACTTGAGGGGGAGGTTGGAATAATGCTTACAGTTCAAAAACAGCTAGAAAACGAACCTAACCATAAGTTAAGAAATTGGATAATATTTATAGTCTTGCTAGTCATTGTGTTATGGTCTACTGCTGTATTTAGAATCCCTGATATATTATCAAAAGGAGTTCCTTTAGCCAAGCAGATTATAATTTCAATTGTTAATCCTAACTGGGAAATCATATTTAGTCTTTCAAGTTATGATGTTCCTTATTTAATGCTTGAAACTATAGCTATTGCTTTTCTTGGTACCCTACTAGGTGGAATGTTAGCTATCCCATTTGCGTTTATCTCAAGCAAGAATATAATGCCTAGGTTTGGTAACATACCAGGTGTATTCTCGATTACACTGATAAGAACTTTGCCTGTATTTGTTTTAGGGCTAATGTTTATTAGAGTTGTTGGACCGGGGCCATTTGCTGGTGTTCTAACAATGGGTATTTCCTCAATTGGAATGATGTCGAAACTATACATCGAATCAATAGAAGATTTAGACAAAGGTATTTTGGAGGCTTTAGATTCTGCAGGATGTACTACTTATCAGAAAATTAGATATGGAATACTTCCGCAGTTGTTCACAAACTTTATCTCAACAGCAATCTATAGATTTGAGATTAATGTTAAGAATGCAACGATACTTGGTTTAGTTGGAGCAGGTGGAATTGGATTCCCACTACTTCAAGCATTAGGAAATAATCGATGGTCTGATGCTGGGGCGTACTTACTCGGTATAATAGTTGTAGTAATTATAATTGAGTATATTTCTACTAAGATCAGAAAGAAATTAGCATACGGATAGAAGACACATGTCTTTTATCCTTTTTTATTAGCAATGGAGCCAAAATGTGGAACAAATGTTTATTTGTGTAATATTCTTCCACACTTGTGGAACTTTTATTTCACAAATCGTTGACATTATCCCAAAAAGACCTTATAATGAAACAAATAGTATGTGTAACAATATTTCATATAACGACGGAGGGCGATATCAATGGTCAAGAATAAAGATATAGCAATTAGAGCCGGTGTTTCTGTAGCTACGGTATCGAGAGTAATGAACCAAAAAGGTTATGTGAAAGATGAAACTAAAAATACAGTATTAAAAGCTTATGACGAACTTGTTAGAGATGACACTTTATTAAGTCATTCTATTCAAAATAAAACTAAAATAATTGGCGTTGTAATTCCTGATGTATCAAATCCATTTTTCGGAGATGTCATCAAGGGGATATCAAACATAGCTGATAAACACTCAGCTAGCTTACTAGTATGTAATACGGATGAGCAGTTAGAAAAGGAACTTATGTACTTGGATATATTTAGCTCACATAATATTATGGGATTAATAATAACTCCAAAGACAGATCAAGTTGAATATGATTTTAGATATATTCATCAACTTGAAAGATTAAAAGTACCTATCGTCTTACTAGATAGAGGAATAAACTTATCACATTATAATTCTGTATTTGTAAATAATGTATCTGGTTCATTTGAGGCAGTTAATGCACTAATAAACGAAGGACACACTGATATCTCAATAATATCTGGTCCGATGTCTTCTAAACCAGGTAGAGAAAGATTTTACGGTTATGAGAATGCATTAAGAATTAATAATGTAGAGATGATTGATGATCTTGTATATTTCGGAGATTTTAGACTTGAAAGCGGATATGAGATTACAAAGAAAATTCTTAAGAAAAAGAAAAGACCAACTGCGATATATGCCTGCAATAACATGATGGCACTTGGATGTGTTAAGGCAATTGTTGAAGAAGGTTTGAAAATACCAGAAGATATCTCATTCATCTGTTTCGATGATGTTGAGATGTTTGAAATAATGAACTTGAATATTTCTACTGTTTCAAGACCAACAGTTTATATGGGTGAAGTTGCAGCTGAGATGATGTTTGAATTAATAGGTAATGATGATGCAAAGAAAGCACCAATTAGAGAAATGTTACTTGAAACTAAGTTGATTTTAAGAGGATCTGAAAAAAAATGTTAAGGGGAATCAAACATGGATGAAAACAATATAAAACAAATAATAAGAAAAGAAATAATAAGTAGTCTTATTAAGACACAAAAATTCCTAGTTGTTGGCAACTGGAAAATGAATAAGACTAAAAATGATGTTTCTAAATTTTTAGAAGAGGTAGAAGCTCATGATTTCGGAGATAAGAACACAGTAGTTGTTGTTCCTTCGAATCCATTTCTATATTTGTTTGAAGAAAAATTAAGATATAGTAAAATCTTATATGGAGTTCAAAATATATTTCCTAAAGATTCAGGAGCATTTACTGGCGAGTTATCACTAGATATGGCAAAAGACTTTGGATGTAAGTATGCACTAGTCGGTCATTCAGAAAGAAGAACTCTATTTTCTGAGTGTGATCCATTCATCTCCAAAAAAGTTAGAGGTTGTGTTCAAAACCATATAACTCCAATATTGTGTATTGGTGAGAACTTGGAACAAAGAAAAGACGGAAGTTATAAACAATTTCTTACAAACCAAATAAAAGAAGGTTTAACTAAGATAAGTGGCCAAGAGTTATCAAAAGTAGTTATTGCTTATGAACCATTATGGGCAATTGGTACTGGAGAAACTGCTACTCCTGATCAAGTTGAGGAAATGCACATTTTCTTAAGAAAATACTTAGAAGAATCATACGGTTCAGAAGTTGGGAAAAGCATTCCACTACTGTACGGTGGAAGTGTGAAACCTTCAAATGTTCTAGAACTAGCAATGGCTCAAAGTGTTACTGGATTCTTAATAGGTGGAGCTAGTTTAGAAGCAGCTTCATTTATAGAAATAAATAATATACTAAATTAATTAAATGAAATTTTAAGAGGGGTTGTGGAATATGGAAATCAATAATCTTGATAAGCTTGTAAAGGCTGTTACTAATAACATATTAAACACAATTGATTTGTCTAGCATTAGTGATAAGTCATGTCTAATATTATTCCAAAACTCAGTATTTGGATTTAATGAATATATCAATCAAATTAAAAAAGAGTACGAGGGATATGAATTGTATCTTAGTACGAATGACTGTTTGAAAGATTATGATTTAAACGGTATTAAGACAATCGGATTTGACATAAATAACTCGAGTTTCAGAAATGTTCTTGAGTCTGTTGAAAACATTATTATTATTGGACTAAAGATTAGTCAAATGAAGTCGATAACAGAAACGGATGATTCAGAGGATATTAACTATATTGTTCTTTCTAGCCTTATGGCTAACAAGAAAGTTGATCTGATGATAAATTCAAATAAAAAAATGTACAATTTGATTTTAAAACAGTTAGACTCAATCAAGCAAATGGGTATAAATGTAACGAATATCCAATCAGTTAAAGAATCGGAACTTAGTGTTGATCTTATTACTGAGGAATTTGTTAAAAAGTTAAAGAACAGTGGTGCTTCAAAAATTGTGTTAGGTAGTAAACAGTTAATTACACCACTAGCAAAAGATAAACTAAGAGAATTAAATATTAAGATAGAGCACAAGGAGGAATAGATATGAGTGATAACAACTTAATCGCAAAACTCATCGTTGAGATGGAACAAAAATATGGTAATGGAACAGCGAAAATTGATTTTGATGCATTTGGAAACTTTAATGATGTATTAGACGCAATAGCAGCTGCAAAGTCTTCTCAACAAGAACTAATGGGTATGACGATGAAAAAAAGAAATGAAATGATCCAAGCAATGAGAATTGCAAGTTTGGAAAATTCTGAGAAATTAGCAATAATGGCTTTTGAAGAGACTGGGTTTGGTAGAGTTGAAGATAAAATCATTAAAAACAACTTAGCTGCCGAAAAGACTCCAGGTACTGAAGACTTAAAATCACATACTTTCACTGGTGATGACGGAATGACTTTGATTGAACAAGCACCATTCGGTGTTATTGGTTCTATTACTCCTTCAACTAATCCAAGCTCTACTGTTATTAACAACAGTATAAGCATGGTTGCAGCTGGGAATGGTGTTGTATTCAACCCACATCCGAGCGCAAAAAAAGTGTGTTTAGAAACAATATCAATCCTAAATAAAGCAATCTATAGCGTTGGTGGACCTAAGAATTTACTGACTGCTCCAATAAATCCAACAATGGATACTAGTAAAGTTATAATGACTCACAAGGACATTAGAA
Organism: uncultured Candidatus Izemoplasmatales bacterium; assembly: GCA_964589075.1. Lineage (GTDB taxonomy): Bacteria > Bacillota_I > Bacilli_A > MAG-NZ > MAG-NZ > CAZPQU01. The sequence continues at coordinate 17,372 of CAZPQU010000004.1, read as the reverse complement.
TGTTAGCTGTTACTGGTGGAGAAGCAGTTGTTGAGATAGCTATGAAAAGCGGTAAAAAAGTAATCGCTGCTGGACCAGGGAATCCTCCTGTTATAGTAGACGAAACAGCCGATATTAAAAAAGCTGCAAGCGATATTGTTAAAGGTTCAAGTTTTGATAACAATGTTCTGTGTATTGCAGAAAAAGAAGCATTTATCGTTGACAGCGTATTTGATGAAATTAAATATGAAATGGCTAAACATAATACTTATGAATTAAAACAATCAGAAATAGCTACTATGACAAGAGAATTATTTGTTGAGAAAAACGGTGTTACAGTAGTAAATAGAAAATACGTTGGGAAATACGCTAGTGAACTTCTAAAAGCATGTGGAATTTATACTAATGACGATGTAAGATTAATAATTGCTGAAGTACCTAGTGATCATCCATTTGTAACAATTGAAATGCTAATGCCTGTTCTTGGACTTGTAAGAGTATATTCAGTTGAAGAGGCTATTGCTAAAGCAGTTGAAGCTGAAAAAGGATATCATCATACAGCAGTAATGCACAGTGAGAGTGTTACTAACTTAACATTAGCAGCTCGTGCACTTGATACAACAATATTTGTTAAAAATGCTCCATCATATGCAGGACTAGGGATTGAAGGGGAAGGATTTACTACTCTTACAATCGCAACTCCTACCGGAGAAGGACTTACTTCAGCTCGCAGCTTTACGCGAACTAGAAGATGTACCTTATCTGGTGGATTTAGAATTATTTAGGGGCTGATAGGATGGATAAAAGCTATTTAGAAAAAATAAAAGAGTTTGGTATTGTAGGTGCCGGTGGAGCTGGTTTCCCTACACATGTTAAATTAAACTGCCAAGCAGAAGTAGTTATTATAAACGGGGCCGAATGCGAACCACTATTAAGAGTTGATCAACAATTAATGGTCGTGAATGCACTGGAACTAATTAAGGGATTAAAAATTGCTATGAATCAAGCAGGAGCTCTAAGAGGAGTTATCTGTTTAAAAGGTAAATATAAATCAGCGATAGCAAAATTAAGTGGACTTATAAAGAATGAAAATTCTATAAATATCCAGTTAATTGACGATTTCTATCCAGCTGGTGACGAACAACAGCTAGTTTATGAAGTTACTAAGAAAGTTGTTCCATTAATGGGATTACCATTAGATGTAGGTGCAGTTGTAATAAATGTGGCTACAGCAATTCATATAGGTGTTGGAGCTCCTGTAACTGAAAGAGTAATAACAGTAACCGGAGATGTGAAAAATCCAAAAACATTTACAGCGCCACTAGGTACTCCATTCTTAGAATTAATAAAAGAGTGCGGTGGACCTGAAAATTTAGATGATTATCTTCTAAATGTTGGTGGCCCAATGATGGGTTATATCGAACTTGATTGGAATGCACCAGTTACTAAAACATCAGGTGGTATAATTATCTTACATAAGGAACACAGTTTAATGGCAAAGAAAACCAGAAAAACTGAAATGGACTTAAAGTTAACAAAGGCAATATGTTGTCAATGTATGATGTGTACAGAGATGTGTCCTAGATATATTATTGGAAAAAACACTGAACCGCACAAAGTTATGAGGGGACTTGCTAATGAAGACCCAAGTACTTTAGGTTCAATATCAAGTGTTGTATCATGTTGTGATTGTCGTTTATGTAGTTTGTATGCGTGTCCAATGGATTTAGATCCTGGGAAATTAACAAACATGGTAAAACAAAGTTTACTTAAAAAGGGAGCAAGGACAGAAAAGATTGTTCCATATGAAGTTGATGTATTAAGAGATTCAAAAAAAGTACCAACAAAGAGGTTAATTGCTAGACTTGATCTAACAGATTATAATGTAGATGCACCTCTTGAATCAGGAATACACATTACAAGCAGGGTCAAAATATTACTTAAACAGCACATTGGTGTTCCTGCAACACCACTTATCAAAACTGGAGATTTTGTTCGAAAAGGAACATTAATAGCTAGTTGTTACGATAAGTTAGGTGCAAATATTCATTCGAGTATCGACGGAAGTGTAGTTAGCATTACAGATCACTTCATCGAGATACAAGCGTAAGGGGGGTAGTGTATGGAAGCATTAGGTATGATTGAGTTAAATAGTATTGCTAGAGGTATCGAAGCGGGAGACGCTATCATTAAAACAGCTGACGTTAAACTTGTTGCAGCTTACGCATCGTGTCCTGGTAAATACATTGTTATGGTTCGAGGTAAGGTTGCTGCAGTTAAAAGCGCAATTGAAGTTGGAGCTAAGACATCAGGTAAGTCACTTGTAAATGATATTATTATAGCAAGTGTACATGAACAAGTATTTACAGCACTAAACTGCACTACAGAAATTGTAAGTAAAGGTTCAATTGGAATTATCGAAACCTATTCACTAGCAACAGCGGTACTGTTATCAGACGCTGCAGTGAAAGCCGCTAATGTCGATTTAATTGAGATTAGACTAGGTCGTGGATTAGGTGGAAAAGCATTTACAGTTCTAACTGGAGATGTTAGTAGTGTTAAAGCAGCTATTGAAGCTGCAGAAGTAACTAATAAAGAAGACGGATTACTGGCTCACACTGCAGTAATACCAAGAATAAGCGAAGAGATGTTAAGAACTCTCTTATAAAAAAAATGGAGGATTTAAGAATGAAAGAAGCATTAGGATTAATAGAAACTAGAGGACTTGTTGGAGCTATTGAAGCTGCTGACACAATGGTAAAAGCAGCAAATGTAACATTAGTAGGAAAAGAACAAATTGGTAGTGGATTAGTAACAGTTATGGTAAGAGGAGACGTTGGTGCAGTTAAAGCAGCTACAGAAGCTGGTGCAGATGCAGCAAGAAGAGTTGGAGAATTAGTTTCAGTTCACGTTATTCCAAGACCACATGCAGATGTAGAAATATTATTAAGCGGACAAAAATCAACTAAATAAAAAAAAAACGGAGGATTTAAGAATGAAAGAAGCATTAGGGTTAATAGAAACTAGAGGATTAGTTGGAGCTATTGAAGCTGCTGACACAATGGTAAAAGCAGCAAATGTAACATTAGTAGGAAAAGAACAAATTGGTAGTGGATTAGTAACAGTTATGGTAAGAGGAGACGTTGGTGCAGTTAAAGCAGCTACAGAAGCTGGTGCAGATGCAGCAAGAAGAGTTGGAGAATTAGTTTCAGTTCACGTTATTCCAAGACCACATGCTGACGTTGAAACTTTACTTAAATAATTAGACTTAAAAAACCAAACTAGAAAGAGTTGATTTTATGGAACTAGATAAATTAATAGAACGCATAGCTGAAGAAGTATATCGCAAGATTGCTAATGAAAATAATGGAGCTATGATGAATAAAACAAATGACAACAGTGATATCGCCTCAATAATTGATCATACAATTCTAAAACCAGAAGCTACTGAGACTGATGTAAGAAAAGTATGTGATGAGGCGATAAAATACAAATTCAAATCAGTTTGTATTAACACTCATTACGTTAAAGTAGTATCTCGCCACTTAGCTGGATCAGGTGTGGACACTTGTTGTGTAGTAGGATTCCCATTAGGGGCATCTTCTACAAAAGCAAAAGTAGATGAAACAATTGATGCGATTAGAAATGGTGCAGATGAGATTGATATGGTTATCAATATTGGTGCATTAAAATCAGGTCATTGGGACGTTGTTAAAAGAGATATTGAAGGTGTAACAAATGCAGCTAAAGGTCGTGCTTTAGTTAAAGTAATCTTAGAAACCAACTTACTAACTGATGAAGAGAAAATCAAAGCTTGTACAATTGCTAAAATGTCAGGTGCTGATTTTGTTAAAACATCAACAGGGTTTAATAAAGGTGGAGCAACAATCGCTGATATTAAATTAATGCGTAAAGTAGTTGGACCAAACTTAGGTGTTAAAGCATCTGGTGGGGTTAGAGATACTGAAACTGCAAGAGCTATGATGGCTGCAGGAGCAACAAGAATTGGTACTAGTTCTGGAATAGCTATTGTTATGGGTTCTAAACCTGCAACAGGAAGTTATTAATACCTAGAAAAGAGGAAATTATATGTATGCTGCAAGAATTGTAGGAACTGTAGTTTGTACTCAAAAAGATGAGCGAATGAACGGTTTGAAAATGCAGGTTGTACAACCAGTAAATCTTATTACATTTAAAGATGAAGGTAAGCCTGCCGTGGCTATAGATGCTGTTGGTGCTGGAGATTCCGAAATAGTATTAGTTGTTGGAGGAAGCTCAGCAAGATTAACAGATGTCACAAAAGATAGACCAGTTGATGCAACAATTATGGCAATTGTTGATTACATCGATGTTGAAGGTAAAAATGTCTTCAGCAAGAATAAGAGGGTGTAATGATGAGAGTTGCAATTGGATGTGACCATGGTGGTTACGAATTAAAAGAAAAAATTAAGAAATTCTTAACAGATGATCTTAAAGTAGAGTTTGAGGATTTTGGAACTTATAATAAGGAACGTTGTGATTATCCAGATTATGCATTTTTAGTAGCACATGCTGTGTCTACAAAAAAATGTGACTTTGGAATTATGATTGATGGAGCTGGGATTGGGTCTGCTATGATGGCAAACAAAGTGCCTGGTGTATTAGCTGCTTGTGCAAATGAAATTTACACAGCAAATAATAGTCGTCAACACAATGGTGCCAACGTATTAACACTTGGTAGCATGGTTATAGGTGAAGGTGTTGCTAAGGAAATAGTAAAAGTATTTTTAACTACTAAATTCCAAGGGGACAGAAACATCAAACGAATAAATAGTATTTTAGATATTGAAAAAAGACTGTTAGACCCTAGGAGGCGATAACATGTTAATGGCAAAAGTTATTGGTACAGTAACATCAACAGTAAAAATCCCAGACATCTTGGGTGTTACTTTACTAGTGGTTCAACCAGTTAACTCGAAATATGAGTCAATTGGTTCTCCAATCGTGGCAGCAGATAATTATGGTGCCGGAGTTGGGGAATTTGTATTTTATTCTAAGAGTAAAGAGGGAGCAATGAATCTTCCCGTACCAACTGCTTGTATTGATGCAGGTATCGTTGGGATAATTGATAGTGTTTATATAAAAGAATAACCTTAAGAAGAGGTGAAGTATTATGCAACTTGCAAAAGTAATAGGAAACTTGGTTTCTACTCATAAAAATGAATTAATAAAAGGGAAAAAACTGTTAATAGTTCAACCTATTGATGAAACACTTGCGCCTTTCGGTAAAGAAATGATTGCCGTTGACGGAGTTGGGGCTGGAATTGGAGACACTGTCTTAATACTAGCTGAAGGTGGATCTGCACGTATGATTACTAACTCTGATAAATTAGCTCCAATTGAGCTTTGTGTAGCAGGGATAGTAGATTCCGTTAAGACTGCAACTGACTATATTCAGATTGGATAAATTGGTGATAACATGAATTTATTAAATAATATTATTGATAAAGCTAAAAAGACAAGAAAAACGATCGTATTACCGGAAGGTAAAGATCCTCGTGTAATAGAAGCCGCAAGAACAATACAGGAGCAAAACGTGGCTGATGTAATACTACTTGTTAATGAAGCAGATTTGACTGAAGAAATTGAGTCATTATCTTCGCAAGGCATAAGAGTCATTGTGATAGAGAAATCTAATATGGTGTCAACTTACAGAGATAATTTAGTTGAATTGAGAAAAGCTAAAGGAATGACAGTTGAAAAAGCAGATAAGTTAATTCAAAATACAATTTTCTTTGGTGTGCTGATGGTTAAGAATAGTGATGCAGATGGAATGGTTGCTGGCGCGATCACTTCTACTGGAGATGTACTAAGACCTGCATTACAGATATTAAGAACTGCTAGAGATGTTAAGATTGTCTCATCATTTTTCTTAATGGAAGTTCCGAATTCAGTATTTGGAAGTAACGGTATATTTGCCTTTGCTGATTGTGGTCTTGTAGAAAATCCAGATGAATTCAATTTATCTGAAATTGCTATCCAGACTGCTAAGTCGTTTGACTACTTAACTGACATTGAACCAAGGGTAGCTATGTTATCGTATTCTACATTTGGAAGTGCAAAAAGTGAGCAAGTTGATAAAGTTGTTTCAGCTACTAAGAGAGTTAAGAGTATTTATCCTAATCTCAAAATAGATGGAGAATTACAACTTGATGCTGCGATTGTACCAGAAGTTGCTAAACTTAAAGCACCATCAAGCAGCGTTGCTGGAAAAGCTAACGTATTGGTATTCCCGGATCTACAATCTGGAAATATCGGATATAAACTGGTTGAGAGACTTGCAAATGCTTCAGCGTATGGTCCAATAACTCAAGGATTAAGTAAACCTGTAAATGATTTATCAAGAGGATGTAGTTCTGATGATATTGTCGCTGTTGTGGCTATTACATCATTACAATCTCAGGTTAGTTAATTTATAAGCACTATTTACGAATTACACTAGATAAAATCTAGTGTTTTTTCTTTTTATTTAAATATATGGTTATTATTACTGATATACTTTAGATAATAGATTTCCGAAGGGGACAATATGAAAAAATATATAGACTTTACTTTAGAAAACTCTAATGGGAAAGAGATTACCATTAGTGAGGAACTAAAAAACAATAAAGTTTTTTTACTGTTTTATAGAGGGACTTTTTGAGGTGTCTGAGTTAAGCAATTGACGCAGGTGCGTCATGCGAAAGACCAAATTGATAATACTAACACGAAAATTTATGCAATATCAGTTGATGGAGCAGATAAAGCTAACTCAATGATTAGGAAGACTAGGTTTGATTACGACATATTGTGTGATGAAAAACTAAATGTCATAAAATTGTATGGACTAATAGACGATGAACAACTGAAGTGGGATTATATTGATAACAAGGTTCAAAGAGTAGAAGAATTTAGAACTGTTTCTTTAGCGGCAACTATTTTAATAAATCAAAATGGATTTATTGAGTATCAATGGAGTGGTAATTATAATTTGAGACCTTCTATTGATGAGACTATTAAAGTTCTTAAGGTCATTGGTTAAGTTTATGAAGAAATTTTACTTTTAATTTTTATTTAATCGATTAACATTATAGTAGAAATGTAACTAAGTAAAAGTTATAATATAGTGGTGGAGGATAACATGAAGAAAATATTTTTAGTACTTGCGCTTCTTTTAACTGGTTGTGTTAACAAAGAACCTGAAGTAGAGTTAACATTCAAAGAAAAAGTTGACGAGTATATTATAGAAAATGAAATAGATGTAATTGGTAGAATTTCAACAACTGAAGAACTGATATTGTTTGAGGATGATAACCTGATTGGAATGATACAGTTTGTTGAAGAGGGGTTTGTTATTACCCAAAAAGCTAAGCAAAAAGAATATGAGACTGGTGTTGAACTTCTATATATAGGAGATGAAGAACAGACATATTTCGGAATCATAATTCATGATGAGGAGTTGTTTAACTCTATAGATTCAGCCGAGATTACATTACTAACAAGTCCGGATCCAGTCATCTTTATTTTCGGAGAAGAATTCTCTAAGATTTGGGTGAAAATAGAAAACAGATCTGTTACATCATGTGCAGCAGAGAAAATTGAATTATTCAACGGAGAAGAATCTATTTACGTAGAAAACTTTATTCCTGTTTGAGGCGAGTAATAAGTGGTTGGTAACTACTGGAGATTGAAAATCAATCTCCGTTTTATTTTAAGGAGGATATATGTATATAACAGATTTAGACAACACATTATTGAATGGAAATGGATTACTGTCTGATTTTACGAAAGAGAAATTACAACAACTTATAAATCATGGAGTTCCAATAACATTTGCAACTGCTAGGAGTGGATTTACTTCAGGAGTAGTATTAAATTTCATTGATTTCAAACTTCCTTTTATTATACTTAATGGAGGAGCAATAATAGACCCTTTTACAGGGGAGTTACTTTATGTGAGTGAGATAAGAAACGAGATTTTTATAGAGGTGATTAAGTCTACTATAGGATTAACACAGCCTTTCGTTATAGGAGTGAATAATGGAAAAGAGGTGTTTCTTCATAAAAAAGTTACAAGTGAAGTGCACAAGAACCATTTAAATAATAGATTAATCTATGGAGATAAGAGACAGGTAGAAGTAGATGAGTTTCATCAGATTGACAATGTAATCAATGTAACTTTCTTGGATACATTTGATAACATCTCGGAAGTAGAGGCTATTCTGAGATCTAAGTTCTCTGAGGAACTAACTATTTATAAATATGTAAAGACAAAAAAAGATGATACATACTATTTTCTAGATGTTAGTTCAAAAGGTGCAAATAAAGGTAATGCAATCAGAGAGCTTTCAAAGATCACTGGTTTCTCAATCAATGAAATGACTTGTTTTGGTGATGAGGTTAATGATATTGAAATGTTTAATGAAAACGTGACAGGGGTAGCTGTTGCTAATGCAATCAAAGAATTGAAGCATTCTGCCAAATTAGTGATTGGACCCAATACAGAAGACTCGGTTATAAAATACATTATCAATAATGAAGATAAGGTTAAAATAAGGAGAATAAAATGAAATTTATATCTTGGAATGTAAATGGAATTAGAGCAATTGCTAAAAAAGGTTTTGAGGATATAGTAGGACAATTAGATCCTGATTTTATTGCTATTCAAGAGTCAAAATGTCAAGAAGGACAGATTGAACTCGGGTTAGAAGGTTATTTTCAATACTGGAACTATGCGGAGAGAAAAGGATACTCTGGAACTGCTATCTTTACAAAACATAAGGCAGTATCAGTTGTAAATGGAATTGGTGTTGAGAAACATGATCATGAAGGAAGAGTAATAACACTAGAGTATGATAAATTCTATCTTGTTACTGTTTACACACCTAATTCAAAGAGAACTCTTGAACGATTAGATGATAGGCAAGACTTTGAAGATGAGTTTAGAAAGTACTTGCTAGATCTAAAAGCTAAAAAGCCGGTTATATTATGTGGAGATTTAAACGTAGCCCATAAAGAAATAGATTTAACAAACCCTAAGAGTAATAAGAAAAATGCAGGGTTTACAATTGAAGAAAGAACTAAGATGACTGAATTACTTGATTCCGGCTTCATTGATAGCTTTAGAGATTTGTATCCTGACTTAGAGGGAGCATACTCTTGGTGGAGTTATATGCACAGTGCAAGAAGTAGAAACATTGGATGGCGACTAGATTATTTTATTGTATCCGATGATTTGAGAAGTAAAATATCTAAAGCTTATATTCTACCAGACGTATTAGGGAGTGATCATTGCCCAGTCGGAATTGATTTAAATTTATAGCAGGAGAAATCCTGCTTTTTATTTGGACTTGCATTAGTTAAGTAAAAATGATAACATCTTCAACAATACACATAAGGGGGAAAGTCCATGCTTAGAAACATAAAAATAATGAAATACTACATGAGTTTATCATTACCCTTTATGCTGGGACCAATTTTACATGTATTTTATGATAGTAGAGGGTTAAACGTATCTGATTATTACATTTTATTTTCGGTAGGGTTAGTTAGTGTATTTCTCTTTGAACTTCCAACGGGGATTATTGCTGATAAGGCTGGTTATAAAAGAAGCTTAATTTATGGATCTATTATAGTACTTGTTTCAATAGTTTTAATGATTTTCTCACAATCTCTTTATCATTTTATATTAGCTGAGATTATGTTTGGGTTTGGAGTTTCCTTTATAAGTGGAGCTGACTCTGCATTGATATATGACTCGCTACTAGTATTAGGAAGAGAAAATGAATACTCTACAATCTATAGCAAGACTAGACAGTATATGTTTGTTGCAGCAGGATTAGGAAGTGTTGTCTCGTCTGTTCTATATACAATAAGTGATATTCTTCCATTCTTAATGAATTCTATATTTGTGGGAGTAACAATTATACTTGTTTTTTTTATAGAAGAACCCCTGAAAATAAAAAAAGATATGAATTATAAGAAACAGTTAAAAACTGTTAGAAAACACATTTACACGAACAAAAAGATTTGGGCTGTAATACTAATCTCAAGCATTATTTTCACCTTTTACAGACCAAGTTTCAACTTGTATAGACCTTTCTTCAAAGCTGTGGAATTAGATGTTATTTACTATGGATTGATTTTTCTAGGACTTAATGTAATAGCATTGCTGTCATCAAAACACTCTGAAGTTTACTACAAAATAACAAAAGGATATCCGTTAATGGGACTGGTGCTAGTGATGTTAGGTACATTCTTACTACTAAGTATTCCATTCTTGGCTGTTGGTGTACTAGGAATGGGAGTTAACCAAATTGTGAGGGGACTTTATAAACCTGTAGTTTCCACTTATGTTAATGAATTAACCCCATCTGATATAAGAGCAACAACTTTGTCTTTTGTAAGTTTGATTAACAATGTGGCAGCAGGAATAGGAGCACTTGTAATGAGTGTATTTGTAAACAACTATTCTGTATTTAACTTTGTACTACTACTAGCTTTAGCGCTTTTAGTACTTATAACATTGACCTATGGATTTGTGTACAAAAAATATGGAATAAAGTAAGGTGGGAAAATCCACCTTTTTTTATTTAGATTATGATACTCTAAAGTAGTAGTTGCTACATTAAATAATAATAGAGGAGAATAATATGGATAGAAATAGTATTATCAATGAAATATTACCTTTTGTTGAAAAGAATGGTAGAAAACTAGACTATTTGCTAATTAGAAGTCTTTTTGAAAAGGGACTAGATAAAGAAATTTTATTTGAACTATTAAAATATAGAAACGAAGATGGAGGATTTGGTAATGCTCTTGAGCCTGATGCACACTTACCTCAATCTAGTGTTCTTGCAACTAATGTTGCGGTATCAATACTTAAAGATATCGTTGTAGAAGAAGACATCATTAAAGGGATTATTGAGTTTTACATATCAAAGTTTGATTCTAAAACAGAGACTTTTGAGTTTCTTCCCGAATCTGTTAACGATTACCCCAGAGCAATATGGTGGAACTTTGATATTAAAGAAGAAGTTAATAGATTTAACCCTACACCAGAAGTGTTGGGGTTTATACTTAAAAATAAACACTTAACAGATTTTAACATTGTTTTGTATGTCGATAATATGATAAAAGATATCCTGGCAAGACAGTCTGAATATGAGGCTGATCACTCGTTATATAGTGTTATCAGATTTTATGATTATTTAGACGAGACTAAGCAGACTCTAATTGTAGGTGGTATAAATTCTGCAATTAGAAAAGCTATGGTGCTTGATGAATCTAAGTGGAAAGAATATGTTCCTCAACCATTTAATTTTATAGTTTCAAAAGATCACAATTTGTATGAGGAATATGAGAGTATTCTTAACAAAAACTTGGAATACTTAATTCAAAGTTGTTCTGAGAATAGTGTTTGGTATCCATCGTGGGAATGGTATCAGTTCTCTGATATATTCAATAGCACTACTAGAAATATGTGGATGGGATATTTAACATATGAGAAGTTGAAAGTCTTAATAGAATTCAAAAAAATAAAGGGCTTATAAAAGCCCTTTTTTAGTTTTCTTATTAATATACATTTGTTCATCAGCAGTTTTTATCAGTTCGCTAATAGATTGTTTTTCACGGTTGTTGTACTCTGCATAACCTATGCTAGCGCTTATCTTATAATCCTTATTTGACTCATTATTAAACTCTGCAAATTTAGATTCAATTCTGCTCCAAACGTGTGATGCAGTTGGTAAATCAATATCATATAAAACTAAAATAAACTCATCACCACCATATCTAAACATAGTGTCATTCTCTCTTGCAGTTTTTCTTATGATGTCTGTTACAGACTTTATCAGGAAGTCACCCTCCGAATGTCCGTAGTTGTCATTAATATTTTTTAGTCCATCAATATCAATAAAACAGATGACTACATTAACTCCATTAAATTTAGCGAATTCAATTTGCTTTGAAAGGAATGAAAGTCCCTCTTTTCTTGTTAGTAGCCCTGTTAATGTGTCATAAGTTGCGAACTTTTTAAACTGTGATTGTTCTTCCAAAATGTCCTCGCCAATGGTAGCCATAGTTTGTTTCATTCCATTAAAGAAGCTTATTAAAGTCGTTCTAGTCAGACTTACGTTCCTTTCTAACTTTCTATTTGTGTGAATTCTATCGATTGTCACAGCAAGCTGTGATGATATCGAAAGTAGAAGGTCCTTGTCATCATCATTGAAGTCAACGGGCATAGAATTGCTTATTTTATTGATTAATTGAATTACACCTACAACTTCTCCATTGATGTCTTTCATAGGAACAATAATCATGTTTTTAGTAGTATACCCAATTAGAGTGTCATAGGATTTGTTTATTGTGAATTTGTGCTTACCTGTGTCGACAATAGAATTAATTACAATGGTCTCTCCGGACTTGGCCGCATAACCTGTTGCGCTATTGTTATCAATCTCGATTATACTACCTACGAAACTTACATCTTTTGTTTTGTTGCAAGATGTCTTAAATTTTAAGTATTCTTTCCCTGAATTCTTCTCAATTAGATAAATACTACCAGCGTCACTTTCAGTGATGTTCATACTCTCCTCAAGAACGAGTTGCAGGAGATCATTGGTGTTTTTTACGTTTGAAAAGGCAAGACCTATCTTATTTAGTGTTCTTATCTTTTGTTTAAGTATTGAATTCTCATTTGTTAGTTTATGCATGATTGCCCCTTTCCATTATACCACTCATTCAATTCTATAAAAAAGTAACATTCCTGCGAATGCTACCTCTTTACAAAAAATATAAAGGAGATTTTTTTAGTATGACCAACAGTATCTCGAAAAATGTTTGACTTTAAGTTTGTGTTTCTCGATTTCTACATAGATATTTTCTCCTGTAGCTACATCAAATAAGTATCCTTTGAAAGCTGCACCTTTAAGAGTTACTTCTTTTGCGAACTCTTCAACATCTGGAGAAAACTCAATATAAACATCTCCGTTTTCTGCATATATCTTCACGTTAAATGTAATTGGTAAATCTACATCTTTTAGAAAATCTTTTTTAAATTCTATTGTAATGAATCCTACTCTAAATTTTCCACCTTTGTCTGTTACAGTAATTTCCTCATCAATCATAGCTGATTCATTTGATTCAGATGAATTCTTTTTTTCACCTTTTGCAAAAGAATCAACACTGAAACTAAATGTTAGTAATAGTGCTATGAGAATAACAACAAGTTTTTTCATTTTAATTCCTCCAATTTCCGTAACAATATAAAAAGCTCCCTCCAGGGAGCCTATTCAAAATAACTGAATGTGTTGGCAACCTGGCAGTCATTGACTTATCGTCTTTAGACCCATGGCTTTGCGTCCTCACCTTTCAGTGAGTTTGCTATTATCATTACATTACTTTCATCAAAAAGTATATAAACTACTCCCTAATGTATTATAATGATAGCATAATAGATATGTATATTCAATTTTATCACTAACAATTTCGCTACTAAATTTTATTTTGTGAATCAAACTAAATCTGGGGGTATTTTATGATTTGTTTTAACTGTGGTTACAAACTGAATAAGGAAGGCGCAACACACTGTAAAGTTTGTGGAGTTAAGTTTGATCAACTCTGTAATTCATGTGGAAAAGAGAATCCAGTGTTAGCACGTTTTTGCCTGCACTGCGGGGAAGAACTAGTTTCTAAGAGCAAGGTAATCAAGAATCTTGAGGAGACTAGGAAAAATGTAGCTGTGATGTTTGCAGACATCTCGGGGTTCACAAAGTTGTCAGAACAACTAGATTCTGAAGTAGCTAGGAAAATAATTAATGATACTTTTCAGTATGTGACAACACCAGTATATGAGCTAAAAGGAAGTGTTGATAAGTACATTGGAGACTGCGTTATGATCTTGTTTGGTGCGGAGACTTCACACTCAGACGATGTTGACAGAGCTCTAAAATGTGCTATGGAGATGATGAAAAGAATTAATGAGTACTCATTAGAAGTATTATCAAAGTATGATGTAAAAATCAATTTAACAATTGGACTTAATTATGGGTCTGTGGTTACTGGTCAGGTTGGGAACCTTTATACCAAAGATTATACAGTTATAGGAGATGTTGTAAACACTGCTCAAAGATTACAAGGGAAGTCTAAACCTGGTGAAATACTTGTTTCAAAAAGCATTTTTGAAGAGACGAGAGAATACATTCACTATTCAGAAAATAGAAAACTAATACTTAAAAATAAGGAATTCCCTGTAGATGCTTATAAAGTAATAAGTATTAACCGATCAATCGCATTAGATAAAGATATTGTTAAAAGAGAAAAGGAACTTTCAAATCTAGAATCAACATTTGAAAATAAAACAACTACGGTTAATGTTTTAGGAGAAGTAGGAGTTGGGAAGACTACATTAGTAAGAGAGTATTTGAAGGGTCTTAGTAGTAAAGTGAGAGTTATCTGGGCAGAATCTAACTCGATCTACAAAGATAGACCTTTTAGCGGATTGTCTGTGATAATTTCAACTATTTTAAATATTAGATTTAACGACTCGGTGAGAGTGAAAACAAATAGGCTTAGATCATTTTTGGATTACATTCTAATTGATGTCTCGGAGGAAGATGTTATTAGGAACTATAACTTCTTAGCATTAGTTCTTGGGCTAAGTAAAGACGAAGAGCATGAAGCAATAATTAACTCTATGAGTTATGATGATTTGAGAGATGAGCTGCTGAAGCAAGTATCACTATTCTTTACATTTCTCTCAAAGAGACAAGAAGTATTGATTGTTTTGGATGATGCAGACTCATCAGATATTGAATCTGTTGAGACTCTAGTAAATTTAAAGGAATGTGATCAAAAAATCATCATGATATCGGAAACCAAAATAGAAGGAACTGAAAAACTGATAAAGTTGGTGCCGTTTAGTTTTGAACAAACCAAAGAGTTAGTTTTAGCTGGTTCTGAAAAAATATTGGATGATGACTCTGTCAAAGAGATTCATGAATTATCAAAGGGTATTCCACAATTTATTAATGAGATTATGAAGAAAATTAAAAGAGAAAACTTATTGATAGAAAGAGATGAATTACTATACCTAGATAAAACTGCGATAGAGAAACTACCAAAATCACTTGAAACATTAGTTCTAAATAGGGTTGAAAGTATTGACAAAAATGGATTAGAGCTACTTAGAATTGCATCAGTAATAGGTAGTGAGTTTAATCTAGCGTTGATTAGAAATGTAGTTGACTTTGATGAGTCAGTTCTAACTGATCTCACATCAAAAGAGTTGATTGAGTTTAGGTTCTCTACTAAAATATCGGATGAAAGCGATGAAAGATATGCTTTTAAACAAAAGGTGATTCAGACTACCATATACGATAATATGCTTAACAGTAGAAAAAAAGAAATTCACAGCGAATTAGCAAGAGCCTTAGATAAATCTACAACTAAAATGAATGAAATCATAGGGTATCATTATGAAAAAGCTGGTATTTATAGATTAGCCAAAAAATATTATTACAAGTATGCAGTTCAAAATCACGTGGATTTCAGATATGAGACTGCTCTGGTGTATTTTGAGAAAGTAATAAAACTTGAAAAAGGAAAAGTACAAACCTTATCTGTTGAAGCTCATTTAAGGAAAGTTAGGATATACCTTAGCATGTCTAACTTTGATTTTGCTGAAACTGAGATTACTAAAATGGAACCAACTGTAGTTAAAATTGAAGACAGACTAGAATATGGGTTGCTCAAAGCTAAGTTATACATGGAACAGTCGAAATTTGAAGAATGCTTATCACTTATTTCTTCACTTGAAAATGAAATAGGAAAAACTAATAACTTGTTCGGTCGACTTTTACAAATTAAATGCGTAGTTTACTTAATGACAGGTAGATTAGATGTTATTGATATTGTAAAAGAGTCAGAAGAGATTTTAACAAGAACGAGAGATTACTCTGCTTTAGCGGAAACAATGAGTTACGCAGGAATTGCTTCCTTTATGAAAGGAAAACTAGAAGACGCTATTTACTATCTAAATAAAGGATATGATTACGCAAAACTAACTAATAATTTACTAGTTGCCTCAAAAATATCAACCAATTTGGGTGTTGTTTATCATGCATCAGGAGAAGTTGCAAAATCATTTACATATCTAGAAACAGCAATAGAGGCTTCACTTAAAATATCAAATGCGAAAAATTATTTATCAGCTGCAATAAATTTGGGAGTTTTCTATATGGAAAAAGGTTTATTTTCGAAGGCCAAACCTCTCTTTGAAGAGTCTATTGATAAAGCGATTAAGTCTAAGATGTCTTATCAGCAATGTATTGCAAACATAAACTTAGCAGATCTTGAGCTGGAGTTAGGTATATATGATAAATCTATTACTCACTATAATGAAGCTAAAGAAATCTCAGAGGAATTTGATTTGAAGAGCGAAATTGGTGTAAGCAACTTGGGAATTGCAAAAGTGCTCATAGAGACTAATAATTTGAACGAAGCAAAACAATATCTTGAAAAAGCGAGACTGTTGTTTGACCAGACTGAGGAACAATCAAATGTCGCGGAGTACTACTATCAACTAGCAATATTCAATCATGCAAATGATCTATCATGGGATGCTGATTTGGAAAAATCACTTAAAAGCGCTAAGGAAAGCCATAATGAAACTATGGAGCTTAGAGGATTATTATTTAAAGCATCAGTTGAGAATGACCTGATACTTATTGAAAATGCAAAGGAAATTGCTTCAAGAATTGAATCAGATTATGAACTTGCTAAGATATATTTAGTTGAGTACAACATTTCGAAAAACGTAGAATCATTAAATAAATTTAAAGCATTAGTGAAAAAATTCGATAAGTGTAAACTATCAGACGAAATGATTAACTAATCAGTATTACTTCTGATTGTATCCAAATCTACATTTAATTTAACTATGATAAAGAGATAATCCGGAATGATTTCACAAAATTCGTATACATTATAGTTTATGGCATCATTATGTACAATATGTATCAGCCTCCACTAGACATACTAAGGAAGAATATATGAAGTGCATTAATTGGGGAAGTCTTAAGATCGTACCAAGCGGGATGATGAGTGTAGAGATTTTGGATGTTCTTGTAGTTAATCGTGTTATGATGATATTCCTTAACGGATAATTAAGATAAAAGGAATAATATTTATTCCTTTTATCTTGGAAATTATAACCTAGTTTTATATAAAAAGAGAATAGTAAAAAGTTATAAAAAAGTAGTATAATATCTATTGCATTAGAAAAATCATTATGTTATAATACTAAAGCATTAGGAACAAGGGTCCAGTGGTGTAGCGGTTAACATGTCGGTCTGTCACACCGAAGATCGCGGGTT